>JARLIQ010000003.1 GCA_031291645.1 Caulobacteraceae bacterium | reverse complement strand
TGGGCTCTGCGCTGTGCGCCGGGGCCGTCGCCGCCGAACCCTATGTCGATTACGCGCCGCACAAGGGCGTCTGGCATGTGACCACGGTCAAGGTCGATCCAAGTCACATCGACGACTACCTGACCGGACTGAAGAAGGTCTGGCTTCCCGGCGAACAAGTCGCCCAGAAACACGGCCTGATCGACAGCTTCCAGATCATGGTGAAGATCAACCCGGCCGACGGCCAGGGCAATGTGCTGCTGGTCGAGCACATCCCCGACATGGCGCTGCTCGAGGCCGACCAGGCCCGCGACCAGGCGGTGGAAAAAGAAGTCTACGGCCTGGTGTCCAAGGGCCAGAGCGACGAGGCGGTGTCCGGCTTCGACAAGTACCGCGTCTTCGTCGGCGACGACTACTGGAGCGAGATGAGTTTCACCAAATAGCCCTCTCGACAGACCGCCAGAGTTCATGGTCTGTTCCAGATTGCGAACGACGAGACGGCTCGGCGTCGCACGGGCCGGGGGCGCGGATGCCGTTTTTTGTCATGCTGTGGCCGGGCGCGGCGACGCCGCCTCGGCCGCAGGCCGAGCGTGAGATCCAGGCGGTGGTGTCCGCCGACGCGCGGCCGGGCGGCCCGCACGGCGCCATGCGCACGGGCGACGGGGCGGTCTTCAGCCTCGACGGCGCTTCGCTGCAGACCGATCGCGTGACGCCGGGCCTGTGCAGGATCGTGTTCGACGCGGCGCGGCGGACCAGCAGCTTCGTCGTGACCGGGATCGGCGGCAGGCCCATCAGGGTGAGCGCCTCGGCCGGCGACGCGCCGCCGGACCTTCCCGCCCCGACCGTGGCGCCGGACCCGCCCGCCCTCTGCATGCGCCTGCAACGGGCATATCGGACCTGGACCCGCTTCGAGAAGGCCGAGCAGTCAGAGGGACCGGCGGCGCCCGACGGCGATCTGCTGGCGCCGCCCGGCGATCCGGGAGCGGAAACGCGGCTGGCGGCCGACCCGTCCGGCGTGGCCGCCCAGTGCGCGGCCGGCGCCCACGGCCTGGCCAATCGGGGCCATTGGAAGACCGTGACGACGGTCATCTCGCAAAGCCCGAAATGGGGGACCGTCTGGCGCGCGGACGTCATGATGGGCGACAGCCCGGATTCGATGTTCCGCCAGGTCTGCTGGCGTCCGCCGCAGAGCGCCCACGGCGCGGTCGCCGTCACGATCCAGCCGCTGCAGATGTTCGACCCCGCGCGATCGCTCGCGCCGCTGGCCTCCGAGGCGCCGCCGCCAGCCCGGTGAGCCGACAGCGACCGCCGCCTACCGCGCGCCCGCCTTCTGCGCGAACGACCAGGCGGTCTTGGCCAGCAGCGGGATGCGCTCGGCGGTGGCCAGGGCCTGCGGGCTGTTGGCGGTGCCGTCGCGCACGCGGCCGACGATGCCCTGCAGGATGCCGGCCAGGCGGAAGGCGTTGTAGGCGAAGTACCAGTTCAGGTCCGGCAGGCCCGAGCGACCGGTCAGCCGGCAGTACTCGTCCACATACTCCTCGACCGTCGGGATGCCGTGGGCCTCCAGGTCCGGGATCGCGGCGATCGAGCCGGTGTTCCAGTTCATCAGGAGGTAGGTGAAGTCGGCCAGCGGATTGCCCAGGGTCGACAGCTCCCAGTCCAGCACGGCGATCACCCGCGGCTCGGTCGCGTGCAGCACCATGTTGTCCAGCCGGTAGTCGCCGTGGACGATCGAGGTCTGCTCGTCGTCCGGCACGGTGCGGGGCAGCCATTCGATCAGCCGCTCGATCTCCTCGTGCCGTTCGGTCTCCGAGGCCTTGTACTGCTTGGTCCAGCGGTCGATCTGGCGGGCGAAATAGTTGCCCGGCCGGCCGAAGTCCGACAGGCCGACCTTGACGTAGTCGGTGTTGTGCAGGTCGGCGAGGGTCTTGAGCTGGGCCATGTAGATCGCCCGCCGCTCGGCCGGCTCGTAGGCCGGCAGGCTCTGGTCCCACAGGATCCGGCCCTCGACCATGTCCATCACGTAGAACATGGTGCCGATGACGTCCTCGTCGACGCACAGGCCATAGGGCCGGGCGACCGGAAAGCCGGTCGGATGAAGGGCGCTGATCACCCGGAACTCGCGGTCGACCGCGTGGGCGGAGGGCAGCAGCTTGCCCGGCGGCTTGCGCCGCATGACGTATTTCCGGGTCGGGGTGACGAGCTGGTAGGTCGGGTTGGACTGGCCGCCCTTGAACTGGCGCACCTCCAGCGGCCCCTGATAGCCCTCGACGTTGGCCTGCATCCAGGCGGCCAGCTTCGCCTCGTCGAACCGGTGGCTTTCGGCGACCGGCTTGGTCCCGGTGTTCAGCTGTTCCCGCTGTTGTTCGGCGGCGTCGACCTCGGCCATGACGTTTCCCTCGTACGCTTGTTTGATTTTACTCTAGCGACCGCATCCGGGCGTGCAAAGCCGCCAGCGTCCCGCCGCGTTCAGAGGGCGCGCCAGCCGATGTCGGTGCGGTGGAAGCCCTCGGGCCAGTCGATCCGGGCGATGGCGGCGTAGGCCCGCTCGCGCGCCTCGGCCAGGTCGGCGCCGAGCGCGCAGACGTTAAGCACCCGCCCGCCCGCGGCGACCAGCGCCCCGTCCTCGCGCAGCGCGGTGCCGGCGTGGAAGACCACCACCTGATCGCCGAAGTCCTGTTCGGCGCCCCGGATCACCGTCCCCGACACCGGCGCCTCGGGATAGCCGCGCGCGGCCAGCACCACGCAGATCGCCGACTGCGGCTTCCAGGTGGGCTCGGCCAAGCCGGCCAGGCCGCCGGTTGCGGCGGCGTAGAGGTAGGGCACGATGTCGTCCGCCAGCCGCAGCATCAGCACCTGGCACTCCGGATCGCCGAAGCGGGCGTTGAACTCGACGAGCCGCACCGCCTCGCCGTCGATCATCAGCCCGGCGTAGAGCACCCCGTGATAGGGCGCGCCCTCGGCCGCGATGCCGGCCAAGGCCGGCTCGATCAGCCGCGCCCGCGCCGCCTCCAGCCGCGACGGGGTCATCACCGGAGCGGGGGAATAGGTCCCCATGCCGCCGGTGTTGGGGCCCTGGTCGCCGTCGAAGGCGCGCTTGTGGTCCTGGGCCGCGCCGAACAGCATGGCGGTGCGCCCGTCGCCGAGGGCGAACAGCGAGGCCTCCTCGCCGGCCATGAACTCCTCGATCACCACGCGCGCGCCGGCCCCGCCGAAGCCGCCGCCCAGCATGTCGTCGATCGCAAGCTCGGCCTGCGCCCGGCTCTCGGCGATCACCACCCCCTTGCCCGCCGCCAGGCCGTCGGCCTTAATCACATAGGGCGCGGAGAAGCGGGCGAGGAAGGCCTTGGCCGGCTCGGGCGCCTCGAAGGCGCCGTAGGCCGCCGTGGGCATGTCGTGCCGGTCGCAGAAGGCCTTGGTGAAGGCCTTGGAGGATTCGAGCTGGCCGGCCGCCTTGCTGGGGCCGAAGCAAGCGATTCCCGCCTGGGCCAGGGCGTCGGCCAGCCCGGCCTCGACCGCCGATTCCGGGCCGATCACGACCAGATCCGCCGCGATCTCCCGCGCGAGGGCCACCAGCCCCGCAACATCGGTCGCCTTGACGGCCCGAAGCTCGCCCTGGGCGGCCATACCGGGGTTGCCGGGGGCGCAGACCAGGCGGGTCAGGCGGGGCGACTGGGCGATCTTCCAGGCCAGCGCATGCTCGCGCCCGCCCGAGCCGACGAGGAGGATGTTCATGGCCCGCCTGTGGCGAATGCCGGCGCCGAGGTCAAGCGCTGGCCGACGCGGGTCCGCGAACCTATCTTGGGTCCATGAGCCACGACCACGACGACCACCACCACTGGCGGGACAGCGGCGTACGGGTGATCCCTGGCGACCGGCTCGATCCCAACACCGCCCAGACGCCCGGCATGGACCGGGCCGCGGCGATCAACTTCGCCCGCGTGGGCGCCGAGAAGCTGTGGGCCGGGACCGTGGTGATCCACGCCGGGGCCAGGACCGGCGCCCACCATCACGGGGCGCTGGAGAGCGTCATCTATGTGCTCAGGGGCCGCGCGCGCATGCGCTGGGGCGAGGCGCTGGAGTTCGTCGCCGAGGCCGGGCCGGGCGACTTCATCTATGTCCCGCCCTTCGTGCCGCACCAGGAGATCAACGCCTCCGACGACGAGGCGCTGGAGTGCGTCCTGGTGCGCAGCGGCGGTGAGGCCGTGGTGGTCAACCTCGACATAGCCCCGGTCGAGCCGCCGCAGGCCGTCGCCTGGGTCGACCCGATCCACAAACGGCCCTGAGACGGCCCCGAGACGACCTTGCCGCCCCTTGCGTCACCCGCAATATGACGGCTGAGCTTTCCGCGCCGCGCCCATTCGAGGTCAGAGACTTGCCCAGCCTGTTCGAGCCGCTCAGCTTCGCCCACGGCCCCGCCATGAAGAACCGCTTCATGCTGGCCCCGCTGACCAACCTGCAGAGCCATCCCGACGGGACCTTGTCGGACGACGAGTTCCACTGGCTGACGATGCGGGCCAAGGGCGGCTTCGGCCTGACCATGACCTGCGCGGCCCACGTCCAGCGCGTCGGCCAGGGCTTTCCGGGCCAGCTCGGCGTCTTCTCCGACGTTCA
Organism: Caulobacteraceae bacterium; assembly: GCA_031291645.1. Classification (GTDB taxonomy): domain Bacteria; phylum Pseudomonadota; class Alphaproteobacteria; order Caulobacterales; family Caulobacteraceae; genus Poindextera. The sequence goes on along the minus strand of JARLIQ010000003.1, from coordinate 319 downwards.
CCTTCCAGGCCTCACCCGCCTGGCCGCCGCGATCAAGGCCGCCGGCAGCCTGGCCGTGGTCCAGCTGCACCACGCCGGCATGCGCTCGCCCGAGGGGCTGATCGGCGAGAAGCCGCACTGCCCGTCGGACAACGAGGAGACCGGCGCGCGGGGCCTGACCGAGGCCGAGGTCGAACAGCTGGCCGAGGACTTCATCGCCGCGGCGGTGCGGGCCGAGCGGGCCGGGTTCGACGGGGTCGAGATCCACGGCGCCCACGGCTATGTGCTCTGCCAGTTCCTCTCGCCCGAGATCAACCGGCGCACCGACCGCTGGGGCGGC
>JARLIQ010000035.1 GCA_031291645.1 Caulobacteraceae bacterium | reverse complement strand
GACACCATCGGCTATGTGCGCGGCCCGGACGTCGCGGTGATGAAGCTGGCCGGCCCGCGCTTTGCGACCGCCTGGGCGAAGTTCGATCCCGGTTCGGTCGACCAGCGCCGAACCCCCGCGCCTGCGGGCGCGCGCGTCGCTTCCTACAACGACAACGAGGTGCTGGCCGGGCGGTCGATCTATTACGGCGTCCTGGCCTATCTCGGCGCGCTGACCGGCGGCTTCTGGCTGACCGTCTTCGTGCAGGGCCTGGGCGTCGCCTGGCTGGCCGAGATCATCCTGCGCGCGCTGCGCATCGTCAGTCTGCGCGCCTACGCAGGCGTGATCGCGCTCCTCGCCCTGGCGACGCCCGCGCCCTTCTTCGTCTCCTTCCTGATGCCCGACATCTGGGTCGGGGTCGGGATCGGCGCGGCGGCGTCGCTGTTCGCCCTGTCCGGCCGGCTGAAGGCGCTGGACGGCGTGGCGCTGGCCGCGATGACCGCCTTCGCCGCCATGGCGCACACTTCGTTCGCACCGGTGTTGCTGGCCCTGGCCGCAGTCGGCGGCGGCTGGCGGCTGGTCAGCCGCGGCGCGCCAAGCCCCGGACCCGGCCTCGCCGCCTGCGCCCTCGCGCTCGCCTGCGCTGTCGGCGGCGATTTCGCCTTCACCAAGATGGTCGAGCACACTGCCGGCCGCCCGCCGGTGATGCCGCCGTTTCTGACCGCTCGCGTGGTCGCGGACGGGCCCGGGACCCGCTACGCCCAGGAGCGCTGCGGCGGACAGTTCGTCGCCTGCCGCTTCGCCGACCGCTTCCCGATGGGCGTCGACGACTTCCTGTGGGGCCAGGGCCGCCAGGGGGTGTTCGAGGCCGCCTCCAGCGCCGAGCGCCGCGCCCTCGGGGATGAGCAGGCCCGCTTCGCCCTCGCCGCGGTGCGCGCCTATCCGCTTCAGCAGGCGGCCGCGTCCGCCCGCAACGCCGCCCTGCAGACGGTCGACACCGACCTGTCCGACTTCAACTACAAGCCGTCGCTCCGCGCCTCGTTGACCAGCCGCGTTCCGCCGGCCGTGGCGGCGAGGCTCAGGCGGACGCTGGCCTTCCGCGAAGGCTGGCCGCTGGCGCCGTTCTGGACCGCGCAGTCGGCTGTCCTCCTGGCCTCGCTCGTCGCGGCCGCGTGGCTGGCGGGACGCCCGCGGGCCGTCGGCGTCGGAGATGACGCCTCGCGCGCCGTGCTTCTGTTCGGCCTGATCCTGGTCGGGGTGCTGGCCAACGGCGTCGTCTGCGGCGTGCTCTCGACCCTCTATGGCCGCTATGAGGCGCGGGTGGTCTGGACCTTGCCGCTGGCCGCCGCGGCGTTGGCGGCGGCGCTCTCGCCGCTGCGCGCGCGCTCGCCCCTTCGCGCGCTTCAGCCCGCCCGGGCCTGAGCCAGCCGGTCCAGCCGCAGGCGCTGGCGATCATCGGTCAGGCCCCAGGCGGCCAGGTAGGCCGCGCCCGCCGCCGCCAGGCCGCTGCCGCCCGAGAGCAGGAACATCAGCAGGATCTGGTACTTCACCGCCTCCATCGGATCGAGCCCGGCCAGGATCTGACCGGTCATGATGCCGGGCAGGGTGACCACGCCCGAAGCCGACATCTGGTTGATGATCGGCACCAGGCCGCGCCGGATGGCGCCGCGCACGAACGGCGTCGCCGCCTCCCAATAGGTCGCGCCCAGGGTCAGGCGCGCCTCGACCGCGGGTCTCTCCCGGGCGATGGAGCCCAGCAGGCTGTCGAGCGACAGGCTGGTGGCGTTGAGGATGTTGCCCAGCAGGATGCCGGCCAGCGGCACCGCATAGCGCGGCGCGTACCAGGGGTGCGGGCGCAGCGCGGTGGTCAGGGCGAAGAGGGCGGTGATCAGCGTGGCGCTGGCGACGCTGGCCGCGCCGATGCCCAGCGTGGTCCAGCCCTTGAATCGCCGCTCCGGCCGGGCCGCGGTCTCGCGCGCGGCGATCAGGACCATGATCAGGATCAGCAGCAGGGTCACCGCCGGGTTGTTCAGCGCGAAGATCAGCTTGAGGACGTAGCCGATCAGGAGCAGCTGGAGCACCATCCGCAGGCTGGCGATAACGATCTGGCGGTGCAGGTTGAGCTGGAGGACCAGCGAGAGGATCGCGTCCAGCACGATCAGGCTGGAGGCGACCAGCAGGTCGCGCGGGGTCAGCGAGATGACGGTGTTCATGCGGCGGCCTCCAGGCGTCCGGCCGCCATGGTGAAGCGCTGGTCGGCGAGGCGCATGGCCTGGACCGGATCGTGGGTGACCAGGACGACGGCGACGCCGGCCGCCATCCGCTCGCGCAGGATGGCCTCGATCCGCTCGACCCCGGCCTGGTCCAAGGCGCTGGTCGGCTCGTCCAGAAGCAGCACCGGCGAGGCGGCCGTCAGCGCCCGGATCAACGACAGCCGCTGGCGCTCGCCGGTCGAAAGCCGCGAGACCTGCTCACCCAGGATGCCCGCGGGCAGCCCCAGTCGTTCCGCCAGGGCCTGGGCCTGGCCGAGCTGGTCCTTGCGGAAGTGGGCGGCGATGGCGTCGGCCCACCAGCCGGACTCGGCGGGCACATAGACCACCTGCCGCCGCCAGGCCGGCGCGGCGAAACCCGAGCGCGGCTTGCCGTCCAGCCAGACCTCGCCCTCGTTGGGGTCGAGGTCGGCGATCATGCGCAGGAACAGGCTCTTGCCCGCGCCGGACGGACCGGTGATCCCGATGCAACAGCCGTGCTCGACGCTGACGTCGAAGGGGCCGGCGAGCGCGCTCTTCAGGCCTTGGGTTCTCAGGGCGGTGACCATGGCGCGCGCTTATCTGAGATAGGCCCAGGTGATCAGCGCCTGGGCGGCGTAATACAGCCACCAGACCGAATGGGTGACCCAGCGCGCCTTCAGCCCCTTGAACAGTTCGGCCGAGAGCAGGCCGTCGGACGCCACGAAGGCCGAGGCGCCGAGCATGGCCGGCCACAGGCGATGCGGCAGGGTGAAGCTGGCTGCGGCCATCAGGCAGATGGCGGCGACATAGACCAGCACCGCGCCGCGCAACGACCCCAGCGAACGCCAGAGCCAGGCCAGCATCGTCACCGCCACGGCGAAGGCCGCCGCGACGCCCAAGGTGCGCACGGGCTCGGCGATCAGGGCCGCCCGGCCGCCGCCGTCATGCACGAACAGCCAGATGTAGCTGACATGGGCCAGCAGGAAGGCCGACAGGCCCGCGGGCAGCCAGCGTTCCGCGTCGCCGGCCAGGAAGCCGTCGCCGACGGCGCTCAGGACCAGGGCGGCGGTCAGCGGCAGGGGGGCGCCGGCCAGATAGGCCATCACCGCCAGGCTGGCGACGGGCGTGACCTTGACCAGGGTGCGGCCGGCCGAAACGGGCCGACGCAGCAGCCAAAAACCGTAGGCGGCGCTGGCGGCTCCCGAGACGGCGCCGAGCGTTGTCTCAGCGCTCATGGCCGGCCCGCGTCGGCGCGCCTCGCCAGGGCGCCGTTGGGTCAGCGTTGGAGTCCGCGCACATCCCGGCTAAATCCCACACCATCGCGACATTCAAACCTATCGGACGCGACATTTAAATGCGCCAGGAGGATCTCCGCCCATGAAACTCGACTCTTCCATTTCAGCCATTGTCACCGGCGGGGCCTCCGGCCTCGGCGAGGCCACGGTTCGCGCCCTGGCCGCCCACGGCGTCAAGGTCGCCGTCTTCGACATGAACGAAGCCAAGGGCGAAGCCGTCGCCAAGGACGTCGGCGGCGTGTTCTGCAAATGCAATGTGACGTCTGAAGAAGACGTGGACGCCGCCTTCGCCAAGGCCCGCGCGGCCCATGGCCAGGAGCGGATCCTGGTCAACTGCGCCGGCACCGGCAATGCGATCAAGACCGCCAGCCGCGACAAGCAGACTGGCGAAGCCAAGCATTTCCCGCTGGATGCGTTCAACTTCATCATCCAGATCAACCTCGTCGGCACCTTCCGCTGCATCGCCAAGTCGGCCAAGGGCATGCTGGACCTGGAGCCGATCGACGGCGAGCGCGGGGCCATCGTCAACACCGCTTCGGTCGCGGCGGTCGACGGCCAGATGGGCCAGGCGGCCTATTCGGCCTCCAAGGGCGGCATCGTCGGCATGACCCTGCCGATTGCCCGTGACCTGGCCGGCGACGGCATCCGGGTGAACACTATCCTGCCCGGCATCTTCAACACCCCCCTGATGCAGGGCGCGCCTGAGTCCGTGAAGGCCGCTCTGGGCGCCTCGGTGCCCTTCCCCAAGCGCCTGGGCGAAGCGCCGGAATACGCCTCGCTGGCGCTGCAGATGATCACCAACGGCTATTTCAACGGTGAGCACGTCCGTCTGGACGGCGCGATCCGCATGGCTCCGCGTTAAGCAAAAAAAGCGGCGGGGCCCCGCGAGGCTCCGCCGCAATTTTTCCAGGGAAGGCCGAGACGATCAGCTCGGCTTGACGATCTTGCTGGCCAGGTTGGTCAGCACCTGACGCGCGTCGAACGCATGCTTGTCGTCCGCCGGCTTGGGGCCATGGTGCATGATGATCTCGGCCGAGGTCTCGTAGCGCTCGACGCTCTGGATATCGACGCGGTCGGCCCAGAAGGGATCGCCCCAATAGGGGTCCCAGCCACGCCAGCCATAGCCGCGGCCGTAGTAGCGCCAATAGGGGCTCCAGCCCGGGCCGTAGGGCCCCACCGGATCGACGTAGGTTTCCGAGTGCTTGTCGGTCTGGCGCTGGACGGTTTCGAACCAGTCGTAGCCCTGGTTCACGGTCAGCTCGGCCGCGCGATAGAGCAGGTAGGTCTCCACCGTCTCGCGCGACGTCATGCTGTTGCCGCGGAAGGTGACCCGCCAGCGGTCCTGCTCGACCTTGGTCTCGCTGTAGCCGCCGGCGTCGGTCGCGCCCGCCTTCAACGGTTGGTAGGGCGTAGCCGTCTCGCAGCCGGCCAAGCCGCCGAGCGCGACGACGGCCGCTGCGGCGATCATCCATTTCTTCATGCGTGCGCCTCCTTTGACGCCTTCGCTAATCCCTCGGCGTCAGAATACACCAACCTTTGACCGGGCGTTTGCTCCAGCGCAAAAAGAGCAGCAAAGCTTGTCCCTTGTATGTCCGGCGTTTGGCGGTTCAGAAACCTGGCCTGAGCAGCCGCCAGACAACGAAGCCCAGAGCGCCGAACAGCAGGACCGCCTGGGCCAGCGCCTGGATGCCGTAGCCAGGCCCCCGGCTCTCGGCCGCCTTGGCGTAGCCCAGCATGTAGATCACCCGGCCGACGACCCACACCAGGCCGAGGCCAGCTGCGACATAGTCGTTGCCGACGAACAGGGCGAACAGCCACAGCGCCGGCAGGGAGACGATCAACCCCTCCAGGGTGTTGGCCTGGACGCGGAAATGACGCTCGAACTCGGGATGGCCGCTGGTGGCCGGCGCCGGCACGCCGCAGCGCGTTCTGGCCGAGGCCACGCGGACGGTCATCCACATGAACAGCACCAGGGCCAGAAGCGTGACGAGCGCGACGAGCGGATGCATTGGTTCTCTCCCATTCCCGAAGGCGGTCTGACGCCGCCGTTGCAGCCATCGCCGGACCCGCGGCCCGGCCGGCGCCACGGATGATTCCATCCGCAGACGCGGCCGACCGTGCACGGCTTGGCCGTAGAGGCGAAGCGAAAAATGCGCCGGGGCTACCGGGCCGCGACCGCCAGTTCGCGCAGCGCGGCGTTGACGATCGTCAGCTTGGCGAAACTCCATGGCTCGCCTGCCGCCTCGATCGCCTGGATCGTGGCGCGCGCGGCCGCGGCCTGCAGTTCGTGGCCGGCCGACCAGTCGGCGACCAGGGCCTGCGCCTCTTCGTTGGTCTTGAACGCACGGGCATGCTTGAGCATCGCCCGGGTCACGGCCGACTGCTCCTGCAGCATGTCCTCGACGAGCCGGCGCAGGGCTAGGCGCTCGAAGTCGTCGCCGGTGGCCAGGCCTGCTGCGGCCGCGCGCAACTGGTCGAAGCCGAAGGCGGCCCCGGCCTGGTGGTAGAGCCGCGCGACGGACTCCACCGGCCGGTCGGTCAGGCTGGCCAGGTCGCCGATGTCCGCGGCGGTGATCAGTGGTCGGAGCAGGGCGACGTCGGCCGCCAGGTCTTCGGGCGCGCCCGCCGCGACGAAGGCCCTGGTCCGTTGTTCGACGGCCGCCTGCTCGATGGGCGACAGGATCGTCGCACCGGCCTTCATCAGCGTTCCCGCGGCTGGCCGATAGGCGTCGATCAGCTGACGGATCGGCGAGTTCGCGCGCCCGGTTCCGGTGCGCTTGATCGCTCGGCCCAGGAAGGCGCCCGCGCCCTTGTGGCCGGCGCGCCGGGTCATCCAGTAGGTGGTGGCGCGCAACACCGCCGACAGTTCTGCGAACATCGCCATCTGGGCGGTCGCCGGGACCTGGCCGTCGAGCGCGGCGATCGCCGACCAGTGCTGGTCGATCCGCAGGACCTGCTTGGCCGCCTGGTGTCCGGTGACCAGGGCCGCGGTGTCGGCGTCGGCCGCGGCCTTGAGCCGTCCGGCGAAGGTCGGGCCGCAGATGTTGACGATGTCGTTGCAGACCACGGTCGAGATGATCTCCCGCCGCAGCCGGTGCCGCTTCATCTCGTCTTCGAAGCGGCGGAGGGCGTGGGGGAAGTAGTGCTCGAGCGCGCCCTCGAAGTACGGATCGTCCGGGGCGCCGCTGGAGACGATGTCGGCGTCGAGGTCGAGCTTGCCATAGGCCAGAAGCACCGCCAGCTCCGGCCGGGTCAGGCCGGCGCCGGCCTGGGTCAGTTCGGCGATGGCCGCCGCGTCGGGCAGGCCCTCGACCTGCCGGTCCAGCCGCCCGCGGGCCTCCAGGTCGGCCATGAACCGCGCCTGCTGGCCCAGTTCGGCCGGCGCGTCCCGCTCCAGCAGGCTCAATGCCAGGGTCTGGTCGTAGTTGTGCTGCAGCACCAGGCCCGCGACGTCGTCGGTCATCGACTGCAGCAGCCGGTCGCGGCGCTTGCGGCTAAGCTCGCCCGCGCGCTCGGCCATACCGGTCAGGATCTTGATGTTCACCTCGTGGTCCGAGGTGTCGACCCCGGCGGAGTTGTCGATGGCGTCGGTGTCGATCCGCCCCCCGGCGCGGGCGAAGGCGATGCGCCCGGCCTGGGTGACGCCGAGGTTCGCGCCCTCGCCGACGACCCTGCAGCGCAGCTCGGTCGCGTCGATCCGCACCAGGTCGTTGGCCTTGTCGCCCACGTCCGCATGGCTCTCGGAGGGCGCCTTCACATAGGTGCCGACGCCGCCCAGGTAGAGCAGCTCGGCGCGCGCCTTCAGTATGGCGTGGATCAGCTCGGCCGGAGTCAGCGCCTCGTCCGTCAGGTCCAGCAGGGCGCGGATCTCGGGGCTCAGCGAGACGGACTTGAGCGTGCGGGCGAAGACGCCGCCGCCCTTGGAGATCAGCCCCCGGTCGTAATCGTCCCAGGACGAGCGCGGCAGCTCGAACAGGCGCTTGCGCTCGGCGAAGGAGGCGGCCGGGTCCGGATCCGGGTCGATGAAGACGTGGCGGTGGTCGAAGGCCGCCACGAGCCGGGTCTGCTCGGAAAGCAGCATGCCGTTGCCGAACACGTCGCCGGACATGTCGCCGACGCCGATGACCGTGAACGGCTGGGTCTGGATGTCCTTGCCCAGTTCGCGGAAGTGGCGCTTGACCGCCTCCCAGGCGCCGCGGGCGGTGATGCCCATGACCTTGTGGTCGTAGCCGGCCGACCCGCCCGAGGCGAAGGCGTCGCCCAGCCAGAAGCCGTAGTCCTCGGCCACGCCGTTGGCGATGTCGGAGAAGCTCGCCGTGCCCTTGTCGGCGGCGACGACCAGGTACGGATCGTCCCGGTCCAGCACCACCACGCCTTCGGGCGGGATCACCTGGCCGGCGGGCGAGAGGTTGTCCGTCAGGTCCAGAAGCCCGCAGAGGAAGGTGCGATAGGCCCGGATCGCCTCGGCTTGCACGGCCTCCGGCGCGCCGCCGCGCGGCAGCTGCTTTGGATAGAAGCCGCCCTTCGAGCCCACCGGCACGATCACCGCGTTCTTGACCTGCTGGGCCTTCACCAGGCCGAGGATCTCGGTGCGGAAATCGTCGCGCCGGTCCGACCAGCGCAGGCCGCCTCGCGCCACCGGGCCGAAGCGCAGGTGCACGCCCTCGACATGGGGCGCCCAGACGAAGATCTCGCGGAACGGCTTGGGCGCCGGCAGGTCGTCCAGGTCCCGCGAAGCGAGCTTGAAGCTGATGTAGGGCTTGGGCGCGCCGTCCGGGCCGGGCTGGTAGTAGTTGGTGCGCACCAGGGCCAGGGCCAGGCGGCCGATGCGCCGCAAGACCCGGTCGGCGTCCAGGCTGTCCACCGCGCGCAAGGCCTCGACGATCTCGCCGTCCAGCGCCTTGGCCCGCTCCAGCCGCGTCTCGCGATCGCCGCCCGCCTCCGGGTCGAACTTGGTCCTGAACAGTTCGAGGATCAGCCGCGAGACGGCGGGGTTGTCGCGCAGGGCGGCTTCCTGCACCGCCTGGGACGGGTCCATGCCGGACTGTTGGCGATAGCGCGCGAAGGCCCGCATCAGCGCCGCCTCGCGCCAGGAAACGGCCAGCTCCAGCACCAGCCGATTGAAGCCGTCGCTCTCGGTGCGGCCGGTCCAGACAGCCAGGAAGGCGGCCTCGAACGGCGCCTTGATGGTGCTGAACTCTAGGGTTTCCCCGCGCTCGTCCTCCAGGATGAATTCATGCACCCAGATCGGCGCGGCGACGCCCTCCAGGCCGGCGCGGCGGATCGGGAAGCCCTCTTCGACCAGGGCTTCCAGGCCCATGTCCTCGAGGATCGGCAGAACCGCGGCGAGCGGCGCCGCCTGGCCCGGACAGTAGAGCTTGAAGCGGAAGCGGCGTGGCGAGTCGCTGTCGCGCCGGAAGGCGCGGACCTGGGCCGGCTCGCCCGGCGCCAGCGCCTCGATTACCTCGATGTCGCGCAAGGCCTCCGCGGCGTCGTAGAGGTCCTGATAGCCCGGCGGGAAGGCCGAGCGGTAGGCGGGCAAAAGCTCGCCCACCCGGCCGCTGGTCGCCGGCTCGGCCCGCAGGGCCGCTTCCAGCCGGCTCGGCCAGGTGCGGGCGACCTCGGCGATCCGCGCCTCCAGCGCCTCGATCGGCGGCTGCGGATGGGCGCCGGGGGTGACCCCGACGATGTAGTGGACCCGGGCCAGCGAGCCGGCGGTGAGGCTGGGATGGGCGGCGACGATCCGCCCCTCGAACGCCTCGGCCAGCACCGCCCCGGCGCGGCTGATCAGGCTGCTGTCGTAGCTCTCGAGCGGCACATAGAGCTGGACCGAGAGGAAACGGTCGAACGGGTCCATGCGCGCGAACAGCCGCACGCGCGGGCGGTCGTTCAGGTGGACGATGCCCAGCGCGATGCGCAGCAGGTCGTCCTCGCCGGTCTGGAACAGCTCGTCGCGGGGGTAGTTGGCCAGGATGTTGCGCAGCCGCCGGTCGCTGTGTCCGCCCGGGGTCTTGTTGGTGTGCTCGAGCACGTAGGCGACCTTGCGGCGCAGCAGCGGCACGTCCTGCACGGGCGTGTCGTAGGCCTCGGAGGTGAACAGGCCGACGAAGCGGATCTCTCCGGCCGGCTTGCCGTCCTCGCCGTAGCGGCGCACCCCCACATAGTCCATGTAGCCGCGCCGGTGGACGTGCGAGAGCAGGTTGGACTTGGCCACCACCAGCGGCGGGTCCTCCTCCAGGTGGCGGCGGAGCTGGGAATTGAGCACGGCCGGCTCGCTCGCGCGGCGCAGCACGGCCCGGCTGGGATCGCGCAGCACGCCGAGACTGTCCTCGGGCTGATACAGCGGCTCGTCCGGCGCATAGCCACCGTCCGGCGTGCGTGGGTAGTCGTAGACCCGCGCGCCCAGGAAGATGAAGTGGTTGTCGCGAACCCAGCGCAGGAAGGTCACGTATTCCTGCAGCGCCTGCGACGTGACCCTGGGCGCCGCGGCCTGGATGTCTTCGAGCGCCCGGTCCATCAGGGCCAGCATCGCGGGATAGTCGCCGACGGCCAGGCGCACGTCGGCCAGGGTGGCCTCCAGCCGCGAGACCAGGTCCGCGGCGCGGTCGGCGTCCAGGCCGTCCAGCATCACCTGGATCGTCGATTCCCGCTTCGATGGCCCGTCGGCGATGCGGCGGCCCGCATGGTCGCGGGCGACGTCGACCATGCCGTGGAACATGGCGCGCACCAACACGCCGGCGTCGGCGATCTCGGCCATCACGCTGTCCACGAGGAAGGGCGAATCATCCTGGACGATGTCCAGCCGGTCGATCCGGCCGTCGCCGCCGATGGCCTCGACGATCTGCATCGCTGGGCCCGGCTGGGCCCTGCGGCCGGCGAAGCGCCAGAAGTCGGCGAGATTGGCGGCGAGGTCGGCCAGCGTCGTCCCGGGAAGCTCCTCGGGGACGTAGTCCTCACGCATCTGGGCCAGGAAGACCGCTTCGGCCTCGGTCAGGTCCGCCGCGCCACCGGCGTGGCCAAGGCTACCGGCGAACGCCTCCGCCAGCGCGTCGCCAGCGGGGACCAGGATCGCTGTGTCCGCACGCATGAGACCTCCTATGCCGGGAATGGCGGGAAACTAGTCTCTTGCGATGGCGGTTCAACCGCCCGTGCGCCGGATTCTTGGGCGCAGTCGCCTGGAGGTGGCGATCAAGGGACGCAGAGCTGCGGTCGGGGGCTGCTGGGAGCGAGAGAAAGCCGGCGCCCGGAAAAGCGAAACGCCGCCGGAGATTGCTCCGGCGGCGCGGGTCCCGCCGCGGGGGGAAACGGCGGGATCGCTTCGCTTGGGCGCAGCGCCGCGTGGTCAGAGGCGCCGCTCACCCGGTCCGAGCAGGGGAGGTCTCGGACCGACCTGAGATAGGCGCCAAGGCGCCGGTTTCCAGTCCCTGACCGCAATATTTCGCGATCAAGCCTCCGTGAGCGTCTCGGCCGCGTCGACGGCTGCGAGTTCGCCGGCGGGAACCGGGCGCTCGCCCAGGGGCTCGCCGTCGCTGGACAGCAGCACGGCGATCCAGTGGGTGCTGCGGAACTGGGCCAGGATCACCATGGCCGTCACGGTCAGCGGGGTCGACAGGAACATCCCCGGCAGGCCCCAGATCGCGCCCCAGAAGGCCAGCGACAGCAGCACGGCGACCGGGTCGAGGTTCAGGCTTTTGCCCTGCATGCGCGGGTAGATGATGTTGCCGACGATGAAGTTGATCACCTGCAGGCAGGCCAGCATCGCCGCCGCGCGCCACCAGCCGTCGAACTGGACCAGCGCGAACAGGGGCGGCGCCAGTATGCCCACCGCGCCGCCGATGATCGGGATGAAGCCGACGATGAAGATGGCGAAGGCCCAGAACAGGGCGTCGTCGAGGCCGAGCGCCGCCATCACCGCCCAGGACGCCAGCGCGATCATCCCGCAGGCGACCACCTGGATCCAGACGTACTGTTCGATGGCGTTGCGGATGCGCAGGAAGAGCTCGGCCGCGTGGTGGCGCTCGCCCGGACTGACGAACAGGGCGCCGGCCTTGCGCTGGAAGCCTTGGCGCGAGGCCAGGAGAAAGCCGAGGTAGATCAGCACCAGCACCGCGTCGGTGGCGAAGCCGCGCAGTCCGTCGGCGACACGCCCGACGAAGGCGGTCGGGCTGAGCGAACTGAGGATCTGGCCCAGGGTCGGCGGCACGGCCACCCCGACGGCGCCGGCCAGCTTGGCGATAGCGGCGTCCAGCTTGGGCGAGTAGGTCACCAGTTGCACGGCGAAGCCGCGGGCGTTCTCGGCCATCACATAGGCCGCCACGCAGAACAGGATCAGCGACACCCCGATCGCGACCGGTAGGTCGGCCCTCCTCGGCAGCCACGGCGCGCGCCGCTTCAGCACCCGGGTGAAGCCGTCGATCATGACCATCAGGAACAGGGCGAGCGCGAGCGGCGTCAGTATGGCGCTGAGCCAATAGAAGGCGGCCCCCGAGACCACCACGGCGATGATCACCAGGGCCGTTCGCGCGGTCTCGGCGGTGAACTGACGATCGATCCGGTCCATGGGCTCCCGCTGCGGCTTGGGCCGCAGTGTCGAGGCGGACTTCCTAAGCGTCAATCGGCGAGCGTCGATTGCTGGGCCGCCGTTGGCCGTCGCCGCCAGGTCATGGCCAGCAGATGATAGATCGGCTCGTCCATCACCCGGCCCGAGACCGCGCGCGCCGTCAGGGTGGCCAGCATCAGCGGACCCACCAGGGCCGGATCACGGGTCATCTCCATCAGGATGACGGCGCTGGTCAGGGGCGCCTGGACCACCCCGGCCAGATAGGCGGCCATGCCCAGCACGGTCATGTCGCGCGATGAGACCAGCCAGGGCGCGATACGGGCGAAGGCCGAGCCGATGCCGGCGCCGGTGGCCAGCGAGGGCGCAAACAAGCCGCCCGGCGCCCCCGACGCCGACGCCGCAAGGGTCGCCACCCATTTCGAGGCCGCCAGCACGAGGCCCCGCCCTGGATGCCCCTCGAACAGCGACTTGGCCTCGGCATAGCCCGCGCCATAGCTGAGGCCGTGGGAGGCGAGGGCCGCGACCATGGCGGCCAGGCCGCAGAGTCCGGCGAACACCAGTGGCCGCCTGGCCTTGAACCGGGTGATCGGCGTGGCCTTGGGGCCGATGGCGGCGGCCAGGACGCGTGAGAAGGCGCCGCCGACCAGACCGCACAGCGCGCCCAGGATGGGGGCGGCGACCCATACGGACGCGAGGTTCGCCTGGCCGCGCATCTCGCCGAAATAGGCGTAGTTCCCCGACAGTGCGTAGGCCGCCGCTCCGGAGGCGACGACGACCAGGATGATGATCGAGTTCGAACGCCGGTCGAAACCCTTGGCGATCTCCTCCACGGCGAACACCACTCCGGCGATCGGGGTGTTGAACGCCGCGGCGACACCCGCCGCGCCGCCGGCGACCAGCAGCGCCCGGCGGCTCGGGCCGCCCCGGAGGCCGGAGGTCAGGGCGAAGACGATCGCCGCGGTCACCTGCACGGTTGGGCCCTCGCGCCCGATCGATGCGCCGCACAGCAAGAGGAAGGCCGCCGCCAGCACCTTGAAGCCTACGGTGCGCAGCGAAATCCGCGGGTCGGACCGGCCGCTCGGCCCGCTTTCCTCGGACGCGGCGATCACCTGGGGAATGCCGCTGCCGGCGGCCTCAGGAGCGATCTCGCGGGTGAGCCAGGTCGCCACCACCAGCCCGACCGGCAGGAGGACCAGGGCGGCCCACGGAGAAACGTCCGCCAGGCGCCGCTGCAACTCGATCCCCTGATCGCACAGCTTGGCGAATCCCACCGCGGCGGCGCCTGCGCAGATGGAGGCGGCGACGATCACCGCCATCCGCCAGGCTCGCCTGGCCCTCAGCCGCGCCCGCCGGCGCCGCGCAGTCGGATTCTGAGAACGCAGCCAGCCGAGGGAATGGCTGAGCGCGTCCGGCAGGAGGCGGTTGGCTTTCACGGCTGGGGCGGACCTATCATGAGATGATGTCTTCCGATGATCGAAAGCGGGCTGCGCCGCAATCCGGCTTTCGACCCGGGGGCGGGGACCGTACGCTCGACCTAGCCAGGGAGGTTGCTCATGGGGAGCGAGGGACAGGCGCGTTACGCGGCGATCACCGAGGCGCTCGCCAACCAGCCCGGCGTGTCGCGCTCGGGGTTGAAGGGCTTTGGCGCCGGCGGGTTGATGGTCCAAGGCCGGCTGTTCGCCATGCTGCGCCATGACGACCTGCTGCTCAAGCTGCCGTCCGCGCGCGTGGCGGCCCTGATCACCTGCGGCGACGGCAAGCCGTTCGACGCGGGCAAGGGCCGGCCGATGAAAGAATGGGTGCTGGCCACGCCGGCCGCGGCCGAACGCTGGCTGGCGCTGGCCGAAGAGGCGATGGGGTTCGTCGCGGGCGGCTGACCCGCCGCCTTCAGTGCCCTTCGAAGGCCACCAGGGTCGAGACTGGCACGCCGATGGCCTTCAGCTTCTCGGCGCCGCCCAGCTCGGGCAGGTCGACGGCGAAGGCCGCGGCCACGACTTCGGCCCCGCCCTTGCGCAGCAGCTCGACCGCGGCGATCGCCGTGCCGCCCGTGGCGATCAGGTCGTCGACCAGCATCACACGTTCGCCCGCGACGACCGCGTCCAGGTGCATCTCCATCACGTCGACGCCGTATTCCAGGGCGTATTCGACCGCCATGGTGCGATGGGGCAGCTTGCCCTTCTTGCGCAGGGGGATGAAGCCGGCCGACAGCTGGTGGGCGACCGCGCCGCCCAGGATGAAGCCGCGCGCCTCGATGCCCGCCACCTTGTCGATCTTGCGGCCGGCGAACGGCTGGACCAGTTCGTCCACGGCCTTGCGGAACGCCCCCGCGTTGCCCAGGAGGGTGGTGATGTCGCGGAACATGATCCCCGGCTTGGGATAGTCGGGAATGGTGCGGATGGCGTCCTTGAGGTTCATGGCGGGCCTTTGGCTATGGAGGGCGTGGCGGGGTGGGCTCAGCCCCGCAGGGCTCTGGCGACGATGGCGTTGAGCCGCTCGACCATGGCGGGGTCGCGCGCCTCGGGAGCGGTGATGATCGCCGCGTCCAGCGCGGTGTCGATCGGGGAGGGCTCGCGCGGGCCCGCAAGCCGGCCGGCGAGGTGACGGACGAGATCGCGGGCCTTGGCGGCGTTGTCGTTCAGGCAGGCGAGGATCTGGTCGACCTCGACATGGGCCTCGTCCTCCTTCCAGCAGTCATAGTCGGTGACCATGGCCACGGAGGCGTAGGGCAGCTCGGCCTCCCGGGCGAGCTTGGCCTCGGGCATGTTGGTCATGCCGATCACGTCGCATCCCCAGGAGCGATAGATGTTGCTCTCGGCGCGGGTCGAGAAGTGCGGACCCTCGATGGCGATGTAGGCGCCGCCCTCGACCACCTTGGCGCCAGCCTCGCGCCCGGCCTCGGCGGCCCAGCCGGACAGGCGCGGACAGGTGGGGTGGGCCATCGAGACATGGGCGACCAGCCCCTCGCCGAAGAAGCTCTTCTCGCGGGCGAAGGTGCGGTCGACGAACTGGTCGACGACGACGAAGGTCCCGGGCGGCAGGTCCTCACGCAGCGAGCCGACGGCCGAGAGCGACAGGACGTCGGTGCAGCCGGCGATCTTCAGCGCCGCGATGTTGGCCCGGGCGTTCACCGCCGTCGGCGACAGCCTGTGGCCGCGCCCGTGGCGGGGCAGGAAGACCAGGCGCACCCCGTCCAGCTCGCCGGTCAGGAGTTCGTCCGAAGGATCGCCCCAGGGCGTTTCGATCTTGACCCAGCGCCGCTCGGACAAGCCTGCGATGTCATAGAGACCGGAGCCGCCGATCACGCCCAGCACCCAGTCCGCCATGCTCGTCGTCTCCTGTGACGCCCGTCCGACCGACCATGGCGCGCCGCCTTCGTCTGCAACAGGCCTGACTGGGAAATCAAGGCGGGCGAGCCGCCTTTTCGCACCTATATTCAGCTCATGACCCAACTCTCCGTCCTCGACCTGTCGCCGATCGTTCAAGGCGGCGACGCCGGCCAGGCCCTGCACAACAGCCTGGACCTCGCCCGCAACGCCGAGCGGCTGGGCTATCGCCGCTTCTGGGTGGCCGAACACCACAACATGCCGGGCGTGGCCAGCGCGGCGACCGCGGTGGTGATCGGATACGTCGCCGGGGGCACCTCGACGATCCGCGTGGGCGCCGGCGGCATCATGCTGCCCAACCACGCGCCCCTGATGGTGGCCGAACAGTTCGGCACCCTGGCGACCCTCTATCCGGGCCGGATCGACCTCGGCCTCGGCCGGGCGCCTGGGACGGACCAGATGACCGCCCATGCGCTGCGCCGCAACCTGGCCGCGGACGTCGACGCCTTTCCGCAGGACGTGGTCGAACTGATGCGCTACCTCGCCCCGGCCCAGCCGGGCCAGGCGGTGCGGGCCGTGCCGGGCCAGGGGACCGAGGTTCCGATCTGGATCTTGGGCTCCAGCCTGTTCGGCGCCCAGCTCGCCGCCCTTCTGGGCCTGCCGTTCGCCTTCGCCTCGCACTTCGCCCCGGCCGAGCTCGACCGGGCGCTGGCCCTCTACCGCGAACGGTTCAGGCCCTCCCAGCACCTGGAGCGGCCCTATGTGATGGCGGGGCTGAACGTTTCGGCCGCCGACACCGACGCCGAGGCGCGGCGCCTGTTCAGCTCGGTCCAGCAGGCCTTCGTGAATCTGCGAACCGGCCGGCCGGGCCCCTTGCCGCCTCCGGTCGACGACATGGACAGCCGGCTCGACCCGATGGCCAGGACGATGTTGGACCAGGCGCTGTCCTGCGCGGTGGTCGGCTCGGCCGAGACGGTGCGCAACGGGCTTTCGGCCTTCATCGCCCGAACCGGGGCGGATGAGCTGATGGTCACGGCCCAGATCTTCGACCATGCCGCGCGGGTGCGCTCGTTCGAGATCGCCGCAGAGGCGCACCGGACCATCGCCCAGGCGGCCTGACCAACTTGCCGGGCCTCAGGCGCCGGGCCAAAGTAAAAGATAAACCTCAGGGAGAACCAGGATGCGTGAAGCTGTCATCGTCTCGTACGCCCGCACGGGCATGGCCAAGTCCGGGCGCGGCGGGTTCAATATCACCCCCGCCATGACCATGATGGGCCACGCCATCTCGAACGCCGTCGAGCGTTCGGGGGTCGAGAAGGAGGCGGTCGAGGACTGTTTCACCGGCAACGTCGGCGCGGGTTCCGGCAACCTCAGCCGTCTGGCCTCGCTGCTGGCGGGCCTGCCGATCACCACCTCGGGCGTCACCATCAACCGGTTCTGCTCGTCCGGCCTGCAGTCGATCGCCATGGCGTCGCGCTACGTCACCGACGACGGCGCCAACGTGGTCGTGGCCGGCGGGGTCGAGCAGCTGAGCCTGCCGGGCGGACCGCCCGGCGGCGGTGCGGACCCGCGGCTGACCGAGGCGTATCCGGACATCTGGATGCCGATGATCGACACCGCGGACGTCGTGGCCAAGCGCTACAACATCGCGCGCGAATACCAGGACGAATACGCGCTGGAATCCCAACGTCGGACCGCCGCCGCTCAACAGTCCGACAAGTTCAAGGACGAGATCGTCCCGCTGCCGACCAAGATGAAGGTGGTCAACAAGGAAACCAAGGAAGAGAGCATCGTCGACTACGTCGTCGACCACGACGAATGCAACCGCCCCGACACGACCCTGGAGGGCCTGGCCAAGCTGCAGCCGGTCAGGGGGCCGGGCAACTTCGTCACCGCCGGCAACGCCTCGCAGCTCTCGGACGGCGCGGCGGCGGTAGTGATCATGGAGGCCAAGGAAGCCGAACGGCGCGGGCTTCAGCCGATGGGCGCGTTCAAGGGCTGGGCCGTGGCCGGCTGCGCGCCGGACGAAATGGGCATCGGGCCGGTGTTCGCCGTGCCCCGGCTGCTCGAGCGCCACGGGCTGAAGGTCGACGACATCGATCTGTGGGAGCTGAACGAGGCCTTCGCCTCGCAATGCTTGTATTGCCGCGACACCCTGGGCATCGATCCGGAGAAGTACAACGTCAACGGCGGCTCGATCTCGATCGGCCATCCCTACGGCATGACCGGCGCGCGCTGTACGGGCCACGTCCTGATGGAAGGCAAGCGTCGGGGCGCCAAGCACGTGGTGGTGACCATGTGCATCGGCGGCGGCATGGGCGGCGCCGGTCTTTTCGAAGTTTACTGAACCGGCCTTGATGTTGCCGAGCGGCGACGTGGTTGAGACAAATTGACGCGGGTTTGTGGTTTGCAGTCGCAAGCCCCCATCGTCAGTGCAGACTGATCGACGGCGGCGCTGGTCCTTGGGGCTGGCGTCGCCCAAAAAAGAGACCGCACCCCGAGGGGCGCGGCCAGTGATCCCAGAGGTGGGAGCAGGGAGGGGCCGTAAAGGCCCGAACGCCTGGGGGGCGCGGCGCGAGCCGCGCCCCGTTTGGTTTCAGCGTCTCAGACCTAGAAATCCTTCGTCAGGGTGATGCCGAAGGTCCGCGGGTCGAGGGTGAAGGTGTTGGTGAACAGACCCGAGGTGGCGTCGGTCACGTAAGTGTCGGTGATCGGCTGGCTGTTGAAGGCGTTCTTGACCCAGAGCTGTCCGGTGAAGCCCCAGTCCTTCTTGGCGAAGGTCAGGGTGGCGTTCACGTTCGACCAGGACTTCAAGAGGTCGTTGGACGCGTTGTAGATCCGGGCGTAGCTCTGATCCTGCCAGTAGTAGTCGCCGCGCAGGGTGGCCCGCCAATCGTCCTCCAGCTCCCACACGTACTGGGCGCCGATGGAGATGGTCCAGTTCGGCGAGTTCGGCAGTTGCTTGCCCTTCAGGTTCTCGGCGCAGCCGTCGATCGAGCAGTTCGAACCAGAGGTGTAGTTGAACAGGCCATTCGCCAGGTACGTCGCAGCGCCCTGGCTGAGGTTGTTACCCGTGCCCAGGTCATGCGTCAGGAAGTAGATATAGTTGGATTGCGCCGTCGTGCCGCGATCATTGCTGGTCGCGCCGGTGAAATTGCAAATCTGAGTGAGCAGCGGTCCGCCCAGCGCATCGGAGCTGGACGCCAGCAGCGTCGCCAGACCGCCCGAGTTGACAATGCAGTTCGAACCGCCCTGCGTCTTCAACAAGGTATAGTCTGAGTTGCCGTTCGTCATGTTCAGGCTGTCGACCGAACTGCCGCCGGTAATCTCGGTGTGCAGGTAGCCCACGTTGGCGTTGAAGGTCAGGTTGCGGATCGGCGAATAGACGCCTTCGAACTCGACGCCGTAGATCTTGGCGTTGATGTTCTGGTTGACCGACGATTCCGCGACGATCTCCGAAATCTGGTAGTTGCTGTAGTCGTAGTAGAAGGCGTCGGCGTTCAGCATCAGGGTGCCGCCGAGCAGGGTGTTCTTGGTCCCGATCTCGTAGGCGGTGATGAACTCCGGCTGGTAGGTCAGCGAATAGCCGCAGGTCGCGCCGACCGATGCCGAGCCGAGCTGGGCCTGGCAGGGCGTGTTGAAGCCGCCGCCCTTATAGCCGCGCGAGTAG
>JARLIQ010000034.1 GCA_031291645.1 Caulobacteraceae bacterium | reverse complement strand
GTTCCTCGTCGGTCTCGTCCACCCGTTCCTCGCACAGCACGATCTGCACGATGGAGGTGTTGAGCTTGGCCAGCGAGACGACCGGGTCCTTCATGTTCTTGAACAGGGGGCATTGCCAGGACTGGATTCTGCCGGCCATCGCCTCGTTGAGGCGGACCCCGGTCTCGACGGAGATTGTGCGGGAGATTTCCAGGTCGCGCCGGCGTTCCGCGCGGCGTTGTTCGCGCGGATCGTTCCACGGCTCGGCGCCGGCGACGATATCGGCCTGGCGATCCTGCAGCTCGCCCAAAAAGGGCGAGGGCGGCTCGCTGGCGACCTTACCGTCGGATGTGTTCGTTCCGTCCATGGGAACGGATATAGTTTATCACAGAACATATGTCAAGGGTTTTATCACAATAATTCATCAAAATCCCCCCACTTCGATCCCTTTGGTAGCAAAGCCCGAAGGGTTTTACGGCTTGCCGTCGAGGATGCGTCCGATGAGGCCGGCATCGACACCTGCGTTCGCGAAATCATCGAAGGCGCGATCGGTGACGCGGATGATGCTGTCCCGGATAAAGGGCGCGCCCTCGCGGGCTCCGTCCTCGGGGTGCTTCAGGCAGCACTCCCATTCAAGCACCGCCCAGCCGGCGTAGTCATATTGCGCGAGCTTCGAGAAGATGGCCCGAAAGTCGATCTGGCCGTCCCCGAGCGAGCGAAAGCGGCCGGGGCGATCGATCCAATCCTGGTAACCGCCATAGACGCCCGATCTGCCATTCGGCCGAAATTCGGCATCCTTGACGTGAAAGGCGCGAATGCGATCGTGATAAAGATCGATGAACGCCAGATAGTCGAGCTGCTGGAGCAGCAGATGGCTGGGATCGTAGAGGATATTGGCGCGGGGATGGCCGCCAACCGCATCCAGGAACCGCTCGAACGTTACACCGTCATGCAAGTCTTCGCCCGGATGGATTTCATAGCAGAGATCGACGCCAGCCTCGTCGAAGGCATCCAGAATCGGGCGCCAGAGCTGACCCAGCCTGGCGAAACCTTCGTCCAACAGCCCGGCCGGCCGCTGCGGCCAGGGGTAGAAGTAACTCCACAGCAGAGCGCCCGAGAACGTCACGTGGGATTTGAGGCCGAGGTTGCCGCTGGCCTTGGCGGCGAGCTTCAGCTGGTCCGTCGCCCAAGCTTGGCGCGCCGTTACGTTGCCGTGCACCGAAGCCGGCGCAAAGCCGTCGAACAGCGCGTCATAGGCTGGATGCACCGCCACAAGCTGCCCCTGCAGGTGCGTCGACAGCTCGGTGATGACGAGTCCCTTCGCGGCCAGCATGCCGGCCACGTCGTCGCAATATGTTTTGCTCGCGGCAGCCCGTTCGAGGTCGAACAGGCTGGTCGTAGTCGGTAGCTGTATCCCCACGTAGCCGAATTCGGCGGCCCAATCGGCTATCGTCTCCAACCGGTCGAATGGCGGCGTCGCGCTCGCGAATTGGGCCAGAAATATGCCCGGTCCTTGGATCGTTCTCACGTGCTCATGCCCCTGACCAGTCCAGCTTAACCCAGCCGGCGCGGGCCCGGCTGGCCGCAACCGCGCATTCGACGAATGCCACGCCCCGAATGCCGGCCTCGATTCCCGGGACGAGCGATTCTCCACGATCCCCACCCGCTCGGATGTCATCGGCGAAGTCTCGATAGATATTGGCGAAAGCCTCGATGAAACCCTCCGGATGACCCGACGGCAGACGAGAATCGCGAGTCGCGCCGCGTCTGAGATATGGCGCGCCGGCATGAAGTATCTCGGTTGGCCTGTCCGCCCAGTTCACCGTCAGAATCTGCGGGTTCTCATGCGACCAGTCGAGATTGCCGCGTTCGCCATAGACCCTGAGCCTGAGGCCGTTTCGGTCTCCGGCGGCGATCTGCGACGCAATCAGCACGCCGGGCGCGCCGTTGTCGAAGCGGAGCAGCATATTGCAGTCGTCATCCAGCGCGCGTCCGGGAACCACGCTCGAAAGATCGGCACAAAGCTCAGCGACTTGCCGGCCACTGACGAACTCGGCGATGTTGAAGGCATGCACGCCGATGTCGCCGATGCAGCCGCCCACGCCTGCCTGTTCCGGATCGGCACGCCACGCAGCCTGGCGATCGCCCGCCCGCTCGATGGCGTGAGAAAGCCATCCTTGCGAGTATTCGACCACGACCTTGCGAATGGCGCCGAGTTCTCCTCCACAACAAAGCTCCCGCGCCTCCCGCACCATGGGATAGCCGGTATAAGTGTAGGAGAGCCCATAGCGAACGCCGGCGCGGTCGATCATCACCTGAAGCGCCAACGCCTCGGCGAGCGTCGCAGTCGCCGGCTTGTCGCTGATGACATGGATGCCGGCGGCAAGTGCCGCCTGCGCGACGGGAAAATGCAGGTGATTGGGCGTGACGACGGCAACCACTTCCGCGCCGTCCGGGCGATCGTGCTCAGCCGCGATCATCTGGCGATAATCGGCATAGGCGCGGTCGGTCGCAACGCCATAACGGTCCGCCGCGGCGATCGATCTTTGCCGATCGCGGCTGAACGCGCCCGCGACCAGTTCGAACGCGCCGTCCAACTCGGCCGCCATGCGGTGGACCGGACCGATGAACGACCCTGGCCCGCCGCCGACCATCGCCAGGCGAAGAGGTGGAACGCGCGTCATTCCGCCGGGGCCGCAGGGGCAAGCAGGACCGACCGATAGCCGCCGCGACTGCGGAAGAACACGATCAGGCACAGATAGGCAGCCAGCATGACCAACGGCAGCTTCGCGACATCCCGCAGCGCCTCTTTCTTGCTGGCGGCCTTGATAGAAGCGACCAGCTCTTGGTCGGCGCGATCACCCGCCGCGATCCTGGCGGGGTCGAGGGCCCGGTAACTGCCGAAGATGCTCGTCTTGCTTTGCGTCAGGTAGGTTTCGGCCAGATGGGTCCGGTATCGCGCGTCATGATCGGTCAGCGCCGCGTCGGTCGCCCGATCCTGCGCCGCGCCCAGCATGACGGAGCCAATAATCCCGGCAGCCAGCATCCCCGCGCCCGCGACCGTGTTGATCGCGACAGCCCCGCCTCTTGGGAACTGCTCCGAGCACAGGCCGAGGCTGGTGGCCCAGAAGAAGCTCTTGCCGATCCCATAGAGCGTCGCGGCGGCAAGCAGGCTGAGGCCTGCGGCGCCGGACAGCATATAAAGGCCGGCGGCCGCGAACGCGGATGCGATAGCCAGGACCGGCAGCGGCTTCAGCCAATGGATGAGCGATCCCGCGAAGATTCTGACAACGAACACAATCGCCGAAGTGTAAACGAGCACCCACCCCGTCTGCAGGCCGACGCGGTCCATCTCCGGTTCCATCAGCGACGAAATCCAACTGTCGGTGCTGAGTTCCGTGATCGCCAGCGGGATCATGATCAGCAAGAGGATGATATAGAGCGGCCGCCCGGCCGAACGCGCAAAGACGGCGTAGGCAACCGTCATCGCGGCGACGACGACGATCTCCGCCGTCATCGACAGGCCGGCGATCCGCCCGATCTCGAGCATTATCAGCAAAGCAATTATAGCGGCGCTCACGAACCCTACCTCCGCCAGCATCACCTTGTATGATACGCCGGCCGCGACCCGTTCGCTCATCGGGAAACGCCGTCCGATCAAAAGCATCACATATGTCAGCACCGGGATCA
Organism: Caulobacteraceae bacterium; assembly: GCA_031291645.1. Taxonomy (GTDB): domain Bacteria; phylum Pseudomonadota; class Alphaproteobacteria; order Caulobacterales; family Caulobacteraceae; genus Poindextera. Next base: position 90,882 of record JARLIQ010000034.1, on the reverse strand, counting down.
CCAGCAGCGCGCATTTGAGCCGCCATCCGGTCTCGGCGCCCGCCGCCAGCGCCAGAAGCCCGCCAAGGATCAGTCCGGCCGGCCATCCGGCATGCAGGCGGTTGAGCCACTTTGCCTTATCGTGACTGTAGAGGGTCGCGATCAGAGGGTTGGCCGCCGCCTCGACGGCGCCGTTGCCGAGCGCCATCGCGAAGGTGCCGATATAGAGCGACCAATAGCCGTGGGCCGTCAGCAGGACCGCAAGCCCCGCGAGGTGGCACCCGGCCGCGAACCAGAGCGTCACGCGGAAGCCGATGCGGTCGATCAGCAAACTCAGAAGCACGATCGAAATCGAGAACGGCCAAAGGCCGACGCCAAGCAACTCCCCCTTTTGCGTTTGAGACAACGCGAATTCGCGTCCCCAATCGTCGACGACCAGCGCGCGAAGGATAAAGCAGAAGGATGTCGCGACGATCGCGGCGAAGCAGGTCGCGAACAGCCGCCGGTCGCCCTCTGCCGCGGTCATGCGCAACTCGGGCGGGGAAACGATCATATCGTCAGTCTGTGCAGGTAGTCGTAGCTGATCCGCGCGGATTCCAGCGGCGGACGCTCATAAGGCGGTTCCTGCTCGACATAATAGCCGGTGACCTTGGTCTTCTTCGCGGCGATGAATATCTTGCGCCAATCGATCGTCCCGCTCCCGACTTCCGTTGTGAGGATACCGCCCGCGGGCTGATTCGGGGCCAAATCCTTGATGTGTAGAAGCCGATACCGATCTGGATGTTTCGACAAGTAGGCGACCGGATCGAAGCCGGCGCTGACCATCCAGCCGCAGTCAAGCTCAAAGGACACATATTGCGGATCGGTTTTTTCGATCAGCAAATCGTACGGCATGACCCCGTCGATTTTTTTGAACTCGAAATTATGATTGTGATAGCCGAAGGTAAGCCCGGCCGCCTTGGCTTTAACGCCTGTCTCGTTGAAGACATCGACCAGCCATTTCCAATCGTCGAGCGTCAGGTTGTTCAAGATATTGACGAACGGCGCGTATTTGCCGGCGCTTTTGAACAGTGGATCGGATGGATCGAGCGGCTTGATCCGCGATGGGTCCTTGGCCCAGGGCGCCGCGCAGATGACGTATTCGATGCCGTTCTCGCGCGCCTGGTCGAAGATACGCTGCGCGCCGCCCTGGAGTTCGGGAACGCTGGTATGGATGCTGCGCCAGCCAAGATCGAGGCTCTTTGCGAGACCGCCGATCGCCTTGGCGTCGCGCCCGGCAATCGAGAGACCCCCTTCGATCTGACGATAACCGATCTCGGCGATCCGGCGCATCGTGCCCTCGAAATCCTTCTCCAAATCCTGGCCCACAGTATAGAGCTGAAGCCCCACCGGAAATCCGCCGGGATCGGCGAATGCGCCTCGATCACAAAACCCCAGACCGGCGGCCGCCGCGCTGTAGCCTAGGAAAGTGCGTCTGCTGAAACTCGGCATCGAATCCTCCATCCGTGAATAGTCGATCGTTGACGGGCTGCGCCGCTTACTTACCGCCCGCCGGCTTCACACTCGCACTCTGGTCGGACCGCGTTTCCGTGAGATCGAGTCTTGCCTTCCACGGATCGGGTTCGGCGACTGCGTCACCGCCCACCGTGAACTCGAGCAGTTCATCGTGAGAGGCGTTATATGCCGGCCATTTGGGCCGCCCCTGCCCATTGGGATTGCCGCTCTTGGCGAACGCCACCCAATAGCCATTCGCCAATTGCGCGACTTTTTCGTCCTGCGGCGTCACTTTATCGCCGTCGCGCGCATGCAGCGTATCGAAGACAAACGGGATTTCGGTCGCATGCATGGCGCCCGGATATTTCTGGCGCATGGTGTCGGCGACATAGGAAAAACGATACTCGTAAACGCTACGCCCCTGGCTGGATAAAGTCTTCGCCACAAAGCGCGCCGGCTCGATCATCGTCTGGTCGGTACCCATGCGCATACCGATCGCGCTCACCTTGCCCGTATTGTCGGGATCGTATGTCTTGAGGACTTGTTGCGTGGCGGCCGCGCCGAACGGCGCGACGAGTTCGTCCACAGTGTGCCCTTTGAAAAACCCGATATCGAAGTTGTTGGCGCCGATCATGAGCTTGATATGGGCCGCCTTGCCGGCCCGATAGAGGGCTTCCGGCTCGTCGACCACGATCTGGCCGTCGATGACCGGCCCTGCGAAGGTCGCCGAGCCGAACATGGTGGCCAGATTGAGCCCGCTCACGATCTTTTCGGCGGGAAGTTGCCGCAAAGCGGCGAGGGCCGCGGCGTCTTCGCCCTCGATACCCACGCTTTTGGCGAATGCGAGCCCAACAGCCTCGGCGGAAGGCTGCTCGCCGGCCTCCTGAGTCCGCAGATGCCGTCGCCCAGTGACCAGGCCGCGCCCACCGCCCGATTCGACGATCGCCTTCTGGAACAGACCCTTCGCCGCGGGCGCGGTCGCCAGCACGTGGACCGATATGCCGCCGGCGGATTCGCCGAAGACCGTGACGTTGCGCGTATCGCCGCCAAAGGCTGAAATGTTGCGCTTGACCCATTGAAGCGCCGCGATCTGATCCATCAGACCGTAATTGGCGAGAGGTCCGGAGGGATTTTTTTGCGAAAGCGCCGGATGGGCGAAGAAGCCGAAGCGGCCGAGCCGATAATTGAAACTGACGAGGACGATTCCCTGCCGCGCGAATTGGCTGCCGTCATAGACGGCAGGCGAAGAGCCGCCATTGACGAAGCCGCCGCCATGGATCCACACCATGACCGGAAGCTTGGCCGTGGCAGCGGCGGCCGGACGCCAGACATTGAGGAAAAGACAATCCTCGCCGGGTTCGACGCCGATTGGCGCCAAGTCGCCCGGCATGGGCTTCTGCATGCAGTCGTGACCATAGGCCGTGGCTTGGCGGATGCTGTCCCAATGCGTTGCCGCAGCCGGCGGCCGCCAGCGCAAATCGCCGACCGGAGGCGCCGCGAAGGGGATGCCCTTAAAGGAGAGGACGTCGCCGGCGGCGGTCCCCTGAACCTTGCCCGAGTCCGTGCCGACCACATCGGGGGACGCAGCGGCCAAGGCAGCATGGCCGCCGAGCAGACAGATCGTCGCCAGGCCGGCAATCAAAGCCGCCGCGGTGCTTCGTTTCATATTTCCCTCCTCGTACAATTGCGACGGCAGCTAGCGGGCAGCGATCCCAACCCTCTGCATTGTGCGCTTGGGCTAGACATTTAGATCACGGCGGCGAAGCAGGTGGCGAAAATCCGTCTGTCGACCTTTTCTCTCAGTCGCCCAGCTTGAAGTCGACGGTAAAGCCGATCGTGCGGCGGGCCTCGACCGCCGGGCCTTGGGCATAGCCGGCCGGATCGAAGAAGTTCTGGAAGACCGAGTTGTAGAAACGCTGGTCGAGCAGGTTGCGGGCAAAGACGGCGGCTCGCCACGGTCCATCGTCGGGGCTCAAGCCCACATTCACGCCCAGCAACCCGTAGGAGCTGATGATCGTGTTGGGATCGGGCACGACCGTATAAACTTGGCTCTTCCACACCCAGTTGGCGTTAGCATCGATCGAATAACCGTCCATCACCGGATGACGCCAGGTCGCGTTCAAAGTGTAGCTCCAGCGCGGCGCCTGCGACAGCGGATATCCTTTAAGGTTGGCGGCATAGGCCCCGGTCGCCGGGTCCTTGTAGCAGCCCTGTCCCGGTACGAGTGAAACCGGCTGGCCGACATAACATTGGCTGGTGAAGTCCGTGTAGGTACTCAGCGCATAAGTCACACCGCCCGATACGGTCAGATTCTGATCGATCCGGCCCGTGAACTCGCCCTCCAACCCCTTTGACTCCAGGCGGCCGGCATTTCCCAGCGTGAACACGGATGGGGTAACCGACGTATCGAAAATCTGAGCCTGGAAGTTGTGATATTTCTCATAGAAGCCGGCCAGGTTCAGCACCAAGCGGTGATCGAGCCACTCCGATTTCAGTCCGATCTCATAATCCCGCGAGGTCTCCGGCTGGATCGGCCGGGCCTCGCCCGCAATGTTCGACACAGTCGGCCCCTTATAACCGGTCGAGAAGGTCGCATAGGCCATGACCCTGTCGGTAAAATCGTATTGCAGGCCGGTATGGACCGATGTGTTGCTGTGCGAGATTTCGTTCTCGCCGGACGGCAGCAGCCCGCCTCCAGGAAATGGGTCGATGCCGGCATAGTGCGCCGTGGCGAAGGTGGAATTGACCTCGTCATGTGTATAACGGACGCCCAGAATGAAGCGGAACTGATCGGTCAAATGGGCGGTCGCCTGGCCGAATGCGGCGTAGCTTTCGTCGTCATCGTGGTAAAGCGCCTGGCCGCCGATCTGGGAATAGATCGGCCCGTAAGGAAGACCGAACAGGCGCAGGTTGGGCAGGCCAAACGTACCGGCCTGAATCTGCGTCGCGTTGATGTCAGAGTGAAAATAATAGAGGCCAAGTACATAATCGACGAACTGGTCCTTCGGCGACGCCAGGCGCAGTTCCTGGCTCAGCTGGTTGGCGTGCTCGGTCTGATAGTTCTGGTCGAGATCATTCGCCGGAATCAGGTCGGAACTGTAGTTCTGGTTGCCGACGAATACCCGATAGCCGGTAGTCGAAGTCAGCGTATAGTCGCCCAGCCGGTAGGTCGCCTCGACCGAGCCGCCATGAACCCGATACCGGTTCCCGCTCGGCGCCAGGTCCGCGGTCTCCTCATTGCCGTTGCTGAAGTTGATCCCATAGGGCGCGTATTGCTGTACCGGCGACAAAAGCGGCAGACCGGACGGCACGTAGTAGCCTTTGACGTTCGGCCCGCCCGGCCCGGCGGAACGGATAGTCGCGACATTCATGGTGTCGCGCGTATGCTGGTAGGAGCCGATGAAATAGATGTCCAAATCGTCGGTCGGCTGCCACAGCAGCTTGCCGCGGAAGCCCATATCGTTGGTCCCGTCGAAATGCGTGTTGAGCGCGGGGTCGTAGACGATACCGTCACGATGCTGGATATAACCTGAGACCCGCGCCGCGATTTTCTCGTTGATCGGGATGTTTGCATTGGCCTGGAAGATGGTTTCGTTGCCGCTGCCGTAGGACAGGTGGCCGTCTTCCTCCCACACGCCCATCACCGGCTTTTTGGTCGCGATCGTGATGACGCCGGCCGAGGTGTTCTTGCCGAACAGCGTGCCTTGCGGGCCGCGCAGCACCTCGACCCGATCGATGTCGATCAGTTCCTGGTTGTAGTTGTCGGGGCGGCCCAGATAGACGCCGTCGACGTAGAAGCCGACGCCCGACTCCACCCCGATGTTGCGCACCAGGGTCGAGATGCCCCGGATGCCGACCTGGCCCTGGATGGCGCCGGCGATGCCGCCGCTGAACGAGACGTTCGGGACCGACCGGGCCACGCCCTGGATGTCGGTGATGCCCGACGCCGCGAGCTGTTTGGCGGTCACCGCGCTGACCGAGGCGGGAACGTCCTGCAGGCGCTCGGAGACCTTGCGCGCGGTGACCACGATCTCCTCGACCTGGGCGGTTCCGGCGCCTGGCGCGGCCTGGGCCGGCGCCGTCGCGGCCGACGCGGCCTGCGGCAGGGCCATCCAGACGGCCAGGCCCGCGCCCAGCAGCAGCGCCGACTTGAGGCGGCAAGACGAAATCGTCGGCGATCGACGCATGGAAGGCTCCCCCGGCTTTAGAATCACCAATGTGCACGGGGGACCGGCCATAGTCTTTTGGTCGTCACATTTCGCCTTTTTGGCTGGGCATTTCCTTTGGTGGCGCCGATTGCGGCGACGATGGCGCTATCGTGTGGTCAGCGCACGGAGGCGATCGCATGGCCAACAGGTTCCGGTGGGGGGACATCGACCACCTGATCGAGACGACCGGCCTCAGCGAGCTGGCGGCGACCAGCGTCGACGAGGGCGGCGGCGCCACGCTCAGCCGCATCCGCCTGCACGCCGACGACGGCGCCGGCGAGATCGAGTACTTCTGCGACGAGGCGATGCGGGTCCTGATCTTCGACTGCGCCTTCCGCGAGGCGCGCACGTTCGAGGTCTACGACGGCGACTGGATCCGGCTGAACTTCAGCCTCAACCTCAACATCGACATGGCGTTCGGGCCCTCGTTCAACGTCCAGGAGTGGACCCCGTCCTGGCGCGTGATCCGCGTGCCGCAGGGCCAGCTGATCGTCGAGGCCGTCCCGGCCGGCGCGCGCCTGCAGTGGGTGACGGTCTGCTGCAAGGCCGACCGGCTCGCCCGCCTGGCGGGGATCGGCCTGGACGACCTACCGTTCAGGCTGACTGGCGAGGCGCCCAGCGAGGACGACGTCATCTACCGCCCGTTCCCGCTGGTCGGCGCGCTCAAGAGCCTGACGGCGAACATGATCGGGGGCCTGCGCCCGCGCGGGGGCCTCGCCCGCGCCTATGTGGCCCGCAAGGCGGACGAGCTCCTGATCCTGGCGCTGGATCAGCTCCTGAACGACTACAGCATCGAGTCCCTGCAGGTCCGGCTGTCGGACCGGGACATCCAGGCGCTGCACACCGCGCGCCAGATCCTCGACGACACCCTGGCCAGCCCGCCGACCGTCGCCAACCTCTGCCAGCGCGTGGGCATCAATCGCAACAAGCTCTACTACGGCTTCAAGAGCCTGTTCCGGGTCAGCGTCTCGGAATACGTCCAGCAGTGCAAGATCGAGCTCGGCCACCGGCTGGTGACCACCAGCGACCTGCCGATCTCGGACATCGCCGCCGCCGTCGGCTTCCGCCACCAGTGCAATTTCTCGACCGCCTTCAAGGCCAGGTACGGCGCATCGCCGATCGTCCTGCGCCAGCAGCACCGCGTCGGCATAGCGCCGGCCGACCCGGTCGCGGCGCGGGCCTAGACCAAACCCGAGGCGCTCAGCGGCATGAAGGCGATCATGGTGGGTTTGCCGCTGCTGGGCGTCTCGATCTGCGCGCTAGCCATGGCGTTCAATCCGCTGAAGCGAGGAACGCACGAGCGCATCGTGGCCGAGCTGTCCGCGGGCGGAGGAACGCCGCGCCTCAGATCGGCGTGACGATGTGGGACTTTCCCACCTTGTGGACAGTGGAGGCTTGCGGACCCTTGTCGCCTTCGGACTCGGCGAAGCGCACCTCGTCGCCCGGCTTCAGCGCGTCGAAGTCGCCGGTGACCACGGCGTTGCGGTGGAAATAGATCTCCTGGCCGTCGGCGGCCTCGATGATCCCGTAGTCCTGCTCGGGGACCAGCCGGGCGATCCGGCCATGCGGCGGCGCCTCGTGCGCCTTGACCTTGCCCTCGAAGCGCCGCTCGTGGTCCTGCAACTGGCGGCGCGCCGCGTTGAAGGCGTCGCGAAGGGCGACATAGGGATCCTCGTGGGCGTGGTCGGCCGGCGGGTTGCGGTCGACCACCACGTCGGCCCGTCCCGGCAGGCTGATGTGGAGCCGGACCTGATACAGGTCGCCCTTGCGGCGATTGTGGCTGCGCCCGATCAGGACGACGCGGCAGGCGGTGATGCGGTTGCTGAACTGCTCCAGCTTCGCCGCTTCCCGCTCGATCCGCGCGTGCAGGGCGGCGCTGGGCTCAAGACCGCCTTCGAAGGCCAGCTGAAGTGGAACTTGCATCGGCGATCCTCCCGCCTGCGCGACGGCTTGCGCTGTACATCCATGGATAGGCGCGACGCCCGTCCCGCCGCCTTGATCGGGGTCAAGCGCGCCGCCGATCCGCCGGCCTGGGTTGGATGTTCAGTCCCCCGGCCCGCTGACGGCGCTCATCGCCGCCTCGTCGACCGGTGGGGCGGGCTCGAGGGCCGCGGCGACGGCGTCCTCGACCCGCTCCAACCAGATGAATTCCAGCCTGGCTCGCGCATCCTCGGGGATCTCCTCGAAGTCGCGACGGTTGCGCGCCGGCAGCATCACCCGCGTGACGCCGGCCGCGGCGGCGGCGATCACCTTCTCCTTGATCCCGCCCACCGGTAGCACCAGGCCGCGCAGGCTGATCTCGCCGGTCATGGCCGTGTCGCTGCGCACGGTGCGGCCGGTGAACAGCGAGGCCAGCGCGATGAACATGGCGACGCCCGCGCTGGGCCCGTCCTTGGGCGTCGCGCCCGCCGGGACGTGCACGTGGATGTCGCTCTTCTCGAACGCGTCGGCCTCCACCCCCAGTTGCGGGGCCTGGGTCTTGACCAGGCTGAGCGCGGCCTGGGCGCTCTCGCGCATAACCTCGCCGAGCTGGCCGGTCAGGATCAGCTTGCCGTGGCCCTGGGTCTTGGCGGCCTCGATGAACAGGATGTCGCCGCCGACCGGCGTCCAGGCCAGGCCCGTGGCGACGCCGGGAACGGCGGTGCGCATGGCCATCTCGCTCTCGAACCGGGGCGGACCCAGCACCTTCTCGACGTCGGCCTCGGTGATCCGCACATGGGTGTCGGCGCCCTCGGCGATCCGCATCGCCGCGTGGCGCAGGGCCCGGCCCATCTCACGCTCCAGCCAGCGGACGCCGGCCTCGCGCGTATAGGCCTCGATGATGCGGGTCAGGGCCGCGTCGTCGATTTCCGCCTGCTCCGGCTTCAGACCGTTGGCCTCCAGCTGGCGCCGCATCAGATAGCGCCGGGCGATCTGCAGCTTCTCGCCGGCGGTGTAGCCGGCCAGCGCGATGATCTCCATGCGGTCACGCAAGGGGCCCGGAATGTTGTCCAGCGCATTGGCCGTGGCGATGAACACCACCCGCGACAGGTCGAAGGGGACCGCCAGGTAGTTGTCGCGGAAGGTCGAATTCTGCTCGGGGTCCAGGACTTCGAGCATGGCCGCCGACGGATCGCCGTGGATCCCCGAGCCCATCTTGTCGATCTCGTCCAGCATCATCACGCAGTCGCGCGCGCCGGTCTTGCGGATCGCCTGGACGATGTTGCCCGGCAGGGCGCCGACGTAGGTGCGCCGGTGACCGCGGATCTCGGCCTCGTCGTGCACCCCGCCCAGGCTGACGTGGACGAACTTGCGGCCCATGGCCCGGGCGATCGACTGGCCGAGCGAGGTCTTGCCGACCCCTGGCGGGCCGACGAAGCACAGGATCGGGGCCTTGCCCTCGGGCGCGAGCTTGCGCACCGCCAGGTATTCCAGGATCCGGGTCTTGATCTTCTCGAGGCCATAGTGGTCCTCGTCGAGGATGCGGCGCGCCTCGGCGATGTCGATGGCCGCCGGCGTCGGCGCCGCCCAGGGCAGTTCGGTCAGCCATTCGAGGTAGCTGCGGATCATGCCGTTCTCGGCCGCCGCCTCCGGCGTGCGCTCCAGCCGGCGCAGCTCCTTGCGGGCCTGGGTCTCGACCTCCTCCGGCATGGCCGCCTTGTCGATCGCGGCGGCCAGTTCGGCGATTTCGGCGCTGGCGCCTTCGCCCTCGCCCAGCTCGCGCTGGATGGTCGCCAGCTGTTCGCGCAGCAGCGCCTGGCGCTGGCGTTCGGACAGCGACGCCTGGGTCTGGGCCCCGATCTCGTGGGAGATGCGCAGCACCTGCAGGCGGTGCGCGGCCATGGTGGAGGTCTTGTCGAGCCGGGCGATCAGCTCGACCGTCTCGAGAATGTCCTGCTTTTCCTGGGGCGTGGCGTCGATGTGGGCGGCGGCCATGTCGGCCAGCGTGCCCGGGCTGGTGATGGCCGCAACCGTCTCGCGCAGCTCCGGCGGCGCCTGCGGGATCAGCTCCAGCATTTCCAGCACCTGCCGACGCAGGTTCAGGAACCGCGCCTCGACGTCTGGCCCGGTCTCGGCCGGCTCGGGCAGGTGCAGGCCGCGCGCGACCAGGTAGGGCCAGCCGTCGACCAGCTCGGTGATGCGGAAACGCTGGACGCCCTGGCAGATCACGTGGTGTTCGCCGCCCGGGCCGGTGATGTAGCGCAGGACATTGGCCACCACGCCGACGTCGTGCAGGCCGCCGGCCTTGGGTTCGGCCTCCTGGGGGTCGCGCTGGAGAACGACGACGATCTGGCGCTGTTCGCGCACGGCCTGCTGGGCCGCGGCGATGGAGCTGGGCCGGCCGATGGTCAGCGGCGTCACCATCTCGGGGAACAACACGGTGTTGCGCACCGGCAGGACGATGAAGGCGTCCGTCGGCGGGGACGGTCTGGTCTCGGCTTCGGCGGCTGGGGCGTCGGTCATGTCCACTCCAGGTTCAGGCGAGTTTGCGCAGGGTGACGACGAGGCAGCCATTCAGGGTCTTATGGCGGACCTGGTCGTATCGACCCGCCGGCAGCGGCACGCGGCGTTCGAAATAGCCCTGCGGCAGCTCCAGGCGGTGGATCACCGCCGTGCGCAGCTCGCCTGGCAGGGTGCGCTCGCCGCTGATCACTAGGTGCGGGCCGTCGATGACGAGCGTCAGGGCGTTCTCACTGACGCCCGGCAGGGCCGCCATGATCACCACTTCGCCGGCGGTCTCCAGCACGTCCACGGGCGGCTCCCAGCTCGGGCCGCGCGATCGGGCCGGGGCCGGCTGGAACAGCTGGCGATGCAGCCGCTCGGCCCGCGCCAGCACGTCCAGCGCTTCGCCCCACATCCACCGGTGCGAATCGTTGTCCGCCATCTGCGCGCCCTCCGCATGTCCAATGACCGGAGCGCCGATGCTGCGCGTCGGTTCCAAAAGATGATCATCACACAATGGCGGCCTTTGGCCCCATGGCGTTGACGTGGGTCAACGCCGCCATCCCGCGTTGTCCGCTCAGGGCGCGGGCGCGGGCGAGGGCGCGGGACTGGACAAGGGATGGCCGGCCCCCGAGAGCGAATTGGTGGCGGTCAGCGCGCCGGGGGCGGCCGTGTCGCCGGCGGCCCAGTCGGCGGGGCAGTCCCCCAGCCGCCGATAGCGCAGCGTCTGGCTCAGGGCCTCATGACCCTTGACGTCGGTCTGGATCAGCAGCTTGACCGTGAGGTCCTTTTCGGGGTCGCCCGTCCGCGCGGCCTGGATGTCGAAGTGGCCGCCGTCGGTCTTGCAGCGCGCGGCGAACCGGTCGCCCTGGTCGACGGGCGCGGCCAGCAGCTGGCAAGGCTTGCCGTTGGGGCTCGGCAGCGGCCTGGCGAAGCTGCGGCGCACCGCGGAATCCGCGCAGATCAGGGCCGTCTTGGTGACCTTGCCCTGGTCATCCTGGGTCTGGACGGACCACAGGGAAGGCGGTTCGGGCTTGGAGGGGACGGGCGGCTTGCCCCGGCCGGCCGGCGACGTCGGCTGGCTGCAGCCGGCCAGGGCGATGGCCGCGCTGATGAGGGCGTAGGCGACAGATCGGTTCATGGCTCAAGTCCCGCGTGAAGGCGCGCACAGCCTGCCGCGCTCGCCGGCCAGGGGCATTGAGACGGATCAACGGGCCGATCAGGGGCGCGATGCGGGCGGGTAGGGGCGCTCGCAGCCCCAGGGGTCCTCGATGCGCAGGCCGGACGCCTCGTCGCCGCTGAGATAGCTCGGTCCGACCGGGACCTTGCCGTGGCCGCCGGGGGTGTCGAGCACATAGGTCGGCTGGCACAGGCCGGAGAAGCGGCCGCGCAGCGCCCGCATCAGGGCCTGGCCCTCGGCGATCGAAGTCCGCAGGTGGCCGGTGCCGGGCGCGAGGTCGGCCTGGTGCAGGTAGTAGGGCTTGATCCGGGTCTCGACGAAGGCCCGCATCAGGGCGCCCAGCACCTCGGGGTCGTCGTTGACGCCGGCCAGCAACACCGTCTGGCTGACCATCGGCAGGCCCGCGTCGATCAGCCGGGCGCAGGCCGCGCGCGCCGCCGGCGTCAGCTCGCGCGGATGGTTGGCGTGCAGGGCGACATAGACCGCCTTGCCGGCCCGCTTCAGGGCCGCCACGAGTGCGTCGGTGATCCGGTCCGGATCGACCGCCGGCACGCGGGTGTGCAGGCGCACGACCTTGACGTGCTCGATCGCCGCCAGCCGGTCCATCACCGCGCCCAGCCGCCGCGGCGACAGGACCAGCGGATCGCCGCCGGTCAGGATCACCTCCCAGATCTGCGGCTGGCCGGCGATGTAGCCCAGCGCCGCCTCCAGCGCCTCGCCCGACAGCGTCCCGCCGCCGCCCGGCCCCACCGTCTCGCGCCGGAAGCAGAAGCGGCAGTAGGTCGCGCAGCTGTGGGTCAGCATCAGCAGCGCACGGTCGGGGTAGCGGTGCACAACGCCGGGGACCGGACTGTGGGCCGCATCGCCGATCGGGTCGGCCATCTCCCCGGGCAGGAGGTCCAGTTCGGCCTCGTCTGGGATGAACTGGCGGGCGATCGGATCGTGCGGATCGGCCGGGTCGACCAGGGCGGCGCTGGCCGGGGTGATGGCGACGGCGTAGCGCGCCGCCACCCGCTCCAGGGCGGGCAGGCGATCGGGCGCGACCAGGCCGGACTGGGCGAGGGCCGCCGGGGTGGTGAGGGTCTTGTCGGGGGTCATGGGCTGGCCGCGCATATGAACCTGCCCCGCCGCCAGGGCAACCTGGGCGCTCAGGGCTCGACCACCGGCGTCCAGAGGACCTGTTCGATGTGGCTCGCGCCCGCCGCCAGCATGGCCAGCCGATCGAAGCCGAGCGCGGCGCCGCAGGCCGCCGGCATGGCGCCGAGGGCGGCCAGGAAGTCCTCGTCGATCGGGTAGCGCTCGCCATAGACCCGCGCCTTCTCCGCCATCTCGGCCTCGAACCGGCGGCGCTGTTCGACCGGGTCGGTCAGTTCGGCGAAGGCGTTGGCCAGCTCGACCCCGCAGGCGTACAGCTCGAAGCGCTCGGCCACCCTGGGCTCGCCCGGCTTGGCCCGCGCCAGGGCCGCCTCGGCGACGGGGTATTCGCACAGGATGGTGGCGCGGCCCTCGCCCAGGTTCGGCTCCACGCGCGCGACCATCACCCGGCTGAAGACATCGGCCCAGGTGTCGTCGTCGGCCACGCGGATCGCGGCGTTCCTCGCGGCGGCGGCGAGCGCGTCGCGGTCGGTCGAGCCGTCGGCCGAGACGCTGGCGAGCAGGTCGATCCCGGCGAACCGGTCGAAGGCCTCGGCCACGCTCAAGCGTTCCGGCTCGGCGAACGGGTCCATCGTTCGGCCTCGGAAGGCGAAGCTGGACCGGCCGGTCGTGCGCGCCGCCAGCGCCATCAGGGCGGCGCAGTCCGCCATCAGCGCCTCATAGGGCGCGCCGGCCCGGTACCATTCCAGCAGGGTGAACTCGGGGTGGTGCAGCGGGCCGCGCTCGCGGTTGCGCCAGACCCGGGCGAAGTCGAAGATCTTCTCCTCGCCCGCGGCCAGCAGCTTCTTGCAGGCGAATTCGGGCGAGGTGTGCAGGTAGAGGCGGGCCGCCTCGCCGCCCGGACCGATCATCTGGGTGGCGAAGGCGTGCAGGTGCGCCTCGTTGCCCGGCGAGACCTGCAGCGCCGCCGCCTCGACCTCGACGAAGCCCTCGGCCTCGAACCAGGCGCGCACCGCCCGGGTGACGGCGTTGCGGGCGAGCAGGAAGGGGCGGCGGTCGCGATGACGCTCGGGCCGCCACCAGGGCGTGGGGGAAGGGTTCGACAAGGAGGGCTATCGCTCGGTATGAAGGGCGGACGGCGCGCCGGCGCGCGCTTTGACCTCTGGTCATTCTAGCGCTCAGCGGTGTAGGTGCGCGATGATTATCAGACCCATCAAGGGTGCGGGGCTCGCTCTCGCCCCAGCTTCGAGGATGAATTCGTGAAGGTTGCAGCCAGCTCGCTCAGGAAAGGCGCCGTCGTCGACATCGACGGAAAGCTCTACGTCGTCCTGAGCATGGAGAACATCCACCCCGGCAAGGGCACCCCGGTGACCCAGCTCGACATGCGCCGCATCTCCGACGGGGTGAAGGTTTCGGAGCGCTACCGGACGACCGAGCAGGTCGAGCGGGCGTTCGTGGACGAGCGGGAGTACAACTTCCTCTACCAGGACGGGGACGGCTTCCACTTCATGAACCCCGAGAACTACGACCAGGTCACCGTCCCGGTCGAGCTGGTCGGCGACGCCGCCGCCTATCTGCAGGACGGCACGACCTGCATGCTGTCGATCCACGACGACAACCCGATCGCGCTCGAACTGCCGGCGCGCGCGACCTTCGAGATCGTCGAGACCGAGCCGGTGGTCAAAGGCCAGACCGCCTCGGGCTCCTACAAGCCCGCCATCCTGGCCAACGGCGTGCGCACCATGGTCCCCACCTACATCACCGCCGGCACCAGGGTGGTGGTGATGACCGCCGACGGCTCCTACGTCGAGCGCGCCAAGGACTGACGCGGGCCGAAAGGCGCCGGCGGCCTGCCCGCTGGCGCGTTCCGCCTCGGCGGCTCAGGCCATCAGCGGCAGGGTCTTACGGAAGCGGGCGAGGGCGGCGGTGAAGAAGACCGAGCCGATCACCGCCAGCGCCAGGAACTGCCGCCACACCGCCTCCAGGCCCGCGCCGCGGTAGAGGATGGCCTGGGCCAGCTGTACGAAGTGGGTCGTCGGCGCGATCAGCATCAGGGTCTGCAGCGCCTGGGGCATGCTTTCGCGCGGGGTTATCGCGCCGGACAGGACCTCGAGCGGCACCATCACCAGCATCAGCAGCAGGCCGAACTGCGGCATGGACCGCGCGATCGTGGCCATGAAGATACCCATCGAGGTGGTGGCGAACAGGCAGAGCGCGGCGCCCAGCAGGAAGAGCGGGATCGAACCCTCGATCGTCACCCTGAGCAGACCCTGGACCACCAGGGTGATCGAGAGGGCGCTGGCCGCCAGCACCACCAGTCCCATCGACCAGACCTTGCTGGCCATGATCTCGAAAGGCGTCACCGGCATCACCAGCAGATGTTCGATAGTGCCGTGCTCGCGTTCGCGGATCAGGGCCGCGCCGGTCAGGATGATCGAGAGCATGGTGACGTTGTCGATCACCTCCATCACCGCGCCGAACCAGATCTGCGCCAGCGTCGGGTTGAAGCGGACGCGGATGGCCAGGTCGGCCGGCGATCCGGTCGCGCCACGGTAGCGCTGGAGGAAGGCTGTCACCTCTCCGCTCACGATCTGCTGGATATAGCCGCTGCCGGTGAAGGCCTGGGTCATCCGCGTCGCGTCGACGTTGAGCTGCACCGTGGGGCGGCGTCCGGCCAGCACGTCGCGTTGGAAGTCGGGCGGTATGTCGAGGGTGAAGGTGTAGCGGCCGGCGTCCATGCCGGGATCCATCTGCTCGCGCGTGATCAGCGCCGGCTCGGTGAAGTGTGGCGGATAGAAGGCGTCGCTCACCCGGCGCGACAGAGGCGACTGGTCTTCATCGACGATGGCGATCGAGGCCCGGTTCAGGGTCTCGGGCAGCCCCTTGGCCGCCGTGTACACCGAGCCGGTGAAGGCGAAGGCGATCAGGAACAGCATGATCGGGTCGCGATAGAGGCTGATCAGCTCCTTGACCCCGAGGTTGAAGATGTTGGCCGCCTTCATGGCTCACCGCTCCTGCTTGCCAAGGAACAGGGCGGTCGCGCCCAGAAGCACCGGGAAGGCTGCGGCCAGGGGAAGGAACGAGGCGTTCAGGTCGGCGAAGCCAAGCCCCTTGGAGAAGACGCCGCGGCAGATAGTGACGAAGAAGGTCGTCGGATAGACGCGGCCGATCAGGGCGCCTACGCCTTCGAGCGAGGAGACCGGGTCGATCAGGCCCGAGAACTGGACGGCCGGCAGCAGGGTGATGATGGCGGTGGCGAAGATGGCCGCGATCTGGCTGCGCACGAAGACCGAGACCAGCAGCCCCAGGGCCGTGCTGCACAGGCTGTAGAGGAAGGCGCCGAGGGTGAGCGCCGGCAGGTTGCCGGTCAGCGGCACGCGGAAGACGGTGACCGCCAGGGCCGTCAGCAGGGCGAAGTTCACCATGGTCAGGGCGACGTAGGGCGCCTGCTTGCCCAGCAGGAACTCGAGCCGCGTGACCGGGGTCACGTAGAAGTTGACGATCGAGCCGAGCTCCTTTTCCCGCACGACGCTGAGCGCGGTCAGCATGGCGGGAATGAGCAGCAGCAGCACCGGGATCACCGCCGGGACCATGGCCACGATGCTCACCACGTTCGGATTGTAGCGGAACCGGGTCTCGACGTTCGCCGCTCCGGACAACGGCCCCAGGCCGAGCCGGGTCACGGCCATCTGGTTCATCCACTGCAGGTGCAGGGCCTGGACGTAGGATTGGATGGTCTCGCCCCGCATCGGCATGGCGCCGTCGATCCAGGCGCCGATCGAGACGGTGTTCCCGCGCTGCAGGTCTCGGGCGAATCCGGGCGGAATCTCGACGGCGAGGCTGAGTTCCCCGCTGCGCATCCGACGGTCGAGGTCGGCATAGTCGGTGATCGGCGGTCGCTCGATGAAATAGCGCGAGCCCGCGAGGTTGAGCGCATAGTCCTGGCTGGTGGTGGTCCCGTCGCGGTCGAGGACGGCGAAGGGCAGGTTCTCGACGTCCAGGGTGATGCCGTAGCCCAGGATGAACAACAGAATGACGCTGCCCAGGAGAGCCATGGTCGCGCGGATGGGATCTCGGCGGAGTTCCAGCGTCTCGCGCAGGCTGTAGCTGGACATCCGCCGGAAGCTGAAGCCGTCCGGCGTCGGCCTGGCGCGCGCGACCTGCGCCGGCTCCGCGGGCGGCGCCGCGGCGGCCGCATCCGGCTGCCCGGCTTCCGAGGCCGCCTGCAGATAGCCGACGAAGGCGTCCTCCAGGTTCGCCGCGCCGCTGGCGCCGACGATCCGGGCCGGGGTGTCGGTCACCAGCACCCGGCCGGCGTGCATCAGCGATATCCGGTCGCAGCGCTCCGCCTCGTTCATGAAGTGGGTCGAGATGAAGATCGTCACCCGGTCGTTGCGGGCCAGGTCGATCATCATCCGCCAGAAGTTGTCGCGCGCGAGCGGATCGACCCCGGAGGTCGGCTCGTCCAGGATCAGCATCTCGGGCTTGTGGATCATGGCCACGGCCAGCGACAGCCGTTGTCGCTGGCCGAGCGGGAGGCCGTCCGGCAGGGCGTCGAGGATCGGCGCGATGTCGAAGCGGGCGGCCATCTCGTCGACCCGCGCGCGGATCTGGTCCGCCGGCACGTGGAACAGCTTGGCGTGCAGTTCCAGGTTCTGCCGCACCGTCAGCTCGGAATAGAGCGAAAAGCCCTGGGACATGTAGCCGACCCGGGCGCGGGTGCGCATGTCGTTGGGGTCGATCTCGTGGCCGAACAGCCAGGCCTGGCCCTCGGTGGCCGGCAGCAGGCCGGTGAGCATCTTCATGGTCGTCGACTTGCCGCAGCCGTTGGACCCGACGAAGCCGAAGATCTCCCCGCGCTCGATGCGGAAATCGACGTGATCCACCGCGGTGAAGTCGCCGAACCGCATGGTCAGGCCCTTGGCCTCGATGGCCACCTCGCCGTCCAGCCCGGCCGGGCGGGGCGGAATGACCAGCCGTTGATGGTCACGGCGCCGCCCCTCGGGCAGCAGGGCGACGAAGGCGTCCTCCAGCGAGGACTCGCCGGTCTGGGCGTAGAGGTCCGCCACGGTCCCGCTCGCCAGCACCTTGCCCGCGTCCATGGCGATCAGCCAGTCGAAGCGGGCCGCCTCCTCCATGTAGGCGGTGGCGACCAGCACGCCCATCTGCGGCCGTTCGGCCCGGATGCGTCCGATCAGGTCCCAGAACTGCCGGCGCGACAACGGGTCGACGCCGGTCGTGGGCTCGTCGAGCAGCAACAGGTCCGGGTCGTGGATCAGGGCGCAGCAGAGACCCAGCTTCTGCTTCATGCCGCCCGAGAGCTTGCCCGCCGGCCTGTCCCGGAACGGCGCAAGGCCCGTGCTTTCCAGAAGGTCGGCGATGCGGCGATCCCGCTCCGCGCGGTCCTGGCCGAACAGGCGGCCGAAGAAGTCCAGGTTCTCGAACACCGAAAGGGTCGGATAGAGGTTCTTGCCCAGGCCCTGCGGCATGTAGGCGATGCGCGAGAAGACGCTCTCGCGGTGACGGCGGTCGGCCATGTCGCCGCCCAGCACCTCGATCCGGCCCGACTGGATCGCGCGCGCCCCGGCGACCAGCGAGAACAGGCTCGACTTGCCGACCCCATCGGGTCCGATCAGCCCGACCATCCGGCCGGCCGGAATGTCGAGCGTGACGCCGCCCAGGGCCACCCGGTCGCCGAAGCGCAGGCCGACGTCGACCAGCCGGGCCGCAAGCGGCGCGGCGCTGGGCTCCGGTCCGCTCATTCCGGGGTCTTGAGTTGCAGCGCCTGCGGCCAGGATGCGCGCGGGTCGATCTTCACATAGGCGACGCCGGGTAGCCCGGTCTTCACCTGCTGCAGGTGGCGGCGCAGCAGCGCCGGATCGATCCGCGCCTTGACCCGGAACATCAGCTTCTGCCGCTCGCTGGTCGTCTCCACCGTCTTGGGGGTGAACTGGGCCACGTCGGCGACGAAGGAGACCTTGGCGGGAATGGCGTACTCGGGCGCGGCGTCCAGCACGATGCGCACGTCGGTCCCAAGGCCCACGCGCCCGGCGACGGTCTCGGGCAGGAAGAAGGTCATGTAGACGTCGGACAGGTTCACCAGGTTCAGCACCTTGCCGCCCGCCCCGATCACCTCGCCCGGCTGGGCGACGCGGTACTGCACGCGGCCGTCCTCCGGCGCCTTGAGGGTGGCGTCGGCGATGTCGGCGTCCAGTCGCTGGATGCTCGCGCGCACCGCGTCGACATTGGCCAGGGCGCCGGTCGCCTGGGACTTGGCGGTCTTGATCGCCGCCTCGGCGGCCGCGACCTGGGCCTGGGTCGCCCCCAACGCCGCCGTGGCCTCGTCGACCCGCGCCTGGTCGTCGTCGCGTTCCTGCACCGCCGCCGCGCCCTCGCGCGAGAGGGTGTCGGACCGCGCCAGCCGCTTGGCCGCCGCGTTCAGCTCGGCCTGGCGCTGGCGCACGCCGGCGAGCACCGAGGCGCGCTCGCTCTCGCGCTGAGCCACCTGGCTGGCGGCGGTCTGGACGGCGACCAGGGCGGCCTGGAGCTGGGCCTCGGCCTCGGCCCGCTGGGCCTGGAGCGTCTGGGTGTCGATCACGGCGACGACCTGTCCGGCCTTCACCTGGTCGCCCTCGTCGGCCAGCACCGAGAGCAGGCGCCCGGGGGTCTTGGCCGAGACGTCGATCTCGGTCGCCTCGATCCTGCCGTTGCCGCTGACGACGCCGTCCCCCAGCCCCTTGGGCCTCAGGACCAGCCAGGCGGCCAGCGCGAGCGCGCAGACGGCCACGAGGACGGCGCCGCGCAACAGCCAGGTCCGGTTGATCTTCGTCATCGCGCCATGCCCGCCTGGTTCTGTCGTGAGCCGTCGGAAAGGCCGCCTCCCAGGGCGGCGTAGAGATCGACCTCGCTGGCCAGGTAGGCGCGGCGAAGCTGGACCAGGGTCTGTTGGGCCGTGAACAGGTCGCGCTGGGCCTCCAGCACCTCAAGGTAGGTGGCGCGGCCGTTGGCGTAGCTGAGGTCGGCCAGCCGGGCGCGTTCGCCCAGGGCGTCGAGCGTCTGCTGGGTGGTCTGGACCTGCTCGCCCAGCCAGCGCCGAGCGGCCAAGGCGTCGGCGACGTCGCGGAAGGCCGACTGGATCGACTGCTCGTAGGTGGCGAGCGCGATGTCCCGCTCGGCCTTGGCGCTGGCCAGGTTCCCGGCGAGCTTGCCACCTTCGAAGATCGGCGCGGTGACCAGGGGCGCGAAGCTCCACACTCCGCTCCCCGCCCTGAACAGCCGGTCCAGCTGGCCGCTGGCGGTCCCGCCGGCCGCCATCAGGCTGATGTCCGGAAAATAGGCCGCCCGCGCCGCTCCGATGTCGGCGTGGGCCGCGCGAAGTTGGTGCTCGGCGGCCATGATGTCGGGCCGGTTCACCAGCAGGGCCGAGGGCAGGCCGGTCGGCAGGCTGCGCGCGAAATCGGCGTCGGCCAGCCTGGTCGGCGAGCGCGGGATCTCCGTCGGGCGGCCGACCAGCAGCACCAGGGCGTCCTGGTTCTGCGCGCGGGCCTGCTCCAGCGCCTGCAAGGCGGCCTGGGCCTGGCCGAGCAGGGTCTGGGCCTGGGTCATCGGCAGCTTGGAGCTCGACCCGACCTCATAGCGCCGCCGGGCGATGCGCAGCGCCTCCTGGCGGTTGACGATGGTCTGGTCGGCCAGCGCGATGCGCTCGGCGTACTCCTGCTCAAGCAGGTAACGGTCGGCCACCTGCCGGATCAGGCCGACGACGACGGCGCGGCGCGCCTCCTCGCTCGCCAGGTAGGATTCGCGCGCGGACTGCCGCTGGCTGCGCAGGCGGCCCCAGACGTCGAGCTCCCAGCTCGCGCTCAGCCCCCCGGCGAAGAAGTTGGCGGTCGTCGGGCTGCCGGTCAGAGACAGGTCGGACGGCAGCCCCGTGCGCAGGCCCAGGCCGAGCGCGCTGAGGCTGGGCAGGAGCGGGGCGCCCTGAATCTTGTAGGATGCTTGCCCAGCCTCGACCCGGCCGGCGGCGACCCGCAGGTCACGGTTGTTGTCCAGCGCCGCCTGGATCAGGGCCTGGAGCTGGGGATCGGCGAAGAAGCTGCGCCAGCCGACGCGGGCGATCGAGTCGCCAGCTGGCTCTGGCGCTCCCGGGTAGCTTGCCGAGATGGGCGCATCCGGCCGCACATAGGCCGGCGCCATCGTGCAGCCGGACAGAAGCACCGCGCACAGCGACAGACTTCGGAAGGCGCGCGCCATGATGTCCTCGAACCCGGAGGGTCCAACCCCCACCGTGCGCAAAGCCTTACGGGGCAAAGGCCCGCGCGGCGTTGATCTCGCTCAAGCGGTCATGCAGGTTCCGCGGCGTCAGGTCTCGGCGAACAGGGCGTCCAGCGCGTCGGCTTCCAGCTCGCCGGCGAGGCCGATGGCGAACATCCGGGTGGGGCCGGCGGCGGCTGTGGGGGGCAGGCGGGTGACTTCGCGTTGGTCGCCGGTGGCCTGGACCAGGGCCATGGCGCCGTCACCGAGCGCCACGAAGCCTTTTAGCCGCACGACGCCCGCGGGCAGGCGCGCCAGCCGGTCGCCAAGCGCGTCCAGCGTGGTCGGCGGCCCGCCAACCTTGGACCAACGGGCGAAGACCGCCTCGTGCGAGGGCGCCTCGACCGCGCGGGCGCGCCATCCGCCGCCGGGCGTCGCCAGTTCGCCCAGGACCAGGTCGGCCGGCGCGGCGGCGTGGCGCGCGCTCACCATGGCGGCGCCCGGGGCGAGCTGGCGGATGCGCGCCTCCAGCCCCGGCGGCGCGCCGCGATCCTGCTTGTTGAGGATCACCAGGTGGGCCGGGGCGAGCTGGTCGCGGACCTGGCGGCCCAGGCGCGGGTCCGAGGCGAGGGCGTCGATGCGGCCGCTGTCGACCAGCACCACGATCCCGTTGAGCGTCAGGTCGGGCTCGGCCCGGGCCACGTCGGCCAGGCGGTCGGGGTCGGCCACGCCGGAGGCCTCGATCACGAGGTGGTCCGGCCGCGTCGGCCCGTCGAGCGCCAGGGTGAGGGCGTTGAGGAGGTCGCCGCCGGTCGAGCAGCAGACGCAGCCGTTGGCCAGCGACAGGACGCCGTTCGCCTCGCCGGCGATCAGGTCGGCGTCGATCGGGACCTCGCCGAAATCGTTGACCAGCACCATGATCCGCCGCCCGCCCGCGTGGCGCAGCAGGTGGTTGACCAGGGTGGTCTTGCCGGCGCCCAGGAAGCCGCCGAGGACGGTGGTCGGCAGGGGAGGCCTCTGGCCCGCCTTCGGCATCCTATCCCATCGGCTCCATCATCGGCCGGCCGGCCAGCACCGTGCCGGCGACGCCGACATCCTTGAGGCCTTCGGGCCCGCCGGCCAGGGGGTCGGCCTCCAGCACGGCGAAATCGGCCCATTTGCCGGTCTCGATGGAGCCGATCTCATGGTCCATCCTCAGGGTGAAGGCGGGGCCCAGGGTGATGGCCTTCAGCGCGTCGACGACGCCGATCCGCTCGCCGGCGCCTAGCACCCGACCGCTCTCGGTGATCCGGTTGGCGGCGCACCAGGCGGTGAACAGCGGCGCGAGCGGGGTGACGGGGCTGTCGGAGTGGATGGCCAGCGGCACGCCGAGCGCCGTTGCGGCGCCGCAGGCGTTCATCCGCTCCGCCCGGTCCGGTCCGAGCGTCAGTTCATAGTGCTTGTCGCCGAAATAGTAGAGGTGGTTGGCGAACAGGTTCACGCACAGGCCGAGCGCCTTGATCCGCCGGTACTGCGCCGGGCTCGCCATCTGGCAGTGCTGCAGGGTGTGGCGATGGTCGGGCCGCGGATGGCTGGCCAGGGCCTTCTCAAGCGCGTCGAGCGCCGCCTCGCAGGCCTCGTCGCCGTTGACGTGGATATGGATCTGCCGGCCGGCCGCGTTCAGCCGCTCGACCATGGCGTCGAGCTGTTCGGGCGCGACGTTCCAGATGCCCTGGTCGACACCCTTGTAGTAGCCCGGCCAGAGGACGCGGGCGGTGTAGCCCTGGATCGAGCCGTCCACGACGATCTTGATCGCACCCAGCCGCAGCTTGGCGGTGTTCTGGGCGGCGAAGGCGCTCGCATCGGCGATCAGTTCGTCCACCCCCTTGAACTGCGACAGCAGCATGGGCGCGATGCGGACGGGACAATCCTCGCGGCCGGTGAAGGCCAGCAGCTCGTCGACGTGCTCCTGGCGCAGGGTGCGGCCGAGGTCGGTGATGGTGGTCACGCCCGCGCGCCGCGCCGTCTCGGCGAAGGCGGTCATCGTCCTGTCGCCCGAAGCGACGCCCTCGATGTCCAGCTTCAGGCGCCGGAACAGCGGCATGATGGCCCCGAACTCCTGCAGCTCTCCCGCCGGCTCGCCATCCTCGCCCTTGATCACCCCGTGCACGGTGGTCGACCTGTCGTAGCCGACCAGCGCCAGGGCGGCGGAATTGGCGGTGAGCAGGTGCAGGTTGGAGTGCAGCACTAGGATCGGCCGGGTGGCCGACACCTGGTCCAGCTCGACCTTGCTGAGCCGCGGGCCGTCGATGAACAGGGGGTCGAATCCCCAGCCGATCAGCGGTTCGGACGCCGGCAGCGCGGCCTCGGCCTCGCGCAGGCGCTGGATCAGCGCCGCGTTGTCGCGCAGCGCCGGCCAGAGGCGGCCCTTGGGGTCCGCCCGGTCCATGTGGCCCACATAGACGTAGGTCCAGAGGGCGCCGGTCATCATGTGGGCGTGGCCCTCGACGAAGCCCGGCGCGAGCACGTGGTCGGCGAAGCGCCGCTCGATGCGGTGCGGGCCCCAGCCCGCCAGCTCGTCCATCTCGCCCACGCCCAGGATGCGGCCGCCGCGCACGGCGACGCAGCTGGCGGTCGGCCGGCGCGGGTCGAGCGTGATGATGTTCCGCGCCTGGAAGATGGTGGTCTCGTCCATGTCCTCGCCCCTCTCGCGACCTCGGCGCATTGAAGGGCTTTAGGATGCGCGGGCGTGGTCCAGAACCCGCAAAATGCATGGGCCAGGGCCCGCGGGCGGGCGACAGGGGGAATCCCGGCGCTAGGCTCGTTCCGTCGCGTCAGCGGGGGTGAGCCATGCCGAGGATATTTCGCGGTTGGAGCGTGGTGGCCGCCACGTCGGTCGCCCTGGTGATCTGCGGCACGACCTTCGCGGCGGCGACCTTCGGGGTGTTGACGGCCTATGTCGGGCGCGAGTTCGGCTGGAGCCAGACGGCCATGTCGCTGGGCCTGTCGGTCTTCCTGGTCTCGACCACGGCCGCGGTGCCGGTCGTGGGTCGGCTGACCGACCGCTTCGGCTCCCGAAGGGTGGGGCTCTGCGGCGTCATCGCGCTCGCGGTCGCGATCGCCGGCGGGACCCTGCTGAACCGGTCGATCGCCTCGCTCTACGCCTTCTACGTTGTGGTCGGCGTGGCCGGCGCCTTCACCAATCCGGTCGCCTATCTGCGGGCGATCTCGCTCTGGTTCGACCGTCGGCGGGGGCTTGCGCTCGGGGTCGCTGTCGCGGGGCAGGGCGCGGGCGGGGCGCTGTTGCCGGTGCTGATGGCGAGGCTCTCGGACGGCTATGGGTGGCGCGGCGCGCTCCTGATCATCGCCGCCCTTCTGGTGGTGGTCGTCGCCCCGATCGTCGCCCTGTTCGTCAAGGACGACCCCGCCCAGTACGGCGAGCAGGCCGACGGCGGGCCGGCGGCGGAGGGCCGCCCCGCCGCGCCGCGCGAGGCGGCGGGCTTCAGCCTGCCCCAGGCCCTGCGGCGGCCAGCCTTCTGGCTGATCATGGTGACGCTGGGCCTGTTCGGCCTGGCCGGCTACGCCATGACAGGCAACGCGGTCTATCTCCTGACCCACGAACGGTCGCTGAGCCTTGGCCAAGCGGCCGCGCTGCAGTCGATCGCGGGCCTTTCGCTCCTGCTGGGCCGGGTCGTCTTCGGCCACATGATGGACCGCTGGCACGCCCCGCTCGTCGGAGCGTTCGGCGTCCTTTTGACCGCGGCCGCGGCGGTGACCCTGCTGAACATCAGGACCTTCGGCCCGCTGGCCATCGCCTGGGCGGTGATGGGGGGCGCGGCGGGCGGCGCCGAGACCGATCTTCTGACCCTGCTGGTCGGCCGCTATTTCGGCCGCAGGTCCCTGGCCGAGATCTACAGCTGGCACAACGTCGCCTTCCTGGTCGGGGCGGCGGCCGGCCCGCCGCTGTTCGGCGCGGGCCTGGCGCTCGCCCACGGGCCGACGGCGCCGATGCTGGCCGTGGGCCTGGTCGCGGTGGCGGCCGCGGGCCTGCTCCTGCTGCTTGGCCCCTATCCGGATTTCGCGGCGACCGAGACCGACGGCTTGCAGCCCCAGGCGGCGCCTGTGGAGGCCTGAGGCCCTCCCTGGTCCCTCCATTTGCCGCGGCCTGGACCAAGACGCCCGCCGCGCCGGGCGCGAATGGTGCGAGCCAACCGATCGCCGAAGGTCACAAGGCGGCGACGGGGGAGGAGCGTCCCCGCGGGGCCATCGATCAGCAAGCGGCGGCCAACCCGCCCGGGGGATGACGAATGACGATCTCAACACTTCCGAAGAGGCGCGCCCTGCGCCGCCTTCCGCTCTTCCTGGGCGCGGCGCTGACCGCCGCCATGGCTGCGGCCGCCGGCCAGGCCGCGACCGCGCCGCCCCCCGCCGGCGGCGCGCCGGAGACGGTCGAAGAGGTGGTGATCACCGCGCAGAAGCGGGCCGAGAACATGCAGGCGGTCGGCATGTCGGTCGAAAGCGTCAGCGCCAACACCCTGGCCAAGCTCGGTGTGAACAAGCTGCAGGACATCCAGTCCGCCGCGCCTTCGGTCACCTTCGGCGACGGCGGCGAGCAGGGGCGCTACGGCATCCGCGGCATCGTCGACTACTCCCGCAACGCCGGCTACGATTCCCGCGTCGGCGTCTACATCGACGGCGTCTATATCGGCCGCTCCTACCTGAACAACCAGACCCTGCTTGGGGTCCAGCAGGTGGATGTGCTGCGCGGCCCGCAAGGCACCCTGTTCGGCAAGAACACCGACGCCGGCGTGATCAGCATCACCACGCGCAAGCCCAGCTCGACCTTCGGGGGGACCGCCGAGGCCGAGGTCGGCAACTATGGCGAATACCGCCTTTCGGCCCTGGTCAACGGTCCGATCACCACGGGGCTGGACGGCCAGTTCGCCATCACCCGCAACTACAGCGACGGCTACTACCACAATGTCCAGCTGCACAACGACAACATGGGGCAGGACGGGATCGCCGCGCGCGCTCAGCTGCGCTGGCGGCCGACCGACAAGCTGGACATCAACCTGAGCGTCGACGGGCTGCGGGACTTCAACTCGACCCTGCACTACTCCTACCTGCCGACGGCCGGCTCGGACGTCTACAACTTCAAGTCCTATAATCACGACCACGCCGTCATCAACAGCTGGGGAACGGCGCTCAACGTCGATTACCAGCTCGGCGGCGGCTACCAGCTCACCTCGATCTCGGCCCTGCGCGGCGGCTCCCAATACCTCAACTTCAACAACGAGGTGACGACCTTCCCGCTGCTGACCGCGGTGTTTCGCGAGCAGACCCACCAGTTCTCCGAAGAACTCCGCGTGGCTTCGCCCAAGACCGAGCACTACGACTGGGTGGCCGGCCTCTACTACTTCAACCAGCTGAACGACGAGAAGAGCGCGGACGAATTCGGCTCCGGCATGGCCTACCTGCCGTCGCCCTATCCGCTCTACGCCAACGTCACCATCCCGATCGGGGCCAAGGTCCAGACCAATTCCTACGCGGCCTTCTTCAACGGGAACTACCGGATCATCCCACAGGTCGAGCTGACCGGCGGCCTTCGCTACACCATCGAGGACAAGGACCTGCGCGACTTCTATGCGCATGACCCCTACCAGCTCGTGGCCGGCAACTTCTCGGGCAAGAGCGACAGCATGTCGACCTACAAGCTCACGCCAAAGGTCGGGGTCAACTTCCACCTGACCAGCAAGATCATGGTGTTCGCCCTGGTCGACCGCGGGTTCAAGAGCGGCGGCTGGAACCTCGACAGCTCCACTCCCTCGCAGCTGGCCGCCGGCATCCGGGTGCGGCCCGAGACGGTGACGAACTACGAGGCCGGCCTGAAGTCGGACTTCTGGGACGGGCGCGCGCGCCTGAACGCCACCGTGTTCGACTCCAAGTTCGACGCCTTCCAGGTGTTCACCTTCGTGCCGGTGCAGGTCGGCGGCCAGACGGTCCAGGTCACCAGCCTGACCAACGCCGGCACGGTCACCTCCAAGGGGCTCGAGCTGGAAGGCGACCTGATCCCGCTGCCGGGCCTGACCCTTTCGGCCAACTACACCTACAACGAGAGCAAGTACGACAACTATCCGGGCGGCGGCGGCACGGCGGGCGGCAAGACGCTCAGCGCCAACGGCGTGCAGACGCCCTACGCGCCGAAGAACAAGGCCTATTTCTCTGTCGATTATCAGCATGGCCTGGACAGCCAGTTTGATGGTTTCGTCCACCTCGGCTACAGCGTCCAGTCGAGCGAGAACTTCGACCCCAAGGTTGTCAATCCGGTCTACGGCAAGTATTACGCCATCCCCGGCTACGATCTGTTCGACGCGCGGATCGGCGTGACCTCGGTCAACGGCCGCTGGGAGGTCTCGCTCTGGGGCAAGAACCTCGCCGACAAGCGCTACATCGTCTTCGCCAACCGGACTGCGGTCCTGGCCAACCCGGCGGTCATGTACGGGCCGCCGCTCACCTACGGCGTCACGCTGAAGGTTCACTACTAGGACTAGGACAGCGGCCCGGCCGGCGCCCGACGGCCGGCCGGGCTTCGCCGTCGATCAGACGCGCCTCGCGGCGTCATTCGCGGGACAGGAGAGCTTGAGTTGAATCGTTCGCAGCTTCACGAACTGGACGCCCATTCGTTGGTGCACCAGCAGACCAACCTCTACGACCACCAGCAGAACGGCGCCGTTCTGATGGAGCGGGGCGAGGGCGTGAGGGTCTGGGACGTCGAGGGCCGCGAATACATCGAGGCGATGGCCGGCCTGTGGTCGGCCAGCCTGGGCTTCAGCGAACATCGGCTGGCCAAGGCCGCCTACGACCAGATGCTGAAGCTGCCGTTCTACCACACCTTCTTCAGCAAGGGGCACGGTCCGGCCGTGGAGCTGGCGGCCAAGCTGCTGTCGATCGCGCCAGCCCCGATGGCCCGCGTCCTGTTCCAGTGCAGCGGCTCGGAAGCCAACGACGCGGCGATCAAGCTCGCCTGGCACTACAACGTCATGCGCGGCAAGCCGGAGAAGCGGAAGATCATCGGCCGCGTGCGCGGCTATCACGGCAACACCGTCGCGGCGGCCAGCCTATCCGGCCAGCCGCACATGTACGCCGGCTTCAACCTGCCGCTGCCGGGATTCATCCACGCCGACAACCCGAACTATTACCGCTTCGGCGAGCAGGGCGAGAGTGAGGAGCAGTTCTCCGCCCGCATGGCGGAGCGGCTGGAGGCCCTGATCCTCGCCGAGGGACCCGACACCATCGCCGCCATGTTCGTCGAGCCCGTACAGGGCGGCGGCGGCGCCATCACCCCCCCGCGCGGCTATTTCGAGGCGATTCAGCCGATCCTCAAGCGCCACGACATCCTGCTCTGCGTCGACGAGGTGATCTGCGGCTTCGGCCGTACCGGAAACCTGTGGGGCAGCGAGACCTACGGCATCGCGCCGGACATGCTGAGCTGCGCCAAGCAGCTGTCGGCCGCCTACCAGCCGATTTCGGCCCTGCTGATCAGCGAGCCGATCTTCGAAAGTCTGATCGAGGGCAGCAAGCGCAACGGCAGCTTCGGCCACGGCTATACCTATGGCGGCCACCCGGTGCCCTGCGCGGTCGCCCTGGAGGTGCTGAAGATCTACGAGGAGCGCGACATCCTCGGCCACGTACGGGCGATGAGCCTCATCTTCCTGGGCGAGCTGGAAAAGCTGCGCGAGCATCCGCTGGTCGGCGACGTGCGCGGCGTTGGCCTGATCGCCGGTGTCGAACTGGTGCAGGACAGGGCGACCAAGGCGCCCTATCCGGACGCGGTGAAGGCCGGACCCGAGGTCGAGCGCGCCTGCCTGGAGCACGGACTGATCGTACGGGCGATCGGCGACCGCATCGCCTTCACCCCGCCGCTGATCATCGACCAGGCCGAGATCGTCGAGATGGCCGCCCGCTTCCACAAGGGCCTCGACACCGCCATGGGCCGGATCTCCAATCGCCTCGCGGCGTAGGTCCTTCTCGGAGAGCAGTGTCTTGATCGTACTCGTCACCGGCGCGACGTCCGGCTTCGGCTGGGCTATCGCCCACCGCTACGTGCGCGCCGGCGCCAAGGTCGTCGCGACCGGCCGCCGCGCGGAACGCCTGGCCGAACTCAAGGCCGAACTCGGCGAAAACCTCCTGCCCCTGACCCTGGACGTGCGCGACCGGGCGGCGGTGGGCGCGGCCATCGCCGGCCTGCCCGAACCGTTCGCGGCGGTCGAGGTTCTGGTCAACAACGCCGGCCTGGCGCTCGGCCTGGAGCCGGCCGACCGCGCCTCGCTGGACGACTGGGACCAGATGATCGACACCAATGTGAAGGGACTGGTCTACATCACCCGCGCCCTTCTGCCGGGCATGGTCGAGCGCGGTCGGGGCCATGTGGTCAACATGGGCTCGGTCGCGGCCAGCTATCCGTATCCGGGCGGCAACGTCTACGGCGGCTCCAAAGCCTTCGTGCGCCAGTTCTCGCTCAACCTGCGGGCCGATCTGGTCGGGCGCGGGGTGCGGGTGACCGACATCGAGCCAGGCCTGTGCGGCGGGACCGAGTTCTCGACCGTCCGCTTCCACGGCGACGCCGACAAGGCGGCCGGCGTCTACGCCGGGGCCCAGCCGCTCACGGCCGAGGACATCGCCGAGAGCGTGTTCTGGGTCACCAGCCTGCCGGCCCACGTCAACGTCAACACGCTCGAGCTGATGCCGACCTGCCAGGCCGCCGGGCCGCTGGCGGTCGTCCGCGGTTAGGGTTGACCTAGCGGCCGAGCAGTTCGATCGCGGCGCGGACGATCGTCGCCAGCGCCAGCAGGCCCAGTACGCCGAGGGCGACCTGGCGGTGGCGGGCCTCGCTGGTGCGCCGGAACAGGGCCGAGCCGAGCAGCCAGCTGACCCCGAGGGCGGGCAGGGCCGCCAGCAGCGGCATGGCCATGCGGGGACTGAGCTCGCCGGCCAGGCCCATGGGCGCCAGCGCCGCCAGGGCCGCGCCGAAGACGAAGACCATCAGGGTCGCGCGCGCCTCTTCGGCCTTCATTTCGGCGGCCACGACCAGGGCGACGGCGGGCGGGCCGGACATGCCGGCCAGGCCGTTCATCACCCCGGCGGCGACGCCCGCGCCGGTGGCGGCGAGGCGTGAGCGGCGCATGGGAATGCGCGCGCCGGTGGCGAGCACCGCAAAGGCGGTCAGCACCGCCAGGCCCACCCCCAGCCGCCCGGCCGCGGGAGACAGGGCCGCGATGGCCCAGAGGCCGACGGGCGTTCCAGCCGCGACGCCGAGGGTCAGCCAGCCCAGCAGCCTCCAGTGGCACCGGGACCAGGCGCCTGGAAGGCTGGCCAGCCCAAGCGCCGCCTGCAGCGCCATGACGTAGGGCAGGACCTGGGTCGGCGGCAGGAACAGGCTGATCAGCGGCACCGCGGCGAGCGCGAACCCGAAGCCGGTGAAGCCCTGCAGCAGGCCGCCGGCGAACACGCCCGCCAGCAGGGGGGCCATGGAAGCGATCTGGAGCTTGGCCGACATGGCCGCACCATTTCCGCTTCCCGGCGATGCGGTAAGGGCCAGCCCGGGCGGACCGGTGGCGCCAGAGACCTTAGAGCGCTTCGTCCAGGGCGTCCGCCAGGGCCTCGACGCCCGGACCGATCCGCTCGGCGGCGATGGCCGAGAGGCCCAGGCGGATGTGCAGGTCTTCGGGCGGCGTCGAGAAGAAGGGACCGCCGTTCTCGAACAGCACCCCCCGCGCGCGGGCGCCCGCAGCCAGGGCCTCGCCGTTCACGCCGGCCGGGCAGCGCACCCAGATCGAGGACCCGCCATGTCCGCCGCTGGTCTCAAGGCCCGGCAGGCGCTGGGCCAGGCAGGCCGAAGCCCGCTCGTGCCGGCGCAGCAGCTCGCTGCGCAACTGGCGCACCAGCCCCTGGTAGTAGCCTTCGACCATGAAGAGGGCCGTCAGCCGCTGGTTGTTCAGCGGCGGGCTGCGGTGCATCAGCCGGCGGAGCGCCCGGGCCTCGGCGATCAGCGGCGCGGGGCCGACCATGTAGCCCAGCCGCATGCCCGGCGCGATGATCTTGGAGAAGGTGCCGAGGTAGATGACCCGTCCGGCGCTGTCGCTGGCCTTGAGGGCGGTCAGGCTGTTGGCGGCGACCATCTCGCCCTCGTAGTCGTCCTCGATCAGAAGGCCGTCCGAGCGCGAGGCCCAGTCCAGCAGCCAGGCGCGCCGCTCGGCCGAGAGGGGAACGCCGGTCGGACAATGGCGGCTGGGCGTGACCACCGCCAGGCTGACGCCCTCGAAGTCCGGGCCCGTGCGCACCCCATCGCCGTCGACGGGCAGGTCGCGGACCTCGCCGGCGCTGAGGCTGAAGATGTGGCGCGCGTCGGTATAGCCGGGGTTCTCGATGCCAACGACGTCGCCGGCCCGCACCAGCAGGCGGGAGAGCAGGTAGAGGCCCTCCTGGGAGCCGAGGGTGATCAGGACCTCGTTCGGCCGCGCCAGGATTCCCCGCCGGGGAAGGATCTGGCGGCGGATCTGCTCGATCAGCAGCGGATCGTCCTCGTCGGTGTTGTCGGCGGCCCACCAGTTGACGGCGGCGCGCCCCAGGGCGTCGCGCGAAGCCGAGCGCCAGGCCGCCAGCGGGAAGAACTCCGGATCGACCTGGCCGTAGATGAAGGGGAAGCGATAGGACTGCCAGTCGGCCGGCTTGGTGATGTGCCGCCATTCGGAGACGCGCACGGCCATGCGCCGGGGCCAGTCGGGCGCGCCGGCGTGCGCATCCTCGCCCGCCGCGGCCTCGTCGTCGGCCGCGTCCGCCACCTGGCCGGTGACGAAGAAGCCGCGTCGGGTGATCGAGACCAGGAAGCCGCGCGTCGCCAGGTCTTCATAGACGGCGGTGACGGTGTTGCGGGCGATGCCGAGCTGGGCGGCGAGGACCCGGGAAGGCGGCATCTGCTGGCCGGGCTGCAGCCGGCGCGCGGCGATGGCGGCGATGATGGCGCGGCGCAAGCCCGATTGCAGATTGGGGCCTTCGACCGCGAGAAGTCCCCGGTTCAAGTCCAACGAACGATTCATACCTGATCCCGCACGACCCCGTGCATAGGCGCTGCCTCGTCGGTCCGCCACCGCTTCCTGAACGCCGTGGTCGGAGGATTTGCGGGAAGCGTAAAACCCGAGCAGGTCTTGGGTTTGCCGGACGTCGCGAGGTCAGGGCGGCGGCTGTCGGCGTCCCCTGTCGGGAGCCAAATAGGGCATGGCGAGGAGGATGCTGGCGGGCCGGTTCGTGCGGTTCTCCAACCGCCGCTTCTCCCAGATGCGCTTCGCCGTCCAGGCCCAGCCCATGCTGGCCAACGCCACGGCCCCCGCGCCCGCCGCTGTGGGCCGGGCGGCCGAGATGGGCCTGAAGGTGATGGTCGCGGCGGGCATCATCCCCGAGCGGCAGGCCGCGGCCTGACCGCCCGGGGCCTCTCCGCGGCTCAGTCCGCGGCGAGGTGCGGCGCCAGCAGCGTCAGGTCGGCCGCGCCCAGGCGCTCGCCCGCCGTGCGCACCTGGTGCCAGTAGGGATAGAGCAGCGGCGGGGCGCTGACCGCGTCCAGCCGGGCGCGTTCGTCGTCGGTCAGCTTGAGGTCGGCGGCGGCGAGGTTGTCGGCGAACTGGGCCTCGGTGCGGCCGCCGATCACCACCGAGGTCACGCCCGGCCGGCCGAGCAGCCAGGCCAGCGCGACCTGGGCGCCAGAAACGCCGCGGGCGTCCGCGATGGCGACCAGCACGTCGATGATCCGCCACAGCCGTTCCTCGTCGCGGATCGGCGGCTCGCCCCAGCCGGCCAGTTGGCGCGTGCCCTGGGGCGCCTCGGCGTTGCGGCGGTGCTTGCCGGAGAGCAGGCCGCCGGCCAGCGGGCTCCAGACCAGGATGCCGACGCCCTGGTCGATCGAGATCGGGACCAGCTCGTATTCGGCCTCGCGGGCTTCGAGCGTGTAGTGGATCTGCTGGCTGACGAAACGTTCGCGCCGCTCGCGCTCGCTGATCCCCAGAGCCTTCATCAGGTGCCAGCCGGAATAGTTCGAGCAGCCGACGTAGCGGATCTTGCCCTGCTTCTGCAGGGTGTCGAGCGCCTCCAGCGTCTCCTCCAGCGGGGTCTGACCATCCCACTCGTGCACCTGGTAGAGGTCGATGACGTCGGTGCGCAGCCGCTTCAGGCTGGCCTCGCAGGCCTGGACCAGGTGGTGGCGCGACAGGCCCCTGTCGTTCGGGCCGGCGCCCATCGCAAAGCGCGCCTTGCTGGCGATCAGGACGCCGTTCTTGCGCGCGCCGGCGAGGGCCTGGCCGATGATCGCCTCGGAGAGGCCGGCGGAGTAGATGTCGGCGGTGTCGATCAGGTTGACCCCGGCGTCGAGGCACATGTCGATCTGCCGCCGGGCGTCGTCCAGCTCGACGTCGCCGACCTTGGCGAAGGCGCCTTTGCCGCCGAACGTCATCGTCCCCATGGTGAGGACGGAAACCTTGAGGCCCGAGCGGCCGAGCAGCCGGTATTCCATGGTCGAGTTCCTTCTGACGCGAACTGGGGGAGGATTTCGTCTCGGATAGGCCGCACGCCGTCGGCGATCCAGCCGTGAACGTGCGCTCAGACGAAGATTTGGGCTTTCCTGTCCAAGAACGCCGAGAGGCCGAGGATCGGCAGGGCCGCGAGCGCCAGCGCCGCCCCGACCCAGCCGGTCGAGGTCCAGCCGAGGCCGGCGGCGATGACCACCCCGCCCAGCCAGGCGCCCAGGGCGTTGGCCATGTTGAACGCCGAGTGGTTCATCGCCGCCGCCAGGGTCTGGGCTTCGGCCGCGGTGTCCATCAGCCGGGTCTGCAGGGCGGGCACGACGGCGATGCCGCCGCCGATCAGGAACAGGTTGACCGCCGCCGTCCAGGGGTGGGCGGCCGAGACGGTGATCAGGCCGAGCATGACCGCGTTCCAGATCAGGGCGCCGAAGACCGTGCCCAGGATCGAGCGGTCGGCGCACCAGCCGCCGGCCAGGCTGCCGGCGATCATCCCAAGCCCCATGACCGACAGGAACAGCGGAACCTGGTGCATAGGCACGCCGCTGACGCGGGTCAGGATCGGGGTGATGTAGCTGTAGACGGCGAACATGCCGCCGAAGCCGACGGCGGCGATGGCCAGGGTCAGCCAGACCTGCAGCCGGGTGAACCCGCGCAACTCGCGTGCGGGCGAGGCCTCGCTGTGGCTTGCGATGACCGGCACGAACATCGTGACCAGGGCGGCGGTCAGGAGCCCCAGGGCCGCCACGGCCAGGAAGGCCGCCCGCCAGCCCAGGGCCTGGCCGAACCAGGTGGCGAGCGGCACGCCGATGACGTTGGCGACGCTGAGGCCGACCATCACCCGGCCGACCGCCTGGGCCCGCTTGCCGGGCGCCACCAGGCTGGCGGCGACCAGCGAGGCGATGCCGAAATAGGCCCCGTGCGGCAGGCCGGTCAGGAAGCGGGCCAGGATCAGCGGCATGAAGGTCGGGGCGGCGGCGCTCGCCATGTTGCCCAGGGCGAAGACGACCATCAGGCCGATCAGCATGGCCCGGCGCGGCGCCCTGGCCATGGCGACGGTGATCAGGGGCGCGCCGACCACCACGCCGAGCGCATAGGCGCTGATCATGTGTCCGGCGCTCGGGATCGAGACCCCCACGCTGTGCGCCACATTCGGCAGCAGGCCCATGGAGGCGAACTCGCCGGTGCCCAGCGCCAGGCCGCCGACCGCCAGCGAGATCTCGGCCAGCGCCGCGCCGTGGGGCGCCGCCACGACCGAGGGCTCAAGCTCGCCGTCGCTTTCCGCCACCGCGAGCGCCGCCGCGCTCCAGGCGCCGTCCTGACCCATCGGATAGGCGTCGGGATCGTATTTCATCACTACCTCATGTACGCGGAACAATCGGACGGGCCGGTTCTGGATCAGGCGCTCGCCGCGAGCGGGGCTTCGCTCGATACGCGGCTCCCCGGAACGTCCTTACCTGACTAGGATCGTGCGCCAGCCCGCGCCGCCGCCGAGGGCGAGGTATAGGCGCACCGTCGCCAGATAGCGCTGGGTGCGGGCCTGGACCAGGCCCAGTTCCGCCAGTTGGCGCAGGCGCTGGGCGTCGAGCACCTGGATGATGCCTGCGTTGCCGGCGCCGTAGCCCAGCCGGGTCAGCCGCAACGCCGCGTCGGCCGAGGCCAAGGCCTGCGCCTGGGTCTGCACCGCGTCTGCGCTGTTGGACAGGGCGTGCAGGCTGTCGGCCACCTGCTGGAACGAGAGCAGCACCGTCTGCCGGTACTGGGCGTAGGCCGCCCGGTAGTCGTCCTCGGCGGCGCGCTTGCCGGCCTTGAGCGCCCCGCCGTGGAAGACGGGGGCGGTCAGTCCGCCGACCAGACTCCAGGCCGCGCCGGCCGGGCCGGTCAGCAGGCCCTGTTCGGCGATGGTCCCAGAGAGGGTGAATCGGGGATAGAGGTCGGCGGTCGCAACCCCGACGGCGGCGCTGGCCGCATGCAGCCGCGCCTCGGCCGCACGGATGTCCGGCCGCTGGCGCACCAGGGCCGAGGGCACGCTCAGCGGCAGGTCCCGGGGCAGGCTCAGCCGGTCGAGCGCGAAGTCGGGGGCGGCCCAGTCCGCCGGCGCCTGGCCGACCAGGATGGGCAGGGCGTCCTGCGCCGCGTTCAGGTCCTGGCGCAGGGGCGGCAGTAGGGTGCGGTCATGGTCGAGCTGGCTCTGGGCGGTGGTGACGTCCATGTCCGAGGCGACGCCGGACGCGCGCGCGGTCTTCACCAGATCGAGCGTCTTCTCGTCCGAGGCGATGACCTCCCGCACCACGTCGATCTGGGCGCGGATCGAGGCGATCTGCAGGGCCTCGATCACGGTGTCGCCGGCTATGCTGAGGCGGGCCGCGTTCAGCGCCTCGCCCTGGGCCGCCGCGTTCGCCGAGGCGAGTTCGATCGAGCGATGCACGCCGCCGAAGGCGTCCGGGTCGTAACTGATGGCCGCGCCGGCGGAATAGGCCGAGAACCGCGGGAAGGTGAAGGCCTGCGGCCCCAGGAACGAGGCGCCGTACTGGTTGCGGGCCAGGTTCGCGGTCGCGTCGATCTGGGGATAGAGGCCGCCGCGCGCGATGGCGACCTCGTCGGCCGCGCCGGCCAGGTTCGCCTGGGCCGCGGCGATGGTCTGGTTGTTCGCCAGGGCCATGGCCACGGTCCGGTCCAGTTCGGGCGAGCCCAGCAGGGTCCACCAGTCGGCCTGGACGTCGGCGCCCTCGGCGATCTGCTGCTGCGGCTCGCCGGGCCCGGCTGACGGCAGGGCCGTCGCCGGCTGGACCGTATAGGACTGCTGCGTCGGCGCGGCCGGGGGCGTGAAGTTCGGTCCCACCGCGCAGCCGGCGAGGGCGGCGCTGGCCAGGAGGGCAAGGGTGGGGCGCGCAGCCGCCGCGCGGCGAGGATCGGGCCGTTTCATGGCATGGGTGTCCGGGATCGTCTCTGGGGCGGCCATCTCAGTGCGCCTCGCCGCCGCCCGAGCTGGCGTTCGAGCGCTTGAGGAACAGGACGGCCAGCAGGGCCAGGCCCAGAAGGGCGCTCTGCAGGATGATGGTGTCGCTGTAGGCCATGATCGAGGCCTGGCGGCGCACGGCCTGTCCGGCCGCGACGATGGCCTTGTGGCGCGCCAGGTCCGGGTCGCTGACGCCGCGGACCATGAACATGTGCGTCAGCCCCGCCAGCCGCGCCCGCGTCGCCGGCCCCAGCAGCGAGACCTGGGCGGTCAGGACGTCGGAATGGAAGTGCTCGCGCGCGGTCATCACCGTCTGCAGCACCGCGATGCCGATGGCGCCGCCCAGGTTGCGGATCATGTTGAACAGGGCCGAGGCGGAGCCGGCGTGCTTGCGCTCGATGCCGGCCACGGCGATGGCCGATAGCGGCGTCATCACCATCGACTGGGCCAGGGCGCGCACCAGGCTGGACCAGATGAACTGCGGCCCGGAGAAGTCGCCTGACAGGTTGGTGGCCAGCAGGCTGCCCGCGATGAACAGGGCGTAGCCCGCGACGACCAGGCGGCGCGGATCGACGTACTGCATGATCTTGGGCAGCAGCGGCAGGATGACTAGCTGGGGCAAGCCAATCCAGATCAGCACCGTGCCGATCTGCTCGGCGTTGTAGCCCTGGATGCGCGCCAGATAGAGCGGCACGATGTAGATCCAGCCGTACATCGAGAAGCCGAAGAAGAAGTTGGCGATGGTGCTCAGGCCGAAGTTGCGCCGCGCCAGCAGGCGCAGGTGCAGCAGCGGGGCCTTGCGCACCAGCTGGACGACGGTGAAGGCGGCCAGCGAGACGGCCGCGACGACGGTCAGGCGGACGATGAAGGCCGAGCCGAACCAGTCGTCCTTCTCGCCTTCCTCCAGCACCGTCTCGAGCGCGCCCAGGCCGATGGCGATGGTCGCGATGCCCAGCCAGTCGCCGCGCTTGAGCAGGTCGAACTGGCGCGGTTCGGGGTCGAGCGAGAACCACAGCATGGCGAACATCACCGCGCCGGGCAGCAGGTTGACGAGGAAGATCGACTGCCAGCCGAAGGTCTCGTTGCACCAGCCGCCGATCACGGGTCCGATCGACGGGGCGAAGATCGCCGAGATCGAATAGATCGAGAGCCCGATCGCGTGCTTGGACGGCGGCAGGCGGGTCATGATGATCGAGAAGGCCAGGGGGATCAGCACCCCGCCGGCGAAGCCCTGCAGGGCGCGCACGACGATCATCTGGCTGAGGTTGGTGGTGAAGGCGCAGGCGACGCTCATCACCAGGAACAGCACGGTGTTGGTCAAAAGGTAGGTGCGCATCGAGAACACCCGCGCCAGCCAGCCGCTGATCGGGATGACGATGATCTCGGCCACGAGGTAGGCGGTGGTGATCCAGCCGCCCTCGTCCACCCCGGCGCCGATCGCGCCCTGGATGTCGGACAGCGAGGAACTGACGATCTGGATGTTCAGGATCGCCAGGAAGGCCCCTAGCGCCGCCCCGACCACCGCCACCCAGGTCTTGACCGACACGGCGTCCTCGGCCGGCGCCGCGGGGCGCGGCGCGACGGCCGGGCTGGAGGCCAGGGCGGGGTTGGCGAGGCTCACGGCCGCGCGCCCTTGGTGTCGATCGCGACGTCGACCGACATGCCGGGACGCAGGCGGCCGGACAGGCCGTCCTTCGGCGAAAAGACGATCTTCACCGGGATGCGCTGGACGATCTTGGTGAAGTTGCCGGTGGCGTTATCGGGCGGCAGCAGGGCGAACTCCATGCCGCTGGCGGGCGCAAGGCTGTCCACCCGGCCGATGACGTCGTCACCGGGGAAGGTGTCGACCTTGATCCGCGCCGGCTGGCCCGGCTGGACGTGGGTCAGCTGGGTCTCCTTGAAGTTCGCGACCACATAGACCCGCTGCAGCGGCACCAGGGCCATCAGCTGGGTCCCGGCCTGGACGTATTGGCCGACGCGCACCGTCCGCGCGCCGACGGTCCCGTCGATCGGGGCGACGATGGTCGCATAGCTGACGTTCAGCTGCGCCTGATGAAGGGCGGCCTGGGCGCGGCCGAGCTGGGCCTGGGCCAGGTCGTGCTGGGTCTTGAGGATGGCCACCTGCTGGCGGGCGGTCGCGGCCGCGGCGACCAGGCGCGAGAGGCCGGCCGATTTCTCCTGCACGTCGGTGGAGGCGTCGTCCGCCTGCTCCTCGGTGCCATAGCCGACCTGGGCCATCTTCTGGCGGCGCGCGTCGTTGCGCTGGGACAGGCCGAGCGCGGCGCGGGCCGCGGCGACGCTGGCGTCGGCCTGCTGGATCATCGAGCCCTGGGCGGCGATCTGGGCGTCCAGGTTGGCGACCGAGGCCGCGGCGGCCGCCACGTTGGCGTTGGCCTCGTCCAGGGCGGCGCGCATGTCGCGATCGTCGATCAGCGCCAGCGGCTGGCCGGCCTTGACCGCCTGGTTGTCGTTCACCAGCAGGGTGGCGATGTAGCCGGAGATCTTGGGCGCGACGGCGGTGGAATCGGCCTTCACATAGGCGTCGTCGGTGTTCTGGACGAAGCGGCCGCTGGCCCAGTACCGAGCCCCGCCGGTCGCGGCCGCGGCCAGCACCGCCACGATGACGACCCCGACGCCGATGCGGGTCGCCAGCGCCCGCGTCCTGGCCCGCGCCGGACGTTCGCCGTCCTGCGCGCGGTCCTTGCTGGCGGTCCCGGCGGTCGCCCGTTCCGCTGCCTCAGCGGTGGTCATGTCTGCACCCGTTCAACTCGCACATCGCCTGTGCCCATCCGTGGATGGTCGCGGATGTGGGTTGCGCGCCCTGGGGGTGGTAGAGCGAAAAACTGGACTGTAACCTTCAGCAAAACGGAAGGATGTCGGCGTGGCGGACGAGATCAGCGACCTGCGCCTGTTCGTGCGCATGGTGGCTGCCGGCAGCCTGTCGGAGACGGCGCGGCGGCTGAACAGCTCCCTGCCGGCGATGAGCCGCCGGCTCGCGGCGATGGAGGGGCGGCTGGGCGTCCGCCTGATCGACCGCAGCTCGCGGCGGTTCACCCTGACCGAGGAGGGGGGCCTGCTCTACGAGCGCGGCGTGGCCCTGCTGGAGGACCTCGACGAGGCCGAGGCGGAGGTCAGCGCCAAGGTGAAGACCCCGCACGGGCGCCTGCGCGTCGGCGCGCCGCTGGAGATCGGCCGGCGCCGCTTCGCTCCCCTGGTCGCCCGTTTCGTCGAACAGTACCCGGCCATCGGCGTCGAACTGGTGCTCGCCGACTCCCGCCTCGATGTGATCGGCGACGAGCTCGACGTCGGCCTCCAGTTGGACGTCCCCACCGACGGCAGCGTCATTTCCCGCCGGCTCATCTCGAGCCGGCGCATCGTATGCGCCTCGCCCGCCTACATCGCCCGCCGCGGCCGGCCGGAGCGGCCGGAGGATCTCTTGCAGCATGACTGCATCAGCCTGGTCCGCGGACGGCACGTCTTCAACCGCTGGACCTTCCAGGAGGGCGGGCGGCGGCGCGAGGTGCAGGTGCGCGGCAAGCTCTCGACCAACAACGCCGAGGTGCTGCATGGCTGGACGCTGATGGGCCAGGGCATTGGGCTTAAGGCGCTGTGGGACATCGAGCAGGACCTGGCCGACGGCCGGCTGGTCGAACTGCTGGGCCCCTTCGCCTGCGACGAGATCAATCTCGACGTCGCCTATGCGACCAGGACGCACCTTCCGTTGCGTATACGTGTCTTCATAGACTTCATCGTGGAGGCTATGAGCAGGGGTGATGGAGAACTCATGCCCTAGCCGGACGCCGCGTCGGCGCCGAATCGAGCGATCTGGCCGCCTGCGGGCCTGCGCAGGATGACCGGCGCGGTGGCCGGGGCGCGATGGAAACCGCCGAGCCTGCAGCCGGCATACGCCCTTTTTTCGCTCAACAGCTTCGTCGCAGCCATGCTGGCGCTGTACATCGGCTTCGCCATGGGCTTGCCGCGGCCCTATTGGGCGATGCTGACCGTCTACATCACCGCCCAGCCGCTGACCGGCGCCCTGCGGTCCAAGGCCCTGTTCCGGGTGCTGGGCACGGTGCTGGGGGCGAGCGCGGCGGTGGTCCTGGTGCCCACCTTCATCAATTCGCCGTTCGCGCTGTCGCTGGCCATGGCCGCCTGGGCGGGCGGCTGCCTCTATATCTCCCTGCTCGACCGTACGCCGCGGGCCTATGTCTTCATGCTCGCGGGCTACACCTGCGCTATCATCGGCTTTCCGAGCGTCACGGCGCCGGGGGCGGTGTTCGAGACCGCCATCGCCCGGGTCGAGGAGATCACCCTCGGCATCGGCTGCGCCTCCCTGGTCCACACGGTCTTTTTCCCGCGCGACGTGACCGTCGCCCTGAACGGCAAGATCGCGGTCTACATGGCCGACGCCCAGCGCTGGATCGCCGGAGCCCTGCTCGGCCGGCACGGCCCGTCCGAGGAGCGCGAGCGCCGGCGGCTGGCCTCGGACGTGACCGAGCTGCAGGTGCTCTCGACCCATCTGCCGTTCGACACCTCCAATCTTCGTCCCCGCGCCCGCGCCGTCCGCGCGCTGCAGGATCGGCTCTCGATCCTCCTGCCGTTGCTGTCGGGGGTCGAGGATCGGCTCGACGGCCTGCGTGAAGCCGGCGGCTTGCCCCCGGCTCTACTCGAGCTGGCGGTCGACACCGCCGCCTGGGCCTCGGACCCCGACGCGCCCCGCCAGGCCGCGCTGGACCTGATGGCCCGATGCGAGACGCTGACCCCGCCTCTGGGACCCGAGGCGCCCGCCGACTGGCCGACGCTGCTGACGCTCAGCGCCACCACACGGCTGTCGCAGCTGATCGAGGCGCTGCAGGAGAGCCGCGAGCTCTCCGCCTTCGTCGCCGACCCCGGCGAGCGGTCTGTCGA
Source organism: Caulobacteraceae bacterium (assembly GCA_031291645.1). Taxonomy (GTDB): domain Bacteria; phylum Pseudomonadota; class Alphaproteobacteria; order Caulobacterales; family Caulobacteraceae; genus Poindextera. The sequence continues at coordinate 49,842 of JARLIQ010000034.1, read as the reverse complement.
GCACCTCGACGCGGTGGTGCGCGCCCGCGCCGTGCGGCCGCTGCACCGCGACCACGGCCTGGCCGCCCTCTCGGCCCTCGCCCTGGTCATGGCCGTCCTGGCCTGCTGCGCCTTCTGGATATTCACCGCCTGGCCGGAGGGCGCGGTCGCGGCGATGATGGCCACGGTCTTCTCGTCCTTCTACGCCACCCAGGACGATCCGGCCCCGGCGCTGGTCGGCTTCATGGGGTGGACCATCGTCTCCATGCCCATCGCCGCCCTCTATCTGTTCGCCATCCTGCCGGCGATCGACGGCTTTCCGCTGCTGGTGACCGCGCTGGCGCCGGCCTTCCTGGTGATGGGCTATTTCCAGGCCGATCCGCGCCAGATGGGCCGCGCCATGCCGCTGATCCTCGGCGTCGCCGGCGCGCTCAGCCTGCAGGAGGTGTTCACCGCCGACTTTCCCGCCTTCCTGAACAGCAACCTGGCCCAGATCGCCGGCATTGGCGCGGCCCTGTCCTCGACCCAGCTGTTCCGCACGATCAGCGCCGGCTGGAGCGCGCGCAGGCTGCTGCGCAGCGGCTGGCGCGACATCGCCGAGGTGGCCGCCGCCCGCCGCGAGACCAGCCGCGAGCGCTGGACCAGCGCCATGCTCGACCGGCTGGGCCTGTTGACCCCGCGACTGGCGTCCGCCGAGCCCGACGAGGAATTGCAGGCGGCCAACGCCCTGGTCGACCTGCGGGTCGGCCTGAACGTCATCGACCTGAAGACCGTCCGGCGGACGCTGGCGCCGGCCTCTGGAGCGGCGGCCGACGCGGCGCTCGGGGCCATCGCCCGGCTCTATGCGCTGAGGGCGTCCGGGCGGCCGGGGCCCTCGGACGGGTCGGTGCTGGCCTCCATCGACGCGGCGATGCGCGAGATCGAACGCGCCCCGCTGGGCCCGGCCCGCCAACAGGGCCTGGTGGCTTTGGCCGGCCTGCGCCGCACCCTGTTCCCTGCGGCCGCCGGCTTCTCGTCCGAGGCCGCGGCGTGATCGGCGAGGTCGACATCGGCGGGGTGTTCACCCCGACACTGCTCGTCTGGTCGGTCGCGACCCTCGCGCTCAGCCTGCCGCTGCGCTGGGTCCTTTCGCGGCTCGGCGTCTACCGCTTCGTCTGGCACCGGGGTCTGTTCGACCTTAGCTTGATGGTCATCCTCCTGGGCGCAGTCACCGCCCTCTCGACAAAGTTCCCGAGCGTCTTCCCACATCCATGAACGTTCCCTACGCCCTGCGGGTGCTCGTCACCCTGGCCGTCGTCGTCGTCGCCGCCTTCGTCGCCACCTGGCTCTGGCGCCGCTACCAGATCGAGCCCTGGACCCGCGACGGCCGGGTGCGGGCCGATGTGGTCGAGGTGGCCCCCGACGTCACCGGCCTCGTGACCGCCGTCCAGGTGCGCGACAACCAGGTGGTCAAGCGCGGCCAGCCGTTGTTCGTCCTCGACCGGCCACGGTTCGAGCTGGCCCTGGCCCAGGCCGAGGCGGCCGTGCAGACCCAGCGCGTCGCGCTCGACCAGGCCCGCCGCGAGGACCGGCGCAACCGCGGCCTGGGCGACCTCGTCTCGGCCGAGGCCACCGAGCAGGGCGCCGCCCGCGTCGCTCAGCTCGCCGCCGCCCTGTCCGAGGCGCAGGCCAACCGCGACACCGCCCGGCTGAACCTCGAGCGCACCGTGGTCGTCGCCCCGGTGGACGGCGTCGCCGCCAATGTGGCGCTGGAGCCCGGCGACTACGCCTCGGCCGGCCATCCCGTGCTCGGGATCGTCGCCACCGCCTCGTTGCATGTCGACGGCTATTTCGAGGAGACCAAGCTGCCGCGTATCCATGTCGGCGATCCGGTCTCCGTGCGGTTGATGGGCGATCCGAAGACGCTCTGGGGCCATGTCGAGAGCCTGGCGCCCGGCATCGAGGACCGCGAGCGCGCGGCGAGCGCGAACCTTCTGCCCAATGTCAATCCGACCTTCAGCTGGGTGCGGCTGGCCCAGCGGGTGCCGGTGCGCATCGCCCTCGACCGCGTGCCGGCCGATGTGCGGCTGCTCGCCGGCCGCACGGCCACGGTCACCGTCTATCCGCGGCTGGCCCAGGCGCACGGGCGATGAGCCGGCGCCTCGCGGCCGGCCTGCTCGCCGCCCTGGCCCTGGCGGGCTGCAAGACGGTCGGCCCGGACTATCACCTGCCATCCCAGGCGACGGTCAAGGCACCGGCGGCCCAGGGCGGCTTCGTGGGTGCCCAGGCGAACCCGGCGGTCAGCCAGGCCCCGCTTCCGCTCGACTGGTGGCGGCTCTACGACGACCTGCGCCTCGATGGGCTGATCGGCCAGGCCTTCGCCGCCAACACGGACCTGCGCATCGCCGAGGCCAACCTCGAGCGCTCCCACGCCCTGCTGGCCGAGGCGCAGGCGGCGCGGCGGCCGAACCTGACCTTCAACTTCGATCCGGCCTACGCCCAACTCTCGGCCCAGCAGTACCTCCAGACGGCCGCGGTGCCGGCGATGGGCCTCTACGACGTGGGGCTGAGCCTGTCCTACCAGCTCGACCTGTTCGGCGGCATCCGCAGGGGGATCGAGGCGGCGAAGGCCGACGACGAGGCGGTGGAGGCCGCGCGCGACCTCGCCCGGGTCAACGTCGCCGCCGAAGTGATGCGGGCCTATGTCGACGTCTGCGGCGGCGGCGCCGAATTGGCGGCCGCCCGCCGGGCGCTCGACCTGCAGCAGCGCTCCCTGGCCCTGACCCAGCGCCTCACCCGCGCCGGCCGGGGCGTCTCGCTGGACGTGACCCGCAGCCAGGGCCAGATCGAGCTGTACCGCGCCAACATCCCGGCCCTGCTGGCCCGCCAGCGCAACGCGGTATTCCGCCTGGCGACCCTGACCGGCCGTCCGCCCGCCGCGTTCGATGCGAGCCTGGAGGCCTGCGCGGCGCCGCCCGCCCTGCGTGCGCCGATCCCCGTCGGCGACGGTGCGGCCCTGCTGGCGCGGCGGCCGGACGTGCGGGCGGCCGAACGGCGCCTGGCGGCCTCGACCGCCACCATCGGGGTGCGGACCGCGGCGCTCTATCCGAATGTCGCCCTGGGCGGCTCGATCGGCTCGACCGGGGCCATGAGCTCGGCCCTGTCCGACCTGACCAACCGCTACGCCGTGGGCTCCAACATCACTTGGCGCCTGGACCACACGGCCGACCGCGCCCGCATCGAGCAGGCCCAGGCCCAGGCGCGCGCCGACCTCGCCCGCTTCGACGGAACCGTGCTGACCGCCCTGCGCGAGGTGGAAAGCGCGCTTAACACCTACAGCCACGACCTCGACCGGGACGCGAACCTCCGCGCGGCCCAAGCCAGCGCCCGCCAGGCCCTGGCCGACGCCCGACGCCTGCAGGCGTCGGGCCGCACCGGCGCCCTGGCGACACTGGATGCCGAGCGCACCCTGGCCTCGACCGATCTGGCCGTCGCGGCCTCGCAAAGCCAGCTCGCCGCCGACCAGGTAGGCCTGTTCCTCGCCCTAGGCGGCGGCTGGGAGACGGCGGCTGCGCGATAGCTCAGGCGGCCGCGTCCCGGGCCCGGACCAGGGTCGTGGTCCAGCGGCCGAAGGCCTCCATGAAACCCTTCAGGAAGGCGCGCGTGCCTTCGTTCTTCACGTTGAACTCGTCGTCGACCAGGTCGCTCGCATGGCCGATGTAGGCTTCTGGCTGGTTCAGCATCGGCATGTCCAGGAAGACCAGCGACTGGCGCAGGTGATGGTTGGCGCCGAAGCCGCCCATCGCGCCCGGCGTGACGCTGACGATGGCGCAGGGCTTGCGGTTCCAGGCGCTCTTGCCATACGGCCGCGAGCCGACGTCGAGGGCGTTCTTCAGCCCGCCGGGAACCGAGCGGTTGTATTCAGGGGTGACGAACAGCACCGCGTCGCAGGCCCTGATGGTCTCGCGGAAGGCGGTCCAGGCCTCAGGCGGGCTTCCCTCGTCGTCGAGGTCCTGGTTGTAGAGCGGCAGCTGGCCGATGCCGACGTGCTTGTAGCTGAATCCCTCGGGCGACAGCTTGGTCAGGGCCTCGGCCACCTTCCGGGTGAACGAGGCCTTGCGCAGACTGCCGACGAGGACGGCGACGGTAAGGGCTTGCGCCATGAGTGTGCTCCTTGGGTTGGTTGCGACTGGACCACGCGGCGTCGGCCGTCCGGTGGCGTCCGGGAGGCAGGGCGCGCGGCTTTTTCCATCCTGTGAAGGGCCGCGCCGGCGTTTCCCGCCTGCCCGCCCTCATGATCCGTGCGCCAGCAGATCGGCGGCGAGCGCCTCCAGCGGCCGGTCGGCGTCGAGGTTGCGCCAGCCGGGCCCGAGCCGTTGCGGCTCGACCTGGTCGGCCGCCACCTTGGCCGTCGCATCGGAGGCGTCGCCCTGGCGACGGGCGACGCGCTCCACGCGCACCGGCGTCGGGGCTGTCAGCCACAGGCCCGCGAACGGGTGGCCGCCCGCCGCCTGTTCGATCTCGTCGCGCGCCTCGTCCTCTCGGAAGGTGGCGTCGGCGATGACGGTCGCGCCCGCGCCGAGGGCCGCGCGGGCCCGCTCGGCCAGTTCGCGATAGACCGCGTCCCTGGCCGCAGGCTGGTAGGCCGCGTCTGCGAGGCGGTCGGTCGCCGCGACGCCGGCCAGGATCTTGCGGACCACGTCGCTGCGCAGGACCCGCGCGCCGCAGGGCCCGTCCAGGCGGGGCGCGACGGCCTGGGCCAGCGCCGACTTGCCGGTTCCCGAGAGGCCGCCGATGGCCGCCAGGCGCGCGGCCGGCGGCTTCAGCAGCGAGAGGCCGAGGCGCCGGTAGCGGTCGGCCTCGGCCAGGTCGCCGGCCTCCACCGTCACCGCCGTGCGCACCGCCGCGCGCAGGGCCATGAACAGGGGCAGCAGCGCCAGGCCGGCCTCCGGCTGGTCCGAGGCGTCCCAGTAGCGGTTCATGGCCAGGTTCGCGAGCCAATCCAGGCCCCGCACGCGCAGGTCCATCAGCAGGAAGGCGACGTCGTAGATCACGTCGGCGGTGGCCAGGGCGGGATCGAACTCCAGCGCGTCGAACGGCGTCACCCGGCCTGCGAACAGGCAGATGTTGCGCAGGTGCAGGTCGCCGTGGCCCCGCCGCACCCAGCCGGCCCTTCGCCGCGCCTCGATCAGCGGCGTCTGCCGCGTCAATTCGTGCTCCAGGGCGTCGAACAGCGGCGCGGACGCGGGAAGCACGCCCAGCGCGGCCGCCCCTTGCGCCTCGGTCTGGCGCAGGCCCTCGATGATCCGCTGGTAGTCCGCGGTATGGCCTCCCTCGTGCGCCGAGGGCAGGCCGGCGTGGAAGCGCGCCGTGACCTCGGCCGCGGCCAGCGTCAGCTCCGGCGTCAGCCGCCCGGCCTCGGCCATCTCCGAGAGCAGAGCGCCGTCCTCGAAGCGCCGCATAGCCACCACCCAGTCGACCGCCTCGCCCGCGCCGCCGATCCGGATCGCCCCGTCCTCGCCGCGCACCGCCGGCAGTACGCCCTCGTACAGCCCTGGCGCCAGCGGCCGGTTGACCTCGAGTTCGGCCTCGCAGGCCCGCCGCCGCGCCTCCGGCGTGGACATATCCGCGAACGGATGCCGGATCGCGCGCTTGAGCTTGTAGACCCGTGTCGCCCCCAGGAAGAGGTGCGACATGTGGGTGTCGATCCGCTTGAGCGGCGCGCGCTCGCCGCTCGCCTGGCCGGATTCCAGGGCGGCCACGATCGCCGCCTGGTCCGCCTCCGTCCTGACAGCCCCCGGCATGGTCCGGTCCTCCCTGCACGTCGCCGGCAAGCATAACGCGCGGCGGCGGCAGGCGGCCTTGCGCCGCGTCAAGCCTCAAGCCTCAAGCTTCAGGCAGGCGCCAGCGCCTTCGCCAGCCAGTTCAGCCGGTCCCGCCGGGCGGCGCGCGCGACCGTCGCAGTCGGCAGCAGTTCGAAGCCGTGGAAGGCGCCTGGATAGACGTGCAGTTCCACCGGCACGCCCGCGCGTATCAGCCGCCGGGCGTACTCCAGGTCCTCCTCCAGGAAGAGGTCGAGCGCTCCGGTGGACATGTAGGTGGGCGGCAGGTCCTCGAGGCTCTCCGCCCGCGCGGCCGCCGCATAGGGCGAAATCTCAGGCGATCCGGGCGCGACGCCCAGCAGGGCCGACCAGCCGAAGTGGTTGTTGTGCGGCGTCCAGATGAACTCGCCGGTGAAGGGGTGCGGTTCGTCCGCGACGCAGGTCCGGTCGTCCAGCATCGGATAGATCAGCTGCTGGAACGCGAGCGCATGTTCGCCGCGGTCGCGCGTCAGCAGGGCCAGGCCGGCGGCAAGCCCGCCGCCGGCGCTCTCGCCCATCACCCCGATCCGGGCCGGATCGACGCCCAGTTCAGCCGCGTTGGCCGACAGCCAGGCCAGGGCGGCGTAGCAGTCCTCCACCGCGCCGGGGAACCGCGTTTCCGGCGCGAGGCGGTAGTTGACCGAGACGATCACGCAGCCGAGTTCGCCCGCGATCGCCTTGTGGACCGGCTCCAGCGGGGCCGCGTCGCCCATGACGTAGCCGCCGCCGTGGATGTGGAGGATGCAGCCGAGCGCATCCGTCGCGCCTTCCGGCCGATAGACCAGCAGGCCGATGTCGGGCGCGCCTTCGGGCCCGGCGATCGTGCGGGCGGACATGGCCACCGGCGGCAGGTCGGGTGGGATGGGGATGGGCAGGCGCGCCGCGCCGCGCAGCTGGGGCAGCACTTCGTGCGTCAGGGTGACCTGGGGCCACATGTCGAGCAGGGCCAGGAGTTCGGGATCGACCAGGTGGCGGGTGGCGGAACGGGTCACGGCGGGTCCTTCGGAATCGGCGGCATCGGCTCGGTTTGCTGCGGTCCCTAGTACTTGGACAGCCGGGCCGGTTTGCCAAGGGCGCCGGCGAGCGCCCCCCGCCCGCCCTCAGGCCGCGGCCGGGGCGGACTTCCATCGCGACATGGTGGCCGAATAGCGCGGCAGGAAGGCGATCACCGCCGCGCCGCCGACCAGCACGAACTCGATGACGTGGAGCGCCAGCAGGTACGAGCGGTGGTGGTCGAAGTCGACGTCCATCAGATACGGGGTCGCGCCCTGGGCGATGATCACCGCCGAATACATCACCCCCGCGATCATGCCGAAGCGGCGAAGGCCGAAGTAGCGCGAGATGAAGTAGGGCAGGCAGCCGAACTCGGCGCCCATGCCGACGCCCATCAAGGCCCCGCCGAGCACCAGCACCGGCAGGCTCGAGCCATGCTCCAGGGTCAGCATGCCGGCCACGGCGATCAGATAGAGCGGCGCGATCATCTTGGGCGAGCCGGTCTTGTCCAGAAGCCAGCCGACGACGATCTGAAAGCCGGCCGTGACCATGGCGAAGACCGAGACCACTAGGGTCGCTTCCTTCACCGGGAAATGCCGGTCTGTCAGGATCGGCACGACGTGCGCCAGGACCGCGGTCAGGCAGCCGGCGCCGAGGCCGATCGAGATCAGCGTCATCCAGAACGTCGAGGTCCGCGCCGCCTCCGACAGGCTCATGCCCTCCAGGGCGATACGCTGCGCCTGATCGCCGCGTGCGTGGACCGGCGGCTCCTTCAGAAGGAAGAAGAGGGTGGGGAAGCCCACCGCGATGACCAGGCCGCCCAGGCCGAAGAAGGCGCCGCGCCAGCCGAACGCGGTCATCAGCGCCAGGGCGATGAACGGCATGATCGTGGCGCCCGTGCCGTTGCCGAGGCCGGAGGTGAGGCCCAGCATGGAGCCGCGCGCCTTGTCGAACCACCCCGAGATCACCCGGTTGTACATCATGGTGCTGGGCATCGAGCCGAACACCCCGATCAGGGCGAACAGGCCGTAGAAGACCAGCACGCTCGGCCGCGAGAAGCCCAGAGCGATGACGCAGGCGCCGAAGGCGAGGTTGCCGAACAGGATCAGACGGCGCGGGCCGAGCCGGTCGGCCAGGCGTCCGATGATCGGATAGGCGATGGCGGTGATCAGGGCCAGGAGGCTGAGCACGCCCGAGACCCGCTCCCGGGGCCAGCCGAATTCGTGCGAGATGGGGATCAGGAACAGGCCGAACGGCCCGTGGACGATCGGCGTCGGCGAGACGATGTTGCCCAGCAGGCAGGCGAGCGCCACGCTGACCTGGTTGCGGCCGGCGCCGGCCAGGAATCCGCCGCCGGTGTTCGCCCTTTTCCGGGGGGCGGCGGCGTTCACCACCGGCTCGTCCTGCAAGGCCACGGCTTCGATTTCACGGCTCATCTCCGGATCCCCCACGCGATCGCCCTGGCGGCACCCCGACGGTCGGGCCGCCAGCCTATAGGCCGACGGCTCAGACCGTCTTGGCGAAGGCGCTCGAATTTCTTGCACGGCCCCGCGGCTTGGCCGGACCGGCGCCCCGCGCGAATGCGCCGGCGCCCGCGATTTGAGCAGCCCAGCATCGGTCTGAAAAGCAATCGTGCGTGGAGTGACAACTCATCGCGCGCGCGACCACAATCGCCTCCGCCGCGGCTGCGATAGCTTGCTCCGCGCAGCCCTTGGCCGGGCGTCCTGTCCCTGGCGGCGGGCCGGGTGCGGAATAAGAGAAGGCGGAAGCGTGATGGCGTCGATTGATGATCTGGATATCCGGCCACTCTGGGAGGGGTTCGGGGTCGAGGTTCTGGGGGTCGACCTGGCCACGGCCGACGCCGCCACCCAGGACGAGGTCGTCGAGGTCTTCCATCGTCACGGCGCGATGGTGATCCGCGACCAGAGCCTCACGCCGGAGCAGCAGCTGACCTTCACCCGGCGGTTCGGCGAGCCGGAGACCAACCCCGGCGCCCAGTTCACTATCCCAGGGCTGCAGGAGGTCTACATCATCTCCAACAAGGTCGTTGACGGGAAGGTGATCGGCAACTGGGAGGCCGGTCAGGGCTGGCACACCGACGCCTCCTACCGCGAGCGGCCGACCATGTGCACCATGCTCTATGCGCTCGAGGTTCCGCCGGAGGGGTCCGACACCCTGCTGTCCGACCTCTGCGCCGCCTACAACGCCCTGACCGAGGACGAGAAGGCGGCCTACGACGGGCTTCAGATCCAGCACAGCTTCCGCGCCCTGCGCGAGATGCAGGGGCGCAAGTCGGCCTACGGCGAAGAGGACCTCGACGACGTCGTCCACCCGATGATCCGCACCCACCCCGCCGACGGCCGCAAGGCGCTGTGGGTCTCGACCGGCACGGTCAAGGGCGTCATCGGCATGCCCAACCCCGAGGGTCTCGACCTGATCGAGCGCCTGGTGGCCTTCGCGACCGAGCCCCGCTTCGTCCACGCCCACAAGTGGCGGGTCGGCGACCTGCTGATCTGGGACAACCGCTGCACCCTGCACCGGGGCACGAAGTTCGACCTCGACAAGTACGTGCGGCACGTCCACCGCACCTGGGTCAAGGGCGACCGGCCGGTCTGATCGCGGCTTTCGACGGCCGGCGCCGCAGCGCGGCCGTGGAGGTTCCTATATGGAGGAATGACCGCGGCGCGTGAGGTGACCCATGAGCACGAACGAGGATGTCCAGCGCTATCGCGCGAACCTGCAGGGCGAGGTGGACGGGGTCGCGCTCTACGGGGCCCTGGCCGACGCCGAGCCGGACCCCAACCTGGCGGCGGTCTATCGCAAGCTGGCCTCGGTCGAGGGCGCCCACGCCCAGTTCTGGCGCAAGCACCTCGACAGCCAGGGCGTGCGCGGGCTCAAGCTGTCGCCGAGCTTCCGGGCCCGGGCGCTGTCCTGGCTGGCCCGCCGGTTCGGCCCGTCCCTGGTGCTGCCGACCATCGCCGCGGCCGAGGCGCGCGACAGCAGCGGCTATGACAACCAGCCCGAGGCGGTGGCCGGCGGCCTGCCGACCGACGAGCGCTCCCACGCCCGGGTGATCGAGGCGGCGGCCTCGACGGGGCGGGGCCTGGGCGGGCCCTCGGTCGCCACCCTGGAGGGCCGCCACCGTGGGGCCGGCGGCAACGCCCTGCGCGCGGCCGTGCTGGGCGCCAACGACGGCCTGGTCTCGAACCTCAGCCTGGTGATGGGGGTCGCCGGCGCGGCCAGCGCCGGGCACACCGTCCTCTTGACCGGTATCGCGGGCCTGGTGGCCGGCTCCTGCTCCATGGCCATGGGCGAATGGCTGTCGGTGAACAGCTCGCGCGAGCTCTACGGTCGCCAGATCGCCACCGAGGCGGCGGAGCTGGAGCAGTCGCCCGAGGAGGAGATGGAGGAGCTGGTCCTGATCTATCAGGCCAAGGGCGTGCCCGAGACCCAGGCCCGGGCTCTGGCCGAACGGTTGCTGGGCGACAAGGACACCGCGCTCGACACCCTGGTGCGGGAGGAGCTGGGCATCGATCCTTCCGAGCTTGGCGGCTCGGCCTGGGCGGCGGCGGGCGCGTCCTTCTGCCTGTTCGCCTTCGGGGCGATCTTCCCGGTCGCGCCGTTCTTTTTCCTCTCCGGCCGCGCAGCGGTGGTGGCGAGCCTTCTGTTCAGCGGCGTCGCGCTGGCTGGGATCGGGGCGGGAACCTCGCTGTTCACGGGACGGGGCCTGGCCTTCTCGGCCGGCCGGCAGCTGGTCATCGGCTATATGGCGGCGGCGGTGACCTATGCCATCGGGGCCCTGGTCGGGGTCAGCCTGCACGGCTAGGCGCGTGCGTGCCGCGCGCGAGGGTTCCGATGGCGCTCGCGCCTTCCTATCTACCCCGAAGCCGCTCACGTGCGAGGGGACCGACATTGCCTGACCACGGGACTCCATCGTCGCGCTACGGCCTTTCGGCGCTCATCCGCCCGCGCGCTCTGGCCAGCTTCGTTGTGATCGGGGCGATCGTGGCGGCGGTCGCGGCCAGCTTCGCCTATGTGGCGGGGGTCCTGTCCCCGCATCGGCTGACCCAGGCGCGGATGATCGACCGGTTCGAGCTGGTCAACGGCCCGCATCCCGGTTTCCGCCGCAACCACGCCAAGGGCGTGTGCGTCGCCGGCTGGTTTGACAGCAACGGCGCCGGCCAGCGGCTGTCCAAGGCCGCGGTGTTCCGGCCGGGCCGCACGCCGGTTGTCGGTCGCTTCGCCCTCGCCGGCGGCATGCCCGCCATGGCCGACAATCCCAAGGCCGTGCGAAGCATGGCGCTGAGCTTCCGGCCCGCGGGCGGCGGGGAGTGGCGCACGGGGATGAACGACATCCCGGTCTTCCCGGTCGCAACGCCGCGCGCCTTCTACGACCAGCTGCTGGCCGCCAGGCCCGACCCGGCCACCGGCAAGCCTGATCCGGCGCGGATGAAGGCCTTCCTGGCCCGCTATCCGCAGACCGGCCAGGCGCTGCGCCTGATCGGCGCCCAGCCCTTCTCGTCCGGGTTCGACAACGCCAGCTACAACAGCCTGGACGCCTTCCGCTTCGTCGACGCGCAGGGCCGCTCGACCCCGGTCCGCTGGTCGATGGCGGCGGTCCAGCCGTTCGCGCCCGAGCCGGCCGGCGAGGCCGGGGGCGGCGACCCCAACTACCTGTTCGACGCGCTGGTCGCGCGGCTCCGGCAGGGCCCGCTCAGCTGGCGCCTGGTGGTCACCGTCGGCCAGCCGGGCGATCCGACCAACGACGCGACCCGGCCGTGGCCGGCGAACCGCGAGCACGTCGAGGTCGGAACCTTGACCCTGAACCAGGTCGAGGCCGAGTCGCCGGGCGACTGCCGGGACATCAATTTCGATCCCCTGGTGCTGCCGCCCGGTATCGCGGCCTCGGACGATCCGTTGCTGAGCGCGCGGTCGGCGGCCTATTCGACCTCGTTCACCCGCCGGGCCGGCGAGGCCAAGTCGCCCAGCGCCGTGCAGGTCCCGGCCGGCGGCAAGGGGGCGTGACCATGGCCCGACCCGGTGAATTTCCGCTCCTCTCGCGCATCCTGCACTGGACCATGGCGGCGCTGATCCTCGCCATGCTGTTCATCGGCCTCGGCATGGCCGCGTCCCTCGCGCACTACCACCAGCTGGTCGCCATCCACCGGCCGATCGGCGTCCTGATCCTGGTCCTGGTCGCGGTGCGGCTGGTCAACCGGCTGGTCAATCCGCCGCCGCCCCTGCCGGCCGACATGCCCCTCCTGCTCAAGTTCGTCGCCCAGGCCTCGCATGTCGCGCTCTACGCCCTGATGTTCGCCCTGCCGCTGGTCGGCTGGGGGATGCTGTCGGCGGCGCGCTATCCGATCGTGCTGTTCGGCCCGCTGCGGCTGCCGCCGATCCTGCCGCACGACGTCGGCCTCTACGCGGCGCTGCGGACCACCCACACGGTGCTGGCGCTGCTGCTGCTGGCGACCTTCCTCGCCCACCTGGGCGCGGCCTTGACCCACGCCCTCGTCTTCCGCGACGAGGTGTTCCCCAGCATGGCGCCTTGGGCGCGCCGGCGTGTCAGGATAGAAGCCGAGGCCGAGGCGACGCCCGAGGTCTGACCATGGCCCTGTATGATTATCTTACTCTCCAACTCGCGCGCGGGCCGGCCCCTCGCGCCCGCTTCGTCGAGGCGCTGAAGACGGCGGCCCTTGGCGCCGACGGCCGGGCTGTCGGCCTGTTCGCCGCCCAACTCGGCTGGGAGGCCTCGCAGGTCGCGCTCCTGGTCCAGCGCGCCGAGGGCCAGGCCGGCGTTTCGGCCGCTCTCGACGCCGTCGTCCATGCGCCGGAGGTGCGAGGCCGCGGCTACCAGGTCCTCAGGCCCACCGTGCGGCCGAGGCCCGGCGACGTCGTGGCGCACGGCGGAATCTACGTCCATCGTTGGTTCGAGGTGGCGGCCGACTCGTTCGACGACTTCGTCGCCCTGTCGGCCGAGGCCTGGCCCGATTTCGAGGCGCGGTTCGACGCGCGCATCTTCGGCCTGTTCGAACAGGTCCAGGACGACCCCTCGGCCAATCGCCGGCTGCTGCTGGTGACCCGCTACGCCAGCCACGGCGTCTGGGAGGATTCCCGCGATCCGACGACGCAGGCCATGCAGACCTTCGCCCGCCGCGCGGCCCTGACGCTGAGCACCCAGGCCGCGAGCACCCTGCTGGTTCCGCTCTAAATTCTCTAGGCGGCCTTGGCCTCGATCTGGGCGCGGTAGCCCTCGCGGGCGGCCTTGAACAGCTCGAACGGGAACTTGATCGGGATTCCGGCCAGGGCGGCGGCGAGCATCTCCAGGTGCGCGACCCAGCCGGCGCAGGCCCGCGCCGCGTCCTCGCTCGCCGGCATGGTCAGGGTGAGGGTCAGTCGCACCACGGCCCCCACCGGCTCCAGCGTCCAGCGCAGCGGGCGGTCGGGCTCGCCCGGTCCGCTCCAGGAATATTCCAGCAGCCGCCGCGGCTCGACCGCGCTGACCTTGCTGTCGATCACGATGCCGCTCTCGGGGAAGTTCAGCCGGGCCGCGCCGCCGACGCGCAGCTCGATCTCGCCCGGCGCCAGCCATTGCAGCAGCTTGGGCGCCTCGGTCAAGGCGGCCCACACGTCTTCCAGGTGGTCGTCGAGCAGCAGGCTGAGCTCGGCTTCGACGACGTCGCCCTTGCGGGTGAAGTTGGCGGGCAGATAGGCGGGTTGAGTCATGGTCGGCCTCCGTCAACCGATAATTCGAGCCCCAGGCCGGGCCGTCATTAATCTGGGTCAAACCCCATCGTCGCGCGGCCGGTTCCGAGCTAACTCTCGACCGTGAAGCTGAGGCCGGCCTTGCCGGGCAGGCGGGCCAGGAGCGGCTCGGCCATGGCCGCCGCCGGCGTCCAGCAGCCGCCGGGCGTCCGCTCGCGCGGCGTGTCCAGCGCCAGCGCCAGACCGGCCTCGGCCAGAATCTTCGAGGTCGAGCCATAGCCCGGGTCGGCGTCGCCCTTGACCGCGGCGCGCAACGTGCGTCCGTCCGCCGTCTCGGCGATGAACAGGATGTCGTAGAAGCCGGCGTCACGCTCGGCCTTGGTCGGGCCTTCGCCGGGCTTGGGCATGCCGGCCGAGCCGAAGTCGAAGCCGCCGAGGCCTGCGCCGGCGCCCGCCGCGGGCGGGCCGTCCAGCATCTGCATCTCGTCGTACCGGAAGTCGGCGCCCCAGGGCTGGCCCAGGAGGAAGTTGGTCCGGTGCACCGCCTTGGTGTTGATCGAGGCCATCATGAACGGCCCGACCCAGGCGCCGGCCGCCTTGTCCTCGTAGGGCGTCTCGCCGTCGGGCTGCTCGGGGCCGGTGAAGCCGGGCGTCAGGGCGAAGGGGTTCCGGAGCAGGGCGCCGATCGACGGATCGGTCGCGGCCGCCGCCATGGTCGCGGTCCCGCTGGCCAGGGTGCCGCCCGAGAGCCCGCCGCGCAGGCCCCGCACCCGCCCGCGCACCCGGGGCGCATAGGCGCCGAGCCGGGCCTTGGCCTCGCGCTCGGCGAACCACACCCCGAGGTCGAAGGGGATGGAATCGAAGCCGCAGGAGAAGACCAGCCGCGCGCCGGTGCGCCTGGCCTCGGCCTCGTGCGCGGCGATCATGGCGGCGATCCAGTGGGATTCGCCGGTCAGGTCGACATAGTCGGTCCCGGTCTTGGCGCAGGCGGCGACCACGCCCGAGCCATAGAGCTGGTAGGGCCCGGCGGTGGTGATCACCACCTTGGCGCGCCTGGCCATCGCCTCCAGGGCGGCGGGGTCGTTCGCGTCGGCGACGATCAGCGGCAGGCTCTCAGGCGCGCCGATCAGGCCACGGACCTGCGCCAGCTTGTCGGCGCTGCGGCCGGCCATGGCCCAGGCGACCTTTCCGGCCGCCCCGTAGGTCTTGAGCAGGTGCTCGGCGACCAGGCGGCCGGTGTAGCCGGTGGCTCCGTAGACGACGACTTCAAATTCGCGGCCTTCGCTCATCGCGTTTCCCCCAGCCCTGTCGGCGTGCATAGTCACACCTTCATCGAGGTCTAGCCCGGTCCGGGTCGCCATGAAACGGCGCACCGCCGGCGCCTCGAAAGAAAACAGACAGGGAGCGCGCTTTGGCCAATCAGGAAATCCTCGCTATCCGGGCGTTCCTCGCCCGGACCCCGGCCGAGCTGTCCACCGCGGAGCTGCGCGAGGTCTACAACGGCCTGGGCGCGCAGTTCCCGACACCGGAGACGGTGACGCTGACCCCCGAGAGCGTCGGCGACATCCCGGCCGAATGGGGCGCCAGCCCGGACGCGGACCAGAACCGGGTGATCCTCTACCTGCACGGCGGCGGCTATGTGATCGGCTCGATCCTCAGCCACCGGCACCTGGCCGCCGAGCTCGGGCGGGCGGCGGGCTGCCGGACCCTGGCGCTGGACTATCGCCTCGCGCCCGAGGCGCCGTTTCCCGCCGCGGTGGACGACGCCCTGGCCGCCTACCGGTTCCTGCTGGATCAGGGCTTCGCGCCCTCGTCGATCGCCGTCGCGGGCGACAGCGCCGGCGGGGGCCTGACGGTCGCGACCCTGATCGCCGCGCGCGAGGCGGGCCTGCCGCAGCCGGCCTGCGGCTTCTGCATCTCGCCCTGGACGGACCTGGAGGCGGTCGGCGGCTCGATGAGCGCCAAGGCGGGCGAGGACCCGATGGTCCAGCGCGAGGGGCTCTTGAAGATGGCGTCGGACTATCTGGGCGGCGGCGATCCGCGCCATCCGCTGGCGGCGCCGCTGCACGCCGACCTGACGGGCCTGGCCCCGCTCCTGATCCAGGTCGGCTCGGCGGAGACCCTACTGGACGACTCCGTGCGCCTGGCGGCCCTGGCCGGCGCCCAGGAGGTTCCGGTCCGGCTCGAGATCTGGCCGGAGATGATCCACGTCTGGCACTTCTTCCACCCGATGCTGGCGGACGCCCGCCGCGCGCTGGCCAGCGCGGGCGAGTACATCCGTGAGCAGATGGCGTAGGGCGCGCCGGCTCAGCCGTTCGCCTTGCCCTTCTTCTTCAGCTTGGTCGGACGCTTGGGCTTGAGCCCCTTGGGCGGACGGGCGGCCGGTGCGGCCGCCTGTTCGGTGTCCAGCGGCGCGGCCCAGGGCCGTTCCCCGCTCACCGGCGGCTTGCCCTTGCCGCCCTTGGCGTAGGGGTGCGGCTGGCCGGGGCCTCCGCGCCGGCCGGGCGGCGGGCCGGTGCGTTCGCGCGGCGGCAGGGGGGCGTTGTCCTCCAGCCGCACGATCCGTCCCCCATCGCCGTCGGCCTTGGCCGCCGCCGCCTCGAACCGCTCGACCGCGTCGGCGACGATCTGAAAGCGGGTCTCGCGCTCGAACACCCGGATCGCCCCGATCTCGCGCTTGGTCAGGTGGCCACGACGGCAGATCATCGGCAGCAGCCAGCGGGCCTCGGCGTTCTTGTTGCGCCCGAGGTCGATGCGGAACCAGACGGCGTCCTCGAAGCCGGCGCGCGGCGCCTCGGCCGGGCCGGGCGCGCCGCGCACGTAGCGGGGCGGTTCCGGCTCGCTCTCGGCCAGGTCCTCAGGGGCGGGCATGCGCGCGCGGGCCAGGCGGACATAGGCCGCGGCGATGTCTTCGGGCGAGCGCTGTTCCAGCAGGGCCTGGGCGACGGCGCGGTCATCCTCCGCCGCCTCGGCCGCGGGGGCGATCTCCTCGATCAGCCGCGCCTGGTCGCGGGCGCGGATGTCCTCGGCGCTGGGCGGCGCCTGCCAGTGGGCCTCGACGCCCGCGGCCTTCAGGAGCTGCTCCAGCCGGCGGCGGCGGGGATGCGGCGCCAGGATCGCGCAGACGCCCTTGCGGCCCGCCCGCCCGGTGCGGCCCGAGCGGTGCTGCAGCACGTCGCGGTTCACCGGAAGGTCGGCGTGGATGACGAGGTCGAGGTCGGGAATGTCGATGCCGCGCGCGGCCACGTCCGTCGCCACGCAGACCCGCGCGCGGCGGTCGCGCAGCGCCTGCAGGGCATGGGTCCGTTCGTTCTGGGTCAGCTCGCCCGACAGGGCCACGACGTTGAAGCCGCGCTCGACTAGGTTGGCGTGCAGCTTCCGCACCGCCTCGCGCGTCGAGCAGAACACCATGGCCGCGCCGGATTCGAAGTAGCGCAGCAGGTTGACCACCGCGAGCTCGGTCTCGTTCGGCGCGATGCGGATGGCGCGGTAGTCGATGTCGGCGTGAGCCCGTTCCTCTGCGCCGACGACCAGGCGCAGGGCGTCGCGCTGGTAGGTCGCGGCCAGGGCGACGATCGAGCGGGGCAGGGTGGCCGAGAACAGCAGGGTGCGGCGGTCCTTCGGCGTCGCGTCGAGGATCTCCTCCAGCTCCTCGCGGAAGCCGAGGTCCAGCATCTCGTCGGCCTCGTCCAGGATGACCGCGCCCAGCCGGTCGAAGGCCAGCTGGCCCCGCTCCAGGTGGTCGCGCAGCCGGCCGGGCGTGCCGACCACGATGTGGCAGCCCTGCTCCAGCGTCCGCCGCTCGGCGCGCGGGTCCATGCCGCCGACGCAGGAGACGACGCGGGCGCCGGCGTAGAGCCACTGAAGCTCGGCGCGCACCTGGATGGCGAGTTCGCGGGTCGGGGCGACGACCAGGGCCAGCGGCGCGCCGGCCGGCGGCAGGCCTTCGTCGGACCCCAGCAGGACCTGGGCCAGGGCGAGGCCATAGGCGACGGTCTTGCCCGAACCGGTCTTGGCCGAGACCAGGAGGTCGCGGCCCTGCGCCTCGGGCTCGAGCACGGCGAGCTGGACGGGCGTCAGGCTCGCATAGCCGCGTTCAGACAGCGCCCTTTCGAGCGCCGGATCGATATCAGGTAAGGACATCGGCGTCATTTAGGGCAATGCGGCCGCGTCCGATAGGCCGCGCGACGTTACGTCAGGCGATAGCGCTCGGATTCGAGAGGGGTTGGACGCAGTCCTGGCGGGTCGTCAGGGTCGGCAGCCTCAGCGCAGCGCTGCCCAGATCGCGGGGTCCTCCGAGCCGAGCCGCCAGAGGGCGAAGTTGCGCACGCCCAGGCGGCGTGATGCGGCGATCTCGCCCCGGCTGGCGGCGGCGTCCGAGATCCAGACCGTATGGACCTTTCCGCCGTCGGCATAGGCGATGGTCATCTCGCCGCTGGCCGCGTCGCGCCGGGCGCTGGCGCCGGCCTGGCCCGCGCGGGCCTTGGCGTCGGGGGCCGAGATCGGACGGGCGGACGCGCCAGCCGGCCAGTCGTAGGCGTAGGACGCCAGGCCGATGACCAGCTTGTCGGGGGGGACGGCCGCGACCGCCTCATGCACGCCCGACGAGAACCAGCGGCGCGAGGCGATCGGGCCGGGCGGGCTCGAGGTCCAATGCTCGTCGTAGGCCATCAGGACCACATAGTCGGCCGTCCGGCCGTAGGCGGCGAGGTTCCAGTCCGCATCGTCCGCCGGGACGGCCGCCGCGACCGGCCAGCGTCGCGCGGCGTATCGCCGCCGGGCCTCGCCCAGGAACGCCAGATAGTCCGGCTGGGCGGAGGCGGGCAGGTCCTCGAAGTCGAACATCACGCCCGAGGCCCCGGCCGAGGCGAGGATCGGCTCCAGCTGGTCCAGCAGGGCCGTGCGGCGGGACGGGCTGGCCAGCAGGGCGGCGGCGTTCGTCCCGTCCCAGGCGCCGAGGGCGGCGTTCTGCACCACCGGCATGACCGCCGGGGCGTGGCCGAGACCCGCGAGCGCCGCGCGAGCCGGCGGATCGATATTGACCCGCAGCGTGTCGGCTGGGCCGGTGACGCTGATCCAGGCCGGCGCGAACCAGTCGATCGCGGCCGCGTGGGCGGCGAGGGACGGCGCGCTGCGGGCGTCCCAGGGCGCATAGAAGGCGAAGGTCGCCGCCGCGGCGCCCGCCGCATGAAGGAAGATCACGATCAGGGCCGCGGGGAGGGCCAACAGACGCGCGGCCGTCCGGGCGGGAACGGCGTGTCGGATACAGACCATGGAGTCCTCGGTCGAGCCGAAGCGGATGGATCGCGGCCGCAGCCGGATGACGACGGCCCCTGTCTCTGTACGCCGATGAGGGCGGAATCGCGACGCCGGCATGTCCGCCCGCCGCCGCTAAGGTTCCGAGCGCAGCGCCGTCGGTTGGCGCATCCGTCAGCGTTGACAGCGCTGTCATGACGGTCATAGCATAGTCGGCCCTAGCATATAGGGTAAGACGCCCGGGCGAGGCGCCGCGCAACAGGCTGTTCCTGGGAGGAGATCGATCGTGCACGCCGTTGGCCAGCCCGCCGCCGTTACGCCCGGCGAACATCAGAAGCCGCTGACCGCGCTGATGATGTCGCTGTTCTTCGCCTTCGGCTTCTGCACCGTCCTGGTGGACACCCTCATCCCCAAGCTGAAGGCGATGTTCTCGCTGTCCTACGCCGAGGTGATGCTGACCCAGTTCTGCTTCTTCCTGGCCTATTTCGTCATCTCGGCGCCGGCCGGCTGGCTGCTGTCGCGGATCGGCTACCTGCGCGGGGTTACGGTGGGACTGCTGGTGATGGCCGGCGGCTGCCTGCTGTTCACCCCCGCGGCCTGGCTCGGCCTTTATCCGGGCTTTCTCCTGGCCCTGTTCATCCTGGCCAGCGGGGTGACCACGGTGCAGGTGGCCGCCAATCCGATGACCGCGGGGCTTGGCGATCCGAGGCATGCGCACAGCCGGCTGACCCTGGCCCAGGCGTTCAATTCGGTGGCCACCATGGTCGGCCCGATCGTCGGGTCGGCGCTCATCCTGGCCCACACCACCGCCGCGCCCGACGCGCGCACGCTCAGCGCCGCGGCGCTCACCCTCTACCGCCGGCAGGAGGCGCGGGCGGTGCAACTGCCGTTCATCGCCATCGCCGCGATCCTGATGGCCCTGGCCGCCCTGTGCTGGGCCCTGCGCCGCTGGGCGCCCGCGGCCAAGGCCCAGCCGCTCGGCTCCTACTGGCGGCTGATGGGCCACCGGCGCCTGGCGCTGGGGGCCCTGTCCATCTTCACCTATGTCGGCGCCGAGGTCTCGATCGGCAGCGCCATCGCCAACTACCTGATGCAGGGCGAGGTGCTTGGGGTGAAGGCCCAGGTCGCCGGCTCGCTGGTCAGCATCTACTGGGGCCTGGCCATGGTCGGCCGGTTCATCGGCGCGGCGGCCCTGCGCCGGCTGCGCCCTGGGCGGGTGCTGGCCGGCTGCGCCGTCGGCGCCGGGGTCCTCGCCATGACCTCGGCCCTGTCGATCGGCGTGGCGGCCGCCGCGGCCATCCTGGCCATCGGCCTGTTCAACTCGGTCATGTTCCCGACCATCTTCACCCTGGCCATCGAGGGCCTGGGCGAAGACACGCCCCAGGCCTCGGGCGTCCTGTGCCTTGCCATCGTCGGCGGGGCGGTGGTGCCGGTGGTCACGGGCCTTGTGGCCGACCGCCTGGGCCTTGGCCGGGCGCTGTTCGTGCCGGTGGTCTGCTACGCCTGGATCGGCGCCTACGGCTGGCTGACCTCGAACGGGGTGATCAAGGCGCACCCGGCCCTCGCCGAGGCCACGATCTAGCGCACGCCCCGGATCGGCAGGATCACCAGCGCGCCGGCCGCGCCCGCCGCCGCCGCGACCAGGAACAGCGAGCGGAAATCGGCGTGGGCCGCACGCAGGAACCAGACGCCCAAGGCTGGGGCGATGACCTGGGGCAGGGCGTTGGACAGGTTGACGATGCCGAGATCCTTGCCGGCGGTGCGGACGGACGGCAGCACCTGGGTGATCAAGGCGATGTCGATGGCGTTGTAGCAGCCGGCGCCCAGGCCATAGAGCACATAGGCGGCGATCACCGCCGGCCACGCCGGGGCGATGGCCAGGCCCAACATGGCCGCGCCCAGGGTCAGGGCGCCCAGGCTGGTGAACACCTTGCGCCGGCCCAGCCGGTCCGAGGCCAGGCCGAACGCCAGGCCCGAGGCCAGATTGACCACCGTCGAGACCGTCGTGAGCAGGGCCAGCCCCTGCTCCGCCCGCTGGCCGGGGAACAGCCGCTCATAGCCGACCGCGTCCTGCAGGTAGAACAGCATGTAGCCCTGCACGAGGCTGAAGGCGGTGATCACCAGCACCCGCCCGGTCCAGGCCAGGGCGAAATCCGGATAGCGCCGGGGATCGACCCACAAGGACGCGATCACCTCACCCAGCCGCCGCCGCGGAACGGCCTCGACGGCCAGCGGCGGGTCGGTCAGGCGCAGCGTGAAGGGAATGATCGCCGCCGCCACGATCGCGCCCAGCACCAGGAAGCGGGCGGCGCCGTCGTGCAGCAGTCCGCCGATCAGCACCGTGCCGACGATGTTGCCCATCGGCAGGCCAAGGCCCATCAGCGCCGAGACCAACCCTTTCTGCCGGTCCGGCACCCGGTCGGCGACCAACGCCAGGAGGGCGGCGAACAGGAAGTTGAAGGTCAGCTGGAACAGCAGCACCCCGGCCAGCAGCAGCCCGGCGGTGTGGGCGGCATGGATCAGGGCGTAGGCGCCCAGGACGCCGAGCCCCCCGGCCAGCAGCCAGGGCCTGCGCCGGCCGAAGCGCGAGGCGGTCCGGTCGCTGACCGCGCCGGCGAACAGGTTGGCGGCGCCCGCCACCAGCGCGCCCAGGAGGGCGATGCGGCTGAAGACCTCGGCCTTGTGCGCCGGGTCGATCGCCGCCGCCTGCAGCGGCAGCAGCACCTGGAACAGCGGCACGAAGGCGATGTAGGCGCCGATCTGTGCCACGGTGTAGCCGGCGATGAACCCGGTCCCGACAGGTTGCGTCGGCCGCGCGTCGTCCGCCGTGGTCAAGACCGCTCCCCCCGCTGTTCTCGGCGCGCCGAGCCTAGCGCGCTCCGGGGCAAATGGCGTCGCCTTCGTTCGCGGTCAGGCGGATCTCGCTGAAGGCGAGGGTCAACCGGCCGGCGGTGGTCAGGCGAAACGGCGAGGTGATGCGGCCCATGTCGGCCCCGGCGGCCCTGAAGCAGGCGAGCTTGACCTCGGCCGTGCGCCATTGGCCCGGCGGCGAGGCCGACAGCAGGGCGGTGACGTCCGCAGCCCCCCCACAACCCGGACCGCAGGCCAGCGACAGGCTGACCGGCGCGCTGGGCGCGGCGTCGACCCGGTAGCGGACCAGCACCGCCATGTCGCCGTTGGCCTGGCGCGACAGGTCGGCGGGCGGCCCGGCGATCTCCACCACGCCCGCGCCGTTGCCGCTCCAGCGGGCCTCGCGGGCGTTCTCCTGGGCGCCGGCGTCGATCGCCCGCAGGCTCACCGCCCCTTCGGTCCCGAGGCTCCAGGGCTCCGGCGCGTGGCCGTCCATGAAATAGCGGTCGAGATTGGGCGCCCCGTCCCGGCGTCCGGGGTTCTCCGACAGCGGGCCGACAACGGCGCCGTGGGCGTAGGACAAGCCGTACCCATAGGCGAACTGGGGATCATAGCCGGGCTGGCCATGGTCCAGCGGGACCTGGTCGACCCGCTTCGGCCAGGAGAAGGACAGCCGCCCGGTGAAGTCGTTGGCCGCCGTCCCGTCCGGCCGGCGGATCAGCAGGTCGGCGACGCCGCCCCCTTCGGTCCCCGGCAGCCAGGCGGCGACGAAGGCGTCGGAGGCGTTGATCTCCGGGTTGGTCCACAGCGGCCGGCCGGACAGAAACACCGAAACCACGGGAATGTGCTGGGCCTTCAACGACCGCAGCAGGGCCAGGTCGCGCTTGCCGCCGGGTTGGTATTCGACGGTGGGGATGTCGCCCTGGAACTCGGCGTAAGGGTTCTCGCCGAACACCACGATGGCGACGTCCGGCCGGGTCTTGAACCGGCCGTCGACCGCCAGTTCGGCATGGCCGCCGCCCGCCTTGACCGCCTCAGCGATCCCGCTCCAGATCGACTGGCCGTGCGGAAAGTCCGCGTTCGTGTTGCCCGTGCCCTGCCAGCTGATGGTCCAGCCGCCCGACTGCTTGCCGATGTCGTCGGCCCCGTCCCCGGCCACCAGCACCTGGGCCGAGACGCGGATCGGCAGCACCCCGCCGTTGTTCTTCAGGAGCACCAGCGACTCGCGCACGGCCTGGCGGGCCAGGGCCCGGTGTTCGGGCGAGCCGAGCAGTTCATAGCGGCCCTCAAGCGGGCGCTGTCGGTCGAACAGGCCGGCCTTGACCTTGACCCTCAGGATGCGGCGCACCGCGTCGTCCAGCCGCCTCATCGGGATGCGGCCGGAGCGGACCTCGGCCAGGGTGTTGTCGAACAGGCCCTTCCAGCTGTCGGGGGCCATGTACATGTCCAGCCCGGCGTTGATCGCCGCCGGACAGTCGGTGGTCGTGCAGCCCGGGACCTCGCCATGGGCGTTCCAGTCGCCGACGACGAAGCCCTGGAATCCCATCCGGCCCTTCAGCACGCCGGTCAGCAGGCTGGGATTGGCGATGTGCTTGACCCCGTTCCAACTCGAGAACGAGGCCATCACCGTCAGGATGCCGGCGTCGATCGCGCGCGGATAGGCCTGGGCGTGGTAGGCGATCAGGTCCGCTTCCGAGATCCGGGCGTCGCCCTGGTCGCGTCCGCCGAGCGTGCCGCCGTCGGCCAGGAAGTGCTTGGCCGAGCCGACGATGTGGTCCGCCGCCAGCGGCTCGCCCGGGCGCAGCTCGCCCTGCAGGCCCAGGGTCATCGGACCGGCGTAGGCCACGGAGACCTCCGGGTCTTCCGCGTACCCTTCGTAGGCGCGGCCCCAGCGCACGTCCCGGGGCACGGCCAGGGTCGGGCCGAAGGTCCAGTCGGCCCCGGTCACCGCGACCTCCTGGGCGGTGGCCTCGCCGATCCGCCGGATCAGCGTCGGGTCCCGCGCCGCGCCCAGGCCGACGTTGTGCGGAAAGAGGGTGGCGCCGATGATGTTGTTGTGGCCGTGCACCGCGTCGATGCCGAACAGCAGCGGGATCGGTGTGTGGCCGGGGCGAGGCTCGCCGGCGACGGCGCGGAACGCCCGCGCCAGCTCGACCCACTTCTGCGCCGGGGCGCGGTCGTCGCCCCAGGGGCCGGAGCTGCCGCCGGCCAGGATCGAACCCAGCGGATAGCGGCGAAGGTCCTCGGGACTGATCGAATCGATATCGGCCTGGATGGTCTGGCCCACCTTCTCCTCCAGGCTCATCTGCGCCATTAGCGCCGTGATGAAGGCTTCGGTGCGCGCGTCGGTGATGGCCGGGGGGCTGGCGGCCGCCGGCCAAAGCGCCGGATGGGCCACCGCGTCGGCCAGGGGCGCTGCCGGGCAGGCGCTGGCGCCGACGAGCACGGCGGCGAGCGCGAGGCTCGCCAGGCGTCGGCCAAGGAGAGGCGGCGATGGCGTCATGCGGCGGCGCCGCGCCGCGCAGGGGGGAGGGACTGGGGCATTTTCCTCGCTCGATCTTGTTCTTGCGCCCCGCGCCCGATGGCGGCCGGCGGCGGATTGGATTGGGATGATAGCGCTGTCGTCCGCATATGACAGCGCTATCATGTCCAGACGAAGCCACGCTGTCCAGCGGCCGGCGGGAATACACAGGGTCGCACCGGCGCGTGGCGCGCAATGGCGACGGCCTGTTCGGCCTCGAATTGCGCTCAGGCGGCCCCAAGGGCTTGAGTTTGCCGAAGAGCCGACCTGACAGCGCTATCTTTCGAGGAAAAATCGCCCGATTCCGCAAAACACGACTGAAAATTACCAATTGACAGCGCTGTCTATCGTGCGCCATGTTTGAGTTCTGGATCGCGCTTGAAGTGCGCGCCACGTCGTTGCGACCCGAGGGGGTGGCGCGACCGCGTTGGCTTTTGTGCGTACCTGGGATCGACGGGCTGTCGCCTGATCGTGGTGGGTCTGATCCGTTCAGTGCGGGGCGCTCTATTGGCCGTCCTGCGACTCTGGCGAATCTAGACCGTTCTGCGTGCGGCGGCGGCGCGTCAAAGCGAACAAAAATAATACCCGTTGGGGAGGGCTGAGGGTAATGAGCACGTTAGACGCCTGTTCGCGCGCCATGGTCATGGGCGGCGCTTCGATCATCGCACTCTCCGTCTTTTCCGCCGCGCAGGCCCAGCAGGCGCCGGCTCAGGCCGGAACCAAGACGGCGTCGACCGAGGTCACCGAGGTGGTGGTGACCGGCTACCGGGCCTCGCTGCAGACGGCGCTGGACACCAAGCGCAAGTCGATCCTGCCGATCGAATCGATCGCGCCGGAAGATATCGGCAAGATGCCCGACCAGAACGTGGCCGAGGCGCTGCAACGCCTGCCGGGCATCCAGATCGACCGCACCCAGGGCCAGGGCACCACGGTGCTGATCGACGGCCTGCGCCAGAACCTGACCACGCTCAACGGCGACCTGTTCCTGACCGGCAAGGAGTTCTCGGTTTCGGGCGAGAACTCGAACGCCGGCTCGGGCGCGGGCAACCAGTACGGCTCGCTGGAGGGCATCCCCAGCGAGGAAATCAGCGGCATCGACGTCTACAAGAACCCGCAGGCCTCGATGAACGAAGGCGGCCTGGGCGGCACTATCGACCTGAAGCTGCGCGACCCGCTGTCCGGGCCCGACGGCCTGCAGATCGGCGGCAACCTGCGCGCCACCACCGCCCAGGGCGAAAGCAGCTGGACCCCGGTCGGCGCGATCGTCATCACCGACAAGCTCAGCGACCGTTTCGCCATCACCGGCAGCTTCTCCTACGACGCCGAGGACACCCACACCAAGGAGTTCCAGGACGAGAACCGCAGCAGCTGGGTGATCACCAATTCGTCGACCGGGCCCAATCCAGGCACGGGGGCGAACGCCACCCCGACCGTGATGCCCAACGGTCAGTATTACATCGATCCGCAGCTGGCCTATTTCACGGATCAATACGACAAGCGCAAGACGCTGGGGGCCTCGCTCGGCCTGGCCTGGAAGGTCACCGACAGCATCACCACCCGGCTCAACTGGTTCTACTCCCGCGAGGACGACACCGAGATCAGCTATTCGGACAAGGTCTGGTTCAACGGCCAGGGCGATGCGTCAGGCAGCACGACCATGCCGGGCATCGACGCGTCGCAGCCCTATTCGATCAGCTCCAACGGCGTTGTCCAGAACGCCACCTTCAGCGCCAACGGCGCGGAGACCGCGACCAACTACTTCCACAACATCACCGAGGCCAACAACTTCCAATGGATCACCAAATATGATCCGGATGGCCCGCTGAAGGCCGACTTCGGCGTCTTCTATTCGCGCGCCGACTCCAACTTCCAGGCCGACCAGGCCGACATCGAACACGGCCTCTACAACACCGCTGGCGGCGTCGCGACCTCACCGTCGGCGCCCGGCTGCAACAACGGCGCAGACAGCTGCAACGGCGGCAACCCCGGCTATCAGTTCAAGTGGAACAGCGGAGGCACATCAGGGCTGCCGTCGGTCAGCTACCTGTCCAACATCCTGAACAACCCCGCCTACGTGACCTTCAAGTCGAACTGGGCCTGGGCCAACTTCACGGCCCAGAAGCAGTGGGCGGTGAAGGGCGACCTTCACTACAAGGCGGATTTCATGCCGGCGGAGTCGGTGTTCTCGGCGGGCTTCCGCATCGCCGAACGCGACGTCGACCAGACCTTCGGCCGCTATCTGATCAACGGCACCCTGGCCAACGGCGACGTCACCGCCGGCCCGATCGGCGTGGGCGAGGGGCCGTGGCTCTACTACCAGGATCCCGGCTACAGCAACGGCAACGGGATCAACGTTCCCTACTCGACGGCGGCGTCCAACCCGGGCCTGGTCAAGGTGGTCAACAACTTCGGGGCGGGGCAGATCATCGTCAAAAGCACCAGCTCGATGACCGATCCCTCGACCTATCTGAACAAGATCTGGGCCGCGGCCGGCGTGCCGAACCAGACCGAGAAGTTCTTCGTCGACGGGCTGAGCTCGTTCCAGGTCAAGGAGACCACCTACGCGGGCTATCTGATGGGTGACGTCGGCGGCCCGGCGGACCGCTTCCACCTCAACTTCGGCGTCCGCGTGGTCGACACCCACCTGGATATCGACAACGGCCAGGCGGCCCAGTCGCCCACCTACTACGGCACGGCCTCCTGGAACGGCGTCGATTCGAACGTCGTCGCGGTGCAGACCCGGCGCGACTACATCGACGTCCTGCCTTCCCTCAACTTCGTCTACAACCTCACTGAGACCCAGAAGCTGCGCCTCGACGCCGCCCGGGTGATGTCGCCCCAGGACCTGTTCTCCCTGGGCCTCGGCAACTCCTACGGCTTCACCCGCCAGGGTTCGGGCAGCACCTATGTGTTCGACGGCGGCTCGTCCGGCAACGCCAAGCTCGACCCCTACCGCGCCACCCAGGTCGATGCGTCGTGGGAAGACTATTTCGCCCGCGGCGGGCTGATCAGCGTCGCCGGCTTCTACAAGTCGATCGACAGTTTCGTGGAGACCGAGAACGTCCCCACCACCGTCGACGGCACGACGGCCAACGTCTCCCAACCGGTCAATGGCGGCTCCGGGTACATCTACGGCGTCGAGGTCGGCGTTCAGTACGCCTTCGACGGCTCCCGGTTCTGGTCGGGGCTGAAGGGCTTCGGCGTGGCGGCCAACTACACCCGCTCCGAATCATCCTCCCAGCAGCTGACGGCCTTTTCGACCACCGGCCCGATCCCCGGGGTGTCCAAGGACTCCCTGACCGTGACCGGCTATTACGAGCGCGGCGGCTTCTCGGCCCGCGCCTCCTATTCCTGGCGCGACAAGAGCATCAACGACTCGTCGGTCGGCTCGACCTTCGCCTTCAACGACCAGAACGGCCATTCCAAGGTCTACCAGGTCTACGCCGCGCCCTACGGCCAGCTCGACGCCCAGATCGGCTACGATTTCACCAAGAGGATCGGCGTGGTGTTCTCGGTCCAGAACATCACCGACGCCGCGCAGCACACCTATCTGCAGTGGCCCGACCTGCCGTTTACCTATGACGACTGGGGTCGCCGCTACTTCCTGGGCGTGAAGTTCAAGTTCTAACCGGCCCGACGTCGCCTGCCGTTCCCCCCGGCGCGGCGCGGATCGAACTCAGGGGGCGGGCCTCGGGCTCGCCCCCTCCCTTTTTTGGCGGCGGGACGGACCGGGCCTATGCTCCGGGCGGCGGTTCCGGTGCGAGGTGTGGGCGGCATGGCGGGCGCCTGGCGGGCGATGATCAGGTTGGGCGCGCTGTTCCTGGCTCTGGCGGCGCTCGCCGGGGCGGGCGGCGCCCGCGCCGACGTCGCTCCGGCCGGACCCTACGGGCCCTACGACCTGACCATCCTGCAGGGCGGGATCGGCATGACGCGCCGCCTGCCGGCGGGCGCGCCCATCCTGGCCGCCGGCGCGTCCTGGTCGATGAGCGGCTGGGTCAGGCTTGACGTTTCCCAGACCGGCGAGGTGGTGGTGGCCGGCGTCGGCGATCCGGCGTCGGGCGCGTGCGACTGCCTGGTGCTGGACGACGGCAAGCCTGGCGTGCGGCTGGCTGGCGGCGGCGTGCTGCGGACCGACGCGCCGCTGACCCCCGGCGCCTGGCGGGCGCTCGTGGCTGTCTATGACGGCCGATCGGTCCGCCTCTATGTCGACGGCCGGCCCGTCGGCGCGGCGAGCGTGGCGGGGACTCAGGCCGTCCCGCCCGTTCTGAACCTGGGGCCGGCCCTGGGTGCCCCGCCGCTGGTCCGCCATTTCGGCGGCGCCCTGGCGCTGTTCCAGCTGGAGGCCGGCGCCTTGTCTGGGGACCAGGCCAGGGCGCAGGCGGCGGCGCGGCCCGATTTCGACGGCATCACCTTCACCCCGGTCGGGGTCGGCTGGCCGGTGCAGGTCAGCGCCTGGATCGGCCTGCAGACGCCCCAGGACCCCTGGACCCTGCCCAAGGCCAAGGCCGCGCCCGACGCCCCGGTCGCCGTCGCCGCGGCGCCCGCCGTTCCGCTGCAGCCCGAGGGCGACCAGGCCTGGACATTGGACGCCTGGCGGCTGGCCGCCGCTCCCGGCGTGGCGGCGGGCGGGGATGTGCTGTCCCGGCCCGGCTACGCCGACGCGGACTGGTACGCCGCCACCGTGCCCGGCACGGTGGTGACCACCCTGGTCGATCGCGGCGTCTATCCCGACCCTAGCCGTGGCCTGAACAACATGGCCATTCCCGAGTCCCTCGCCCGCCAGGACTACTGGTATCGCACCCAGTTCACGGCCCCGGCCAGCCTCGACGGCAGGCGGCTGACCCTGACCTTCAAGGGGATCAACTACGCCGCCGAGGTGTGGTTGAACGGCGCGAGGCTGGGCGAGGTCAAGGGCGCCTTCGTCCGTGGCGTATTCGACGTGACCGGCAGGCTGCGCCCCGGCGAGGCCAACGCCCTGGCCGTGCGCGCCTCGCCGCCGCCGCATCCGGGCATTCCGTCGGAGGAGTCCATCGCCTATGGGCCGGGCGGGAACGGCGGCTCCCTGGCCATAGACGGGCCGACCTTCATCGCGACCGAAGGCTGGGACTGGATCCCCGGCGTGCGCGACCGCGACACCGGCCTTTGGCAGGGCGTCGAGCTGCGGGCCTCGGGCCCGGTGCGCGTGCTCGATCCGGCGGTGATCACGCGCCTGCCGCTGCCACGCACCGACGAGGCCGAACTGCAGATCCGCGTGCCGCTCGACAACGCCGACGCCGGCCCGCGGCAGGTGACGCTCCAGGCCGCGTTCGAAGGCGTCGCGGTCACGAAGACGCTGAGCGTCCCGCCCGGGCGATCCGAGGTGCGGCTCGATCCCGCCGAATTCCCGCAACTGGTCGTCAGGCGGCCGCGCCTGTGGTGGCCGAACGGCTATGGGCCGGCCAGCCTCTACCATCTCACCGTCACCGTGCGCGACGCCGCCGGCCTGACCGACAGCCGGGCGATCCGCTTCGGCGTCCGCCAGCTGACCTACGAGCTGTCGCTGTTCGACCACCAAGGGCGGCTGCGCCGGGTCGAGATCGACCCCACGGCCGCATCGGTGCGCGGCGAGCGGCTGGTCGACGTCCGCCACGCGGCGATCAAACAGACCCCCAACGGCTGGGCGGCGTCGCTGACCGCCGCCGGCGAGACCTCGCCCGCCGTCCATGACGGCGCCAACCCCTCGCTCGCCCCCTTCCTGGTGATCAAGGTCAACGGCGTTCCGATCGCCGCGCGGGGCGGCAGCTGGGGCATGGACGACCTGCAGAAACGCGTCTCCCGCGAGCGGCTCGAACCCTATTTCCGCCTGGAGCGGGAGGCCCACCTCAACATCATCCGCAACTGGCTGGGCCAGGACACCGAGGACGTCTTCTACGACCTGGCCGACGAGTACGGCCTCCTGGTGCTCAACGACTTCTGGATCTCGACCCAGAACTTCCAGCTGGAGCCGCAGGACCCGGCCCTGTTTCTGGCCAACGCCCGCGACGTGATCAGCCGCTACCGCAGCCATCCTTCGATCGCCGTCTGGTTCGGCCGCAACGAAGGCGTGCCGCAGCCGATCCTCAACGAGGGCCTGGCCGACTTGGTCGCCGAGCTGGACGGCACGCGCTACTACACCGGCAGTTCGAACCGGGTGAACCTGCAGGACAGCGGCCCGTACGACTACCGCCCGCCGGCCGGCTATTTCACCGACCTGGCCAAGGGCTTCGCGGTCGAGGTCGGCACGCCCTCGCTGGCCACGCTGGAGGCGGTCGAGGCCATGGTCCCCGCTGCCGACCGCTGGCCGATCAGCGACACCCTGGCCTACCACGACTGGCATTTCGGCGGGAACGGCGACGTGGCCGGCTTCATGACCGCGCTCACCGCCCAGTTCGGCGCCCCGACCAGCCTGGAGGACTTTGAGCGCAAGGCCCAGATGATGAACTACGTCGACTATCGGGCGGTGTTCGAGGGCTTCTTCGCCCATCTGTGGACCCGCAACAGCGGCCGGCTCCTGTGGATGACCCACCCGGCCTGGCCAAGCAACCACTGGCAGATCTACAGCGCCGACTACGACACCCAGGCCTCCTACTACGGGGCCAAGATCGCGTCCGAGCCGGTGCACGCCCAGATGAACCTGCCGGACTATGCGCTGGCCGTGGTCAACACCACGCGCGAGGCGCGCGCTGGCCTGGCGCTGAAGAGCCGCGTGCTGTCGCTCGACGGCCGGGTCCTGGCGGCGCGCGAGGATCGGCTGGCGGCGCCGGCCAACCAGGTCGTCACCCTGGCTCCGCTCGACCTGGCGCCGCTGCTGGCGAAGGAAGGGGTGGTGCTGGTGGCGCTGACGCTGAGCGACGCTGCGGGCGATGAGATCTCGCGCAACCTCTATTGGCAGGGGCGCGACGAGGCCGCCATGCGCAAGCTGGGCGGCATGGCGGCCCAGGATGTCCGGCTCTCGGCCCGCGCCCGCATCGACGGCGACGAGGTGGCCGTGGCGGTCGACCTGGACGATACGGGCGCCGCGCCGGCCTTGGCCGCGAAGCTGACCCTCGTCGACGGCGAGGGCCAGCGCATCCTGCCGGCCTACTACAGCGACAACTATCTCTCGCTGCTGCCGGGCGAGCCGCGGCGGATCGAGATTCGCTATCCGACCCGCGCCGGCCGCGCCGCGCGGGTCAATCTGCGCGGCTGGAACCTGAAGCCGGCCTCGGCCGCCGTCGAGGGCGCGCCGTGAGCCGCCGCCGGCCGGTTTTGGGGCTTGCCGTAGGCGCGGCGGCTGTCATCTTGCCGGCCGAGATGGACGCAACGATCAATCTGGCGGCGGCGGCGATCGTTGCTCCGGGGCGCCGGCCCCCCGTCGAGGCCGCCCGATGGCGATGAGGCCGCGCCGCTCCGTCACCATCCAGGAGGTCGCCGACCGGGCGGGCGTGTCGCTGAAGACCGTCTCGCGGGTGATCAACAACGAGCCCTTCGTCCAGGCCGAGACACGCGAGCGCGTGCAGCGGGCGATCGAGGCGCTGGACTACCGGCCCAATCTCAACGCCCGTGGCCTGGCCGGCGACCGCTCGTTCCTGATCGGCCTGTTCTACGACCGGCCGGGCGACTATCTGGCCGACTTCCAGGCCGGGGCGGTCGAGCGCTGCCGCGAGGCCGGCTTCCACCTGATGGTCGAGCCGTGGGACAGCGACAGCCCCGACATCGCCCGCCAGGTGACCACGCTGTTGGGGCAGTTGCGGCTGGAGGCGGCGATCCTCCTGCCGCCGCTCAGCGACCACGCGATCATGCTGGAACGCCTGCGCCAGGCCGAGGTGCCGATCGTCCGGGTGGCGCCGACCCGGCCGCTGGAGGATTCGCCGGCCATCCGCATCGACGACTATTCGGCCGCGCGCGAGATGACCGAATACCTGTTGGGGCTCGGCCACCGGCGGATCGGCTTCATCCTGGGCCGGGCCGAGCATGGGGCGACCGAAGAGCGCCGGCGCGGCTTCTTCGACGCCATGGCCGCGGCGGGGACGCCGGTCGACCCGGGCCTAGTGCTGCCCGGCAACTTCCTCTTCGCCGACGGGGTGGCCTGCGCCGAGCGCATGCTGGACGCGGCCGAGCCGCCCACGGCGATCTTCGCCAGCAACGACGACACGGCGGCGGCGGCGATCTCGGTCGCCCAGCGCCGTGGCCTGCGTCTGCCCGACCAGCTGTCGGTGGTCGGCTTCGACGATGCGCCGGTCGCCAGCATGATCTGGCCGGCTCTGACCACCATACGCCAGCCGGTGGCCAGCATGGCCCGCGCCGCCGCGGACCTGGTCATCGCCTCGGCGCCCAGGCGCAACGGCTGGCCCGCGCCGCTGCCCGACCTCACCCTCGACTACCAACTGATCAAGCGCTGCTCCGCCTCGGCGCCGCCGGTGCGCCGAAGCTCCAAGACCTAAAGCCCCCGCGGCGGACGGCCCCCGCGCTTCACCTTTTCCAGGAAATACATGCCTTCGAGCTTGAGGCCGTCGGGGTCGAGGAAGAAGACGGCGTAGTAGCCCTCGCCGTAGCTTGGATAGGCGTCCGGCGGGTCGACCACGCTCACCCCCTCCCGTTCGAGGAAGGCGCCGAGTTCGTCCACCTCCTCGCGCGCGGCCAGCTCGAAAGCATAGTGGTGATAGCCGATGTCGCCGGTGTGGTGAGGCCGCCGGCGCCCTTCGCCGTCCGCCTCGGTGATCCAGAACATGGTCACGCCGTTGTTCCAGCCGACCGTGCGGTCGAACTCCCATTCCCGCACGAAGCCGAGGAAGCTCAGCAGCCGGTCGTAGAAGCGGCGCGACGCCTCGAAGTCGCTGACCCGGATGGCGAGGTGATCGATCCCGACGACTCTGGGCATGGGCGCGCTCCGGGCGAATGACCAGTATTGACGCTGAAAGAGCCCGCCCGATCAATCGCAGGCGCGGTCGAGCAGGGGCTCGCCATGGGCGAGGTCCCGTTCAGGCCAGGTCGAGCGCGCGCAGCACCGCGCCCTGGTCGAAATAGGGTCGCTCGCAGACGATCTTGTCGGAGCCCGGTGCGAACTCGAAGCTTGCCGCCATGCGCACGCGGAAGCTGCGGCCCGTCGGCTCGATCGTCCGGCCCGTCAGCCGCAGCGGGCCGAGGTGGGAGCCGGTGAGCCAGAACTCGACCAGCACCCTGTCGCTGTCACCGTCGGCGGCGATGGCGATGATCTCGTTGGCCTGGTCGGGGAAGGGCGTGCGCGAGGCGGCGAAATAGCCCC
Organism: Caulobacteraceae bacterium; assembly: GCA_031291645.1. Taxonomy (GTDB): domain Bacteria; phylum Pseudomonadota; class Alphaproteobacteria; order Caulobacterales; family Caulobacteraceae; genus Poindextera. Next base: position 16,436 of record JARLIQ010000034.1, on the reverse strand, counting down.
GAACCGCGGCCTCACCGTCGAACACCGTCCCGCTTCCGTACAGCTCGTAGCGCGGGTGGACGAAGGTGGCGATGACCGCGTCCCAGTCGTGCTCGCACTCGAGCCGCATGTGGTCGCGCACGGTCTGGATCCGCGCGCCGGCGAGGTCCTGCATGGTCACATCCCCATCATGCCGCATTCGGTCGTCAGGATACCGCACGATCCCGCCAGGTCGATGGGGCGCGGCCCGGCGTTCGACGACAACGCGGTCTCGGACATCGGCCGCGCGCCGTCCCCGATCGTCCCGACCCGGAGCGCCCGTGGACGTTGTGTTTGCATCAGGTGCTAAACCGCGCCATTGTCATATTGACGATGATATAAGTAGGAGTCGGCGGTGGCGGGCGAGGCGGAATCCATACGGGCGACGCGCCGACGCCGGCGCTCACCCGCGGAGGCCCGCGCCCAGGCGCTGGAGTGCGCCCGGCGGTTGCTGATCGCGCAGGGGCCCAAGGGCGTGACCCTGCACGCCGTCGCCAGCGAGATCGGCGTGACCCACGGCAACCTGATCCATCATTTCGGATCGGCCGCCAAACTGCAGTCGGCGCTGATGGGGGTGATGGTCAAGGATCTGGCCATAGCCCTTGAAAGCGCGGTCGTGCAGGTGCGCGCCGACAATTCGCATCGCGCGCTGATCGATACGGTTTTCGACGCGTTCGACGACGGTGGAGCCGGGCAACTGGCGGCCTGGATCGCCATCTCGAACCGCTATGAGCACCTGGAGCCAATCCGCGAGGCGGTGGGCGATCTCGTCGTCGCCCTGGACGAGACGGTGCGCGAGCGCGACGGCGGGGAAAGCCCTCGCCACATCCCCTCGGCGCTGCTGTTCATCACCTTGTGCGCGTTCGGCGATGCGATGATTGGCGGCCCGCTGCGCCAGATGCTGGGGCGCGATCGCGATTCGGTTCGGCGGATTGCGACCCACCTGATGCCCAGCCTGCTCGAATAAATCGACATCAACGTCAATAGCTATTGACACCGCCGTGAGTATCGGCATGGTTGCGGCTAGGGGACGGCTGCAGCCGCCAGTTCGTCCCGGCCAAAGCCAGCGGCAGGAAACGCTTCGCAGCGCGCCCGACAAGAAGGCATGCCTGCGCAACTGGAGGGCGATATGTACCAAGTTACGCCTATTCGTGCGAGTCTCATTGCGGGAGCCTCGGTCCTGGTGCTTCAGGCCCAGGCAGCCCGGGCGCAGCAGGCCGCGCCAGACCCTCGCAACCAGGCGAGCGCTGTCTCTGAGGTGGTGGTCACCGCCCAGCGCAAGAAGGAGTTGGAGCAGACCGTCCCGATCGCCATCACCGCGCTGTCGGCCAAGGCGCTGGACGCACAGAAGATCGAAGGCGGTCCCGACCTGTTGCGCGCAGTGCCCAACGCCAGTTTCACCAAGACCAATTTCAGCGGCTACAACCTGACCATCCGGGGCATCGGCACCCAGGCGGTGTCCGTGTCCACCGACCCCGGCGTGTCGGTGAACTTCAACGGTACGTCCCTGATCCGCAACCGATTGTTCGAGCAAGAATTCTTCGACGTCGACCAGGTCGAGGTGTTGCGCGGGCCCCAGGGCACCCTCTACGGCCGCAACGCCACCGCCGGCGCCGTCGACATCATCTCGGCCAAGCCCACCGACCTGTTCGAGGGCGAGATCAAGGGCGAGGTCGGCAACTATTCCAGCCGGCGGCTGAGCGGCTACGTCAACATCCCCTTGATTGGCGACAAGCTCGACCTGCGCATCGCCGGAGCCAGCACGAACCGCAGCGGCTACGAATACAACGCCGAGACCGGCGACAGCATCGACGGCCGGAACCTCTATTCCACCCGGGTGACCCTGCAATACAAGCCCAACGACCGGTTCAAAGCCGATCTGATCTGGGAACACTTCAACGAGAATGACAGCCGCGCCCGCAGCACCAAGCAGCTGTGCACCACCGACCCGGGCCCGTCTTCGATCGACGGCGTGGACAATCTCAGCGCCGCCGCCAGCGGGGCCATGAGCCAGGGGTGCAAGGACGCCTCGTTGTACTCGTCCGCGGCCTATGCGGCGCCGAACGGCCTTTCGCTGCCGTTCATCCAGGCGGGGATCAGTGTGGCCACCGTGGGCGTAACTTGGCCGGGCGACGTCGCCGTCGCCCCGCTCACCGGCGTAGATCCCTACGGCGGCCTCACCCAGTCGCACAATCTCCGTCAGATCGACGCGGCCTATAATCCGCAGTATCGCGCCAAGACCGATGTGATCGAGCTCAATTTCGACTACGACCTCACCAGCCACCTGACCTTTACGTCGCAAACCGCCTACGACCGGGACGATTACTATTCGAGCCAGGCCTACGACAGCTTCGACTCGGTTCCGGGGGTGTTCAGCGACACGAGCAATCTGGTCGGCTATGCGGGCCCGTCCAGCAGCGCGGCCAACATCTCGCCCGGCGGCGTGTTCTGCGACCCGCAGCTTGGGTGCTCGAATACGATCCAGGGCCTGGACATCTCGAAGGCGACGAGCGAGCAGTTCTCCCAGGAGTTCCGCCTGCAGTCGTCGTTCTCCGGTCCCTTTAATTTCAGCGTCGGCGCAAACTATACGCACTATAGAACCGACGAGAATTTCTATGTGTTCTTCAATGTGTTGACGGATCTGGCCGAGAGTCAGACGACAGGCAACTATACGGGAACGTCGTTGCCGACGTGTGTGCTAAATAGCCAAACGTCGTGCGTATACATAGATCCGAACAAATTAAATAAGGTCAACAATCAAGGGCATAATTATTACCTAAACCAAAATCCATATCGCCTGAACTCAGCCGCGGGATTTGGTGAGCTGTACTACAATGTTACTCCATCTATAAAGATAACGGCAGGATTGAGGTATACGGACGACAATAAATCATTTACACCAATTCCAACACAAATGTTGTTGTCGCCGGGTACGGGCGGCACGGTAAGTAGCGGTTATCCGGCCTCGCCGAACATCGACCAGCACTGGGGCGCCTTCACCGGTCGCCTTGGCGTGGACTGGACTCCGCAGCTGTCCTTCACCAACCAGACGTTGATCTACGCCTTCTACAATCGCGGCTACAAGGGTGGCGGCGCCAACCCGCCCAGCCCGGGCTTTTCGACCAGTGACCTCGCGCCAGGGGTTCCGCCGATTGTGCAACTACAGGCCTACCCGGCGACCTTCAAGCCGGAATATGTCAACGCCTTCGAGATCGGTACGAAAAATACACTGATGGGCGGCGCCCTGATGTTGAACGCCGACGCCTTCTACTACGACTATGCCGACTACCAGGTCTCACAGATCGAGAACGACACCGAGATCAACGAGAATTTCAACGCGAAGATCTGGGGGGCCGAGCTTCAGTCGGTCTGGCAGGCGACCCACCACCTGCGCTTCGACCTGAACCTCGGCTACGAGGGCACGCGACTGGACAAGGGGTCCAAGTCGATCGACGTGATGAACCGCACCCAGGGCAATTCCGACTATACGGTCATGAAGCCGTTCGTGGACTCGCCAAACAACTGCGTCGTCTCGAAGGCCTATGTCGCCAAGCTCATCACCTGGGAGCGCGCCAACGGCATACCTGATGATGAATACCTAAGCGGGGTTTGTCCGGGCACCATCTACAATTATCTTCTGAATTTCCTCTATCCCGGCGGCGCGCCGACTGCTGCGGACCTGCCCAATGGCGGCCAGGGCTTCTACGCCAACGTCTCGGGCCACCATCTGCCCAACGCGCCGGAGTGGACCCAGTCGCTGGGGGCGGAATACACCGAGTGGTTCGGCGACGACTGGACCGCGACCCTGCGCGGCGACGTCTATCACCAGTCCAGTTCCTGGGCCCGGGTCTACCAGGACCCGGTCGACAAGCTGCACGGCTGGTACAACGTCAACCTGCGCCTGACCGTGGCCAAGCCGAGCGCGGGGCTGGTTTTCGAGGTCTATGTCAAGAACCTGCTCGACGCCACGCCGATCACCGGGGCCTACATCAACAGCGACAACACCGGCCTGACCACCAACGTCTTTACGCTCGATCCCAGGCTGATCGGCGGCAGCATCACCAAGAAGTTCTGAGCCATCGGCGCGCGGCGAGGCGAGGGTGTCGATGGCCGAAGCACTGGATCCAGGCGAGGGGCGGGAACGGGCCGAAGGCGCGGCGCCCGACCTTGCGGCCTGGATGGTGGTCTACGGCGGACGTCTTCGGCGCTATTTCGCCCGGCGCGCGCCGCCCGACGACGCGGACGACCTGGTCCAGGATGTCTTCCTGCGGCTCCAGTCGGCCGCGCGTCGGCCGCCGATCGGCAACGTCGAACGCTATCTGTTCGCTGTCGCCCACAATGTGCTGATCAGCCAGCGCCGCACCCGCGCGCTGCGCCGCTGGAGTCAGCATGACGCGTTGGAGAGCGCGCCGGAACTGAGCAGCGAGTTGTCGCCCGAGCGGATCCTGGTCGGCCGACAGGAGTACGAGCGGCTGATCCGGGTGGTCGCCACCCTGCCGCCCCGGGCCCGCGCGGCGTTTCGGCTGCATCGGCTCGAGGACATGACCAGCGCGGCGATCGCCCAGCGCATGGGTATCTCCAGGGAATCCGTCAAGGAGCTCCTGCATCGGGCGTCGGTCTATATTGACCGAGCCATGGGAGTGAAGGGGGGGGTCGTGTAGGGGTAAAGTTTATTGATGTAACGCGTAGGAATCGCGGATGCTAATAAAGCCAGGGACGATCTAAATTGATCGGCCTGTCACGAATATTCGCGTGTAAAAATAAGTATGTAACGCAGGCAGTTGTTCAATTTATGAGAAATAAATTGCAAATTTTCGCAAAATAATTGCATCGATATATCCCCCCAAGGTTGAGTTTCTGGCGTCTATTGAAGTGGGCGGCCTCGTCGCCCGGCAAATCGGCGGGCCGATCGCCGACTTCAATGAGGAAGCGTCATGAAGATTCTCGCAGCGGCCGGGGCCTGCGCCCTGATGACTTTCGGGTTTGCCGCCCAGGCGTCGGCCCTTACGTTCAGCCCGACGAGCCAGCCGGTTTCCGGAACGGGCAGCACCAGTCTGACCTACGGCACGACGCTGAGTTGTTCCGCCACCTTTGCGGGAGCCACCTCGTCGACCGGCGCCACCGCGTCCGTCACCACCGCATCGTTCAGCGGCGGCCTGTTGGGCGCCTGCGGCGCCGTCACCACGGTCCTGCCTTGGACCATCACGCCGACCAGCACCAGCACCGTGACCATCAGTGACGTCAAGGTGACGGTGCCGCTCCTCGGCATCACCTGCGGTCCGTCCACGATCAGCGCTTCGGTCACCCAGAACGGAACGACCAGCACCACGCTGTCCTGGACGAGCCAAACGCTGTCGGGCGGCTGCACCACCAGCGGTAGCGTGACCCTCACGCCCCAGATCAAGATCAGCTGATCGCCCTAATCCGGCGCGGCCCCATCGGCTGCGTCGGACCAGGATAGGCCGTCCAGCCCCAGCACCTTCCCGCTGGGGGGCGTCCTCACCTCAGCCCGGCGCCGGCCCCCCCAGCCGCGCCGGGTCCTTTTGCCGCCGCATGGATCGCCAGCGGGCGGCGCGGCCTCGAATTGGGCTGCGGACGCACGTCCACGCGCCGCGGCCCGGGAACGACAGGTTGACGATGATGTCAGGCACGGCTGACCCGCCGGTTCTCCAGGGCCTCTGCGAGCAGGGTTTGGCGCTGCACCGGGCGGGACGTCTCGACGAGGCGAGCCAGTGCTACAAGGCGGTGCTGAGCGGCGACCCCCAGCATTTCGACGCCCTGCGTCTGCTCGGGATGCTCCAGACGCAGACCGGCCGAGCTGACGAGGGCGTGGCGCTGATCAAGCGGGCGATCAGGGTCAATCCCGAGGCCCCGACCGCCCATGCCAGCCTTGGCGCCGCCCTCAGCGGCCTGAACCGGCCCACGGAGGCCCTGGCCAGCCTCGATGCGGCGATCGCGCTGAAACCGGACTTCTTCGAGGCGCGCTTCCATCGCGCGGTTGCGCTCCGAATCGTGGGGCGGCTCGCGGACGCGCTGGCCGACCTGGACGCGGCCGCTACGCTGAATGCGGGCTCGCCGGAGGCCCACGACCTGCGGGCCATCGTCCTGCAGGAGATGGGGCGTCCCGAGGCGGCGCTGGAGAGCTATGACGCCGCCGTGGCCTTGCGGCCGGCCTATGCCGAGGGCTGGAACAACCGCGGAACCATGCTGAACGACATTGGCCGTCCCGAGGCGGCGCTGGCCAGCCTCGATCGGGCGATCGCCCTCAAGCCGGACTTCGTCGACGCCCACTACAACCGCGGGGTGGCGCTCGACCGTCTGAAGCGGCCCGGCGATGCGCTGGCCAGCTATGATGCGGCCATCGCGCTCGCGCCGCGCCACGCCCGCGCCTACCACAACCGCGCAACCGCACTCGTGGTGCTGGGGCGACCGCAGGCGGCCCTGGCCAGCTACGATCGGGCCATCGCCCTGCAACCGGAATATGCCGAAGCCTTCGCCAACCGTGGACAGGTGCTGAGGGATCTGAAGCGCCACGGGGAGGCGCTGGAAAGCTACCACGCCGTCGTGGCCTTGCGGCCGGCTGACTGCGAGGCCTGGAACAACCGTGGAATCCTGTTGGGCGACCTTGGCCGCCACGAAGAGGCGCTGGCCAGCCTCGATCGCGCGATCGCCCTCAGGCCGGACTTCGCTGACGCCCACTACAACCGCGGCATGGCGCTCGTCCGCCTGAACCGGCCTGAGGATGCGCTGGCCAGTCTGAATGCGGCGATCGCCCTCGCGCCCGGCCACGCCGGCGCCCATCACAACCGCGGGTCCACGCTCGGGACGCTGGGGCGGCCGCAGGAGGCCCTGGCCAGCTACGATCGGGCCATCGCCCTGAAACCGGACTACGCCGAGGCCTTCGCCAACCGCGGATTGATGCTGCGGAACCTGAAGCAAACGGGGGATGCGCTGGCGAGCTACGAGGTCGCGATCGCGCTCGATCCAGGCAACGTCGACGCCCACGTGGGCAGGAGCTTCGTCTTCCTGCTGAACGGCCAGTTCGAGATCGGATGGCGCGAACACGAGCGGCGCAAGGCGGGTTGGGATCCGGCCTTGAAGCTTGACCCCGAGCGTGACTGGTCGGGCGAGGGCGACCTGGCCGGCAAGCGTCTGTTCCTGCACGGCGAACAAGGGCTGGGCGACAGCCTCCAGTTCGTGCGCTACGTCCCGCTGCTGACCGACCGGGGCGCGCAGATCACCCTTTCTGTGCAGGCTCCGCTCGCCGGCCTGCTCGGCAAGAGCCTGCCCGGCGTTGGTGTCATGGCGGAGGGCGAGGCGCCGCCCGACTTCGATTGGCACTGTTCACTGATGAGCCTGCCGCTGGCGTTTGAGACGACGCTGGCGACGATACCGCCGCCGCTGCGGCTGCAGCCTGACGCCCGGCGCGCCAAGTTTGCGGGCCTGCTCGGGCCAAGGGCGAGGCCGCGCGTTGGGCTCGCCTGGAGCGGCAATCCCGCGCACACCAACGATCGCAACCGCTCGATCGCCTTCGACCGGCTGGCGCCGCTGCTTGGCGAAGATGTCGAGTGGATCGCGCTGCAGAACCAGATCAGGCCGCGGGATTCCGAAGCCTTCGCCGCGAGCGGTCGCGTGACCTTCCTTGGTGACGCCCTGAACGACTTCGCCGACACCGCCGCCGTCGTCGACCAGATGGACCTGGTGATCACCGTCGACACCAGTCTCGCGCACCTTGCCGGCAGCCTGGGCAAGCCGACCTGGATCCTGCTGTCCTTCGCGCCGGACTGGCGCTGGCTGCTCGATCGCGCCGACAGCCCCTGGTATCCGACCGCCCGCCTGTTCCGCCAGCCCGCGGTCGGCGACTGGGACAGCGTGATCGCGGACGTCCAGACCACCCTGCGATCGACGGCGGGCTTCCCCGACCTGGAGCGGGCCCGCTGCGTTCCCGAAACGACAGGTTGACGATGACCCCGGAGAGATCGGATCCACAGGTCCTCAAGGCGATTTGCGAGCAGGGATACGCGCTGCACCGGGCCGGGCGGTTCGATGAGGCGGAGCGCTGCTACGACAGGGTGCTGAAGCGCAATCCGAAGCATTTCGCCGCCCTGCATCTGCTGGGTGTGGTCCGGGTGCAGACCGGCCGGGCCGAGCAGGCCGTCGAGCTCCTGAGGCGCGCGGCGAAGATCAATCCCGACGACCCGGCCGTTCAGGACAACCTTGGCGCGGCGCTCTGCGAGACCGGCCGGCCTGAGGCGGCGCTGGCCAACCACGAGCGGGCGCTGGCCCTGAAGCCGGACTTCGCCGACGCCCACTACAATCGCGGCGTGGCGCTCGACCGTCTCAAGCGGCCCGAGGAGGCGCTGGCCAGCTACGACGCCGCCATTGCGCAGGCGCCCGGCCACGTCCGCGCCCACCACAACCGTGGGACTGCGCTCGACATTCTGGGCAGGACGCAAGAGGCCCTGGCCAGCTACGATCGGGCCATCGCCCTGAAACCGGACTACGCCGAGGCCTTCGCTAACCGCGGGCAGGTGCTGGGGGACCTGGGGCGACTTGGGGAGGCGCTGGCGAGCTTCAATGCGGCGATCACGCTTGATCCCGGCTTCGCCTACGCCCGCGCGTGCAAGAGCCTCGTCCTCCTGCGGACCGGCCAGTTCGAAGCCGGGTGGCGCGAATACGAATGGCGCAAGGCGAACTGGGACGCTGCCAAGCGGCTCGACCCCGGGCGCGCCTGGTCGGGCGAGGGCGAGCTGGCCGGCAAGCGCCTGTTCCTGCATTGCGAACAGGGTCTGGGCGACAGCCTCCAATGCGCGCGCTACGTCCCGCTGCTGGCGGACCGGGGCGCGGAAATCACGCTTTACACACAGTCTTCGCTGGTGAGCCTGCTCGGCGCGAGCCTGCCGGGCGTCAGCGTCGCCGCGGAGGGCGGACCGCCGCCGGACTTCGACTTTCACTGTTCGCTGATGAGCTTGCCGCTGGCGTTCGAGACCAGGCTGGAGACGATACCGCCGCCGCTGCGCCTGCGGTCCGGCGAGCGGCGGCCCAAGTTCGCGGACCGGTTCGGGCCGAAGTCGCGGCCGCGCATCGGGCTGGCCTGGAGCGGCAATCCCACCCACGTCAATGACCGCAACCGCTCGATCGCCTTCGACCGGCTGGCGCCGCTGCTCGGCGAAGAGATCGAGTGGATCGCGCTGCAGAACGAGATTCGCCCGCGCGACTCGGCCGCCTTCGCCGCAAGCGGTCGCGTGACCTTCCTTGGTGACGCCCTGAACGACTTCGCCGACACCGCCGCCCTGGTCGAGCAGATGGACCTGGTGATCACCGTCGACACCAGTCTCGCGCACCTTGCCGGCAGCCTGGGCAAGCCGACCTGGATCCTGCTGCCGTTTGCGCCGGACTGGCGATGGCTGCTGGATCGCGCCGACAGCCCCTGGTATCCGACCGCCCGTCTGTTCCGCCAGCCTGCGATCGGCGACTGGGACAGCGTGATCGCGGAGGTCCAGGCCGCGCTGCGATCGACGGTCGGCTGCTCGGCCTAGCTCTATCGCCGACCTCAGGACGCCGGGGCCTGCCCGTCCGTCGGTGGCGCCGACCAGACCACGATGTCGCCGGCCTTCAGGCCCGACAGCACCTCGACGCCGTCCGGCGCGACCTGGCCGAGGCGCACCGGAACCGGGCGCACGCGGCCGCTCCCGGCGTCCTTGACCATCACCGTGGCGACGGGCGCCGCGCCCTGGACCGCCGCCGCCGGGACGACCAGGGCGGCGGGGGCGCGATAGACGTCGATGATCACGTTGGCGGTCATGCCGATGCGGATGGCCGCCGCCTGCGCCGGCGTAAGGTCTTCGAGCCTGGCGGTGGCGGCGAAGGCGGCCATCGGCCCGCCGGCCGCCGCGCCGGGCAGGGCCTCGCCGCCGACCGAGACCACATGGCCCTGGAGCACATCGCCGCCGAACCCTGGTCCGGTGACGGTGACGGCCTGGCCGGGGCTCACCCGGTCGGCGTCGGCTTCGCCGAGGTGGAAGGCGACGGCCAGGCCGCCGGCCTTGGCGATCTCTCCGATCAGCTGGCCCTGGGTCATGGTCAAGCCGGCGTGGATCTGGCCGGCGGAGTCGCCCTTTTCGGTCGGTGGGCGCACGATCACGCCGTCCGCCGGCGCGCGCACCACCGAGTTGGCGACCTGGGCGTCCAGTTCCGCCAGACGCGCGCGCGCGGTCTGCAATTCGATGGCGGTGATCTGCCGGTTGGAGCCTTGTCCGCGCCGCAAGGCGGTGGTCAGGTCCTGGTCGGCCGCCGTCAGCGCCATTTGCTGGCTACGCTGCTGCTGGACCACGCTTTCGTATTCGCTACGGGCGACGAGGCCGCGATCGAGCAGGGCCTTCGTCTCCTGCGCCTTGCGCTCTGTGTCCTGCAGGTCGAACGTCGCCTGTGCCTGGGCCCGCCGCGCCCGCGAGACCTCCGGTCCGGTCTCCCAGGTGGCCATGTCGGACGCCGCCTGAGCGGCCTTCAGGTAGGCGGCCTCGGCCTCGTCCCGCTGCCGGCGCACCTGGGCGGTGTCGAAGAGGACCAGCAACTGGCCCTGGCGTACGGGAACGCCATAGTCGAACCCGACCTGTTTCACCGGGCCGTCGAACGGCGCCGTCACCTCGATGGTGTCGCTGGGCGTGATCGCGCCGACGACGCTGATGGTGGAGGCGAAGGGACGGGGCTGGACCACCAGGCTTTGTTGCAGCGCTCCGGTCCGCGTCGCCGCGCCATGGATGCGCCGTTGCAGGAAGACGCCGCCGCCCACCACCAGCAGCCCCACCCCGATCAGCACCGGGACTACGCGCCGGGACGGCCATTTCGGAAGGCGGCTATTCGGCACGCAGGGCCTCGATCGGATCGAGCCGCGACGCCTTGAGCGCCGGATAGACGCCGAACACCAGCCCGACCAGGGCGGCGAGGCCAGGGCCGAGCGGCACGACATAGAGCGGCAGGCTGAAGCTCCAGCGGGACACTGCGGCGGTGGCGAAGGCTGCGAACAGGCCCAACAGCAGGCCCGCGACGCCGCCGACGAAAGCCAGGGTCGCCGCCTCGATCAGGAACATCGCCTGCAGGTCGCGCGGCGTGGCGCCGATCGCTGCGCGCAGGCCGATCTCACGCCGCCGCTCCATCACCCCCATCAGCATGACGTTCATCACCCCGATGCCGCCGACCAGCAGCGAAATGGCGCCGATCGCGGTCAACAGCCGGCTGTGGATCGCCTTCTGGGCGTTGAGGGTCTTGATGATGTCCTGGGCGCTGACCAGCTGAAGCGTCGCGGTCGGATTGGCGAGGGCCTTGAGCACCCGGGCGCCGGCGGCCTTGACGTCGGCCCCGGCGCGCAGGCGCACCATGGCCGTGCTGGGCTCCGGGGCCGGCATGACCCGCCCTGCGCCGCCCATCGGAATGATCACCGCGCTGTCGAGGTCGGTCGGGTCCAGCGCATTCTGCACATGCGGGCCAAGCACGCCCACCACCGTATAGACATAGTCCTTGATCCGGACCTGGCTGCCCGCCGCGATGGGGGCGCCGGGCGTGGACAGGGTCTGCGCCGCCGACGCCCCGACCACCGCGACCAGATTGCCGTCGTCAACCGCCTTGATGAAGCGGCCCTGCTCCATCTGCAGCCCCATCAGCGGCTGGAGCGCCGCGGTGACGGCGACAAGGCCCAGATCGGCGCCGGTCTTTCCGGCCACGACCGAGGATCGGTCGGTGGTCAGCGGCGCGGCGGCTTCGACCGACGGCTCGCTCGCCGCCAGGCCTTCGATGGTCCGGCGATCGATGATCCCGTACGCATTGGGCGCGGGCATGGCGTGGATCTGCAGCATGTTCACGCCCATGGCCTTGAACAGCTTCAGGGTCTCGAGCTGGGCCATCTGGCCGATGGTCAGCATGGCGACGATCGAGGCGGCGCCGATCATGATGCCGAGCAGGGCGAGCGCCGAGCGCTGGCGCTGGGCGTAGAGGTTGCCGAGCGCCTCGGCGACCAGTTCGCCCAGCGGCACGCCGGACCCGGACCTGTCGAGCCCGGTCGTCACGCTACGCCCGCCACGTCCGACACGATCCGGCCGTCCAGCACCTCGATCCGGCGCTCGCAAGACGCCGCCAGTTCGCGGTCGTGGGTGACCATCACCACGGTGACGCCGAGTCTCTGGTTGAGGTCGCGAAACAGCGCCATGACCTCGCCGGCGGTGACGCTGTCCAGGCTCCCGGTGGGCTCGTCGGCCAGGATCATCTTGGGCCGCCCGACGAGCGCCCGCGCCAGGGCGACGCGCTGCCGCTGGCCGCCCGACAGTTCGGGCGGGCGATGGTCCACCCGGTCGGACAGCCCCACCTGGTCCAGCATCTCGAGCGCCTGGGTCTTGCGCTCGCCGCGCGGCGTGGCGCGATAGAGCAGCGGCAAGGCCACATTCTCCCACGCCGTCAGGCGCGGCAGCAGGTGGAACGACTGGAACACGAAGCCGATCGTGCGGTTGCGCACGCGCGCCGCCTCGTCCGGCGAGGAGATGTCCATGGGCTCGCCGTCCAGCACGACCCGCCCGGCGGTGGGGCGGTCGAGCAGGCCCATGATGTTCATCAGGGTGCTCTTGCCCGATCCGGACGGACCGACGATGGCGCAGAAGGCGCCGGCCGGGATGGCGAACGTCACCTCGCTCAGCACCCGCGTCGACCGGTCGGCGGGTCCGTAGCTCTTGCTGACGTCGAACAGCTGCAGCATGGGCGTTCGGTGTTCCGGTGGCCGCCGGGACGGCCGACGATCCGCAGGCTCAAATCCTCATTCAAAAGTTGCTGACAGGAAAGTAAATTATCTAGCCTTGGCGGGGAAGATTTGATCTCCTTCTCCCTATGGTCGAGGAGGCCGATGCGATGTTCGGCGCCGCATTGTTCAAGGCCCGCGTGCGGAAGGCGGCGCGGCCGGGTCCTGGGGAGGCTCGGCGTGCGGGCTAGGGTCGGGCTGGGCGTAGGCCGGGGTCGGATCGGCCGACGCGGGCTGTTCCATCAGGGGGCCGTGCGCCGGCGCCCTGAGCGCTCCGGGCTCGGCGCAGGCGGCCAGGGTGATGGCGAGGCCAAGGCCAAAGCCAAAACCAAAGATCGTGCGCAGGGGCGGCATGGGCGTCTGCTGGTCCGTGCGATGATCGGCCGGATCGCGATCGGCCTGATAGTGACCGCGCCGGCCTGCAACGTGAAGGCTCAAAATTCCAGGGCGCCGCTCGCGGTGGCGCCGTCCGCGCCGAGGCCCCTGGCCGTGGGCCCCCGGGCGCCGATCAGCCTAGCCGAGGCCGTGTTCATCGGACTGAGGGACAACCGGACGGTCAAGTCGGCCTATATCGCCCGGGTCTCGGAGAAGTTCGACCTGTTCGTCGCCCAGACGCGCTTCAGGCCCACGGCGTTGCTGACGGCCAGCGACCAGGCGACCTGGCAGGGCGGCGGCGGCAGCAGTTCGTCGATCAATCCGTCGGTCAGCTGGCTGGCCCCGACCGGCGCCCAGTTCCAGTTCGGCTGGTCGCGTCTTGAGACGCGCGGCTCGGGCCAGTCCACCCGCAGCGAACTGGCCAGCCTGACCTTCAGCCAGCCTCTGCTGCGCGGCGGCGGGCTGGCGGTGAACGCCGCCCCGATCCGGATCGCCGAGCTGCAGGAGCGGGTCAATCGGCTGACCCTGAAGTCCACCGTCGCCAACACCGTCACCAGCATCGTCACCGCCTACCGGACCCTGCTCCAGGCCCAGGCCCAGCTGGTCATCGCCCAGCAGTCGCTGGACCGGTCCAACGTCCAGCTCGAGACCAACCAGGCCCTAATCGACGCCGGCCGGATGGCCGCCGCGGAAATCATCCAGACCAAGGCCGATATCGCCGACCAGCAGGTCGCCCTGCTGCAGGCCGAGCAGCAGCTCGATTCCGCCCAGCTGGCGCTTCTCGCCCTCCTGGCCATGGACCTGCACACCAACATCGTGGCCGCCGACCCGATCAAGGCCGAGCACCTGAGCGTGGACGTGGACCAGGCCATCGCCATCGCCCTGGACAACCGGCCCGACTACCTGTCCCAGCGCCTGGCGGTCGAACAGGCCAGGCAGAACCTGATCGTGGCCCGCAATGCCCGACTGTGGAACCTGTCCGTCGTCGGCGACGTCCAGCACCAGACCCAGCACGGCTCGGCCAGCGTGGCCGTCAACTCGACGACGGGCGGGGGCCCGTCCACCACCGGCGCCATCGGCCTGCAGCTCAGCATCCCGCTGGGCGACTACACGCTGCAGCAAGGCGAGGTGCAGGCGACCACCACCCTGCGGACCGCGGAGCTTCAGCTGGAGGATCTGCACGAGCAGGTGGAGGCCCAGGTGCGCGACGCCGTCCAGGGGGTGGAACTGAGCTGGCGCCAGGTCGAAGCCGCCCGCCGGGCCCGCGACCTGGCCGCCGAGACCCTGGCGATGGAGCAGGAAAAGCTGAAGGCCGGCCGGGCGTCCAACTTCGAGGTCCTGTCGTTCGAAGCCAACCTGCGGACCGCCGACAGCCAGGCCCTGTCCGCCTCGATCGGCTATCTGAATGCCCTGACCGGCCTCGATCAGCAGCTGGGCGCCACGCTCGACACCTGGAAGATCGACCTCAACGACTGACGTGGCCGAGGGGTGCGGCGGTCGTCGACGGCTTGTCGCGCTCCGTCGTAGATTTGGCGGGCCGTGAACGATGAAGACCAGAACTATGTCCACGCCGCAGCGCTCTGACGCGGTGCGGCTGATGGGGGAGGAGAGAGCCGCAGCTGAATTGGTCGAACTCGGGAGCGCGGTTCGCGAGTCGGCGTTGGGCTAAGGGTTCAAATGGTCCCAGGCCTTGGAGATCACGACGGACCCTTCGCCGACCGACGAGGCGACCCGCTTGACCGAACCGGCCCGCACATCGCCCACGGCGAAAATTCCCGGCTCTGAAGTGGCGTAGGCCGAGCTGGCGCCAGCGGCGTCCCCGGTCAGGACAAAGCCCTTCTGATCGAGCTTCACCAGGCCGGAGAGCCAGGCCGTATTGGGCTCGGCGCCGACCATGACGAACAGCGCGCAAGTCGGCAAAGTCCGCGTCGATCCGGTGCGAACATCGCGCACGGTCACGGCGTCGAGCCGTTCCTCACCCTCCAGCGCGATCACCTCGGCGCCGTATTCGATAGAAATGGCCGGATCCGCCTCAAGCCGCCTGGAGAGATAGTTCGACATGGAGGCCGCAAGGGATGCTCCGCGGACGATGAGCCGGACATGGCTCGCCGAGCGGCTCAGGAACATCGCCGCCTGGCCGGCCGAGTTTCCGCCGCCGATGATGACCGTCTCGGCGTTCTTGCAGAAGCGCGCCTCGTTCTCGGTCGCCGCGTAGTACACGCCCGCGCCCTCGAAATCGGCCAGCCGCGCGATAGGCAGCCGGCGATATTGCACCCCCGTCGCGACCACGACCGCGCCCGACCTTATCCTCTGACCATTGTCGAAGGTGGCGCAGAACTGCGCGTCCTCCAGCCGCTCCAGCTTCACCACCCGCCGCGGCATGACGAACCGCGTGCCGAACTTCATGGCCTGGATCTCACCACGCCAGACCAGATCGGCCCCGGAGATCCCGGTCGGAAATCCCAGGTAGTTCTCGATCCGGCTCGATGTGCCAGCCTGCCCGCCTATGGCGGTGTCCTCCACCACCAACGCGCTCAGGCCCTCGGCCCCGGCATAGACAGCCGCCGCGACGCCCGCTGGGCCGGCGCCGACGATCAGCACGTCGAACGCCTCTTCGTCGGGAAGGTCGAAGTTGAGGCCGAGCAACCGCGCCACCTTCTCAGGTGTGGGATCGGCGACGACGTGGTCCCGCCCGAAGATCACGACCGGTCGATCCGGCGCGATCGCGCAACTGCTCGCCACACGCTGCGCCTGGAGGCTGCCGATCGGAAAGGAGGCGTAGGGCAGGCGGTTGCGACTTGCGAACTCACCGATCCGGCGAACGTCACGGTCGAGATCCTCGCCGATCAGCACGAGCGTGCCGTCGCGAGCGTCCAATTGTCGGCGCCGGCGTGCGGCCAGCACCGTGATGACGATGTCCGACATCTCCGGAATCTCGGACATCAGCCGCAACATCGCCAGCCTCGGCACCTCGATCACACGCGTGTCCTGCGCGGCGCGCATCGGCATCGACCAGGTTCCGCCATTCAGGAAGGAGATCTCGGCCATGAACTGGGTGGGTCCGAGCGTCGATGGAAGATGGCGCTCGCCGGAGAAGGGGTTCACGACCTCGATCTCGCCTTCCTCGACATAGACGAAGCGATCGACCGGATCCCCGGGCTGCACGATCAGCGTCCCCGCCGGATATCGCGCTTCCTTGCCCTCCGCCCGAAGCGCCGCCACATGCGCCGGCGCGAGCGGGACGCGCTGCATCTCGTTCAGG
>JARLIQ010000033.1 GCA_031291645.1 Caulobacteraceae bacterium | reverse complement strand
GTCCGCACCGACCCGGACTCCAAGCCGCAGGCGGGCATCAGCTTCCTGCTGATCGACATGAAGACGCCCGGCATCACCGTGCGCCCGATCATCACCCTGGGCGGCGAGCACGAGGTCAACGACGTCTTCCTCGACAACGTCAAGGTGCCGGTCGAGAACCGCATCTTCGAGGAGAACCAGGGCTGGACGGCGGCCAAGTTCCTGCTGGCGCACGAGCGCTCCGGCATCGCCGGCGTCGCCCGCTCCAAGCGCGGCATCGAGCGCATCCGCGCCATGGCCTCGACCGAGCTGGGCGACGACGCCGGCCCGCTGCTCCAGGACCCCTTCTTCAAGCGCAAGGTGGCCGAGCTTGAGATCGACCTGACCGCGCTCGAATTCACCGAACTGCGCACCCTGGCCGGCGAGGCCTCGGGCAAGGGTCCGGGACCGGAATCCTCCCTGCTCAAGATCAAGGGCACCGAGATCCAGCAGCGGGTCAACGAACTGGCCCTGGAGGCCGCCGGCCACTACGGCGCGCCCTATTTCCGCGGCTTCCCCACGGACGGCGACAACGCCCACCCGATCGGCCCGGACTACGCCCACGACACCGCCCCGACCTATTTCAACGGCCGCAAGACCTCGATCTACGGCGGCTCCAACGAGATTCAACGCAACATCATCGCCAAGATGGTGCTGGGGCTCTGATCTAGGGCGATCCCGGCACGGCGACCAAGACACACGAGGAAACGATGGATTTCAGCTTCACCGAAGAACAGTCGATGCTGCGCGACACGGTCGCCAGCTTCCTGGCCGACAAGTACGACTTCGAGACCCGCCGCGGCATCGTCAAGTCGGACGCCGGCTGGCGGCCCGACTACTGGAAGGCCTTCGCCGAGGAGCTGGGCATCCTGGGCGCGCCCTTCTCGGAGGAGCTGGGCGGCCTGGGCGGCGGCGCCACCGAGAACATGATCGTGCTCGAGGAGTTCGGCAAAGCCCTGGTGGTCGAGCCCTATCTCGGCACGGTGGTGGTCGGCGGCGGCTTCCTCAAGCACTCCGGCTACGCCGGCGCGGCCGAGCTGATCGGCCAGATCATCGAGGGCAAGGCGACCTTCGCCTTCGCCTACGCCGAGCCCCAGGCCCGCTATGCCTGGCGCGACCTGAAGACCACGGCCCGCAAGGACGGCGCCGGCTATGTGCTGAACGGCCACAAGGCGGTCGTGGTCGGCGCGCCCTGGGCCAGCCACCTGATCGTCACCGCCCGCACCGGCGGCGGCCAGCGCGACGAGGGCGGCGTCTCGGTCTTCGTGGTCGACAAGGCCGCCAAGGGCGTGGTCACCCGCGACTATCCGACCGTCGACGGCCTGCGCGCCTCGGAGGTCTTCTTCGAGAACGTGTCGGTCCCGGCCGACGCCCTGATCGGCGGCGAAGGCGCGGGCCTGGCCCTGGTCGAGAAGGTGATCGACGAGGCCACGGCCGGCGTCTGCGCCGAGGCGGTCGGCGTGCTGCGCAAGCTGCACGAGGGCACCCTGGAATACACCAAGCAGCGCAAGCAGTTCGGCCAGCCGATCGCCCAGTTCCAGGTGCTGCAGCACCGCATGGTCGACATGTTCATCCAGGTCGAGCAGTCGGTCTCGATGACCTACATGGCGACCATCAAGCTGGACGAGAGCGACGCCGAGCGGGCCAAGGCCATCTCAGCCGCCAAGGTCCAGATCGGCCGCGCCTGCAAGTTCGTCGGTCAGAACGCCATCCAGCTGCACGGCGGCATGGGCATGACCGACGAAATGGCCATCGGCCACTACTTCAAGCGCGCGACCATCATCGAGGGCCTCTTCGGCTCGGTCGACCACCACCTGCGCCGCTACGAGACCCTGTCGATCGACAAGGCGGCGTAACGCGCCTCCACCCACGCAAACCTCAAAACCCTTCTCCCCTCGTGGGAGAAGGAGGGGCCCATGGCGAAGCCATGGGAGGATGAGGGGGCCCGCACCGGCCCCCTCCACGCCCCCTCAAACCATAAGACTCCCCCGCCGCGGGTGAGCCGCCGCCCCTAAGGCGGCCGCCCATCCCCCCGCGCCGCCACCGGCCCGCCCATCGCCCGAGCCGCCGCCACGACCGCCCCGCCGCCGCCCTCGAACCCCACCTTCGTCCCGTCCGCCGCCAACGCCGCCCCGTCGTCCGCCGCCCCGCCGTCGTCCTCCCACAGCCGCGGATCGTAGCGCACCCCCAGGTCGCGGCAGAGGCGCGCGACCAGTTCGCCCAACGGGCGCTCCAGCCAGGCCGCATCGTCCAGCTCCCGGTCGGTCATCCGCTCGTCCAGGCCGGCCATCAGCCGCTCGACCTCGGCCTCGCCGACCCCCTCGGTCACGCCCTCGCGCGCCTGCGCCGCGATGGCGCAGCCGGCGACGTGGCGAACCTCCTCCTTGCGCAGCTGCAGGCGCAGCCGCGCCTTGACCCGCGCGGTCACCTCGGCCGCCCGGCCGGCGTCCAGCGCCTGCGCCGACCCGTCCGGCGACGCGGCGCCCGAGGCGGCGGCCCCAGACGCCAGCGCCCGCTCGATCCGCTCGCCCAGCGCCGCCGTCAGCCGCACCGCCCGCGCGATCCGCGAATAGGCCAGCGCCGCGTCGGCCGCCGCCACCGGCGCCTCGCCCGGCTCGCTCACCTGCCGCAACAAGGCCTCGGCCAACGCCATCCCGATCTCCGCCAACCGCTCGACCATGGCCAACCGACG
>JARLIQ010000032.1 GCA_031291645.1 Caulobacteraceae bacterium | reverse complement strand
GGCGGCTGGACCGGATACTACGGAAAACCCGGCCCCCTCGTCATGCTCAACGGATGGATCGACTTCCAAGCCGCCAAGCGCGGCGCAGCCCTCATCAAAGGCCAGCCAGATGTGTGAATCCGGTAGCCGCAAGGGGGAGGGAGGTCTCAAGCTTGGCCCGGTCGCGAAAACGCAGCCGCGACGCCCTTTCCCCACGGGAGGAGGGAAGGGCTTGCGGTGAGAACCGCGCCTACTTCAGCGACGGCTCGATTTCCTTGCAGGCCGCGATCAGGCCTTCGACCGAGGCGACGGACTTGGCGAACATCGCCTTTTCCTCGTCGTTCATCGGGAATTCGATGACCCGCTCGGCGCCGCCGGCGCCGATCACCGTCGGGGCGCCGACATAGAGGCCCTTCTGCCCGTACTGGCCGTCCAGATAGACCGCGCAGGGCAGGACCCGCTTCTTGTCCTTCAGGTACGAGGTGGCCATGGCGATGGCGCTCTCGGCCGGGGCGTAGAAGGCCGAGCCGGTCTTCAGCAGGGCCACGATCTCGCCGCCGCCGCCACGGGTGCGCTTGACGATCGCGTCCAGCTCGTCCTGGGTCATGAAGCCCTGGTTGACCAGTTCCGGCAGCGGCAGGCCGCCGACCGTCGAGTGGCGCACCATCGGCACCATGTCGTCGCCGTGGCCGCCGAGCGTCCAGGCGTGGATGTCCTCGACCGACACGCCGGTCTTCTCGGCCAGGAAGTAGCGGAAGCGGGCCGAGTCGAGCACGCCGGCCATGCCGATGATCTTGTTGTGCGGCAGGCCCGAAAACTGGCGCAGGGCCCAGACCATGGCGTCCAGCGGGTTGGTGATGCAGATCACGAAGGCGTTGGGGGCGTGGGCCTTGATGCCGTCGCCGACCGCCTTCATCACCTTCAGATTGATGCCCAGGAGGTCGTCGCGGCTCATGCCCGGCTTGCGCGGAACGCCGGCCGTGACGATGCAGACGTCGGCGCCGGCGATGTCGGCGTAGTCGTTGGCGCCCTTCAGCGCGACGTCCTTGCCGAACACAGGCGAGGCTTCCGCCAGGTCCAGCGCCTTGCCCTGGGGCGTGCCCTCGGCGATGTCGAACAGGATGACGTCGCCCAGTTCCTCGCGGGCGGCGATGTGGGCGAGGGTGCCGCCGATCATGCCGGCGCCGATAAGGGCGATCTTCGCACGAGCCATTGGGGTCTCCGGGCTATCTTGAAGGTGTTGGGAGGAAAAACTGCGCGCGCGGCGGTCTAGACCCGGATCGACGGCGGGGCAAGCAGCCGCGCTCGCCAGGACGCCCGTACCCTGCTATGGCGCCGCCCGCCAACCGTCGGCGGAGCATCGTCTTGGAAAAGTTCGCCGTCGCGGCGGCCATTGCGCGGACCAGTGAGCCGCTCGTCTCTCTCGGCCTGTGCGAGGCGCGCCTGCAGGCCGACGCCCGCTGGCCCTGGCTGGTGCTGATTCCGCGCCGGCCGGGCGCCAAGGAGATCGAGCACCTCTCGCCGGCGGACCGCGCCGTCCTGATCGAGGAGGCGACCCTGGCCGGGGCGGCGGTGCGCGCGATCGGCTCGGCCCTCGGCCGGCCGGTCGAGAAGCTGAACCTCGGCGCGCTCGGCAACGTCACGCCCCAGCTGCACGTGCACGTGGTCGGCCGCCGCGCGGACGATATGGCCTGGCCCGGCCCGGTCTGGGGCGTCGGCGAGGCGGTCGCCTACGACGCGGTCTCGCTGCAGCGGGCGCGCGAGGCGGCGCTCGGCGTGCTCGGGGCCGCGGCGCTCAAAAGCGGCTCATGACCACGCGCCGCGGGGCGCCGTCGCCGGCCAGCTCGCCGGTCCAGCGCCCGTCGCGGCCGGCCCTCAGCGTCAGGGCCATGGACCGTTGGCCCGGCCCCTGGACGAAGCGGATCGAAAGCCCCGCGCGGTCGCGGCGGATGCTGTCGAGGAAGCCGGAGGCGTCCGCCGCGCGCGGGCGGTTCGGGTCGCGCCAGGCGCCCTCCACGCCGGGATCGTCCGGCCGGGCGGCCAGGGGCGCGGGCGCGGCGCCCGGATCTGACAGGGCGAACACGAACAGGGTGCGCCCGGCCTCGTCGTCCAGCCGCCACACCCCGTCCAGCGGTCCCTGCATCGCCTCGGCGGCCTGGTAGGCGGCCAGGACGGCGGCGGTCTGGTCGACCGTCCCGGGCCCGTCCGTCCGGAAGTCCGGCTGGGCCGGTCCCGAGGCCTGGGCTTCGTCGGCGGGCTGGTCCGGCGCGGGCGCGGCCGGCGCGGCGGCGGCGAGGGCGGCGGCGAAGAGGACGGAAGAAACGCTCAAGGCGGGACTCGCGACGCCTAAGAAGCCGCCATCATAGCACAGCTGGTCTCCGGTCAGCCGCCATCCGCGCCGGCGATGGCCTCGGCGATGGCCACCAGGCGCTCGGCCTGGCCCAGGTGCAGCCGCTCGGCCAGCCGGCCCTCGACCCTCAGCGCCCCCCGGCCGGCGTTCTCGGGTGCGGCGAAGGCCGCGATCACCGCCCGGGCGAAGGCCACCTCGTCCTCGGGCGGGCTGAACAGCCGGTTGGTGATCTCGATCTGGCCGGGGTGGATCAGGGTCTTGCCGTCGAAGCCGATCTCCGCGCCCTGGCGGCATTGCCGCTCCATCAGGTCCGGGTCGTCCAGGGCGTTGCAGACGCTGTCGAGCGCGACCAGGCCGTTGGCCCGTGCGGCGGCCACCGTCAGGGTCAGGACCGCCAGGTGGGGCGCGCGGTCGGGGGTCTGGCGCCCGCCCATCTCCTTGGCCAGGTCGTTCAGCCCGATGGCCAGGCCGGAGAGCCGGCCCGCGCGCGCCGCGGCGATGGCCTTCAGGTCCAGCACCGCCGCGCAGGTCTCGACCATGGCCCAGAGGCGGGTCGCGGCCGGGGCGGCGGCCAGGGCGGCGTCATAGGCGGCGATGTCGGCCGGGCTGGAGACCTTGGGCGCCAGCACCGCGTCCGGGCCGCAGGCGGCGGCCGCCGCCAGGTCCTCCGCCCCCCAGGGCGTGTCCAGGCCGTTGCAGCGGATCACCACCTCGCGCCGGCCGAAGCCGCCGGCCCGCACCGCCTCGACCGCCTGGGCCCGGGCGGCGGGCTTGGCTTCCGGCGCCACGGCGTCCTCCAGGTCCAGGATCACCACGTCGCAGGCCAGGGCGCGGGCCTTCTCGATCGCGCGGGCGTTGGAGGCGGGCATGTAGAGGGCGCTGCGGCGGGGACGGTCGGTCATGGCGGGCCTTCGCGGTGGACTCTGGCCGCAGATGGGCGAGGCGGGCGGGCCCCGTCAATCGGGCCCGTTCGCCGGGTCGCGTCGATTCGCGCGGGGCGGGGCCGCAATTTGGCCGGCCTTGCGCGGTGAAATCCGCCTCCCGGCCGCGAACGGCGAAGCTGACGTTCGCGCCGAACATCTGATAAGAGGCGCGCCGGGGCGATGCGCCGCCTTGCTTCGGACGACGGGGTTCGACACACCAGCCGCCATGCCGCCGCCGCCACCGGATTCGTCCTCGCAGAAGCCGTTCGTCTTCCACGACCCGTCGGGCCGTCGGGCGCGGCGCGCCGGCCAGTTCGGCGGCCTCCTGCTGTCGCTGCTGGCGGCCATCGTCGCCGGCTTCTTCGCCACCCTGGCGCTGGCCCCGCACCTGCCCGAGGTCCAGCTGCGCGACCCGCGCGTGCTGCAGGGGCTGCACGCGGAAAACGCCCGCCACCTGAAGGGCCGGCCGAGCTGGCAGCACATCGTGCGCCCCCGTGCGCCGGGGACCAACACGGCGCTCAAGCCGCTGACCATCGGCTTCTACGTCTCGTGGGACCCGGATTCGCGCGCCTCCCTGAGCCAGCACGTCGGCTCGCTGGACGTGGTCGCGCCCCAGTGGTTCGCGCTGAAGGACGGCGCGGGCGACCTGGACATCACCGACGATCCCCAGGCCGTGGCCCTGTTCGCCAGCGCGCCGCATCCGCCGGCCGTGCTGCCGGTGGTGCACAACGCCCACCAGGACGCGTTCGACACCGCGCTCGGCGACGCCCTGCTGCGCAGTCCCGCGGCCCAGAACAAGCTGATCGCCACCCTGGTCGCCCAGGCCACCAAGCGCGACTATTCCGGCTATGTGTTCGACATCGAGAACATCTCGCCGTCCTCGATCGCCGACTATCCCGCCTTCATCGCCAAGGCCCGCGCCGCCCTGAAGCCGCTGGGCCGTGAAGTCTGGGTCGCCGCCCCGTTCGACGACGACGACTGGCCGCTGAAGCAGCTTCAGGACGCTTCGGACACCCTGATCCTGATGGGCTACGATGAACACTGGCAGACCGGCCGGCCCGGCCCGACGGCCGGCGAGGACTGGTTCGAGAAGTACCTCGACAAGCGCCTGTCCAGGCTCGACCCGAACCGGGTGATCATGGCGCTCGGCTCCTACGGCTACGACTGGACGCTGAAGGACGGCAAGGTCCAGGGCCGCGCCGACGCCGTCACCTTCCACGAGGCGATCCAGACCGCGCACGACAGCGAGGTCGACATCGACATGGACGATGACGCCCTCAACCCCAACTACGGCTACATCGACGAGGACGGGGCCAAGCACACCGTCTGGTTCCTCGACGCCACCACCCTCTTCAACCAGGTCAAGGTGACCGATCCCTGGCGGGTGCGCGGCTACGCCCTGTGGCGGCTGGGCTCGGAAGACCCCGGGGTCTGGACCGTGTTCGGCAAGCCCTACGGCCAGGTCAGCGCCGACGGCCTGACCAGCCTGACGCCCAGCGCCTCGGTCGACTTCAACGGCACGGGCGAAGTGCTGAAGGTCACCGCCACGCCCCAGCCGGGCAAGCGGACCCTGACCTTCGATCCCGACACCGGCCTGATCGCCGACGAGCACTACGACCAGCTGCCGACCTCCTATGTGATCGACCGCTACGGCGCCCATCCGGGCTGGATCGCCCTGACCTTCGACGACGGGCCGGACGGCCGCTGGACGCCCAAGATCCTCGACATCCTGCAGGCGAAGCACGCCCCGGCGACCTTCTTCCTGATCGGCAAGAACATGCAGGCCCACCCAGGCATCGTCCGGCGCGAGTACAACATGGGCATGATGATGGGGAGCCACACCTACACGCACCCCAACATCGCCGCCCTGCCGGTGGCCGAGATGGACATCGAGCTGAACGCCACCCAGCGGCTGTTCGCGGTGATCACCGGGCGCTCGTTCCGCCTGTTCCGCCCGCCCTATTTCGGCGACGCCGAGCCGTCGACCCCGGCCGAGGTCAATCCGCTCGTGAAGGCCCAGAAGCTGGGCTACCTGATCGTGGGTCTTCGGATCGACACCGACGACTGGAAGAAGCCGCCGGCCAACGTCATCGTCCAGCGGGTGTTCGACCGGCTGGCCCAGCCGGCCACGGCCGACAACCCCGCCGGCCAGGTCATCCTGCTGCACGATTCCGGCGGCGACCGGACCCGCACGATCGAGGCCCTGCCGACCTTGATCGACCAGCTGCGCGCCCGCGGCTACACCCTGGTGACGGTGGACCAGCTGGCCGGGCTGACGCGCGACGAGGCGATGCCGCCGACCAACCGCAGCTGGATCGAGCTGACCCTCGACCGGGTCGGGTTCGGCATCTTCCGCGAGGTCGACATCGCCCTGACCGCGCTGTTCGTCAGCGCCATCGCCCTGGGCGTCCTGCGGCTGGTGTTCCTGGCGGTGCTGGCGGTGATCCACCGCATCGGCGAGGACCGCCGCCGCCCGGCCGACATCGACCCCGAGACCGGGCCGCTGGTCAGCGTGCTGATCCCCTGCTTCAACGAGGAGAAGGTGATCGCCGCCTCGGTGGCGCGGATCCTGGAGTCCAACTGGGCGCGGCTGGAGGTGATCGTGCTGGACGACGGCTCCAGCGACGGCACCTCGGCCGAGGTCGAGCGCCATTTCGGCCAGGAGCCGCGCGTGCGGCTGATGCGCTTCCCCAACGGCGGCAAGGCGCTGGCGCTGAACCGCGGCCTCGACCAGGCCAAGGGCGACATCATCGTCGCGCTCGACGCCGACACCCTGTTCCCGCCCTCGACCATCGGCCGGCTCGCCCGCTGGTTCGTCGATCCCAAGGTCGGCGCGGTGGCCGGCAACGCCCTGGTGGGCAACCGGCGCAACCTGATCACCCGCTGGCAGGCGCTGGAGTACGTCACCGCCCAGAACCTGGAGCGGCGGGCGCTCGCGGCGCTGGGCGCGGTCACCGTGGTGCCGGGCGCGGTCGGCGCCTGGCGGCGCTCGGCGCTGGAGCAGCTGGGCGGCTATCCCTCGGACACCCTGGCGGAGGACCAGGACCTGACCATGGCCGTGCAGCAGGCCGGCTGGCGGGTCGAGTTCGACCCGGACGCGCGCGCCTACACCGAGGCGCCGGAAACCGTCGCGGGCCTGCTCAAGCAGCGCTTCCGCTGGTCGTTCGGTACGCTGCAGTGCCTATGGAAGCATCGCGACGCCCTGTTCAACCGCAAGCGGCCGGTGCTGGGCTTCGTCGCCCTGCCCCAGATCTGGCTGTTCCAGATCATCCTGGCCACGGCCGCGCCCCTGGTCGACCTGGCGGTGATCTGGAGCCTGATCTCGGCGACGCTGGACCACTTCTTCCACCCGGTGGAGTGGAGCTCGGACCAGCTGGTCCAGTCGCTGCTCTACTGGGCCGCCTTCATCTTCGTCGACCTGTCGGCCGCGGCCCTGGGCATGGCGCTGGAGAAGCGCGCGCCCTGGGCCGACCTGCCGTGGATCCCCGTCCAGCGCTTCGGCTACCGCCAGCTGATGTACTACGTCGTGGTCAAGGCGGTGGTCACCGCGGTGCGCGGGCCGCGCGTCGGCTGGGGCAAGCTGGAGCGGCGGGCGACCGCCGAGGTCGAGCGGCGCGGATAAGCGCGGTTCCCCTGCGACAGGGTCGTTGCGCCGTCCGGGCCGGGCGCCTATAACCCGCCGGGGCTCGCCAAGAGCCCCCTCCTCCTCCAGCGCATCGGCGACGCGGACCTCATGAACATCCACGAGCATCAAGCCAAGGCCGTCCTCAAAGAGTTCGGCGTTCCCGTCCCGCGTGGCTACGCGGCCTTCTCGGTCGACGAGGCGGTGGCGGCGGCTGAAAAGCTCGAAGGCCCGGTCTTCGTGGTCAAGGCCCAGATCCACGCCGGCGGGCGCGGCAAGGGCGGCGGGGTCAAGGTGGTCAAGTCGCTGGCCGACGTCCGCGCCGAGGCCGAGCGCATGCTGGGCATGACCCTGGTCACCCACCAGACCGGCCCCAAGGGTCGCCTGGTGCGCCGGCTCTACATCGAGGAGGGCGCGGCCATCGCCCGCGAACTCTACCTGTCGCTGCTCGTCGACCGCGAGACCAGCCGCGTGTCGGTGGTCGCCTCGACCGAGGGCGGCATGGACATCGAGGACGTCGCCCATTCCACGCCGGAGAAGATCCACACCTTCTCGATCGACCCGGCGACCGGCGTCTTCCCGCACCACGCGCTGCTCTTGTCCAAGGCCCTGGGCCTGACCGGCGACCAGGCCAAGCAGGTCCGCGCCCTGCTGCCGGCGCTCTACAAGGCCTTCGTCGAGAAGGACATGGCGATGCTCGAGATCAACCCGCTGATCGTCACCGGCGACGGCCAGCTCAAGGTGCTCGACGCCAAGGTCTCGTTCGACGACAACGCCCTGTTCCGCCATCCCGAAGTCGTCGCCCTGCGCGACGAGACCGAGGAGGACGCCAAGGAGATCGAGGCCTCCAAGTACGACCTGTCCTACATCGCCCTCGAGGGCGAGATCGGCTGCATGGTCAACGGGGCGGGCCTGGCCATGGCGACCATGGACATCATCAAGCTCTACGGCGCCGAGCCGGCGAACTTCCTCGACGTGGGCGGCGGCGCCTCCAAGGAGAAGGTCACCGCGGCGTTCAAGATCATCACCGCCGACCCCAACGTGAAGGGAATCCTGGTCAACATCTTCGGCGGCATCATGCGCTGCGACATCATCGCCGAGGGCGTGGTCGAGGCGGTGAAGGAGGTCGGGCTGACGGTGCCGCTGGTGGTCCGGCTGGAAGGCACCAACGTCGAGCTCGGCAAGAAGATCATCACCGAGAGCGGTCTGAACGTGATCGCCGCCAACGACCTGTCGGACGGGGCGGAAAAGATCGTCAAGGCGGTCCGGGCCGCCGGGTGAGGTTCGCCCTCGCCATACCGGCGCTCGCCGCGGCCCTGGTCGCCGGCCCCGCGGCGGCGGCCGACCGCGCCGAGGCGCTCGCCGGCGCCTTTGCGACCTGGTGCCTGGCCGGCGCGCCGAATTTCGACGCGCTGAACGCCCGGGCCACGGCCAAGGGGCTGACCGTCGAGAACGACGACAAGACCAACACACCGGCCGAGGGCGCGGTGGAGACCAAGCTTTGGGAAGTGGCCGACGAGGCGACCGGCGCCTACGCCCTGACCGGCGGGGTGGTGGTGAACCACGGCAAGCGGGTGACCATCTGCGGCGTCGCCGCGCCCGACGCCCACGGCGCCGACCTGCTCGCCGTCCTGTCGCGGTCCGACCGCTTCGGCCCGCCGGTGGGCCAGCGCAACTCCGACGACGGCGTCCAGCGGATCACCGAATTCAAGTCGCCCATCGCCCACACGACCATACTGCTCGCCGACGGCACGCCTCAGAACGCCGACGGCGTCATCCTCAACATCACCGAAGTTCGGGAACCCGGCCGCTAACCCATGTCCATCCTGATCGACAAATCCACCAAGGTCATCTGCCAAGGCGTGACGGGCGC
Organism: Caulobacteraceae bacterium; assembly: GCA_031291645.1. GTDB lineage: Bacteria > Pseudomonadota > Alphaproteobacteria > Caulobacterales > Caulobacteraceae > Poindextera. Next base: position 4,199 of record JARLIQ010000032.1, on the reverse strand, counting down.
CCAGGGCACCTTCCACACCGAACAGGCCATCGCCTACGGCACCCTGATGGTCGGCGGCACCTCGCCGGGCAAGGGCGGATCGACCCACCTGGGCCTGCCGGTGTTCGACACCGTCGAGGAGGCGGTGGGCGTGACGGGCGCGACGGCCAGCGTGATCTACGTGCCGCCGCCGTTCGCCGCCGACGCCATCCTCGAGGCCATCGACGCCGAGGTCGAGCTGATCGTCTGCATCACCGAGGGCATCCCGGTGGAGGACATGATCAAGGTGAAGCGCTCGCTGTCGGGCTCGAAGTCGCGCCTGATCGGGCCCAACTGCCCGGGCGTCCTGACCCCGGGCCAGTGCAAGATCGGGATCATGCCCGGAAATATCTTCCGGTCGGGCAGCGTGGGCGTTGTCTCCCGCTCGGGCACGCTTACCTATGAGGCCGTCTTCCAGACCTCCCAGGTGGGCCTCGGCCAGACCACGGCGGTCGGGATCGGCGGTGACCCCGTCAAGGGCACCGAATTCATCGAGGTCTTGGAAATGTTCCTGGCCGATCCGCAGACCGAATCGATCATCATGATCGGCGAAATCGGCGGCTCCGCCGAAGAGGATGCGGCGGAATTCATTAAACATTCCAAGGTTAAGAAGCCGATGGTGGGCTTCATCGCCGGTCGCACGGCGCCTCCTGGACGCCGGATGGGCCATGCTGGCGCCATCATTTCGGGCGGAAAGGGCGGCGCAGAGGACAAGATCGCGGCGATGGAGGCTGCGGGCATCCGCGTTTCGCCTTCGCCTGCGAAACTCGGCGAGACTCTGGTACAGGTGCTGAAAGGCGCCTGAAGGTTAATCATCGAAGGGCGACCGCGCTCAGCTGAGGGCTCCGCGGCGCGTCGCCGGGAACGGAGACTATGGCCGACGACTCCAACATCGCCGCTGGGCGATTGAACCAGGTTCTCAGCGAGACCTCTTTCCTCTACGGCGGCAACGGCGCATTCGTCGAAGACCTCTACGCCCGGTGGGCGAACGACCCGGCCTCGGTCGAGCCGTCCTGGCAGGCCTTCTTCGGCTCGCTGCACGAACAGGCCGACGCGGTGAAGCGCGCGGCCGAGAAGCCGTCGTGGACCCCGCGCGCGGTCGCCCAGGCGCGGCCGGACTGGCTGTCGGCGCTGGACGGGCTGTGGCCGGCGGTCGAGGCCAAGCTGGGCGCCAAGCTCGCCGAGCGGGCGCCGGCGGCGAGCGCCGAGGTCACCCGGGCGGCCACCCTGGATTCGCTGCGCGCGATCATGATGATCCGCGCCTACCGCATGCGCGGCCACCTGGCGGCCAACCTCGACCCGCTCGGCATCGCCGAGAAGCAGGACGCCAGCGAGCTGGACCCGGCCAGCTACGGCTTCTCCGAGAGCGACTACGACCGGCCGATCTTCCTGGACTACGTCCTGGGCCTGGAAAGCTCGACGATCCGCGAGATCGTCGCCATCCTGCGCCGCACCTACTGCGGCAACGTCGGCGTGCAGTACATGCACATCTCCGACCCCGACGAGAAGGCCTGGCTGCAGCAGCGGATCGAGGGCCGCGACAAGGAGATCGTGTTCACCCGCGAGGGCAAGATCGCGATCCTCAAGAAGCTGATCGAGGCCGAGGCGTTCGAACGCTTCCTGGCCAAGCGCTATCCCGGCACCAAGCGGTTCGGCCTGGACGGCGGCGAGGCGACTGTGCCGGCGCTGGAGCAGATCATCAAGCGCGGCGGCGCGCTGGGCGTCGAGGACATCGTCATCGGCATGCCGCACCGGGGCCGGCTGAACGTGCTGGCCGCGGTGATGGGCAAGCCCTACCACATCATCTTCCACGAGTTCCAAGGCGGCTCGTCGCTGCCGAGCGACATCGAAGGCTCGGGCGACGTCAAATACCACCTGGGCGCCTCGTCGGACCGCGCCTTCGACGGCAACAACGTCCACCTGTCGCTGACCGCCAACCCCTCGCACCTGGAGATCGTCAACCCGGTGGTGCTGGGCAAGGCGCGGGCCAAGCAGGCCTTCGTGCTGCGGGCCGACCCGGCGGGCGGGCGCGGCCACGTGCTGCCGCTGCTGCTGCACGGCGACGCGGCCTTCGCCGGCCAGGGCGTGGTGGCCGAGTGCTTCGCCCTGATGGGGCTGAAGGGCTACCGCACCGGCGGGACGATCCACTTCATCGTCAACAACCAGATCGGCTTCACCACCAGCCCGCGCTATTCGCGCTCCAGCCCCTATCCGTCGGATTCGGCGCTGATGGTCGAGGCGCCGATCTTCCACGCCAACGGCGACGATCCCGAAGCGGTCGTCTTCGCCGCCAAGGTGGCCACCGAGTACCGCCAGAAGTTCGGCAAGGACGTGGTCATCGACATGTTCTGCTATCGGCGGTTCGGTCACAACGAGGGCGACGACCCGACGATGACCCAGCCCCTGATGTACGCCAAGATCAAGGGCCACCCCCCGACCCGCGAACTCTACGCCCAGCGCCTGATCGGCGAGGGCGTGGTCGCCCAGGCCGAGATCGACGGCTGGATGGCCGAGTTCGACGCCTTCCTCGACGCCGAGTTCGAGGCCGGCAAGACCTACCAGGCGAACAAGGCCGACTGGCTGGACGGCAAGTGGTCCCACATGGCGCTGGCCGAGGGCGAGGACCGGCGCGGCGACACCGCCGTGCCGCTGCAGCGCCTGCGCGACATCGGCCTGAAGCTGACCGCCATCCCCGAGCGGCTCAACGTCCACAAGACGGTGCGCCGGGTGATCGAGCACCGGCGCGACGCGATCACCGCCGGCGAAGGCATCGACTGGGGCACCGCCGAGCACATGGCTCTCGGCAGCATCCTCGACGAGGGCTTCCCGGTGCGCCTGTCCGGCCAGGACTCGATCCGCGGCACCTTCGTCCAGCGGCACGCCGACCTCGTCGACCAGACGACCGAGGAACGCTACACCCCGCTGAACAACATCCGCCCCGGCCAGGCCCATTTCGAAGGCATCGACTCGGCCCTGTCGGAAGAGGCGGTGCTGGGCTTCGAGTACGGCTTCTCGCTGGCCGACCCGAACACCCTGACCCTGTGGGAGGCCCAGTTCGGCGACTTCGCCAACGGAGCCCAGGTGATCATCGACCAGTTCATCTCGTCGGGCGAGCGCAAGTGGCTGCGCATGTCGGGCCTCGTGATGCTGCTGCCGCACGGCTACGAGGGCCAGGGACCGGAGCACTCCTCCGCCCGGCTCGAACGCTATCTGCAGCTCTGCGCCGAGGACAACCTGCAGGTCGCCAACTGCTCGACCCCGGCCAACTACTTCCACATCCTGCGCCGCCAGATGCACCGGCCGTTCCGCAAGCCGCTGGTGATGATGACGCCCAAGTCGCTGCTGCGGCACAAGAAGGCGGTGTCCAAGCTGTCGGACATGGCGGATGGCTCGTCCTTCCACCGCGTCTTGTGGGACGACGGCGAGCGCAACACCGGCCTGACCAGCATCAGCCTCAAGCCGGACGAACAGATCCGCCGGGTGATCCTCTGCTCCGGCAAGGTCTATTACGACCTGCTGGAGGCGCGCGAGGAGCAGGGCGCGGACGACGTCTACATCCTGCGGCTCGAGCAGTTCTATCCCTGGCCGATGAAGTCGCTGTCGACCGAGCTCGCCCGGTTCGCCAACGCCGAGCTGGTCTGGTGCCAGGAAGAACCCAAGAACATGGGCGGCTGGACCTTCGTCGACCCGTGGCTGGAGCTGACCATGGCCCGCCTGAAGATCGCGGCCAAGCGGGCCCGCTACGTCGGCCGCCCCGCCTCCGCCTCGACCGCCGCCGGGCTGATGAGCCGGCACAATCGTGAACTGAAGGCTTTCCTCGCCGAGGCCTTCGCCAAGGCTTAAGAGGCGGCGCCCGCCCGCCCATCAAGGAGCACTACCCCTATGACCGACATCATGACCCCGGCGCTCGGCGAGTCCGTCACCGAAGCGACCGTGGCCCGCTGGGCGAAGAAGGCCGGCGACGCGGTCAGGAAAGACGAACTGCTGGTCGAGCTGGAAACCGACAAGGTCTCGCTCGAAGTGGTCGCCCCTGAGGACGGCGTGCTGAGCGAGATCGCCGCCGGCGACGGCGAGACGGTCACGCCCGGCGCCCTGCTCGGCCGGGTGACGGCTGGCGGCGCCGCCGCGCCGGCCAAGGCCGCGCCGAAGCCCGCCGCCAAGCCCGAACCGGTCGCCGCCGC
>JARLIQ010000148.1 GCA_031291645.1 Caulobacteraceae bacterium | reverse complement strand
CTCGTCGCGGGTGTCGCTCAGGATGAACAGGTCATAGTGCGGCCCCGCGTCCAGCCGGCGCAGGTCCTCGGCGATCGCCTCGACCGCCGAGAGGATCAGGCCGGGGTCCTCGTTGTAGGCCGGCAGCAGGATGGCCGTGCGACCGCGCAGGGCGCCGGGCCCGACGGCGCTGGCCCGGGCGTCGCGGGTTCGGGCGGCCAGAAGGACGACGAAGCCGGCCGTCGCGGTCATGAAGCCGAAGGCGACCCAGGCGCTGAGCACGGTCGACAGCACGATGGTCGCCCAATCCAGCACCGGGTGGCCGCCCCGCCCCAGGATCTGCACCAGGACGCCGCCGGTGAGGGCGGCGACGGCGCACGAGCCCAGGACCACCACCAGCCGGCGCAGGGCCATGCCCCGCTCGGCGATGCGCGGCGCGCGCGGCGCGCGCGTCAGGTCCTGCTGCGGCATGTCCAGCGGCGCGGCCCTGGGGGTCGAGCGGAGGGCCGGATAAGACTGGGTCGGATAGGGCTGGCCGGGGTCGGCGCCGGCCGGATCGGGAGGGGTCGCCGGGGGCGGCGCCCCGCGCCGGGCCTGGGCCATCGGCCGGTGGTCGCGCGTGCGCCTGCCCCGTCGGACGACCGAGGTCGGAACCGTCGACCACAGTCCCAGGAGCGGCAACATCAGCGCTCGGGCGCCTTGCCACGCGACGTCCAACAAGCGCTGCTTCCTCGTTCGGTCATGCCTGCAGATGCGCAAGCGCGCAAACCCGCGCCGGGTTCCTGCGGACCGCACGGTTCTCAAGCGTCAATTTGGCGTTAATGCAAGCCGCATTCAATCATCCCGGCCCGACGACTGCGTTTCCGCCGCCGTTGCGACCTGCGGCGAATGCGCCCGCTCAGCGTCCGCTCAACCTCCGCCCAGGGCCAGAAGCGCCGCCCAGGGCTCGACCCCGTCGGCCAGCCAGACCATGCGGCAGCCGACCCCGGCGGTGTCGGGATAGACGTCCGGCTTCTCGGTCGTGACCCGCGCCGCCAGCACCCCGGGCTTGGCCTTGCACAGTTCGAGCACCCCCGCGCACAGGGTCTCCTGCAGGAAGATGTGGCCGCGCGCGGCCAGGCCCGCGATCTCCTCGCGCAGGAAGTCGTAGTCCAGCACCGTGGCGATGTCGTCGCCGGCGTGTCGCGCCTCCAGCGCCAGGGCCACGTTGACGACCACCCGCTGGGGCGCGCGCTGCTCGAAGTCGTGGATCCCCAGGTTGGCGGTGATCTCGAAGTCCCTCAGGAACAGGCCGTACATGTTCAGGCTCCGCCCTCTTCGCGCACGATGAACATCACGTCCCGGGGATGGGCCGCGAGGCTCTGGCCGGAGTCGACGTAGAGGGTCTGGCCGGTGAGGTAGGGGCTGGTCGCGGCGAAATAGACCCCGTCGGCCACCTCCTCGGCGGTGGTGCGCCGCTCCAGCACGTTCATCACCGCCGACCGGGCGAACTCCGCGTCGGTCTGGTCGGCGCTGGGCAGGATCAGGCCCGGGGCGATGTTGACCACCCGCGTCCTGGGCGCGAAGGCGCGCGCCATGATCTGGCTGGCCGCCTGCAGCGCGGCCTTGGAGACGGTGTAGGAGAAATAGTCTGGGTTCAGGTTGTTCAGCTTCTGGTCCAGGATGTTGACCACGCAGCCGCGCGCCTCGGCCGGCGACAGCCGGTGGAAGGCCGCCGCCAGCGTCACCGGCGTCAGGCTGTTGACCGTCAGGGCGTCGGACCAGACCTGGGGCGAGGGCGCCAGCGCCTCGTCGTACTCGAAGACCGAGGCCGAGTTGACCAGCACCGCCAGCCCCGGCTCGGCCCGGAAGGCCTCGGCAAGGCCGTCCTCGGCCGCCTTCGGGTCGGCCAGGTCGAACCGCGCCAGCCGCGCCGCGCCGCCGGCCGCCTCGATCTCGGCCCGCAGGGCCTCGGCCTCGTCGTGCGAGGCCCGGTGGTGGATCACGCAGCGCCAGCCCTCGGCGGCGAACCGCCGCACGATCGCCGCCCCGATCCGCCTGGCGCCGCCGGTGACCAGCACCGCGCGCCCCGCGTTCGTCGAAGCGTCCGTCATTCTCCCATCCCCGATGCGCTCCCCGGCCTTGCGCCCCGCCGCACCATCGTCGGCCGGGGCCAAAGCTCCAATAGCCGAGTTCGCCGCCGTCGCGCAGCCGACGTGAATCCTGGCGGCGCGACGCCTGAGCCTCTATCTAGGCGGCCGGTCCGTCCGCGCGGGCCGCGTGACGATGGAGAGACTTCTGGACACCGTATCGATCTGGCGCCGCTTCGAATGGGACAGCGCCCACCGCATCGCCGGCCACGAGGGGGCCTGCAAGGCCATCCACGGCCACCGCTATGCGGCGGAACTCGAGCTTGGCGGCGTCGAGCCCGACCGGCTGGGCCGGGTGATCGATTTCGGCGTGGTCAAGCGCGTCGTCGGCGACTGGATCCTGGCCAACCTCGACCACACGGCGATCTTCGACCGCCGCGACGCCGACCCGCGCGTCGGCGCCGTCGTCGCGCTGAACGCCGAGATGGGCAAACCGGCCTACTTCCTCGATGGCCCGCCGACGGCCGAGCGGATCGTGCTGGAGCTGTCGCGCGTGCTGGGGCCGATGCTGGCCGAGCTGGGCGTCACCCTGCTGTCGATCCGGCTCTGGGAAACCCCCAACTGCTCGGCGGTCTGGCGCCGCGACTAGATGGTTAGTCCTGGGAATTGACGGGTTGAATCCCCTTCAACACCGCTCGTCCCGGCGCAGGCCGGGACCCAGATCATAGGGCTCCGCGCCTCGTTGTACTTCCCGGGACAGGCCCGCGCTCGTCATCTGGATCCCGGCCTGCGCCGGGACGAGCGGACATTTGAGGCGGGTCGTCCGAACAGCCGACTAGGCCTTCTCGCCGGCCATGCCCAGGATGGTCGCCCATTCCTCGGGGGTGATCGGCGTCACCGACAGGCGGAACTGGCGGAACATGGCCATGCCGGCCAGCGCCGGATTGGCCTTCATCTCGGCCAGGGTCACCGGGCGGGCGAGCGCCTTGAACGGCGCGACCTCGACCGCGACGAAGCGGCCGGCCGGGTCGGTCGGGTCGATGAAGGCCGTCTTGGTCACCTGGGCGATCCCCACGACCGCCAGGTCGGTGACCGAGTGGTAGTAGAGCGCCTTGTCGCCGACCTTCATCGCCTTCAGGTACAGCGCCGCCTGGTTGTTGCGCACCCCGTCCCAGATGGTGCGGCCATCGCGCACCAGGTCGGCGTAGGCGTATTTCTCCGGCTCGGATTTGATCAGCCAGTGGGCGGCGG
>JARLIQ010000031.1 GCA_031291645.1 Caulobacteraceae bacterium | reverse complement strand
TGATGCGAAAGGCCCAGCCAAGGGACCTCGAAGCCACCTGGCGAAAGGCCGGACAACTCCTCGACCTCTTCACCCCAACTGAGTGCGCCAACTACCTCGTCAACGCCGGATATGGTTCCGTCTAAAGGAGTCCCGCTCTAGTCCCGGGCTTTGAGCCAGTCGGCCAGCCGGCGGTTGACGCCCACGGCGTCCTCCTGCTGGACCCAGTGAGCGGCGTGCGGAAGCCGCTCGACCGTCAGGTCGAGGGCGTAGGCCTTGCCCGGGTTGGCCAGGGCCGGGTCCAGGAAGGGGTCGCGCTCGCCCCAGAGCACCAAGGTGGGAACCTCGATCGGCGCCGCCTGGCCCGGGCCCCAGCGGCCAAGGCCGGCCGCGTTGGCGCGATAGTAGTTGATCATCGCCGTCATCGCGCCCGGCGCGCGCGCCGCCTCGGCGTAGTGATCCAGAAGCTCGGGGGTGAAGCAGGCCGGGTTGGCGGCGGTGGCGGTGAACGCCCGCCGTACGGCCCGCGCGCCCGCCGCCGTGGTCAGCGCCTCGGGCAGCCAGGGCAGCTGGAAGAAGGCCACGTACCAGGACTTGAGCATCTGGCTGGGGCTGCGCCGCAGGTGCTCCAGATAGGCGGCCGGGTGGGGTGCGTTCAGGATGACCAGGCCGTCCAGCGGCCGCGCCCGCTCGATGGCGAAGGCCCAGGCGACCACCCCGCCCCAGTCGTGGGCGATCAGCAGCCGCCGGCGCGCGCCCAGGGCGTCGAACAGGCCCGCCACGTCGCCGATCAGCTGGTCCATGCCATAGGCCGCCCGGCCGCTGGGCCGGCTCGAGCCGCCATAGCCGCGCAGGTCCGGCGCGACGGCCCGCCACCCCAGCGCCGCCAGCGCCGGCAGCTGCGCGCGCCACGAGCGCCGGCTTTCGGGAAAGCCGTGCAGCAGCAGGGCGACGGCGTCGCCCTCGCCGGCTTCGTCAACCGCGAAGGTCAGGCCGTTGGCCTCGATTTGCCGGGTGCGGATCGCTTCCATCGGCCCAGCATGGGCGCCGACGAGGCCCGCGGCAAGCCGTCAGCCCGCCCGCGCCCCGAATGCGGCCGCGCGGCGCTTGATCGCAACGCCCCACGCGACTAGAAGAACGCCTTCGCATTGCGCCGCCTTAGCTCAGTTGGTTAGAGCGCCAGATTGTGGCTCTGGAGGTCCTCGGTTCGAGCCCGAGAGGTGGTACCATTGCAAAGCGTTGAAGTGATTGGCGATTTATGCGGGTGATGGCCTGCGCTCCAATTGCGGTTTTACACCTATTTTACAGGCGGATTTACAGCGGCGGATTCGGCGGCCGCGCGGCGCAGCTCGATCACCTTGCCGGCGGCGTTGTCCGAGAGCTGAATCCGGTCCGCTTGACGGCGATACTGGACGAAGGACGCCGCGTTGTGGTGGCCCATCATCGCCGCGCCTTCGGCGTCGGTGCAGCCGGCGAGGGCCAGCTCGACGCCGCGCGTGTGACGCAGGCCGTGCAGGTCATACCGATCGGAATCGATGGCGCCGGCCTCGTGCAGCTTGGAGACGATCTTGCCGAGCTCGAGGCCGAGGCCGTCCTCGCTGTAGCGCAGGTTGCGAAGGGTGTAGACCAGCGTGCGTGGGGGCAGCACGGTGACGTTGGCCGGGCTCTTGCGGCCGCGGCGCGGCGTCTCCGGCTGCGCCGCCGGCGTCGCCGACAGCCACGCCGTCAACTCCGGATCCTCGGCGACGTCGACCAGCACGCGCTTCTTGCCGGACAGGAAGCGAATGCGGCCGGCCTGGCGCGCCGCGGCCGCGATCTTGACCAGGTCGCCACGGCGCGCCCCGACGTACCGGCCGACGGCGACGGCGCGCGCGATGCCAAACTTCTTCTGCGCGACCGCCGCCTCGATCACCTGGTCGACGACGTGGGCGCTCCAGAGGATGTGCGGCTCTGGCAGGTCGGCCGGGCGCCGGGCCTCCCCGACGAGCGGAAAGGGGTCGCGCTCCAACTGCCCGGCGATCAGCGAGCGCTTGAGCACGTTCCGCAGGACCTGGCGGCGCAGGTTGGCGCACCGATGGCCGCGCTTGGCCCAGGCGTCGCGCAGCTGCAGGACGTAGGCCGGGGTGAAGCTGGCGATGGCCACCCCGCCGATCGTCGCGTCGAACTCCTTGAGGATCTCGCGGTACGAAGCCTTCGTGGAGTCGGCGAGCGCCTTGAAGTTGGCGTCCTTCAGCTCGTAGGCGCGCGTCGCCTCGGCCAGCGTTCCAGGCAAGCCGACGGCGGCTTCCAGCGTCTCGATGAGCCGCCTGACCTCGGCCTCGAGCGCCGACCCCGCCTCGCAGCCGGGATCCGGAATCGGCGCGGTCAGGCGCACGGACGGCAGCCCCTTCTTGCGCAGGTAGAGGTAGACCGCGCCGTTCGGCTGCCGGATCTGCTGGACGAACTTCATCGGCCCCCGCGTCGGCGCTGCGCCAGGCGCTCGACGTTGGCGAGGCCTTCGGCGGCGGAGTCCATTCCCGGCTGTCGCGCGACTCCGCCCGACGGATCGGAGCCCTTGGCCGGCAGGCTGTCAACGAGCTGGTCCAGGTCCCGGCGCCGCCAGCGCAGCACCCGGAAGCCCGTCTCGACCGGCCTCACCCCGTTCATCGCGGCCATGGCCGCGAAGGTCTTCTCGCTGACGTCGAGATAGGCGGCGGCCTTCTCGACGCTCATCAGGGCGGGCCAGTCGGGCGTGCTCACGGGACAAAGCGCTCCCGCGAGGCCAATAAACGCTCGCCGTCGCCGGCGATCGATTTTGCCAGTTCGGGCGATGCATTGCCGTGCTGGTAGCTGCGAAGCGCATGAACCGCTGCTGTCAGGCGCCTCACAAGCTCGCCATCGTTAGGTCGGGCGAGCAGCTCGTCGACTTGCGCCTGAAGGCGCTTCACGCGAGCGGGCAGTTTGCCCTGTAGGCTCTGCGGCCATCCCAGCGCGGCCCTGATCGGAATGCGCTCAGGCATCGGTCGCCCTCCGCCTGCCAGGGTCGCCCGACATCGCGAGCTCCAGCCCGATCAGCTCCTCGTCGAGCAGGGCCAGGAAGTCGCGGATCGCCATCGGGTCGCGCGTCTGGCCGAGCAGGGAGGCCGTGGCGCGGGCGAGGCCGCGGACGGCCTCGTCCGATCCTCGGCAGCCTTCGATCAGCGGCCGCATCGCGCCCTGGACCGCGAGCGCGGCGACCTGGCTGGCCGTGGGCGCATCGCCGTCGCTGCAGCAGAGCGCGAATATCTGCGCCAGATAGGGGCCGGCCGCTGCGCGCACCTTGCGGCCGTCGTCGTCGGTGAGGAAGACGCCCATCAGGATCTAGCCTCCCTCTCGTAAGATCGCCGGATTCGGGGAGCGTCTGGCTCGAACTGGCCGAGGCGACCTTCGCCATCAGCTGTCCACCGTCTCGCCTCATCTCGGGCCTCGATGTAGTCGACCCAACGGAGGCGCCGCGCATCGCCTTCGGCGGCGCGCCACGCGCCCCAGGTGCGGTTGATCTGCTGGCGCAGGATGAGGGGAAGCGCCTTCCAGTGCGGCAGGCACATGAACTGGCTGGATTTGCGCGGCGCGGTGCAGCCGATCGCCTGGCAGACGATGATGGTCATCGGGCCGCGCGCCGTTTTTGAGGAGCCGGCTTGAACGCCCCGCTCGCGTGGTGGCGGCAGTAGGGCCCGTCGCCATGGACGTCGACGCCGCAGACGGGCATGTCCCAGGTTGCGGGACCCAAGAGCTCGCCCAGAGGCCATGAGCATTGGCCACGCCGCCGGTCGATGAACCGGAGACCGCCCGGAATGGAATCGTTGGCGGGGGCGATCACCTCGACGGCGGCGGCCGTCAGCTTGGCGATCGGCGCGGGCGGCGTGGCGGATACGGTCGTGGCTGGGGGCGCGATGCGCCTGACTGGCTTCGGTCTGGGCGCGCGCGGAACCTTCGGCCTGACGCCAGCGGCGTGGCCGAACTTCTTAAGCCCGAGACGCGTGATCTTGCCGATGACGGCGTTCTTGGACAGCTCCGGTCCAAACCGCTCGGCGATCTGCGGCGACGAAAGGCCCTCCACGCACCAGAGCCGCTTCAGCGTCTCGATCCGCTTTTCCGTCCAATCGAACGCCATCACATCGCTCCTTCGGCTAGGACGAGGGTCGGGAGCACCCGCGCCTCGCAGGATTTGCAGTAGGTCCAGGCGCGCTTGCCGCACGCGCTCCAGATGATCAGCGGCGCGTGCTCGTCCGGGATCTCGGCCGGGCACAGGCTGCAGACCTGGGGGTCATCGGAGCGCTGGGGCTCCTGGCCGAGGGTTGGATGGGCGCTCATGCGGGCTCCATCGTCTGCTCGTCGGGCGCCGAGACGGTCTCGACCGGCTGAGACTCGTCGCCCTTGAGCGGCCTGAACGCGCTGGCGCAAAAGCCGAGGAAGCCGGGGGGCATCTCGGCGCCATGCAGCTGGAGCCAGGGCTGACCGCAGTTGAATTCGCCGTGGTAGCCGCACCAGTAGAAGCCGGGTGGCGTTCCGATCGCCGACACGCACCAGACCGATGACGACCGAAGAAGGTCGTCGCCGGCGCCGATGTATTGCACCCAGTCGCCGGGCCCGATCGCGCTCATGGCCGCTGTCCTTTCAGCTTGAGGATCGCCGCGCACACCTGCCAGCCGCGCTCGGTCTGCTCGATGAGCTGGCCGCTGCGCAGGGCCTTCCAGCCGGCGCGGGTGTAGCCGGCGTTCGGCGAGAGGCCGATCTCGGCGCAGGCACGGTCCATCGGCTGGGGCCCCATCACGTAGAGATGGCGCAGGATCCGCGCGCCGGCGCCGCCGACCTTGCCAGCGAAATGGTCGACCAGCGCGGCCGCGTCGGTGAACGGCGCCGGCGCCATGGGCAGCTCGCGCCCTTCGGCGACCCTGGCGTTGATCTGGCGGAACGCCGCGCGTGTATAGCCCGCGGTCGGGTGCAGGCCGGCCAGGATCGCCAGCTCGGCATCAGAAAGCCGCACGCCCGGATCGATCGACGCGGCGCCGATGATCTTCAGCGCGCCGGCGCTGAGAGGCGGCGACCCCTCTTTGGAATGCGTTTCGCGACGGCTCGGCGGACGCCGGACCGCGTGCGCCAGCGCGGGAAGCGACGAAGCCGCATCCACGGGCCGCGGTGCGCCCGCCGCATGTCCCTTGCGCTCGGCCGCGATCTGTTCGGCCGCGAGCTCGGAGAGGATCGCTTCCGCCTTGGCCATGTGCTCGGCATGCTGGCGATCCATCCAGCGCCGCCATTCCTTGCGTTCGCCGTCCTCTAGGCCACGCGCGTAGCCTTCGGCCATGCCGCGGGCGCGCCCGCTCGCCTCGGCTGCGTCGACCGCTTCCTGGAGCTGTTTTGGCGAAGGGCTATGCTTCGCCGCCCCCTTCGCGGACGCGCTAACGGAAGGCTCGCCTTCCTCAGGCGCCAGCAGGGCGGCCTCCAGCAGCGCCAGGTCGAGCGCCGCCAGGCTGACGGGCTTTCGGCCGGCGCTGGCGTCCGGGGTCGCCGACGAGTCGTAGGTCGTGATCCGGCCGAACTTGATCTTGCGCAGCACGTCCAGCCGCGGCGCCCAGACCCAGGCCTCTCCCACCTGCAGGCTCGGCAGCGACGCTTCGATCTCGCGGCCGACGACCGGGTCCGCCGCGTCCTTGATCCAGGCCTTGATCGCCTCGCGGTCGTGCGGCGCGGTGCAGAACATCGCCACCAGCGTCTGCACCTGCGTCAGGCTGTCCTTGTGCAGCTTGGCCGGCCGCTGGCTGAGCATCATCACCCGTATGCCCAGCGCCCGGCCGCCGGACACCAGGTTGTTGGCGGCGTGCAGCATGCGGCCGCTCATCGGGTCGTGGACGCGGCCCTGGGGCGCGAAGAGGTGCGCCTCGTCGATCACCAGGTGCAGCGGCGCGCGGTTGACCTGGGCCAGACGCTCGGCGAACTCGGCGAAGAGGCGCGTGCGCGCGCCCACGGTCATGCGCGAGACGTCGACGATGCTGCTGAACGCGCCGCCGGCGACGAGCTCGGCCACGCGCGCGCCGGCCTCCGGCGGCAGGGCGACGTCGCCGTGGTCGCCGCCGAAGATCGCGACCTTGAACGGCGAGGGCGTCACGCCGTCCGGCGCGAGCCGCAGGCCGTACCAGACGCCCGTCGGGTCGATGATGCAGACGCGCCGGCCGGAGCCGAGCAGCTGCTCGATTTCGCCCTTGGCCGCATAGGTCTTGCCGGCGTCGGACGTGCCGAGGATGGCGACGTGACGCTCCAGCGAGGCGGTGGGCAGGCGGTCGGACTCAGCCACCATAGACGTCCTTGCGCAGCGGCGAGGCGGCCGCCGTCTCGGCGCGCGCCAGCGCCGGGGCCACCACCAGGTCGCGGAAGGACTTGAGCGCCAGGTGCTCCTCGTGGTCCGCGGCCCAGCCGTCCGGCGCGCTGCATTCGATCCGCCATTCCAGCGAGAGCGCCGCGCCCTTCAGGGCCCGCGCCAGGTCGCGGATCAGGCTCTCGCATTCCGAGACCCCGCGCTGGTAGGCGAGGGCCAGGCCCACGTCGGGGGCCGCATCGATGCCGGCCGTCCAGGCTCTGCGCCGGAACTGCTGCTCCAGGCGCTTGCGCTCGTTCTCGGTCAGGTGGTCGGCGTCGGGCGCCTTGTGGGTCGGCCAGGCGTCCATCCGGTCGGCCTGCTGCAGGGCCTGCTCGATCACGGCCACCGGGACCCCGCGGGCGTGCGCCCTGGCCGCCCAGTCCCGTGCGCCGTCGCCACCACCCTCGTCCTGGGCCCGCAGCAGGAACACCGGCTCGCTGGCCGGCACCGCGGCGAACTTGATCATGGCGTCGAGGTCGGGACGCCCCGCGTTGGCGGTCATGAGAGGACTCCCGAGAACCAGACGGCGCCCGCCAGGCCCACGAGGACGAGGCCGACGCAGAGCACAGCGTGGATCCCCGACGAGCGCCGGCGGCGGACCGCAAGCCGCTCGGCCGGCCCCAGCCGGTCGCAGGCCGAGCAGAGGTCGTCCTCGACCCACCAGCAGGGACCGTCCTCGGTGAGGCAGGCCCGGAACCAGGTGCAGCCGCATACGCGGCAGGCGCGATCGCTCATGCGGCGGCTCCTTCAGGTTTGGCCGGAAGCCCCATGGCGAGGATCGAGGCCAGGGTCGCGGGGCCGCGATTGCGCGCCAGGGTACGCGGCGCTGGCGGCCGGCTAGGATCGGAGAAGGCGTGTCCCAGCGCGATCGCGCGCTTGCTGACTACCGTCACGTCCCGGTGCAATGCGCGAGCGAGGTCCGTCTGCGACAGGCCTCTCGCCCATGCGATCCGGATGGCGAGGTCCTCGTCCTCGGTGAACGCCCGCATCCAGGGATGCTTCAGGCCGAGGCAACAGGCGCGGGTGTAGATCGCACGAAGCGGACGTCCCATCCGTTCGGCGAGCTGTTTCCCGGGCATGGTCCCGTAGAGGGTGCGCAACATGTCCTCCTCCTCGGCCGACCAGACCGGGCCGACGCGCCAGCCACCAGGCCGAGCATGGGTCTTGCGAAGGCCGATGACGGACGCGCGCGAGCGGATGGAGTTGGCGTCCCGGCCGAAGATCGCCTGCAGGGGCGTCAGGCTATCGCCCTGGGCGTAGGCCTGGCGCAGGACCGCATCCTCGTCCGGCGTCCAGGGCCGTCCCCAGCCGCGCCGATAGCCGAGCGCCTTCAGCTGGGGGTTGAGGCCAGCCTTGGTCCGTGGCGGAAAGCCTTCCGCAGCGAGCATCTTGGCGATGACCGGGTACTGGCGCCCCTCGTGTGCGAGCTCGAGCGCCCGGTCCAGTTCCGCCGGCGTCCAACCGGGCGCGAGGTTGCGGTGGCGGACGCCCAGTCCGCTCGCCCGGCAAAACGTCGCGGCCACCGAACGTCCGATCAGGGCCGCGATCTGCGGGACCGCGACACCTTGCGCATAGCCGGCGCGCAGTTGGGCGTCCTCCCACCCGCTCCAGTTCGGCGCGCCCTCGCGCGTGACGTCCAGCAGCTGCGCGCGCATGTAGACGGCCGACGCCGAACGCCCGAACGCCTGCGCCAGCACGGCGGCGGGCTCGAAGCCATAGCGCTTGAGGATCTCGGCGTCCTCGAGCTCGGACCACGGGCGGTTCGATCGCCGGCGCAGCCCGAGCTGCCAGGCGCGCCAGCGGACGCCCTGCCGTCCGCGGCCGATCGCCTCGGCGATGACGTCGAAATCCTCGCCCGCGTCGAACATCGCCCGCAGCCGGGCGGTCTCCTCCGGCAGCCACGCGTCGGCGCGGAAGGTCGTCTCGCCGAGCGGCGCAGCCTCGCCGGCGGCGGGCGCGTAGGGGACGAGTTCGACAACCTCGACATCGATGTCCAGTGCGTCCGCCATGCTCACGACAGCCCCACCACCGGCGCGTCGACCACCCGCAGGCGCAGCCGCGGCGACAGCCGGGCGATGCGGGCGTCTCCCTTCGGCATGGTGTCCACCGCGCCGAGCTCGGCCAGCAGGTCCAGCGCCTGGTCGACCGCGCCGCCATCGAGGCCGAGGTGTTTGGCCAGCTCGGCCGCCGTGGTCGCGTTCGGCGCGATCCGCCGCAACGCGTCGACGATCCGGGCAGCCGCGGCGGCGGACGGCTCGAGCAGGAAGGAGTCGATCGCCCTGGCCGCGCCGTGGCGATCGCGCCCTGGCCGCGCCGCGGCGCCGCTGTCATGCAGTCCGTCGACGTCCAGCAGGCTCGCGGCCTCGTCGGCCGTCAGGTCGGCAGGCCCGACGATGTCGGGCGTAGCGCCCGTATGCACGGTGATGCTCGGCCCGATGCGCGCCAGCTGGGGGCGGCGGCTGAGCGCCGGCCCGAAGGCGAAGAATTCTCCCGGCTGCAGCTGGCGCAGGCGGTTCGCCTCGCTGGCCGAGAGGCCGAGGATGGCCGCCGCCCGCCCGACGTCTCGATCGAACAGGTTGAAGCCGATCAGGACGTTCCTCAGCGTCGAGACGACCGACGAGGCCAGCGTCGCCAGCCGCGGCGTGGCGACTACCGTCCCGATGCCGCGCTTGCGGCCCCGCGAGCACAGCTCGGTCAGCGCCGCGACGCCCTGCCGGCGTGTCTCGGCGTCGCGCGCGCTGGCCGCCAGGTGAGGTGCGAGCAGATGCGCCTCGTCGATCGCCACCAGGACCGTGTTGCTCCAGTCCTCCGCCGGCGAGTTCATCAGGCCGGCGAAGAAGGCGGCGGCCTTGACGATCAGCTCGTCCGGCTCGATGTCCGAAAGGTCTAGGTGCAGGGCCAGCCGATGGTGGCGCGCCCGCAGCGCCGCGGCCGACAGCCCCTCGGGCGAGATCTCGTCGGCCCGCAGCGTGGTCGCGCCGATGTGCCGGGCCAGGTTCTCGAATTCGCCCTCCGGGTCGACCAGCATGATGGTCACGTACTCGAAGGCCTCTTCGACGATGCGCCGCAGCGTGCGGCTCTTGCCGGCTCCGGACGAGCCCTGGACCAGCAGGCGCCCGGCCAGCACCTGGTCGAGGTCCAGGGTGAGGGGAAGCGATCCGATCTCGCCGATCGGCAGCACCGCGCCGGCGTCCGCGGCGAGGGAAGTTGAACCGTCCATGTCAGGCCGCCTCCTTGGCGAAGTGGGGCATGGCGTCATGGATGCGACCGTCGAGCAGGCGCCCGGCCGCGCGCTTGCCGACGCGAGAGACCAAGCCATCACCGGGTCCGGTGTTTGCGGCGGCGGGCGCCCACGCGCCCCATTGTTTGAAGAAGAACGCGATCCCAGCCGCGGCGCAGTCGTCGCGGATCTGGCGCACCCAATCCGGATGCATCGGGCGACCGCGTGGGCCGCTCTCGCCGCCCACGATGACCCAATCCAGGCGCCGAGAGGTCTCCGCGCTCCAGGATAGCGCCCAGGCGATATTCACTGGTAACAGCAGCGGTTCGAGCGATACGCCGCGCACCGCCGCCGGCGTCGCCATCAGCGCGGGAATGCGCTCGATCGCGCGGACCTGGTCTTCGGCCGAGGTCATCTCCCAGACGTTCGGAAGCGGTCGCGTGAACGCCTCGAAGTCGATCAGCTCGCCCAAGGGCGCGCGCCCGGTCGGATGGTCGACCTGCAGGTCCAGCAGGCGAACGATCCGATCAGGGTCCGTCAGATATTCACGCCGGCGCTCCGCCCGCTTGGTGAGGACCTGGAAGGTGTGCTGCGGCGACAGGGCCATGACGGCATAGACCTGGTCGATCCAGCTAGTCGGGACCGCTTCGTGGAACAGGTCGCCATGGGCGCAGACGAAGATCCGCCGCGGGCGCCGCCAGCGCATCGGCTTGACCAGCTCGGCCGCATTGAAGCGCACGTTGCCGTTCCAGACGGGACCGGCCTTCGACGGATCGGTCAGGCCCACGCGGGTCGGATGGTTCTTCAGGCGCCCGCCCGCCAGGATCATGGCGTAGCAGTGCGTGCAGCCCGGGCTGAGCACGCTGCAGCCCACCACCGGGTTCCAGGTGGCGTCGGTCCACTCGATGGAGGTGCGGTCGGCCATCAGGCCACCGCCTTTCGGGCGCGCTCGGCCGCGAAGGCGATGACGAAGGCGAGGCAGAGCGCCAGCGCCGGCGAGTCGTGGATCGCGGCCGCCGCGCCCTCTCCGCCAGGCTCGATCAGGTTGGCGTGCCAGGCGCCGGACCCGACGCGGCCCACGGACCAGAGCCAGCCGGGAAACGCCTCCTCGACGAGCTGGCGGATCGCGTCGATCGAGCTCGTGACATGGCGGCCGGTCAGCAGAATGCCGTCGCCGAACGCGCCGTAGACCCTGCTGTCGCCCTGGGGCGCGTACAGGCGTCCGCGCTCGTCCAGCCTGAGCGACCCGGCGAAGAGCCCGATCGCGCGGTCCAGCTGGTAGCTGGGCGCCCGCGCGTTGCGGATCGCCTCCAGAAGTTCGTTCGCGTCGATCATGCGACCTGCTCCCTCTCCGGCTCGGCCGGCGTGCGGCATTCGTGGGTCTTGGCCGCGTAGCGGCTGGTGAAGGGCGCCGCGCAGAAGCGGCATCGGCCGATGATCGGCGCGGCCGCGCCCTTGGATCTCGTTTGGTGCTGCGCCATCAGGGATGATCCCCGGACATGGCCAGGACCGTCCAAGGCTGGGGCTTGGCCGCGGCATCGATCACGGTCGCGATGCTCCAGGCGCGCGCGACCGGATGGGCGGCGTAGGCGCCCAGGGGCTCGACCCAGGGGCTCTGGCTGTCGGCGACCCAGCGGCCGTCGACCAGCAGCACCGCGTGGGTGTCCGCGCCATAGCCGGTGAGCTGCAGGATGCGCAGGCGCTGCGGGGCGAAGCCGGCCCGTTCCAGCCGCACGGCGATGGTCAGGGCCATGGTCGCGCAATTCCCGCGCTGAGGGCCGTCGGCGACGCGCCAACCGTCCTTTCCGTCGCCGTCGCGGGTCCAGTCCACCTCGGCCCGCACTTCGCGCAGCACGCGCTGGACGGTCGCGCGGTCGTCGCTGGCCCGGGCGGCCGAGCCGGCGAGGTAGGCGCCGCCCAGGGCCCCCGCGACGATCCCGATCCAGAAGGCGGCGAGCACGGCGCCGCGCGTGCGAGGGCGATCCGTGGAAGGAACCTTGGGTTGGAGGTAGGCCATCAGGCGGCTCCGGCGAGCTGGTGCGCGCGGCGGCGCAGGTCGGTCAGCCGACGGCTGACGACGGCGTGGTGGCGGCCGACCGCTCGGCCGATCGCCCCGAGGCTCAGGCCCTGGGCGCGGAGCGCCTCCAGCCGCGCGTCCTCGGCAGGACTGAAGGCGCGCACGGCCACGCCGCCGCGATAGACGACCGGCGCCCGCTTGCGCGCCTGGCGCGGCGCCCGCGGCGGATGAACGTCCAGCCGCCAGCAGTGGTAGCGGACGCCCACCCAGGTCAGGCCCAGGCGACGGGCGATGCGTTCGAAGCTCTGGCCCTGCAGGCGTCGATCGACGATCTCCGCGATGACGGCGGGGGTGTAGCGGCGCTCGGCCATCACAGTCTCCTCACGGCGCGCTCGGCCTCGGCAAAGACCGTTGCGGCATGGCGATAGGGGCGACGGTGGGCCTCGATCCCAATCAGCACGGCCAAGCGCGCCAGGCGCACCAACTCGGCAACGAGGGCGTCGGGATCTCCGTCGAGGTGCGCGAACTCGCTGGCCGCGTCGGCTGGAACGAGGCGCAGGTGCTCGGATCTCCGGAGGCGGTCGAGCGCTTCCAGGTCGAGGCTGTCGCTCAGGAAGGCCAGGGCCGCGGCGCTGCGCATGACCGCGCTCATGGCCGGCCTCCATGGCGCGCCAGGTAGATGACCGCGGCCCATCCGAGCACGCAGACGGCGAGGGCGAGCGCTCGCATCAGGATGACGTCCCAGAGGAAGCGCCTGGGCCGCGGCGCAGATGGCGAGAGCTGGTCGAGCACGACCGGCGCGCGACGCCGGCGCCGCCGGCGGAACTCCAGGATCTCGACCGAGGCGCCGCGCCAGGCCCCGGCCGTCACAGGACGTGCGCCAGCTTGGCGGCGATCGTCAGGGCCGCCAGCGCCAGGCTCACCGCCAGCATGATCCGATCGGCCGTCCGGGGCGCCACAGTCCAGGTCCGCACCGGCGAGGGCGATTCCTTTGGTAGACGGGTCGCCAGGGCCGTTGACGCAATCGCCGCCGGCGGGCTCTCCTGCGCCTCGCGACCCGCTGTGAAATCCGCCCGTTCCCGAGTCGTAAGCGTCCTGAGTATCGCGTGCGTTCTGGAAGGCCCCTGGTGTCTGACCACCGGGGGCTTTCTTGTTTCGGGCCCGTCGCCGGGCGGCCGAAAGATCAATCGGTTCAAAGTTCTCCTCCTTCATGTTGAAAGCCCCGGCAGGGCGTCGGCGGAAAAATCACCACCGGCCCCAAGCGCGCGGTCGATGCCGCCGGCGTCGATCCGGATGGTCATGAAGCCCTCGCCGACGCGCTTGGAGAGCCGGACGATGGCGGCCGCCGTGGGCGCGCAGCCGCGGCCCTCGTCATCGAGCCAATCCACGTCCAGCAACGGGGCAGGGAGGGCGCAGAAGCGCGCGACCTGGTCGGGCGACGAGATCATGTCAGCTCCCCACCGCGCGGAAGATTGGGAAGCATCGCTGTGGAGATCCGCGATCGATACGGATATGGCCGAGCAGGCTCAGGCGGATGGCGGTCGTGACCAGCAGATCGTCGCCGATCGCCACCCCGACGTGGCCGGTCTTCCGGATCCGGTTCAGCGCGCCGCGCTCCAGCAGCGACAGCTCGAACCTGGGAGCCGGCGCGCTCGCGGGCTGGCTGATGGCCGGACGGCCGGCCATCAGCGGATAGTGCCGCCGCTGGAACGCCTGCGCGGCCATGGTCAGCTCTCGGCCAGAGGCGCGTAGGCCTCCGGCGTCGCGAAGAGGAACTGCGAGAGGTCGCCCTTGCGCCGCCAGGTCGAGGCGGCGGCGGCGTGACACTCACGGCCAGCCCGGCCGCCATAGGCGTTGGGATCGACCCGCAGCATGTAGCGCTTGACGCTGCCGTCGGGCTCGGGCGTCGAGTTCAGGAGGTCGACGTAGACGATGTCCTCGTCGTCGGGGACCGCCTTGCGCAGGAGGCGGGCGGTGCGCAGGCCGACCATCGGGTGGTCGGCCGGGCACTCGTCGATTACTTCGGCGCCGCTCTCGGCCACATATCGGGCCGCGCCGAAGCGCTCGATCATCACGCGCCGGACCTCGGCGTTGGTCTCGCTGTCGATATGCTGGATCGTGATCCAGTCGGGCCGCACGACGACAAAGGCCGGGACCATCACCCCATGCCAGAAGTAGAGATTTTCGATGTCCGACTCGAGCGCGGCACAGGTCTCGTTGTGCAGCCGACGAACGCTCGGCGCCCGCTCGACGTGGACGGCGGGCTTGGCGATCCAATAGAGGGTGTCGTCGGTCCAGTAGAGGCACCAAGCCCCGGCGACGAAGGCCTCGAACATCGGCTTCGACCAGGCCTTGACGCTGTCGGTCGAAGCGCCAAGCCATGTCATCGACAGGAACGACAGGTCCCATCGCCACCACCACCTGCCGTTGCTCTGGACGCACCACGCCGCGAAGCGGCGTTCAGCGCCATCAAGGCCCCGCAGGGCGTCGCGGGCGTCGAGGGCGTCGCGGGCGTCGAGGGCGTCGCGGGCGTCGCGGGCGTCGAGGGCGTCGCGGGCGTCGAGGGCGTCGCGGGCGTCGAGGGCGTCGCGGGCGTCGCGGGCGTCGAGGGCGTC
>JARLIQ010000147.1 GCA_031291645.1 Caulobacteraceae bacterium | reverse complement strand
GGCGCCACGCTCGGGGCCGGAGCCGGGGTGGGCGCCGCGGGCGCGCCCGAGCCGGCCCCGCCGCCCGCCGCGCGCTGGGCGCGGAGCTGTTCGAACCTGGCCTTCTGCTCGGGCGTGAGGATGGCTTCGAGCTCGGTCTGGGCGTCGCGCATGGCCGCGCGGCGCGCATCCGGATCGTCCGAAGCCTGGGCCTTCTCCCGCGCGTCGGCGAAGATCTGCCGGGCCTTGGCCTGCTGGTCGGGGGTCAGGCCGAGCTGGCCGATCATGGCCTGCATCCGGCCCGCGCCGCCACGGCCGCCACCCTGGCCACCGCCGGCGGCGCCCTCGCCGGACGCGGCCGGGGCGCCGCCCGCCTCCTGCGCCGGCTTGTGGCCGAACAGGCCCTGCAGCCAGCCGAAGAAGCCGGCCGGCTTGCGCTGGCGCTTGGCGAAGGTGGCCGCGAACTGCGCCGCGTCCTGGGGCAGGACCACGTGTGATCCGTCGCTCAGCCGGTCGCCGCCGTCGGTGACCACCTGGTCGCCCACCGCCAGGCCCGAGGCGATCGAGGCGGTTTCGCCCTGGGCGGGGCCGACCTTCACCAGGGTCACCTTGACCGTGGAATCGGGCTGGACGACGTAGACGAAATCGCCCTGCGGGCCGTGGCGGATGGCCACCGCCGGCACGGTCACGACGTTCTTCAGCGTGTCGACCAGCAGCGTCACGTTGACGAACTGGCTGGGGAACAGGACGGCGTTGGGATTGGCGAACCGCGCCCGGCCCTTCACCGTGCCGGTCGTGGAATCGATCTGGTTGTCGAGGGTCTGGAGCTCGCCCTGGGCCAGCATCGTCCCGCCGGTGCGGTCGTAGGCGGTGACCGGGAGCGTCTTGGTCGCCGCCATCCGCGCATTGATCTGCGGGATGTTGTCCTCCGGCACGGTGAAGATCACCGTGATCGGATCGACCTGGTTGATGACGACCACCCCGTTGGTGTCGCTGGTCTGGATGAAGTTGCCGGCATCGACCTGGCGCAGGCCGACGCGACCGGAGACCGGCGCGGTGATGCGGCAATAGACCAGGTTCAGCTTGGCGCTGTCGACCGAGGCCTGGTCGGTCCTCACCGTCCCCTCGTCCTGTTTGACCGTCGCGACCTGCTGGTCGAGCTGCTGGCGGGCGATGGAGTCCTGGGCGGCCAGGGTCTTGTAGCGAGCGAGATCGAGCCGGGCCTGCTCCAGCGCCGCCTGGTCATGCAACAGCTGGCCCTCGGCCTGTTCGAGCGCCACCTGGTAAGGCCTGGGGTCGACCAGGGCGAGGAGCTGGCCGGCGCGCACCGTCTGGCCCTCGGTGAAATAGACCGCCATCAGCGTGCCGGCGATGCGCGTGTGGACCGTGACGCTGGCCTGGGGCGTGACCGATCCCAGTTCGGTCAGCTCGATGGGGATGTCGCCGAGCGTGGCTGTGGCCACGCCGACCACGGTCGGCGGGCGGCGCATCCCGCCGCCCCGGCCGCCCGCGGCGCCGCCGCGCCCATGGCCGCCGCCGGGACCGCCCGTCCCCCCGGCGCCGCCACCGGCGTGCGGGGTCAGCAGGATCGCGATCACGACGGCGACGACGATCGCCAGGACGATCCAGACGAGCGTCCGCCAAGCCGGCCGGCGGCGGGGCGGCGGGGCTCTCAGGAGCGGTGAACTGATCGGTTCGTCACCGGTCTTGGGCTCGTTCATCCGGTCTCCTTGCGGGGCTCCACGCGACCACGCGCCCCCCGGCGCTGCAGCAGATCGTCTCGCGTCCCTCTAGGGCGCCATTTCGCCAGCCGTATCTCCGACCTGCAATCTAGGAGCAACGCCCCCAATACGACCAGCCGATACTCTGGGCGAGCCCGCGCGACCTCTGCTAGGACGGCGCGAGCGAACGATTGGCGAGTCAACGACGGGCAAGTGAAGGGCGCACGCATGTCGAAAAAACCGGAAGCCGTGGGACTTTCGTCCGAACGCCTGGCCAGGATCGATCACTTCCTCGAACGCGAATACATCGCGTCCGGCAAACTGAAGGGCGCCCAGATCCTGATCGCGCGCAGCGGCCATGTCGCCCACTTCAGCAGCCTCGGGATGATGGACGCCGAACGTGGCCGGCCGATGACGGACGACACCCTGTTCCGCATCTATTCGATGACCAAGCCGATCACCTCGGTCGCCTTCATGATGCTGGTCGAGGAAGGCCTGGTGGCGCTCGACGATCCCGTCAGCCGCTACATTCCCGCCTGGGCGAACCTGGGGGTCTACGACGGCGGCTTCATGGAGAGCTTCCGTACGCGACGGCCCGACCGGCCGATGCAGGTGGTCGACCTGCTGCGCCACACCTCGGGCCTGACCTACGGCTTCCAGCAACGCACCAACGTCGACGCCGCCTACCGCAAGCTGGGCATCGGCGAGATCGAGAAGTCGGGCACGCTGGAGGGCATGATCGAGGCCCTGGCCGGCCTGCCGCTCGAGTTCTCGCCGGGCGAGGCGTGGAACTATTCGGTCTCAACCGACGTGCTCGGCTATCTGGTCGGGGTGATCAGCGGCCAGCCGTTCGAGGCGTTCCTGAAGGAGCGGGTGCTGGAGCCGCTGAAGATGGTCGACACCGACTTCTTCGCCCCGCCGGACAAGGCGGGCCGGCTGGCCGCCTGCTATGCGCTCACCGAACGTGGCGTGGCGCTGCAGGACGATCCGGTCAAGAGCAGCTATCTCGCGCCGCCAAGCCTGATCTCGGGGGGCGGCGGACTGGTGTCGACGAGCGCGGACTATCTGCGCTTCTGTCAGATGCTGGTGAACGGCGGCGAGCTGGACGGGGTCCGGCTGCTGAGCCCCAAGACCATCGCCCTGATGGGGGCCAACCACCTGCCCGGCGGCGCCGACCTGGCCAGCCTGTCGCGCTCGCTGTTCAGCGAGGCGGCCTATGCCGGCATCGGCTTCGGCCTCGGCTTTTCGACCACCATCGATCCCGCGGCGACCCTGATCCCGGCAACCTACGGCGACCTGTCGTGGGGCGGGGCGGCCTCGACCACCTTCTGGGTCGATCCGGACGAGGAGCTGATCGCGATCATGATGACCCAGTTGCTGCCCTCGAGCGCCTATCCGATCCGCCGGCAGCTGCGCACCCTGGTCTATTCGGCCTTCACCGAATCCTACGCCTGAGGCGCAGGGGCGGCCAGTTCGCCCTCCCACTTGGCGACGACGGCGGCCGCGACGGTGTTACCGACGACGTTGGTGGCGCTGCGTCCCATGTCGAGCAGGTGGTCGACGGCCAGAATCAGCAGCAGCCCCGCGTCGGGCAGGCGGAAATAGGTCAGGGTGGCGGCGATCACCACCAGCGAGGCGCGCGGCACCCCGGCCATGCCCTTGGAGGTCACCATCAGCAGGAGCAGCATTACCAGCTGCTGGCCGATCGAGAGCCGCACGCCATAGGCCTGGGCGATGAAGAGCACCGCGAAGGTGCAATACATCATCGAGCCGTCGAGATTGAACGAGTAGCCCAGCGGCAGGACGAAGCTGCCGATGCGGCGCGAGACGCCAAACCGCTGCAGCTCCTCCAGGGTGCGCGGGTAGGCGGCCTCGGAGCTGGCGGTCGAGAAGGCCAGGAGGGCCGGCTGGCGCATCGCGCCCACCAGGCCGGCGGCGCGCGGTCCGATGACCAGGGCCGCCGCGGCGATCAGCACGGCCCAGAGGATCGCCAGCGACAGGTAGAAGCCGCCGACGAAGCCGGCGTAGGTCAGAAGGATCCCCGGTCCCTGGACCGTCACCGTCGCGGCCAGGGCGGCGAACACCGCCAGCGGCGCGGTCATCATCACATAGTCGGTGACCTTGAGCATCACCTGGGCGATCTGCTCGACCAGGGCCATCACCGCCGGGGCCCGCCGCTCGGTGGCCAGGATGGCGACCCCGACAAAGACCGAGAACACGACGATCTGCAGGATCTCGTTCCGGGCCATGGCGTCGGCGATCGAGGTCGGTATCACGTGGGCGACGAAGTCCTTGACGCTGAAGCCGGCCTGGACCCCCGCGCCGCCCGGCGCCGCCGCCGTCAGCGCCAGGCCCGCGCCCGGGTGCAGCAGGCGCACCATCACAAGGCCGATGCTGAGCGAGACCAGCGAGGCGGCGATGAACCAGCCCATGGTCTTGGCCGCCACCCGGCCGATGCTGGCGGCGTCCTCCATATGGGCGATGCCGGCGACCAGGGTCGAGAACACCAGCGGCGCGATGATCATCTTGATCAGCCGCAGGAAACCGTCGGTGACGATCGAGAAGTAGCCCGCCGCCTGCTCGCGGGCGGGGGCGTCGTGCAGGCCCTGGTGGCAGGCGAAGCCGACCGCGATCCCCAGCACCATGGCCAGGACGAGGAAGGCGGTGAAACGGCGGTTCATGCTAGCTCCGGGCGGGCGGCGATGGGCCACCTTAGCGACCCGCGGCCGACGCGATAGGCCGGACACGCGTTCGGCCTCACCACGCGTCGATGTAGCTTCGCCGCCGCTCGCCGGGGCCGCGGGGCCGGCGCGACTTCAGCCCGCGCAGGATCCAGTCGCGGGATTCCTCCGGGTCGATCACCGCGTCGATCTCCAGCGTCTGGGCGACGTTGACCGCCTTGCCGCGCTCGTACATCCGCGCGACCAGGGTCTCGAACAGCGCCTTCTGGGCGGCCGGGTCGGTCTCGGCCTCCAGCTCCTTGCGGTAGCCGAGGCGCACCGCGCCCTCCAGCCCCATGCCGCCGAACTCGCCCGTCGGCCAGGCGATGGTGAACAGGCTGGCCGGAAACGTGCCCCCGGTCATCGCCTGGGCGCCCAGGCCGTAGCCCTTGCGCAGGACGATGGCGTAGATCGGCACCGACAGGGCGGCGCCGATGATGAACATGCGCGAGCCGTGGCGCACCGGCGCGGTCTTCTCCGACTCCGGCCCGACCATGAAGCCGGGCGTGTCGCAGAGCGAGAGGATCGGCAGGTCGAAGGCGTCGCACAGCTGCATGAACCGCGCCGCCTTGGTCGCCCCGTCGGAATCGATCGCCCCGCCCAGGAACCTCGGGTCGTTGGCGATCAGCCCCATCGGCCGGCCCTCGACGCGCACCAGGCCGGTGATCATGCCGCGGCCGAAGCCGGCCCGGATCTCGAGGAACGAGCCGGTGTCGACCATCAGCTCGATCAGGGCGCGCACGTCGTAGACCCGAAGCCGGTTCTCCGGGATCGCCCGGCGCAGCAGCCGCTGGTCCGCGCAGCTCCAGTCGCGCGCCGGGCCCTGGAAATAGGACAGCACCCGCTTGGCCAGGGCCGCGGCCTCGACCTCGTCCTCGGCGACCAGGTCGACGACGCCGTTGGCGGTCTGGACCTCGATCGGCCCCACCTCGTCGGGATGGTAGACACCCAGCCCGCCGCCTTCGATCATCGCCGGGCCGGCCATGCCGATCGACGAATTCCGGGTGGCGATGGTCACGTCGCAGCAGCCGAAGAAGACCGCGTTGCCCGCGAAGCAGCGGCCGGAGACGACGCCGATGCGCGGGGCGAGGCCGCTGAGCCGCGCGAAGGCCTCGAAGGTCGGCACGTCCAGGCCCGTGGCGCCGATCCCGTCGGTGTCGCCCGGCCGCCCGCCGCCGCCCTCGGCGAACCAGATCACCGGCAGGTGCTCGCGCTCGACCACCTCCAGGATGCGGTCGGTCTTCTTGTGGTTCAGCGTCCCCTGGGTGCCGGCCAGCACCGTGTAGTCGTAGGCCAGCACCGCGCAGCGCGAGCGCGTCTCGTCGAAAGCCTCGCCGTTGACAGCGCCGACGCCGGTGATCAGGCCGTCGGCCGGGGTGTTGGCCATCAGGTCCTCGACCGTCCGCCGCCGCCGCTGGGCGGCGATGGCCAGGGCGCCGTATTCGATGAAGGAGCCGGGATCGACGATCGCCTCGACGTTCTCGCGCGCGGTGCGCATGCCCAGCTTGCGCCGCTTGGCCACCGCGTCCGGCCGCGCCTCGTCCAGGCCCAGCCGGCGGCGGGCCAGGGTCTCGGCCAAGTCGGGACGGACGGCGTCCAGGTCGACGTGCTCGGCCTCGGCGGCTGCGCCGCCGTCCACCTCGGCCGGCTCGATGAAGGCCACCGACTCGCCCTCGAACACCACCTGGCCGACCTCGACGGCGAGCTCGATCACCCGCCCGCCCTCGCGGGCCTCGACCAGGTGCTCCATCTTCATCGATTCCAGCACCGCGATGGTCTGGCCGGGCCGCACCAGCTCGCCCGGCGCGACGTTGAGGGCGATGACCAGGCCCTGGGTCGGCGCAGGCAGGGGCTCGGCGCCGTCGGGCGCGACGCGCTCGGCCCGCGCGCCGACCCTCTCGACGCTCGCGGCCGGCTCGAAGACGCGCGGCCAGCTCGTGGCGGCGTCTTCCAGCAGGGCGGCGATCTGGTCCTCCACCAGGCGCGTGGTCAGCCCGCCGGCCTGGACTTCGGGCCGTCTCAGGATGGCCCCCAGGATCGGGATGTTGGTCGCCACACCCTCCAGGCGGAACTCCTGCAGGGCCCGGCCGGCCTTGCGCACCGCGGCCGCGAATGACCCGCGGTCGTGCACGATCACCTTGGCCAGCAGGGAGTCGAAGTTCGGATTGGTCGCATAGCCGGCGTAGCCATAGGTGTCGACGCGCACGCCCGGGCCGGCCGGCGGCTCGAACGCCGTCAGCAGCCCGCCGGTCGGCCTGACCTGGCCGGAGGCGTCCATGGTCTCGGTGTTGACCCGAAGCTGGATGGCCCAGCCACGCGGTTCCGGCGGCTCGGCCAGGCCCAGCTCGGCGAGCGAGCGGCCCCGGGCCACCTCGATCTGGGCCTGGACCAGGTCGACCCCGAACACCTCCTCGGTCACCGTATGCTCGACCTGCAGCCGGGCGTTGGCCTCCAGGAAGACGAAGCCGCCGCCGTCCGCCTCGACCAGGAACTCGAAGGTGCCGAGACCCTGGTAGCCGGCCGCGCGGGCCAGGTCCAACGCCGTCTGCGCCAGGCGCCGGCGCATCGCCTCGGGCAGGTCCGGCGCCGGCGCGATCTCGATAAGCTTCTGACGGCGGCGCTGCAGGCTGCAGTCGCGCTCGCCCAGGCAGACCAGGGTCCCGCCCGCGTCGCCCAGCACCTGGACCTCGATGTGCCGCGCCGGCTCGATCACCCGCTCGACATAGACCTCCTCGTCGCCGAAGGCCGCCCTCGCCTCCGAGCGGCAGCGGACATAGGCCTCGTCGACCTCCTCCGGCCGGCGCACCAGGCGCATGCCGCGTCCGCCGCCGCCGGCGGAGGCCTTGATCATCATCGCCCCACCCTCCCCCAGGGTGGCGAAGAAGGCGCGCGCCTCATCCAGGCTGGTCGCGCCGGCCGTGCCCTCGGCCACGGGCGCGCCGCAGTCGCGGGCCAGGGTCCGGGCGCGGGCCTTGTCGCCGAACAGGGACAGCGCCTCGGGGCTCGGACCGATGAAGGTCACGCCATGCTCGGCGCAGAGCCGGGCGAAGCCGGCCTGCTCGCTCAGAAAGCCGTAGCCCGGATGCACCGCGTCGCAGCCCGTCTCCAGCGCCGCCTGGACGATCGCCGGGCCGTCGAGATAGGCCTTCGCGCCCGCCGCGCCCAGCGCCACCGCCTGGTCGGCCGCGCGCACGTGCAGCGAGCGGGCGTCGTCCTCGGAATAGACCGCCACAGACCTGAGCCCCAGCCCGGCGGCGGCGCGGGCGATGCGGACGGCGATCTCGCCTCGGTTGGCGATCAGTATGGCGCTAAAGCCCATCGAGGCGTTTCCAGGTCTTGTCCGATTTGGCTCGCAGCCAAGTCGAACAAGCGTTTGATGTCAAACGCCGCGCAGCGCTTTCAGTCCAGCCGGCGATGGAAGGCCGTCATTTCCCCGAGCGTGATCCCGAACAGCTTGAGCCGGACGAGCTTCAGGGCCAGGTCCGGCTGCATCAGGGTGAAGCGGACTTGATAGGTCAGCTCCAGCTTGCCCGCGCGCGGCCCGCCGCGCCGCTTGAACCGCAGGCGGTAATCCTCCCCGTCCGTCCAGCCCCGGACCGGCGCGGTGACGTTGGCCTCCGAGGCGCTCATCCGCCCGCGCGCGTCCGGCGCGAAGGTCCAGTGCAGGACGTCGACCAGGCCGTCGTCGTAGGTGAAGGTCTCGTCGAAGCGCAGCGCACCGTGGGCGTGGTCCCAGGCGCCCTCGGTGCTGATCGCACAGCGGTCGATCAGCCGGCCGGTCAGGTCGCGCACCAGCCCCCGGCCCTCGGTCCGGCTGAGGAAGAAGTGGTCCGGCTGAAAAGCCGGCCGCGGCGTCACGCGTGCCTGGGGCCCCATAGCGGCCTCCATGGTCCGCAGGATCTGAACGGCCGGCATGATCTCATCCGTCGGCGTCGCCGAGGAAGCGGGCGCATCGTCGCGCCCGCCGGCCGATCGATCAGGCCACCGCCATCTCGGACCGTGGCGTGAGCGCCGTCTCGATGGCGGCGTGCAGCTTGACCAGTTCGATCGGCTTGGCGACGTGGCCGTCCATCCCGGCGGCCAGATATTCCTCGACCTGATGGGCCATGGCGTTGGCGGAGACGGCGATGATCGGGGTCCGCGGCCGGACGGTGACGTCCTCCAGCGCGCGGATGGCCCGGGTGGCGGCCAGGCCGTCCATCTCGGGCATCTGGATGTCCATCAGGATCACGTCGAAGTCTTCCAGCTTCCAGGCCTCGACCGCCTGGCGGCCGTTGTCGACCATCTTCAGCTCGACCCCGAAGGTCTGCATGATGGTGCGCAGCACCAGCTGGTTGGTCGGGATGTCCTCGGCCGCCAGGACCCGCAGGGGCCGGTCCTGGGGCTCGGCCGGCGCGGCGACCACCTCCGGCTCGGCGGCGGCCGAGCGGGGGATGCGGGGCAGCGGCAGGTTGACGGTGAAGGTCGAGCCGCGGCCCTCGACGCTGGCGACCTCGATGGAGCCGCCCATCAGGCGGGCCAGTTCGCGGCTGATCGCCAGGCCCAGCCCGGTGCCGCCGTAACGGCGCGTGTTCGAACCGTCAGCCTGGCTGAACTTCTCGAACAGCATCGGCAGCTTGTCGGCCGCGATGCCGATGCCGGTGTCGGCGACCACCAGGCGCAGGCCGGCGTCACCGCCCTCGCCCTGCCCCGCGATGGTCACCGAAACCTCGCCCTCGGCGGTGAACTTCAGGGCGTTGGAAACCAGGTTGTTCAGGATCTGGCTGATGCGGGCCGGATCGCCGCGCCGCGGGCCTTCGGCCCCGTCCGCCAGCTTCAGCACGAACCGCAGGCCGGGCTTGGTCTCGGCCACCGCGTTGAAGACGGCGTGCACGTTGCGGCCCAGGGCCTCGGCGTCCACCTCGCCGGCGTCGATCTCCATCTTTCCGGCCTCGATCTTGGACAGGTCGAGGATGTCGTTCAGCACCGCCAGGAGATCCTCGCCCGAGCGGCGGATCACATCCACCCGCTCGCGCTGGACCGGCGAGAGGTCGCCGAGCGCGATGATCTGGGCCATGGCCAGCACCCCGTTCAGGGGCGTGCGGATCTCGTGGCTCATGTTGGCCAGGAACTGCGACTTGAGCACGTTGGCCGCCTGGGCCGCATCCCGCGCGCTCACCAGTTCGGTCATCGCCCGGTGCAACGCATTGTCGTTGGCCTGAAGCTGGGCCAGCAGATGGTTGAAGGTCTCGGTCAAGAGGCCGAACTCGTCCTGGGCCCAAAGCGGCAGCCGCTGGGAGTAGTCGGCGCTGTCGGTCACCTCGCGCATCGCCTGCGACAGCCGGTTGACCGGATCCATCACCCGTCCGGCGAGCCAGCGGCCCATGAACAACGCCAGGCCGGCGGCCGCGAAGAACAGCGCCGCGCAGACCGCCAGATACCGGGGCAGGATATTGTCGAGGTCCGCGCCGGTGGCCTCGATCGTCAGCCCGCCGACGGGACGACCGCCGAGCGTCAGGGGCGTGTTCAACGCGATCGGCGAGCCCGACGCCCCGCCGTCGCTCCGGTAGCGCGCGACCACGCGGCCCTGGGCGTCAATGAGGGTGGCGGCGCGCACCGAGGGCGCGTCGGCCAGGCTGGCGAGTATCCGCTGGGCGCCGGCCGCGTCGTTCGCGGCGGCGAAGGGCGCAAGGCTCGACCCGACGACGCTGGCCAGCGCCGTTTCCTGCCGTTTCAGGTCATGCCGCTCAGCCTGCCACTGCTCGAGGATGAACAGGCCGCTCGCGGTTAACAGGACGACGACCGCCGTGACCAGGGCTGAGATCGCGATCCGGTTTTCAAACGAGATGCCGCGCGCCCCGACCGTAGGCCCGGTGTCCTGTTCGCTCATTCCTCTGCCGTTCGCGCTCGCCGGCTCGCCGCCGACACCCGCGCATTTTGCCGAGGAGTCCCTAACGGTTCACTTCCACTGCCCTTCGCGATCGAACTACACGCCTCGCGCGAAAAAGGCCGGGCACTGAGCCTGGAACAGGGGCCGATTCCCCCGAAGGTTGACTCAACCAAAATCTCTGGTGTTTATCTTAACTTTCGGTTTACTATAAGTTTCCATGTCTGACGGAGGGTGTTGTGGAAAAGGCGCTTATCGCTCAACGTGTGGCGACCAAACTGTTCGCCACCGAGAACGCCGTAGATACGGCGATCCTGGAAGCCAGCCAGTTGCTGGCCGGTCTCATTGAAGCCCGCAACGAGATCGGCTTCTCGGCCGTCCTCGGAACCGAGGCGGTGTCAAAAGTTTCGTTGGCTCTGTCGGCGCTGAGCGACAGCCGTCGCGCGATGGTCGAAGCGCACAACGAGCTGAACGACGCCAAGCTGCGTCTCGGCATCCGTACGCGGATGGAAGGGACCGGCCCCAAGGGTTACCTGGAAACCGGCGACAACGTCGTGGAACACCGCCGGGCCAGCTAAGCCTGCGGCTTTCACGATCTTAACGAATTAAGGCTATCCGCGTCTCTGACCTGGTCGGGGACGCGGAATGTCTTTTGCCACCTACATCTCAAGTGTCTACACCCTGCTGGGGCTCGCCAGCCTCGCAGCGACGGGCGCTTTTGCATGGTGGAAAGGCGGGCGGCCCGAGCGGCTCGGCACGCTCGTGCTCGCGGGAACCTGGCTCGGCGCGGACCTCGTGCGCGGGCTCAGCGGCGAGATGGTGCCGATCATCACCCTTCTGGCGTCCGACGCCCTGACCTCGGCCGCCTTCCTCTATATCGCCATCCGCTATTCCAGCCTGTGGCTGGGCGCGGCGATGATCTTCCGGGCGATCGGCTTCGCGCTGCACGCCGCCCAGCTTTCGGATTCCGAGGCGCCGCGCTGGCACGGCTGGATCATCTACCTGCTGATCAACAACATCCTCAGCTATCTCGTCCTGCTGTCGCTGGCCGGCGGGACCGTGGCGACCATCCTGCAGCGCCGCCGCATCGCGCGGGAAAAGGCCGACGCCGGCGCAAGGACGACGGCGCGGACCCGGCCGATCACAGCTCCGCCGCCGCCGCCCGCAGCTGCGACCTGAGCCAGTCGAGCGGCGGGTTCTCCGACAGGCCGCGCCGCCAGAGGGCTTCGACCGGGATCGGCGGCGAGGGATAGGGCGGATCGAACAGCTTCAACCCATATTGACCGGCCAGCGAACGGGCCAGCCGCGCGGGCGCCAGCGCCGCCATGTCGCTGCGGCTGACGATGGCCAGCGCGCTCTGCGCGTCCTGCACGGTCAGGCCGATGGTCCGCCGCCAGCCGCCGCCGGCCAGCGCGCCTTCGAAGGCGCCGCCGTCGTCCCAGATCACCCGCCGCTCCAGACCGCCCTCGTAGATCCGCCCCTCGACCGCCTGGAGGTGCTCGGCCGACGCGATGATCACATGCGCCAGCGCGGCCAGGGTCTGCAGGGACAGCCGCTCGGTCCGCGCGGCCGGATGGTCCGCGCGCAGGACCCAGACCATCGCCTCCTCGAACAGGGTCTCGCGATCGAACCGGTCGGAGGCGCGGCCGAAGCCGCCGATCGCCAGCTCCACCCGCCCGCTCAGGATATCCTCGCCCAGGCTCGCGCCCGCGCTGAGCAGCCACAGCTCGGCGGCCGGGGCGCTCTGGCGCAGCCGCGCCACCACCCCGGGCATCAGCACGGTGCAGGCGTAGGCGCCGGCCACGATCGCGAACCGCCGCTGGCTGTCCGCCGGCGTGAAGGTGCTGGGCGAAAGCGCGAGCTGCAGCTGATGCAACCCCTGGCGAAGGCGCGGCGCTATCTCCTCGGCGCGCGCGGTGGCGCGCATGCCGTCTGGTCCGCGTACGAACAGTTCATCCTGCAAGGTGTGCCGCAGCCGGTTGAGCGCGTGGCTGACCGCCGACTGGGTCAGGCCCAGCCTCGCGCCGGCGCGGGTGACGCTGCGTTCCTCCGCCAGGGCGTCGAACAGGCGGAGCAGATTGAGATCGAGCGACTGAAAATGAATTTCGGGCATAATGATCGTGATAATTTCTCATTTGGCTCATGAAAGACCACACCCTACCTGCAGGGGCAAGCGGTGGCGCACGGCCTTCAATTCAAGGCCGTCGCGGTCCAATGTGCCGTCCGCCGCGCTCTCTCGTCTGCTGGTGCGCCCCACCCGCCCCGTAAAGTTCTGCGGCGCGCATCGATACTGGTCTGGAAATCGCCGATGAGCTCGTTAGAAGCCACCGAACCCCGAGCGCGCCGCAGAAGCTGGCTGCAGCGCCTGCGCTGGCCGGTGATGATCGGCGTTGTCGTCCTGGCCGTCCTGATCGGCCTGTTCGTCTACCTGACCGGCGGGCGTTACGAGTCGACGGACGACGCCCAGGTCGGCGGCGCGCGCGTGTCGGTCTCGAGCACGGTCGCGGGCCGTGTCGTCGAACTGGACGTGCGCGACAACCAATTGGTGCGGCCTGGACAGGTGCTGTTCCGCCTGGATCCCCGCCCCTTCCAGACCGCCTATGACCAGGCCGCCGCCAACCTGTCGGCCACCCGCCTGCAGATCGAGCAGTTGAAGGCCGCCTATCGCCAGCGCGAGGCCGACGTGAAGACCGCCGAGGCGAGCCTCGCCTACGCCCAGATCGACGCGCGCCGTCAGACCGCCCTGGTGGCCGCCGGCACCGGCACAACCGCCCAGTCCGACCAGGCGACCAACCAGGTCGAGCAGGCCCGCCAGCGGCTGGACGCGGCCAAGCAGGCCGCCGCCTCCGCCCTCGCCGCGCTCGACGGCGACGCCAACATCTCGCCCGACCAGCACC
This sequence comes from Caulobacteraceae bacterium, assembly GCA_031291645.1. Classification (GTDB taxonomy): domain Bacteria; phylum Pseudomonadota; class Alphaproteobacteria; order Caulobacterales; family Caulobacteraceae; genus Poindextera. The sequence goes on along the minus strand of JARLIQ010000147.1, from coordinate 14,170 downwards.
CCCTGGTGCAGCAGGCGCGGGCCCAGGTCGCGCGCGCTCAACTGGACCAGTCCTACGTCGAGGTCGTCGCCTCGCAGGAGGGCATCGTCACCAAGGTCGATCAGCTGCAGGTCGGCGACTACATCAACGCCGGCTCCCCGGTGTTCTCCCTGGTCTCGGACCGGCAGTGGATCGACGCCAACTTCAAGGAGAACCAGCTCGAGTACATGCGCGCCGGCCAGAAGGCGACGGTCAAGATCGACGCCTATCCGGATCGGCGGTTCGACGCCCTGGTCGAGGCGATCACGCCTGGCACCGGATCCAGCTTCTCGCTGCTGCCGGCGGAGAACGCGACCGGCAACTGGGTCAAGGTCACCCAGCGGGTGCCCGTGCGGATCGTCTTCGCGCACGACCCGGGCGTCCCGCTGCCGCCGGGCATCAGCGCGACCGTGACCATCGACACCACCCACCGCCGCCATCTGTTCGGGCCGGAATCGCCGAGATGAGCGACACCGCCCAGACGGGCGATCCGAACCGGGCGCTGATCACCGGTTCGATCATGCTGGCGACGGTGATGAACTCGCTGGACAGCACCATCGCCAACGTCGCCCTGCCCCATATCCAGGGCAGCGTGTCGGCCTCGGCGGACCAGATCACCTGGGTGCTGACCTCGTACATTGTCGCGGCTGCGATCATGACGCCGATGACCGGCTGGCTGGCCGGCCGGTTCGGCCGCAAGCAGGTGTTCCTGGTCTCGATCGCCGGCTTCACCGTCGCCTCGGCTCTCTGCGGCGCGGCGCAGAGCCTTGAACAGATCGTCGGCTTCCGCCTGCTGCAGGGCCTGTTCGGCGCGGCGCTGGTGCCCCTGTCCCAGGCCGTGCTGATGGACATCTATCCGCCGGAGGAACAGGGTCCGGCCATGGCCATCTGGGGCATGGGCGCGATCCTGGGGCCAATTATCGGCCCGGCGCTGGGCGGCTGGCTGACCGACAATTTCAGCTGGCGCTGGGTCTTCTACATCAACCTGCCGTTCGGCCTCCTGGCCTTCCTCGGGGTGTTCACCTTCATCCGCGAGCACCGGCTCGAAAGCAGGATTCCGTTCGACTTCCTCGGCTTCGCCATGTTCAGCATCGCCATCGGCGGCTTCCAGCTGTTCCTCGACCGCGGCGCCGACAAGGCCTGGTTCGAATCGACCGAGATCTGGATCGAGGCCTGCATCTCGGCCGTCGCGCTGGCCCTCTTCGCCTTCCACACCATCACCGCCGACCGGCCGTTCATCCCGGTGGCCCTGATGCGCAACGGCAACTTCGTCAGCGCCACCCTGTTCGGCTTCGTGATCGGCGTCCTGCTGTTCTCGACCCTGGCCCTGCTGCCGCCGTTCCTGGAGACCCTGATGGGTTATCCGGTGGTGACGACGGGCCTGGTCACCGCCCCGCGCGGGGTCGGCAGCCTGGTCGCCATGTTCCTGGTCGGCCGGCTGATCAACCGGATCGACGTGCGGCTGATCATCCTGACCGGCCTGACCCTGAGCGCCATCGCCTTCTGGGGGATGACCAAGTTCTCGCTGGGCATGGGCTCGGGCGAGATCATCTGGACCGGGGTGATCCAGGGCTTCGGCATCGGCCTGATCTTCGTGCCCCTGACCACACTGGCCTTCGCCACCCTGAACCCCAGCCTGCGCAGCGATGGCGCCGGCGTCTTCACCCTGATGCGCAACCTGGGTTCCAGCGCCGGCATCTCGATCATGCAGGCGCTGCACACCAACAACACCGAGCTGATGCACTCGGCCCTGGTCGAACACGTGCGCCCCGACAATCCCGTGGCTCGCGCCCCGTTCGCCGCGCCCTTCACCCTGGCCGATCCCATGACCGTCGCCACGCTCGATGGCGAGATCAACCGCCAGGCCTCGATGGTGGCCTATATCGATGACTTCTACCTGCTGTTCCTCCTCGCCATCCTGCTCATGCCGAGCCTGCTCCTCATGCGCTCTCCCCGAAGGGTCGAATCCGATGCCGCGCTCGTCCTCGATTAGGCCGCTGCGCACGGCGCTCGCCGTCTGCGCCTCGGCGGCGGCGCTGGCCGGCTGCGCCACCGTGGGCCCGAACTTCAAGTCCCCCGCGGCCCCCGCGACCGACACCTACGCCCAGACCGGCGACGCCGCCGACGTGGGACCGGTGCAAACGGCCGTCGGGGCCAAGGTCGTGGCCGACTGGTGGACCCTGTTCCACTCGCCGCAACTCGACGCCCTGGTGCGCGAGGCGATCGCGAACAACCCGACGCTCGATCAGGCGCGCGCCCGGCTGCAGTCCGCGCGCGAAGCCGTGCAGGCCCAGACCGGCCTGGCCATGGCGGACGTCAGCGGCGGCTACAAGTACGAGCGGGCCAACCTGAACGCCTTTTCCGGGGGCGCCTTCTCGTCCAGCACGTCTACCGGCGGGATCAGCTTCCCGACCAATCCGGTGTACAGCCTCTATTCGATCGGCGGGACCGTCAGCTACAACCTCGACCTGTTCGGCCAGGTGCGGCGGCGCAAGGAAGCGCTTCAGGCCGACGCGGAAGCCAAGGCGCGAGAGCTGGACGCGGCCTATCTGACCCTGACCGGCCAGGTGGTGACCCAGGTGCTGACCATCGCCGACGCCAGCATCCAGGCCAACGCGCTGAAGGACATCGTCGCCAACGACCAGACCGACCTCGACATGGTGCGCAAGGCGCGGGCGGCCGGCGGGGCGTCGGCGTCGGACGTATCCACCATCGAGACCGAGTTGGCGGAAGACGCAGCCGCCGTGCCGGCCCAGGAGCAGCGGCTGGCCGCCGCCCGCCACCAGATCGCCATCCTGCTCGGCAAGACGCCCAGCCAATTCAGTCCGCCGGACTTCGACGCCAGCTCCGGCGCGATGCCGGACATGCTGCCGGTCAGCCTGCCGTCCGAGCTGGTCCGCGGCCGACCGGACATCCTGGAGGCCGAGGCGCAGCTGCACGCCGCCACGGCCCGCATCGGGGTCGCGACCGCAGCCCTCTATCCCAACATCACCCTGTCGGCCGCGCTCAACCAGGACGCCCTGACGCCCTCGCAGATGTTCCAGCCGATCTCGAACAGCTGGGCCCTCGGGCCGGCCGTCACCGCGCCGATCTTCCATAGCGGCGAGTTGCACGCCGAGAAGCGCCAGGCCGAGGCCGACGCCCGGGCCGCCCTGGCGGCCTATCAGCAGACCGTGCTGGCCGCCTTCGCCCAGGTCGACGACGCCCTGCAGGCGATCGCCCACGACAATGCGGCCTACGCCCAGCAGTCGCGCGCGCTGGAGGCGGCCACCTCCAAGCTCGAGATGATGCGTCGAGGCTATCGCGCCGGTGGCGTGAGTTCGCTGCAGCTGGTGGACGCCGAGCGCAGCTGGCGGCGCACGCGCCTGGCCCTGTCGCAGCAGGGCACGGGCCGCTACGGCGACGCGGCGCGCCTGCTGATGGCGACGGCCACGGTTCCGCCAGGGGTGGCGGAAGCCAAGCCGGTCAAGCCGGCGCCGTAGAGCCCTTTAGGGTCAGATGGACTCATCTGACCCGTTTAAAAGGGCTCCAAATCAAACGTTTAGAGCACGTTCGAGCGGCGAAGCCGCCTACACCTTCGCCTAACGTGCTCTAACCCGAAGGCTCAGCAGACCGGGCAGTGCTCGCCGCGGGCCTGCTCGATCTGCAAGGTGGCGTGGCGCACGCCGAACCGGTGCTCCAGGGCCTCGACGAGATCGCCGCGGAAGCGGTCGTCCTGCTCGGCGCCCGGCCGGACCAGATGGGCGGTCAGGGCCATCTCGGTGGTGCTCATCGCCCAGACGTGGAGGTCGTGCACCTCGGTCACCCCGGCGGCGTCCTTCAGGAAGGCGTGGATGCTGGGCACGTCGGCGCCCGGCGGCGCGGCGTCGAGCGCCATGTCGATCGCCTCGCGCAACAGCCCCCAGGTCCCGGCCACGATCACCGCGACGATGGCGATGCTGGTGACCGGGTCGAGCCAGGTCCAGTGGGTCAGGGCGATCAGCCCCGCCGAAACGATGACCCCGACCGAGACCAGGGCGTCGCCCGCCATGTGCAGGAACGCCCCGCGCACGTTGACGTCGCCGTGTCGGCCGCGCACGAACATCAGGGCGGTCGCGGTGTTGATCACCACGCCCGCGCCGGCGGTCGCCATGACCACCCAGGACTGCACCGCCTCGGGCCGGGCCAGTCGGTGAAACGCCTCAAGCACGATCGCGCCGCTGACGAACATCAACACCACGCCGTTGGCCAGGGCGGCGAGCACCGTGGCCTTGCCGAAGCCGTAGGTCCGCTGGCCGCGCGCCGGCTGCCTGGCCAGCCACATGGCGCCGCCGGCCAGCACCAGGCCCAGCACGTCGGACAGGTTGTGGCCGGCGTCGGCGACCAGGGCGGTCGAGTTGGCGAAAAAGCCGGCGCCCGCCTCGATCGCCACGATGGCGAGGTTCAGGGCGATGGCGAGACCGAAGCGCGGGTCGTCCGGCGAGGCGTGGTGATGGTGGCCGCCGCCATGGTGGTGGCCGTCGCCGTGCGCGGGGCCGTGACCCTGATCATGACCGTGGTCGTGCGGATGGCGTTGGTCGTGGCTATGGGCGGTCATGCCGGCTCCGGCGCGGCGAAAGCTTGAACGTCCTTAGGTAATTCAGCCCGCGTGTCCGCGCCAGAGCCGTCGATTGCCGCGGCCCCGCTTCCAGGCTAAGCGCGGGCCCATGAGCCTCGATCCGCTGCATCTCGCCCAGGACCTGATCCGCCGTCCGTCCGTGACCCCCGCCGACGCCGGCGCCATGGACGTGCTGCAGGCCGCGCTGGAGGGCGCCGGCTTCGCCTGCCGGCGGATGCGCTTCGGCCAGATCGAGAACCTCTACGCCCGGCGCGGGACCACCGGGCCCAACCTCTGCTTCGCCGGCCACACCGACGTGGTGCCCGTCGGCGACGCCGCCGCCTGGGGCGGCGATCCGTTCGAGCCGCGGATCGCGGACGGCCTGCTCTATGGCCGCGGGGCCGCCGACATGAAGGGGGCGATCGCCGCCTTCGTCGCGGCGGCGGCCGCCGACGCGCCGCGGAAGGCCGGCTCGCTGTCCTTCCTCATCACCGGCGACGAGGAGGGCGACGCCGACGACGGCACGGTCAAGGTGGTCGAGCGGCTGAAGGCGGACGGCGAGGTCATCGACCACTGCGTCCTCGGCGAGCCGACCTCGGCGGCCATGCTGGGCGACCAGCTGAAGATCGGCCGGCGCGGCAGCCTGAACGCCTGGATCACGGTCGAGGGCCGCCAGGGCCATGTCGCCTATCCGGCCCAGGCGGCCAATCCGATCGCGCCGCTGGTCCGCCTGCTGGGCCGGCTGCAGTCGCGGGTGCTGGACGAGGGCTATCCGCGGTTCCCGCCCTCGAACCTCGAGGTCACCACCATCGACGTCGGCAATCCGGCGACCAACGTGATCCCGGCCAGGGCCGCGGCGCGGCTGAACATCCGCTTCAACCCCGCCCATGACGGCGCCGGCCTGATCGGCTGGCTGGAGGACGAATGCCGCGCGGCCGGCGACGGCTTCTCCGGCCAGGTCCAGCTGCGCACCAAGCTCACGGGCGACGCCTTCATCACCGAGCCAGGCGCGTTCGTCGACGTCTGCGCCGGCGCGATCGGCGACGTGGCCGGCCGCACGCCCGAGCTATCGACCACGGGCGGCATCTCGGACGCCCGGTTCATCCGCAAGCTCTGCCCGGTGGTCGAGCTGGGCCTGGTGGGCGCGACCATGCACGCGGTCGACGAGTGCGCCCCGGTGGCGGACGTGCGGGCCCTGGCGGCGATCTACGGGCGGCTGATCGAGCGCTATTTCGAAGCCTTCGCCTGATCGGCGTAGGGTCTGCGGTCAATGCGTCGTTGGACGCCCCGGCGCGCCCTATTGCTGGGGCGTCGGGCCAAACCGGACGGGTCACTCCATGAGCGAACACGACCGCATCTCGTTCGATATTCCGCCATGGCTGTCCGCCATCAACGAGCAGGCGCCGACGATCCCCGATCCCGTCGGGCGCATGGAATTCGTCATCGCGGCGTCCACGAACAACGTCGTCCGCGGCGGCGGGCCGTTCGCGGCGGCGATCTTCGACGTGCAGTCGCACCAGCTGATATCGCTGGGCGTCAACCTGGTGCTGCAGCAGAAGTGCTCGGTCCTGCACGCCGAGATGGTGGCGATCATGCTCGCCCAACGCCAATGCGGCGCCTATGACCTCAATTTCGACGGGCGGGCGAGGGAGCTGGTGAGCAGCAGCGAGCCGTGCGCGATGTGCTTTGGCGCCATTCCCTGGGCCGGCCTTCGCCGCCTGGTGTGCGGGTCGCGCGACAGCGACGCCCGCCGCATCGGGTTCGACGAGGGCGCCAAGGTCTCCGACTGGTCCGCCGCCCTGAGACGGCGCGGGATCGAGGTCGTCGAAGACCTTTGCCGCGATCAGGCCGCGGCGGTGCTGGACCTGTACGCCGAGCGGGGCGGCGACATCTACCATCCACACTGAAGGGCCCCGGCGCGGCGCGCCATTCGCCGCATGAACGGCGCCTCAGTACTCCACGCCCACCAGATAGAGCCCGTCCGCCGGCGCCACCGGACCGCAGGCCCTACGGTCGCGCGCCTCGAGCGCAGCCTTCAGGTCGTCCGCGTCCCACCGTCCGACCCCGACCTCGGCCAGGGAGCCGGTCATCGAGCGGACCTGGCGGTGCAGGAAGGAGCGGGAGGAAAAGGCCAGCCGCACCTCCTCGCCCTCGCGCCAGACCCGCGCCTCGTCCAGGGTCTTCATCGGCGACTTGGCCTGGCACTGCAGGTCGCGGAAGGTGGTGAAGTCGTGGTGTCCGACCAGGGCCTGGGCGGCGGCGTGCATGGCCTGGGCGTCCAGCGGCTTCTTGACGTGCCAGACCCGCCCCTTGTCCAGCGCCGGCGGGGCCCTGCGGTTGAGGATGCGGAACAGATAGCGCCGGGCCTTGGCCGAAAAGCGGGCGTGAAAGTCCTCGTCCACCGCCGCCGCCTCCAGGACCGCGATCGGCTCGGGGACCAGGTGGGCGTTCAGGGCGTCGCGCACGACGTCGGCCTTCCAGGCCTTGGCCAGGTCGATATGGACCACCTGGCCGGTCGCGTGCACGCCGGTGTCGGTGCGGCCGGCGGCCTGCAGGCGCAGGTCCTCGCCGCAGAAGCCCTTCACCGCTCGCTCGATCGAGGCCTGGACCGAGGGCAGAACACCCTGGGCCTGGAAGCCATGGTAGGGCCGCCCGTCGTATTCGATGGTCAGGCGATAGCGCGGCATCAGTTCAGCCGCACGCCCGCCGGCAGCGAAAAGCCGCGCAGGAAGGCGTCCGCGTCCTGGGCCGCGCGGCCCTCGCGCTGCGCGCGCAGCAGGCGGACCGCGCCCACGCCGCAGGCGATCAGCAGGCGGTCGTCCAGCGCCTCCCCGGGCTCGCCTTCGCCGTCCTCGACCCGCGACAGCAGCGCCTTGACCCGCACCGGGCCGCGCTCGCCGGGCGCCAGGCACCAGGCGCCGGGAAAGGGCGAAAGGCCGCGGATCTGGCGGTCGATCTCGACGGCCGGGCGGCGCCAGTCGATGCGGGCTTCCTTGGGTCGGATCTTCTTGGCGTAGGTCGCGCCCTCCGCCGCCTGGGACGTCTCGGCCAGGCCGCCGTGCTCCAGCGCCGCCAGGGCCCGCGCCATCAGCCGGGCGCCGATGGGCGCCAGCCGGTCGTGCAAGGTCCCGGCCGTCTCCAGGGCGTCGATCCGCACGGTTTCGGACAGCAGGATCGGCCCCTCGTCCAGCCCCTCGCTCATCCGCATCACCTGGACGCCGGTGACCTTGTCGCCGGCCATGATCGCCCGCTGGATCGGGGCGGCGCCGCGCCAGCGCGGCAGCAGGGAGGCGTGCAGGTTGAAGGCGCCCAGGCGCGGCGCCTCCAGCACCTCGGGCGGCAGGATCTGGCCGTAGGCCACCACCACCGCCGCATCGAGGTCTAGAGCCGCGAAGGCGGCGATCTCGGCAGGCTCGCGCATCGAGGCGGGCGTACGGACCTCAAGGCCCAGACCCTCGGCGAAGGCGTGGACCGGCGAAGGGGTCAGGACCTGGCCGCGGCCGCGCGGCGCGGGCGGCTGGGAATAGACGGCGGCGACCTCATGGCCGGCGGCCGCCAGCTCGGCCAGCGAGGGAACGGCGAAGTCGGGCGTGCCGAGGAAGGCGATGCGCATGGGCGGGGTTTACCGGCCCTGGCGGGAAGGCGAAAGCGGCAAGGAACCGGGTGACGGCTGCGGCCGTTCTTTCGGGGCGCGCGCACGACGGGAGACATCCATGCGGACGGCCACGATCCTTTGCCTCGGCCTGGCCCTGGCCGCCTGCTCGCGCCCCCAGGCCGACCGGCTCAAGCACGACGCCCAGGCCGTCGGCCACGACGTGACCAGTGACGTGCGCGCGGCAGGCGACAATCTGGACCTCGAGTCGGCGGGGAACGAACTGAAGGCGGCCGCGCACGACACCGGCGTCGAAGCCAGGAGAGCGGCCCAGGACGTGCGCGAACACACCCGGCAGGCCGGGCGCGACACCCGCGACGCCGCAAACCCGTAAGCGAGGTCAGGCGGCCTTGGCGGCCTTCTTGACCTTCTGGACCGCGCGCTCGCGCTTCAGGCGCGAGAGGTGGTCGATGAACAGCACCCCGTCGAGGTGGTCCATCTCGTGCTGGATGCAGACGGCGAACACGCCCTCGGCCTCTTCCTCGACCGGCTGGCCGTTGTAGTCGAGATAGCGCAGCTTGACCCGCGCCGGACGCTCGACCTCGTCGTAGATCTCCGGCACCGACAGGCAGCCCTCTTCGTAGGGCTGGGTCTCTTCCGAGCGCCAGGTGATCTCGGGATTGACGAAGTAGCGCGGGGCGCGCTCCTCGTCGCCGCGGGCGAGGTCCATGACGATGACCCGCTGGGGCACGCCGATCTGGATCGCGGCCAGGCCGATGCCGGGCGCGGCGTACATGGTCTCCAGCATGTCGTCCATCAGGGCGCGCAGCGCCTCGTCGACCGCGTCGACGGGCTTGGAAACCTGCTTCAGCAGGGGATCGGGGACAGTGAGGATGTCTCGGATAGCCATAATCGGGGAGGTAGGTCACCCAATTCCGAGCGTCAAGGTCGGCTTCTCGGTCCCATCGTCGCTCCCCTGCGCCGCAGGGGGGTCCGAGACCGCCAGCTTGGCCAGGGGACGCGGCCCGGCCTCGACCGGTTCGAGCGCCGGCAGGGGCTTGCCCTCATGGTCCACGGCCAGGTCTTCGAATCGCCGCGCCTGGGTCAGGACCTGGCTTTCGAGCGAGCCGACGAAGGCGTTGTACTTGCCGACCGCGCCTTCCAGCGCCTTGCCGAGGCCGGCGACGTGGCCGCCCATCACCGCCAGCCGCCGGTAGAGCTCGCGGCCCAGGACAGCGATCTTGTCGGCGTTGGCCGCCTGCTCCTCGACCCGCCAGCCATAGGCCACCGCCTTGCACAGGGCGAAGAGGGTGGTGGGCGTCACCAGCAGCACCCGCCGCTCCATCGCCTCGGTCATCAGGTCCGGCAGCCGGTCAACCGCCGCCGCCAGGAAACCGTCGCCGGGCACGAACATGGCCACGAAGTCGGGCGAGCCCTCCTTCTGGAACTGGTCCCAGTAGGCTTTGGACGACAGCCCGGCCATGTGGGTGCGCACGCTGGCGGCGTGGCGGGCGAGGGCGGCGTCGCGGGCCGGCTCGTCGGCCGCGTCCTGCGCTTCCAGAAAGGCGTTGAGCGAGCATTTGGCGTCGATCACGAACACCGCCCCGCCGGGCAGGCGCACCTTCACGTCCGGCCGCCGGCGGCCTTCCTCGCTGTCGACCGAGAACTGCTCCTCGAAGTCGAACTTCTGGGTCAGGCCGGCGGCTTCCAGCACGTTGCGCAGGGTCTGCTCGCCCCAGCGCCCCTGGACGCCGGCGCCGCGGCGCAGGGCCGCCGACAGCTTGCGCGCCTCGGCCTGGGTGTCGCTGGAGGCCTGCATCAGGGCGGCGATCTGCTGCTTCAGCCCGCCGGTCTCCTCGGCGCGCGCCTTCTCGACGGCGGTGACCTGTTCCTGGAATTTGGCCAGGGTCTCGGCCACCGGCTTGAGCTGGGCGTCCAGCCGGGCCTGGGCCAGCTGTTCCTGCGAGCGGAAGGTCTCGGACGCCCGCACGACCAGCTGCTCGGCCACGACCTGGGCCGATTCGGCGGCCTGGGCCCGCAGCAGTTCGGCGACCTGGGCCTGGCCGGCCTCCTGCGCCTTGAGCCGCTCCTCCGCCCGGGCGAGCTGGCGATCCAGCTCGGCGGCGCGCGCCCGCTCCCGCGCCAGGGCGGCCAGCGCCATGGCCAATCCGCCCCCGGCGGCCAGCGTCGCGATCGCCAGCACGGCCATGAAAATCCCGTTCATGATCCGTTCCTTAGCCGGAGTCGGCCGCCGCGCCAAGGCCGGCGCGCGGCGGGTCAGTCGCGGGTCGGCGCGATCTGGGCGTTGAGCTGCGCCGCCCAGGCCAGGAGGGCGCGGGTGCGCAGGAGGGCCAGAAGCTCGTTGATCGCCTCGACGCCGACCTGGCCGAGCGCGGCCGCCTCCTCCACGCCGAGCAGGCCCGAGACCCGGGTGTAGAACCGCTCCACCTCCAGCCGGGCCATCGATTCGATCGCCTCGGCGTAGACGGTCAGGTCCTCCGGAAACCAGCCGTTCTCCTCGGTGTAGCCGGCCGCCTTGGCCCGGCCCCACACCTGGCAGATGGCGAGGTTGATCGCATCGAGCCCGCCGCCGGCCGCCAGCTTGACCACCCCGCTCTGGATCATCACCTCCAGGTCATGCGGGCTGAGGCCGGTCAGGGCGGGCGCGTCGGCGACCTGCGCGCCCTGCGGCGCCCCACCGACGCCCAGCCGCGCGGCGAGGCGCGACTCCAGTCCGGGCAGGGCCTCGATCTCGCCGCCGGTGCGGCGGTCCAGCAGGGTCTTGATGAAGGCCAGAGGCAGGTACCGGGTTTGCTGCAGCCGCCGGATCACCTCGACCCGGCGGACGTGGGTCTCGTCGTAGACCGCCACGTTGGGCTTGGGCCGCTGCGGCTCCGGCAGCAGCCCCAGGCGGATGTAGTAGCGGATCGTCTCGCGCCCGACGCCGGTGCGCGCCTCCAGTTCCTGCATCTTCACGGCGTGGCCCTCTTGCGGCGGCCGCGGGCCTTGAGCAATGCGACTGTTTCGGCGGGAATCGTCACACGACACGCCTAGCACGAACCACCCGCAGGCCCGAAGGCCGGCGGGCGCCCCCGTGAAGCGTCCCGCCTCAGGCGTCCTGGAGCGCGGCAGCGCGGTTGGCCACGCCCTCGACGTAGGCGCGGCGGGCGTCGAAGTCCCGGGCGATGCTGTCGTCGGCGTCCTGCAGGGCCTGAACGTCGGTGTCGGCGTAGCCGAGGATGCCCATCTGCTCATAGCCCTTGCGGATGGTCTCGCCCCACAGGCCGATGTCCTTCACGATCGGCACGATCCGGGTGAACAGGCTCGAACGGAACTGCAGCATGAAGCCGGAATCGTACATGTGCTCGGCGCACTTGGCCGGGTCCAGGCCGAGGGTCTTCCAGACTTCGACCGCGTCGAACCGGTCGCGCATCAGATAGCAGGCCTCCAAGAGGAACGCCTCGCGCTCGTCCCGCTCCTTCTGGGTCAGGGTCGGGTAGTAGTCGCGCAGGGCCAGGCGGCCGAAGGCCACGTGGCGGGATTCGTCCTGCATCACATAGGCGTTCACCGCCGCGGCCAGCGGGTTCTGGGCGTGGTCGCGGATCTGCTGGAAGGCGGCCAGGGCCAGGCCCTCGATCACCACCTGCATGCCGAGGTAGGTCATGTCCCAGCGGCTGTCGCGCAGCACCTGGTCGAGCAGTTCCTGCAGCGGCGGGGTCATCGGGTAGGCGACCTTGAACTTCTCGAGCAGCCGCTTGTAGCTCTCGACGTGGCGGGCCTCGTCGATCACCTGGGTCGAGGCGTAGAACTTGGAGTCCGCGTCGGGCACCTGGGTGACGATCTTGGCCGCGCAGATCAGCGCGCCCTGCTCGCCCTGCATGAACTGGCTGATCTGCCAGCCCTGGAAGTGGCGGCGGACGGTCGCCTTTTCCTGGCGGGACATGGACTCGTACTGGGCCATGCCGCTGATCGGCAGCATCTGTTCGGGCAGCTGTTCGGGATTGTCCTCGTCCAGCTCCTGCGTCCAGTCGATCCGCGTCTCCGCATTCCACTGCATTTCGACGCCCTTGCGGTAGAGCCCCATCATCGCGGCCCGGCCGTCGTCGTAGTCCCAGTTGAAGTTGACGTCGAAATTCTGCGGAACCGACCAGCGGGAACCGTCGGGCTGGATCGCATAGAGGTCGCTGAGCTTGGCCATGGATGTTTCCTCTTATTTTTTTTGGGTCTCCCCTCGGGCGACTCTACGCCGAAAACGCGGAGTGTCACTCCGCGTTTTTGAGGGGCGGCGGCGGACGGCCTCAGGCCGGGCGGCGGGCCCGCAGCGCCTGGGCGATGGTGCCGTCGTCCAGCCAGTCGAGGTCGCCGCCGACCGGTACGCCCCGCGCCAGGCTGGTGACCGGAACGCCGGTGGAGGCCAGGCGCTCGGTGATGTAGTGGGCAGTGGTCTGGCCATCGACGGTGGCGGCCAGCGCCAGGATCACCTCGCGCACCTCGCCCGTAGCGACCCGCGCGACCAGTTCGTTGATCCGCAGCGCCTCCGGCCCGCGCCCGTCCAGCGCCGAAAGCAGGCCGCCCAGCACATGGTAGCGGCCGCGGAAAGCCCCGGCCCGCTCCATGGCCCAGCGCGCGCCGTCATCCTCGACCACGCAGATCAGGCCGGCGTCGCGGCTCGGATCGGCGCAGGTCGAGCACGGATCGGTGGTGTCGAGCGCGCCGCAGATCCCGCACGGCTTCACCCGCTCGGCCGCCTCGGCCATGGCCTGGGCCAGCGGTCGCATCAGCTGGTCGCGCCGCCTGAGCAGCGCCAGCGCCGAGCGCCGCGCCGAGCGGGGCCCGAGGCCCGGCAGCTTGGCGAGGAGCGCGATCAGCCGCTCGATCTCGGGTCCGGCGGAGGCGGCCAACCGGCTTAGAACTTCGGAAAGCCGGGCATGCCGGCCAGCGGCCCGGCGATCGACTGCATGGTCTCGGCCTGGGCGGCGTCCAGCTTGCGCTTGGCGTCGGCGTGGGCGGCGACGATCAGGTCGCTCAGCACCTCGCCCTCGCCGGGCTTGAGCAGTTCCTCGTCGATCACGACGTTCTTCAGCTCGCCTGTGCCCTGAAGGGCCACCTTGACCATGCCGCCGCCCGACGAGCCCTCGACCACGGTCTCGGCCAGCTTGGCCTGGGCGTCCTGCAGCTTCTGCTGCATCGCCTGCGCCTGCTTCATCAGGGCGCCGAGGTCCTTCATGGGTCAAACCTTTCCACTAGACTGGCCGCATACTAGAGCGGGTTGGGGAAAAGTGCGAAGGCGAAGAGGCGCTCGTCCATGACCAAGCACATCGCTCTGCTGCGCGCCGTCAACGTGGGCGGCCACGGCAAGGTCCGGATGGCGGACCTCCAGGCCCTGGCCGAGGCCATGGGGTTCACCCAGGTCCGGACCCTGCTGCAGAGCGGCAACCTGGTGTTCGACGCCGACGGCGCGGCGCCGGAAGACCTCGAGCAGCGCATCGAGGCGGAGCTGGCCGGCCGGCTGGACCTCGCCTCGGCCGTCATCGTCCGCTCGGCCCAGGCCTGGGCGGGGATCATCGCGGCCAACCCCTTCGCGGACGCGGCGCGGGACGATCCGGGACGCCTGCTGGTCATGCCGTTGAAGGCCGAGCCGGCGGCGGACCGCGAAGCGGCGCTGCAGGCGGCGATCAAGGGCCGCGAGACGGCGCGGGTGATCAGGGCCTGCGCCTACCTCGTCTATCCGGACGGGATCGGCGACTCCAAGCTGACCAATGCGGTGATCGAGCGCCAGCTCGGCGCCAAGGGCACGGCGCGCAACTGGAACACGGTCACCAAGCTGGCCGCGCTGGCCGAAAGCTAGGTCGTGGTGCCGATTTAGGGATTCCGGTGGATCGCGAGTTCTGATTCAAGGCTGCTTTTTGGAGGCGGCCTTGGAAGGTGAAGTTCTTCGTGACGATCAGTGGGAGCGGATCAAGCCGTTCGTTCCGGGAGGGCTG
>JARLIQ010000030.1 GCA_031291645.1 Caulobacteraceae bacterium | reverse complement strand
GCCTCGCCCTGCCGGTGGCGGCCAAGACCGGCCCGGCCGACCCGGCCTGGGGCGCGCGCATCGCGGGGGTCCTGGCCGACGCGCCCCGGCCCGGCCCGCTCAAGGCCGCGATGACGCTCCAGGGCGGGGTGATCAAGCTCAGCGTGACCGGCGCCCCGGCGACCGGCCCCGGGTGGGACCAGGCCTATTTCTTCCCCTATGACAGCGCGGCGATCGACCACGCCCAGCCCCAGCCGGTCGAGCGCGGCCGCGCGGGCCTGACGCTGACGCTCACGCCGGGCTCGGCCTTCAAGACCGGCAAGCCGCCGGCCAGCCTGACCGGGGTCCTCTCGCTCGGCGCGCGCGCTTACGAGATCACCGCCCACACGGGACCGCAGCTGATCGGCGCCGCAGGCCTCGGGCCGCCCGCCGCACCGCAGAGCCCGGGCGAGCGCGCCGGTCGCCTGGGCGTGGCCATGGCCTTCGCCTTCCTGGGCGGGCTGATCCTCAACCTGATGCCCTGCGTCTTCCCGATCCTGTCGATGAAGGCCGCCGCGCTCGCCCGCCACGCCCACCACCCCGGCGCGGCGCGCGTCCAGGGCCTGGCCTTCGCCGGCGGGGTGGTCGCGACCTTCCTTGTTCTCGCCGCCCTGCTGATCGCCGCGCGCGCCGCCGGCCAGGCGGTGGGTTGGGGCTTCCAGCTGCAGTCGCCGGCGGCGCTGGCCCTGCTGAGCCTCTTGATGCTGCTGGTGGCGCTGAACCTGTCCGGGGTGTTCGAGGTCGGCGCGGGCCTCCAGGCCCTGGCCGGCGCCGCGCCCGGCGCGGATCACGAGGGGGCGGCCGGCGCCGTCCTGACCGGCGCCCTGGCGGTGGCCGTCGCCGCGCCCTGCAGCGCGCCCTTCATGGCCTCGGCCGTCGGCTTCGCCCTGACCCAGGGGCCGGCGCTCGCCCTGGCGGTGTTCGTCGCCCTCGGCCTCGGCATGGCCGCGCCCTTCACCGCCCTGGCCTTCGCGCCGGGACTGCTCGCGCGCCTGCCCAGGCCCGGCCCCTGGATGGACGGCCTGCGCAAGGTGCTGGCCTTTCCGATGTACGCCACGGCGGCCTGGCTGCTCTGGGTCCTGGCCCTGCGCGGCGATCCGGCCAAGCTGGCCGAGCTCCTGGCCGCCATGGTGCTGACCGCCTTCGCCGCCTGGGCCTATGGCGTGGCCCAGCGGGCGCGGATCGAAGGCCGCCGGCCCTGGGCCGGATACGGCGCGGCCGTCGCCGCGGCCGCGGTCGCCCTCGCGGCGGCCGTCTGGCCCGCCGCCGGCGCGGCCGAGGTGACCTCGCAGCCCTATGCGCCCGCCACCCTCGCGGCCCTGCGCGCCGAGGGCAAGCCGGTGTTCGTCAACTTCACCGCCGCCTGGTGCGTGACCTGCCAGGTCAATGAGCGCGTGGCCCTGTCGGGCCGTTCGGTGGCCGAGGCCTTCCGCCGCGACGGCGTCACCTATCTGGTGGGCGACTGGACCAAGCGCGACGCCGACATCGCCCAGGCCCTGGGCGAACACGGCCGCGCGGGGGTGCCGCTCTATCTGATGTACGGCGCCGGCGGGCGCGAGGCCCAGGTGCTGCCCCAGATCCTGACCGAGGGCGTCGTGGTCAAGGCCGCCGACCAGGCCGCCGCCAGAAGCTGATCCCTAGGCCGCGGGCTCGGGCGGGGCGGTGATCACGTCGACGTTGTCGCGCAGCAGGAAGAACATGTCGCGCAGGGCCAGGTCCTCGTCGTGGGCGGTCTTGGCGTCCTTCACCGCCGCCAGCTTCACCGTCAGGTCCTGGGAGATGCCGTGCAGGATGCACTTCAGGTCGTCCGTCGGGCTGTGCTGCCGGATCCAATCGCTGCCTTGCTGGTCGAGCGCCGAGAGCTGGCCGATGTCGGCGGCGAAGGCGTCGCCGCCCGGCGGCGGAACGGTGGCGGCGGCGCCGGCCAGTCCGGCGCGGGTCTTCTCGACCTCGGCCTTCAGCCGGCCCGCGCGGCCGACGATGTCCTGGAACAGCGGCAGGCTGGAGACCGGCGGCGGCGCGGCGGCGACCGCCGGCTGGACGCCCGGACCGGACGGACCGGTCGCGGCGGCGAACATCATAAAGGCGGCGGCTGCGGCGGCGTCGCACGACATGGGCGAACTCCTTGCGAACGGGCGGGCCGGTGGAGGCCTGGCCGCCATGGTGGACCTGGGCGGTAAACGAGCCCCTACCGTCCGCGCTTCCTTGCCCGCGGCGGTGTGATCCTTTAAGCGGCGCCCCATGACCGACGCCTTCCGCCCAGAGGCCCGCGCCCCGCGCGGTTTCATCGACAAGCGCGCCGCCGACCTGCGGGCGGAGCGGCGCATCGTCGAGTCCGTCTCGGCGGTCTACGAGCGCTACGGCTTCGAGCGGCTGGACACCGGGGCGTTCGAGTACGCCGACGCGCTCGGCAAGTTCCTGCCCGACGCCGACCGTCCGAACGAGGGCGTCTTCGCCCTGCAGGACGACGACGAGCAGTGGATGGCGCTGCGCTACGACCTGACCGCGCCGCTGGCCCGCTTCGCCGCCCAGCATTGGGAGACCCTGCCCAAGCCGTTCCGCCGCTATGCCGTCGGCACGGTCTGGCGCAACGAAAAGCCCGGCCCGGGACGCTTCCGCGAATTCGTCCAGTGCGACGCCGACACCGTCGGCTCCGCCCGGCCCGAGGCCGACGCCGAGATCATCGCCATGGCGGTCGAAGGCTTCGCCGCCGCCGGCCTGCCGCAGAACGACTATGTGCTGAAGATCAACAGCCGCAAGCTGCTGAACGGCCTTTTGACCTCGGCCGGCGCGGTCGATCCGGGCCAGCGGCTGGCGGTGCTGCGCGCGGTCGACAAGCTGGACCGGCTGGGCGTGGAGGGCGTTCGCCTGCTGCTGGGCGCGGGCCGCAGGGACGAATCCGGCGCCTTCACCCGCGGCGCCGAGCTGGCCGGGCCGGCGATCGAGGCGGTGATCGCCTTCGTCGAGGCCGGCGGCGGGGCGCGCTCGGCGACGCTCGATCGGCTCGCGGGCGTCATCGGCGGCTCGGCCGAGGGCGACGAGGGGCTGGAGGAGCTGGGCCGGATCGGCGCGGCCCTGACCAGCCTGGGCGTCGCCGAGGACCGGGCGGTGTTCGATCCCTCGGTGGTCCGGGGCCTGGAATACTATACCGGCGCGGTGTTCGAGGCCGAGCTGCTGGCCGAGATCCTGGACGAGAAGGGCCAGAAGGTGCGCTTCGGCTCGGTCGGCGGCGGTGGCCGCTACGACGACCTCGTCGCCCGCTTCACCGGCCAGCCGGTGCCGGCGACCGGATTTTCCTTCGGCGTCTCGCGTCTGGCCGCCGCCCTGCGCGCCTCCGGCCTCGACCATGCCGCCGAAGCGCGCGGGCCGGTGGTGGTGATCGCCTTCGACGCCGCGTCGATGGGCGAATACTTCGCCGCCGCGGCCGAACTGCGCGCGGCGGGCCTGCCGGCCGAGGTCTACCTCGGCGCCTCGGGCATGAAGGCCCAGATGAAATACGCCGACCGCCGGCTCTCGCCCGCGGCCGTGATCCTGGGCGGCGACGAGATCGCCAGCGGCCAGGTCACCATCAAGGACCTCGACCTCGGCCGCGAACTGGCCGCCAAGGTCGCCGACAACCGCCAGTGGCGCGAGGACCGGCCGGGCCAGCTCACCGTCGCCCGCTCCGAGCTGGTCGCCGCCGTCCGCCGCATCGTCGAGGCCCCCCGATGATCCTGGAGCCCACGGTTCCCGCCGAGGTCCTGGCGGCGATCCGCGCCCCCTTCGCCGAGACCGAGGCGACGGGCGTCGACGCCCCGGTGATCCAGCCGCTCGGCCTCCTGCTCGACCTCGCCGGCGAGGCGATGCGCGCGCGCCTGTTCGTGGTCCAGGGCGAGGGCGGGGAAGAGGTCTGTCTGCGTCCGGACTTCACCATCCCGATCGCCCGCGCCCATCTGGCCGAGGGCGGCGGGGCGGGCCGCTACACCTATGAAGGCAAGGCCTTCCGCGTCGCGCCGCGCGGATCGGGCCGGGCCGAGGAGTTCCTGCAGATCGGGCTCGAGGCCTACGGCGGCCTGGGCGATCCGGCCGAGGACGCGGAGGTCGCGGCGCTCGCCTGGCGCGCCTCGGCGGCCGGCGGGCGGGACGACCTCCAGCTCCTGATGGGCGACGTGGCCCTGTTCTCGGCCTTCATCGACGCCCTGGGCCTGGCCGACGCCTTGGCGGCGCGGCTGAAGCGGGCCTTCTCCCATCCGCGCGCCCTGCACGCCGAGCTGGACCGCGCCCAGGCCCCGGCGCCGCAGCCGCGCCAGGGCGACCGCCTGTCCAGCCTGCTGGCCGGCCTGCCCGAGGCCGAGGCCTGCGCCGTGCTGGAGGACCTCTGGGCCATCGCCGGCATCCAGCCGGTGGGCGGGCGCAAGCCGGCCGAGATCGTCCATCGCCTGGCCGAGCGCGCCGCCGCGGCCCGCGCGCCCCGGCTGAGCGAGGCCGAGGTCGGCCTCGTCCAGCGCTACCTGACCATCGCCGAGGCGCCGCGCGCGGCCCTGGACCGCATCGCCGCCCTGGCGCGCGAGGGCGGGCTGAAGCTCGACGGCGCCCTCGGCGCCTGGACCGACCGGCTGGAGACCCTGATCGCGCTCGGCGCGCCGGAGGAACGGATGACCCTCGCCGCGGGCTTCGGCCGTTCGTTCAGCTACTACGACGGCTTCCTGTTCGAGGTGCGCAGCCCCGCGCTGGGCGAGGCGGCGCCGGTGGCCGCCGGCGGCCGCTACGACGGCCTGGCGCTCGCCCTGGGCGCGGCGGCCGGCGAACGGGCGGTGGGCTGCATGGTGCGCCCGGCGCGGGCCTGGGCCGATGTGGAGCGCGCGGCATGAGCGATACGGCGCCGCTGACGATCGGCCTGCCGTCCAAGGGGCGGCTCAAGGAGCAGGCCGAGGCCTGGCTGGCCGACTGCGGCTTCGCCCTCAGGATCGACGGCGGCGAGCGGGGCTATCGCGCCCGGCTGTCGAACCTGCCCGACGTCCAGGTCCAGCTGATCTCGGCCGGCGACATCGCCGCCGCGCTGGACGCGGGCGAGGTGCACCTGGGCGTGACCGGCGAGGACCTGCTGCGCGAGCGCGGCGAGGGGCTGGATTCGCGGGTGCTGCTGCTGCGCGCCCTGGGCTTCGGCCGCGCCGACCTGGTGGTCGCCGCGCCGCAGAGCTGGATCGACGTCGAGACCATGGCCGACGTCGAGGAGGTCGCCGCGGCTCATGTGGCGCGGACCGGCCGGCGGCTGCGCGTGGCGACCAAATACCTGGTCCAGACCCGCGCCTTCTTCGCCCGGGCGGGGATCGCCGACTACCGGATCGTCGAGTCGAGCGGCGCCACCGAGGGCGCACCGGCCGCGGGGGCGGCCGAACTGATCGTCGACATCACCACCACCGGGGCGACGCTCCGGGCCAACGGGCTGAAGGTGCTGGCCGACGGCCTGATCCTCAAGAGCCAGGCCCAGCTCGCCGCCAGCCTCGCGGCCGGCTGGACCGCGGACCAGCTCGGCTCGGTCCGCCGCCTGATGGGCGCTGTCGAGGCGCGCGCGCGGGCCCAGCGGCTGTCGCTCCTGACCTGGCCGGCCGACCAGGACGCCCGCGCCGAGGCGGCCACCGAGCCCTTCCTGGCGCGCGGGGCGACTCGGCGGGCCAGCGGTCTCCTCGCCGAGGGGCGCGATCTGCTCGACGTGGCCGCCGCCCTGGCCCAGGCCCGGGTCGGCCCGGTGTCCGTCACGCACCCGGAATTCGCCTTCGAGCCGGATTCCCCGGCCGTCGACGCCCTGGCAGGTCGTTTAACGCTGTAATTTTGACGAAAGAGTCAAAATCACGGACGCTTGACCGGTGGTCCGCTTCGAAAGATTGACACGCCAGCAAAAATATCGTCTCTAGTCCTTGCGAGAGACATAAGGACCGCTAGACGTCCGGTTTCTTCGGCGTTTCGGGGAGGAAACGCCTGCCACTATCAGGCTAACGAGCCCGCTGCGACCTTATCCCCCGCAGCGGGCTCTGTTTTTTTGACAACTTTGTCGAAAATGTACCGCCCCGTCACCAGATCCGGACGCGCTGCTCGGGCGGGACGTAGAGCGGATCACCCGGCTTGATGCCGAAAGCGGCGTACCAGGCGTCGATGTTGCGCACCGGTCCGTTGACCCGGAAATGCGCCGGCGAGTGGGGATCCGACACCGCCTGCTGCTTGGCGGCGTCCTCGCGGATCTTCTCGCGCCAGACCTGGGCCCAGCCGAGGAAGACCCGCTGGTCGCCGGTCAGGCCGCCGATCACCGGCGCCGGCTCGCCATGCAGCGAGGCGTGGTAGGCGTCCAGCGCCAGCAGCAGTCCGCCGAGGTCGGCGATGTTCTCGCCCATGGTCAGCTCGCCCTTGACGTGGACGCCGGGCGCGGCCTCGAACTGGCTGTACTGGGCGCCCAGGCGCTGGGCCTGGGCCTCGAACTTGGAGGCGTCCTCGGCGGTCCACCAGTCGGCCAGCCGGCCGTCGCCGTCGGCCTTGCGGCCCTGGTCGTCGAAGCCGTGGGTCATCTCGTGGCCGATCACCCCGCCGATGCCGCCGTAGTTGATGGCCGGGTCGGCGCTGGCGTCGAAGAAGGGCGGCTGCAGGATCGCGGCGGGGAAGACGATCTCGTTGTTGGTCGGGTTGTAGTAGGCGTTGACCGTCTGCGGGGTCATCCCCCACTCCAGCTTGTCCACCGGCTCGTTCAGCCGGCGCACCTGGCGGTCCCATTCGAAGGCCAGGCTGCGCTCGGCGTCGCCATAGAGGTCGGCGTCGGTCATGGTCAGGCGGGAATAGTCGCGCCACTTGACCGGATAGCCGATCTTGACGGTCAGCTTGGACAGCTTCTCCAGCGCCTTGGCCTTGGTCTCCGGGCTCATCCAGGAGACCCGTTCGATCCGCCCGCCCAACGCCGTGCGCAGGTTGCCCACCAGGGCGTCCATCTTGGCCTTGGCGTCGGGGGTGAAGTACTGGGCGACATAGAGCCGGCCGACCGCCTCGCCGAGCGAGCGGTTGACGAAGCCGACCCCGCGCTTCCAGCGCGGTTGGATCTGGGGCTGGCCGGCCAGGGTCTTGTTGCGGAAGGCGAACCGCGCCTGGACGAAACGGTCCGACAGATAGGGCGAGGCCGAATCGACCACGTGGAAGGCCTGCCAGGCCTTGAGCGTGTCGAGCGGCGTGGCGGCGAAGATCGCCGCGACCTTCGGGAAGGCGGTGTTGGCGCCGACCACCACCTTGTCGACCGCGCCCAGGTCGGCCGCGGTCATGAAGGCCTTGAAGTCGAAGCCGGGCGCCGCCTTGGCCAGGTCCTCGACGCTCATCGGATTATAGGTCTTGTCGACCTCCCGCTCCTCGGCGCGGCTCCAGCTGGCCTCGGCGACGCGGGTTTCGAACGCGACGACGGCCTGGGCGGCGGCCTTGGCCTCGGGCCAGCCGATCTGGGTCAGCTGGGTCTCGACATAGGCCTGGTAGGCGGCCTTCTTGTCCGCGTACTGCGGCTGCAGATAGTAGTCGCGGTCGGGCAGGCCGAGGCCGTCGGTGTCCAGGTAGACGGCGTAGCGGTCGGGCGCCTTCTCGTCGGCGGCGATGCCCGCGCCGAAGACGCCGCTCTGGAACGAGCTGTTCGACCGGCCCATCACCGCGGCCGCCTCGTCCAGTGAGCGCTCCGCGCGGATGGCGTCCAGGTCGGCCTTCAGCGGCTGGGCGTCCAGCCGTTCGACGGCGGCCTGGTCCATGAAGGCGCGGTAGGCGGCGCCGACCTTGGCCGCGTCGGCGTCGGTCGAGCGGCCGGCCGCGGCGTCCTCGATCAGCAGACGGGTGCGGTTCTCGGACAGGACGCTCAGCACGTCGAAATTGCCGTAGCGCGCCCGGTCGGCGGGGATCACCTCCTTCGCCAGCCAGGTCCCGTTCGCGAAGCCGAAGAAGTCTGTACCGGGCGCGACCGACCGGTCCTCGCCGCCGGCGTCGAAGCCCCAGGCTCCGTACTTCGGCGTGGCGACGCCGATGGTGTCGTCCGCCGCCGCGTCGGCGGCGGGCGCGGCGCCGGCGGCGCGCAAGGGGGTGAGGGCGCTCGCGCCCAGGGCGCAGGCGGCGATGGCGACAAGCCCGAAACGCTCGATCTTCATACGGGTCCGTTCTTCGATGACGCGACCGGCCACGCCTGATGCGGGCGGTTGCAAACGATCGCGATCATAGGCTGCGGTTCGGCGAAATCATGTCGTTTCGCCGCCGGAAGGGATCGAAATGAGCGTGCGCTAAGCCGGCAGCTTGAGCGCGTCCAGCGCCAGGGCGCGCGAGGCCTTGTAGTCGACCTTGCCGTTGGGGGCCCGGGCGACCGGGGCCAGCACCAGTTCGCGCGGCGCCTTGTAGTCGGCCAGCTCGCCGCGCACGTGGCGCGACAGCTCTTCCAGCGTCGGCGGCTCCAGCGACGGGTCGGCGTCGACCACCGCGCAGATCCGCTCGCCGAAGCGGGCGTCCGGCACGCCCACCACCACCGCGTCGCGCACCGCCGGATGCCGCTTGAGCGCCTCCTCCACCTCCTCGGGGAAGACCTTCTCGCCGCCGGTGTTGATCACCTGCGAGCCGCGGCCGAGCAGCTTCATGGCGCCGTCCGCCTCGACGGTGGCGAAGTCGCCGGGCACGGACCAGCGCCGGCCCTCGAACACGCGGAAGGTGCGGGCGCTCTTCTCCGGGTCCTTGTAATAGCCCATCGGCAGGAAGCCCGAGGTGGCGATCAGGCCGCGCTCGCCCGACCCCGGCTCGACGCGCCGGCCGTCCTCGCTGAACACCGCCGCGTTCAGCCCGACCATGAACTTGGCCGTCTGGGCCGCATCCTCGGCGTTGGAGGCCGAGGCGCCGATGCCCACGGCCTCGGACGAGCCGAGGCTGTCGTACAGTACGCAGTCCTTGGGCAGGTGTTTCAGCAGGGCCTGTTTGTTCTCATGGTTCCACACCGTGCCGGACGAGCCGATGCGGCGCAGGCCGGACAGGTCCCAGCGTCCGGGATTGGCCTCCAGCGCCTCCAGCATCGGCTGGGCGAAGGCCTGGCCGACGATGGCGATCGAACTGGCGCCGATCCGCTCGACCTCGCTCCACAGCTCGACCGCGTTGAACCGGTGCGAGGGCAGGGCCGCGACCCCGCCGCCGCCGGTCAGGACGCCGAGCGCGGTGAACTGCGCCGTGCCGTGCATCAGGGGCGCCGCGGCCAGCATGATCCCGCGTGCGGGCGCCTCGCCGCGCTCGACCGCCAGCGCCCGCTCGCCCGCCTCGGCCGGGCTCGACAGCGGCGCAAGCCCGGCAAGCAGGTCGCCGCCGGCGCCCAGCACGTTGAACAGGTCGTCCTGGCGCCACATCACCCCCTTGGGCATGCCGGTGGTGCCGCCGGTGTAGAGGAACAGCATGTCGTCGCCCGACCGGCCCCAGGTCGGCAGGGCGCGCGGACCCGGCTGGCTGGCGATGTGCTCATAGTCCTCCGCCCAGGGCGGGACCGCGTGGCCGGGCTGGGCGACCGCGATCCACAGCTTGACCTGGGGCAGGCCGGCCCGGATGGCGTCGACCACCGGCGCGAAGCCGGCGTGGAACACCACCGCCTCGGCGTCGGCGTTGTCGAACAGATAGGTCAGCTCGTGCGCGCCGTAGCGGTAGTTGGTGTTGACCGGCACAAAGCCGGCCTTGAAGGCGGCGTAGTAGGTCTCGAGGTATTCGGGACTGTTGTAGAGGAAGGCCGCCACCTTCGACTCGCGGACCAGGCCGGCCTGCAGGAGCCGCCGGGCCAGGGCGTCGGCGTGCGCGTCGAAATCGCCCCAGCTGACCATGCGCGGCCCCTGGACCAGGGCGGGGCGGTTCGGGACCGCGCCCGCGATCGCTTCCCAGACGTCCGCGTAGCTCCAGCCGGTCATACCGTTCCTCCTAAGCGCCTTGTCCGCGGCGGCCTTTCCGGCCTTGTCCGCAACTAAGTCGTGATCACCTATCGCCTGTCAATCGCGGGTCGGCCTTCGGACTTGCATCCGGCGGCCGGCTCGTGCCCGTTGAAGACTCTGCGGTTCAAGGGATGGCCATGCACCCCAGCGTCCCGGCGGCGGGCTACAAGGATCTGGTGCTGTTCCTCGCCACGGCGGGGATCGTCGTTCCCCTGTTCAAGCGGCTGAAGGTCAGCCCCGTGCTCGGCTTTCTGGGCGCCGGCGTCCTGCTGGGCCCGTTCGGCCTCGCCCGGCTGACCGACCAGGCGCCGTGGCTGGCGGCCATCACCGTCTCGCGCCCGGCGGAGGTCGCCCAGCTGGCCGAGTTCGGCGTGGTGTTCCTGCTGTTCATGATCGGGCTGGAGCTGTCGTGGGAACGGCTGCGGCTGATGCGGCGGATGGTGTTCGGCCTCGGGCCGCTGCAGGTGGCGGTCAGCGCGGCGGCCATCGCCGCGGGCGGGGTCCTGGCGCACCAGCCGGTGCTGGCTGCTTTCGCCGCCGGCGCGGCGCTGGCCCTGTCGTCCACGGCGATCATCGTGCCGGTGATGGTCGAGGGCCGGCGCCTGCACGCCGAGGCCGGGCGGGCGAGCTTCGGCGTGCTGCTGTTCCAGGACCTGGCGGTGGCGCCGATCATGGTCACCCTGGGCGCGCTCGGCGGCGGCGGGGGTTTCAACCCCTCGCGGCTGCTCAGCTTCGCGCCGGCCGCGCTCGGGGTGGTGGTCCTGGTCGTCGCCGGCCGGCTCCTGCTGCGGCCGATGATGCGCTCGGTCGCCCGCGCCCGCAGCGAGGAGATGTTCATGGCCGCGAGCCTGCTCGTGGTCATCGGCGCGGGCCTAGCCGCGGCCCTGGCCGGCCTCTCCATGGCGCTGGGCGCCTTCATCGCCGGCCTGCTGCTGGCCGAGACCGAGTACCGGCACGAGCTCGAGGTGACCATCGAGCCGTTCAAGGGCCTGTTGCTGGGCCTGTTCTTCGTCTCGGTCGGCATCGGCCTCGATCTCGCCCGGCTGGCGGCCCACCCCTTCCTGATCCTGGGGACCGCCGCCGGACTGATCGCGATCAAGGCCGTGGTCACCTTCGGCTCGGCCCGGTTGATGGGGCTCAGGCTGGCGGCGGCCGCGGAGGCCGGTCTGG
The DNA here is from genome assembly GCA_031291645.1 of Caulobacteraceae bacterium. Lineage (GTDB taxonomy): Bacteria > Pseudomonadota > Alphaproteobacteria > Caulobacterales > Caulobacteraceae > Poindextera. The sequence goes on along the minus strand of JARLIQ010000030.1, from coordinate 2,921 downwards.
CGCTGGCCGCGGGCGGGGAGTTCGCTTTCGTGATCATCGCCGCGGCCATGGACGCCGGGCTGATGCGCCGGGGGCTGGGCGAGAGTCTGATGGTCTCGGCCACGCTCAGCATGTTCGCCATCCCCCTCCTCGCCTCGGTCGGGGCGCGGATCGGGCGCGGCGCGGCCGAACCGCGGCCGGAAGCCGCCCCGCCGCCGGACCTGGACGAGGCGCCGCGGGTGCTGGTGATCGGCTATGGCCGCGTCGGCCGGCTGGTCGGCGAGATGCTCAGCCGGCACGGGATCGACTGGGTCGCGGTCGACCGCAGCGCCCACGAGGCCGAGGCCGGCCGCCGCGCGGGCCAGGCGGTGTTCTTCGGCGATGCGGCGCGGCCGGAGTTCCTGCGCCGGCTGGGCCTGGCCAGCGCCCGGGCGCTGGTGGTGACGATGGACGCGCCGGAGGGCGCAGAGGCGGTGGTCGCCGCCGCGCGGGCGCTCAGGCCCGACCTGGCCATCGTCGCGCGGGCCCGCGACTCCCGCCACGCCCAGAAGCTCTACGAACTGGGGGCCAGCGACGTCGCGCCCGAGACGATCGAGGCCTCGCTGCAGCTGTCCGAGGCGGTGCTGGTCGACATCGGCGTGCCCATGGGCCTGGTGATCGCCTCGATCCACGACAAGCGCGACGAATACCGCAAGGCGCTGAACCGTCCCGACGCCCTGGGCGCGCGCGGCCGCCGCGCGCGGGACGCGCTGAGGCGGTGAGGCGGCGAACCGCCCATCCAGCAATGGCGCCCCGGCGCTGCGCGGCTTCGCCGCTCCGGCCGGGATGACAGCTAAGAAGAAACGCTCAACTCACGTTCCAGGACGCTCAGGGCTTCTTCGGCCAGCCTGTTCCACCCACGCTCAACGTGAAACCAGCCAAAAGAAAAGGGCGGGACCTTGCGGCCCCGCCCTCGTCAGCGTCTGTTCGGGTCTTGGACTTAGAAGTCCATGTCGCCCATGCCGCCGGGCATGCCGCCCGGAGGGCCACCCGCGCCGCCGCCCTTCTTGGGGGCTTCGACGATGGCGGCTTCCGTGGTGATCAGCAGGCCGGCGACCGAAGCCGCGTCCTGCAGAGCCGTGCGGACCACCTTGGCCGGGTCGATGATGCCGGCCTGGATCAGGTCGACATACTCTTCCGTCTGGGCGTTGAAGCCGAAGGTGGCCGAGGCGTTCTCGAGGATCTTGCCGACCACGATCGAGCCTTCCACGCCGGCGTTCTCGGCGATCTGACGGATCGGGGCCTGCAGGGCGCGGCGCACGATGGCCACGCCGGCGTCCTGGTCGTCGTTCTCGCCCTTGAAGCCGTCGAGGACCTTGGAGGCCTTCAGCAGGGCGACGCCGCCGCCGGGGACGATGCCTTCCTCGACCGCCGCGCGGGTGGCGTTGAGGGCGTCGTCGACGCGGTCCTTCTTTTCCTTCACTTCGACTTCGGTCGCGCCGCCGACGCGGATCACCGCGACGCCGCCGGCCAGCTTGGCCAGACGTTCCTGCAGCTTTTCCTTGTCGTAGTCCGAGGTGGTGTCCTCGATCTGCTTCTTGATCTGGCCGATGCGCGCGTCGATGTCGGACTTGGCGCCGACGCCGTCGACGATGGTCGTGTCATCCTTGGTGATGGTGACCTTCTTGGCCCGGCCGAGCATGTCGAGGGTGACGTTCTCGAGCTTGATGCCCAGGTCTTCGCTGATCACCTGGCCGCCGGTCAGGACCGCGATGTCCTCCAGCATCGCCTTGCGGCGATCGCCGAAGCCCGGCGCCTTGACCGCCGCGACCCGCAGGCCGCCGCGCAGCTTGTTGACCACCAGGGTGGCCAGGGCTTCGCCTTCGATGTCTTCGGCGACGATCACCAGCGGCTTGCCGCTCTGGACCACCGCTTCCAGCACCGGCAGCAGGGCCTGCAGCGAGGAGAGCTTCTTTTCGAACAGCAGGATCAGCGGATCTTCGAGCACCGCCTCCATCTTGTCCGCGTTGGTGATGAAGTAGGGCGACAGGTAGCCGCGGTCGAACTGCATGCCTTCGACCACGTCGAGTTCGGTCTCGGCGGTCTTGGCTTCTTCGACGGTGATCACGCCTTCGTTGCCGACCTTGGCCATGGCTTCGGCGATCATGCCGCCGACGTCGCTGTCGCCGTTGGCGGAGATGGAGCCGACCTGGGCGATCTCGGCGTTGGTCGTGACCTTCTTGGAGGTCGCCTTGATCTCTTCGACGACCTTGATCACGGCCTTGTCGACGCCGCGCTTCAGGTCCATCGGGTTCATGCCGGCCGCGACCGACTTCAGGCCTTCGACCACGATGGCCTGGGCCAGAACGGTGGCGGTGGTGGTGCCGTCGCCGGCCTTGTCATTGGTCTTGGAGGCGACTTCGCGGATCAGCTGGGCGCCGAGGTTCTCGAACCTGTCGGACAGTTCGATTTCCTTGGCGACGGAAACGCCGTCCTTGGTCGAGCGCGGCGCGCCGAAGGACTTTTCGATCACCACGTTGCGGCCCTTGGGGCCCAGGGTGACCTTCACCGCGTTGGCGAGGATGTTGACGCCGCGCAGCATGCGGTCGCGCGCGTCGGAGGCGAAATAGACGTCTTTGGCAGCCATGTTCCTGCTCTTTCGAAATGGGGTTGAGGTTGCCGGGCTTACTTTTCGAGGATGCCCAGGATGTCGCTCTCCTTCATGATCAGGAGATCTTCGCCATCGAGCTTCACTTCAGTTCCCGACCATTTGCCGAACAGGATCCGGTCGCCCTTCTTGACGTCGAGGGGGTGGACCTTGCCGGCTTCGTCACGGGCGCCTGGGCCGACGGCGACGACTTCGCCTTCCTGCGGCTTTTCCTTGGCGGTGTCGGGGATGATGATGCCGCCCTTGGTCTTTGCTTCTTCCTCGACGCGCTTGATCAGGACGCGATCGCCAAGAG
>JARLIQ010000029.1 GCA_031291645.1 Caulobacteraceae bacterium | reverse complement strand
GGGGGGGGGGTGGGGGGGGCGCGCGCGCGGCCGCGGGATTGTTGGTGTTGTTGGTAGTTGTTGTTCTTGTTCGGCGGGGGTGGGTGGGGGGGGGTGGGGGGGGGGGGGGGGGGGGGGGCCCCCCCCCCCCGGGCCAGGCGGGCGAGCCGCCGCAGCGCATCGATGCGCAGCTCCAGCGCTTCGTCGATCGGCAGGACGGCGGCCGGACGATGCAGGGCGTCGTGCGCGAGCAGGGCGATGTGGATGTCGCCGGCGCGATCCTGAAGCGCGAGGTGACGGCGCCCGTCGTGGCGGAGATCGGCGAGAATCCCGTCGATTCCTTCGAGATCGAGCGGCGGAGGCGCGCCGGCCGCCGGCGGCGCGGCGTCCAGCATCAGGGTTTCCGGCGAGGCGTTCGCGAGCCAGAGGACATGCCCCGATCCGGTCGGCGCGTCGGGATCGGGGGCGCAGAGGCAGCCCCAGCGGCGGGCGAGGGCGCCGCCGCCGTCTTCGGCGGTCAGGCGGCCCGCCGCGATCGCGCGGGCGGTGCGGCGATAGTCGCGGCGATAGTCGGCGTTGCGGCGCAGGAATTCCGCGGCGAAGCCGGGCCGGTCCAGCCGCGCCAGGCGTTCGGCCGCGTCGGCGGATCGCCAGAAGGATGTCGGCACGGCGCCCATCCCGTCGCTGCCGGCGTCCATCCATCGACACGCCGCCCAAGGCCGCAACAGTGGCTCGGGAGGTCAAAACAAAGCGTTGCAGCCATTCGCATGGCGCAACCCTTGGACATGGTCCGCGCGGACCGGGTGCGCGCGCCTAAGGCTCGAGCAGCTGGCGGTAGCCGGACTCGGTCATCCAGCGCGCCCGCGCCAGGTGGCTTTGATGAACCTGTCGGGCGCGCCGGGGCTCGAGCGCCGGGTCGATGCCGAACACGACGGCGACGACCTCGCGCCAGTCGGCGCCCTCGGCGTCGGCGTCCAGGAGCCGCAGATAGGTCGCCAGATGCCGCTCGTCGTACGCGCTGACGCGGTCGGCGGCGGGCGGGCTGTCCTCGAACGCCGGCGTCGTCATGCAAAAGGGCCTGTGCCTCGGGCGATCATGGTCCGGCTATGCTACCGCGAACCTCGGCCGGCGTCTCCGCAGCTTGCCGCCGCGTCGTCGCCGGCCTTGGCCGTCCGGCCCGTCGGGGGAATGAGCGGCCGGAACACGCCGGCGGACACTGCCTCGCCGTCTGCTAAGCCGGCGTGAACGCCGTGCGAAGCCCCGCTCACGCCCTGCAGGTGACGCCCCGCCCGGTCGGACCGGGCGGGGCGGGGCGCCTCTCGGGTCACTCGGCGGCTCTACGGCCGTAGCGGCGCGACCAGATCAGGCTGAAGCCTTCGCCCGCCTCGTCGGCGACCAGGTTGGCGAAGATGGGGGCCGGAAGGCTCGGGTCGTCGAGCTTGACCCCCAGGTAGTCGCGCCCTTCGCCCGAGACCTTGGACCAGGCGGCGCCGATCTCGACGCGGCCGGCGTAGATGCGGTGGCTGGGGGCCTTCTCGCCGGAAGGGTTCGCATCGGGCGTGATGCGGACGTTCTTCGCCTGGACCGAGAGGGTGACGATTTCGCCGGTGTATTCGTTCGAGCCGGACTTCTTGAAGGCGCCGATCAGGGCCATGGGACTTCTCCTTGCGTTGCTGTTCCGGGTCCGCGCCCTCGCGGCCTCGGTGGCGATCGAACGGCCGAAGGCGAGCGGCGCCGCACCCGCCCGGCGGGCCGAAGCGCCAGCGCAGGACGGCGGGGCGCGGCTTTGTTGTCCGCGGGGAATGGCGGCCCCGCCGCCAGGGGAAGAAAGCCGCGTCCCGCCGTTGCGGCTCAGCCGTTCGAGGCGCAAGCCGGCCGTCGGCCAGATCCGTCCACCGATGAGGCCGCGGGGCGTGGACGCGGAACGACGCGAAGGCGCCGCCGCCCGGCCCTGTCCAATCCTTCAGGATCCGGTGGGCCAAGACCCGTCGCGCCAAACCCCGAGCGCCCCGGCGCAGCCCGCTTCGCCGTCGCCCGCCGCGGCGAGCGTATGCCCCGCGCCCGCCTTGCGCCGGCGGGGAGGCCATCGGGCAAATTGGCGACCTGGTCCAAGACGTCTGGACGGCGGGCGCCCGAGGTCGAGACGGCGCGTGCGACGCCGGTCGCACCACAAAGGCCCGTCCCGGTCGTCCGGGGGCGCCTTGGCGGGCGGGGCGCTGGTCTCATCGCTCCCGGCCTGTCGGCGGCTCGCATCGCCACGGGCGGACGGGCGCGTGGCCGCGGCGCCGATCGAAGGCGCCGGTGGATCGCAGTCGCCGGTTGAAACCCTCGTGACGCCGGGCCGTCGAGGCTCGTCCTTGCCGGGCGGTGAGCTGCCGGACACGCCGCCCTACGAGGTGTGGCCATCCCCGAAGCGCCGCGGCGGCGCTCCACGCGCCAGCGCCGGAACATGAGCCTCGCCGAAGGAGGCGAACGCGTCGAGGCCCGCGGGAGGGAGGCGGCGCGGCGGAGCGCGGCGCGGCCCGCGTGGGCAGTCAGGATCATCTCGCGCAAGCGCCGGGCGGCCGGATCCGGCCGCCCGGCCCGCCTCAGCGTGATCGGCGCGGCGCGGCGATCAACGCCGCGAAATGGGCGATCGCAGCCGCGTCCAGCTCGAAGGTCGTGAGGCTCCGTTCCTCGTGCCGGTCGAGCTCTTCGAGCACGGCCGGGACGTCCCAGCACTCGGCGACCACATACCAGCCGCCGACCTCGTAGAACCTGTGGGCGTGCTCCAGCACCGCCTGCGCCATCGCCATGCTCGCCATGTCCGGTCTCCCTGTCTCGATCGGCGGGCTCGTCCCGTGATCGTGCGACCGGCCGGCGGGGGTAAGGGGCGGGCTCAAGGTCGGCCGCGGTGGAAGCCGGCCTGCACGGCGCGCAGCGCAGGAAGGCCGGAGGCTCCGCCGAGGGCGCCTCGCTCTGCGGCGAGGTCGCCTTGAGTCCGCCCCGCCCGGCGCCAGCCTCGCCCGGAGATCACGCTCAGCCCGCCCGCCGCGGCAGGGAGACCTTGGCGGCAGGCTCGAGCACGCCAGGCGGCGCCTCCCGCTCGTGGGCCGACCTCAAAAGGCGATGCGGCGACCTTGCGGCCGCCGCGCCGGAGGGATCACGCCCGCGGCCTCAGGGCGTGGTGGCGAAGGCCGCGCTCGGCCGCCTTCTGCGCCAGGTTCAGGGCGGGGCCGAACGGCTTCAGTCCGGCCGCTCGGTCGGAGTCGACCGAGTTCGCAAGGGTCAAGACGCAGACCGGATCGAGTTCGAGCAGCTCGTCGTTGGCCCGGAACGGCGCGGCGCGACCGTGCCGCTCGAAATCGGCTCGGGCCAGGACCAGGGCGACGCCCTTTTGCTGCGCCCATTTTACGGCGAGCTTCTCGGCGCCCTTCGCCCCGCTGGTGGCCAGCGCCAGGTCGGGCCACTGGCTCCGGGCCCAGTTCAGGGCGTCGAAGATGCGCCCGGCGTCCGCGGCGGTGTCGGCCTGCGGGGCCGCTCGGAAGGCGACGATCGTCGAGCCCGGATCGGCGTCGGCGCGCTTGCGGACCTTGGCGGCGCGCAGGGCGTCCCTGGCGTCGATCTGGGCTGCGGTGGCGCGCGAGGCCCTGACCGTCCCCTTCCACGGACTCCAGACTTCGCCGGTGGCGGTCGTATAGGTCGTGGCGGCGGCGTCGCGGACGATCTCCATCGCCTGGGCCGCGACGTCGGCGGCGCGTGACCGGCGCGTGACCTCCTGGATCTCGGTGTCGAGAACCTCCGATCCATCGAAGTCCCGGACGAGTCCGGCCAGCTGGTCCCTGGCCTTGTCGGCGTCGCGTTCGATCCGCTGGGCGGCGGAGTGGAAGGCGCCGATCAGGACTTCGCCGATGAGCCCATGGAAATCCTCCAGGGCGCCGTCGCCAATGACGTCGAGCAATTCGGTCATCAGGCAGACGCCGAGCTGGTGGAGGGCGGCCTCGGGCGGATGGGTGCGGGCGTCCTCGAGCACGAGCGCCTGGGCCTCGTAGGCGGTCAGGCGATCGGCGGGGGGAAGAGGCGATAGCAGCGACATGGGAAGCTCCCTTTGGTGGCGTGAGGTCGAGCCCTTCGGCTCGTGACCGCCCTGCGCCGCCAGGCGGCGAGCCCCGCAAGGGCCTCAAGCGTAGCGTCCCTTGCGGGGCATGACGCCGGGTGGCGAGGTCACGAGAGCCGAGGGGCCGGCCTCGGCGCCGCACGAGCCCCGAGCCCGACCTTTCGCGTGCGGACGCTCAGGCGAGGCCGGCGAGCGCGCGCCTGACCACGGGATCGCGATCCGCGCGCCAAGCGGTCCCAGGCTGAACGCTCGCCGCTGCGTGCGCGGGGCAATAGGGGCCATCGGCGGGGCGACCACAGAAGGTGAAGCCGGCGTGCTTGGGATCGCCGATCGGCCACCGGCACGCATGGGCGCCAAGATCGACGAGGTCGACGATCAGGCCGGGCGCTTCGGGCGCTCGTGGGGCCTGGGGAGCGATGGGAGGCCTGGACGCGCGACGAGCCCTGGCCGGCCGAGCCCTGTAGGCTGGGCGCCGCGCGTGGCCAGACGGCGCCGACGCTGAGACGCGGCCCCCGAGACCCAGGCGGTGGACCTTGCCGATCACGGCGTTGCGGGTGACGCCGCCCAGGCGGTTGGCGATCTGGGCGGCGCTCTGGCCTTCGAGCCAGAGCGCGGTGAGCATGACGATACGCTCGTCGGACCAGGCGGGAAGCCGAGACATCGCAAATCCTCCAGGCGCGCTCCGATCGAGCGCACCCGGCTTCGTCCTTCCTCCATCCTTCCGTCGGCGCCGGCTTACATCAGCCCCAGGCCCCTGAAGCTGACCACCTCGTCCCCGGCGACCAGGAAATGGTCGTGGACGGCGATGTCCAAAGCGCGCGCGGCCTCGACCACGCGCCGGGTCATTTCGATGTCGGCCGCGGAGGGCGTGGAGCCGCCGGTCGGATGGTTGTGCGCCAGCACCACGGCGCTGGCCGACAGCTCAAGCGCCCGGCGGACCACCTCGCGGGGATAGACCGGGGCGTGGTCGACGGTGCCGATCCCCATGCGCTCGTCGACGATCAGCTGGTTGGCCTTGTCGAGGAAGAGAACATGGAAGGCTTCGCGCGGGGCGGCCGCCAGGCTGAGCCGCAGATAGGCCTTCACCGCCTGTGAGGAGGTCAGAACACAGCGGCGCGCCAGCGGGTGCTCCAGCGCTCGCAGCAACAGGGCGTGCATCGCAGTGAGCTCGCCCGCAGCGCCCGCGCCGATGACGGCGGCCAGCGCGACGGGGTCCGCGCCGACGATCCGGCCGATGCAGCCGAACCGCGCGAGCAAGGACTCGGCGGCGCTCTGGGGGTCGGCGCCTCTGGGCAGACACCGCGCAAGGATCAGCTCCAAGGTCTCGGCCTCGGTCAGGCCGCGCGGCCCGAGCGCGACGAGCCGCGCGCTCAGCCCGGCGGCCCGGTCGCGCTCCGATACGAACGGCTGGTGGGAGGCGGTCTCGGCGACGTCGCTCGCGTGGGGGAGGTGTGCGTCATCCATGGGACGGTTCTCCCGCCGTCGAGGGATGCTCCCTCAATCCTAGCCAATGGGCCCGGTCCCGGCGAAAGGCCCAGAGGGCGCGGCGGGCGAGATCGCGCCGGCGCGCGTCGCCGCGGGAAGCGGTCGAAACCGCGAAGGCGGCGGGACCGAGCGGCGCACGGTGTTCGATCATCCCCCAGGGGGAAGACGAGCCGAGGCTCGGCGGGAAGGCGAATGTCATGGCCGGCTCCAACGCCGGGAAAGATCCATTCCCGCCCGGCTCGCCCGCTCGCCGCCCTTCCTCCCGTCCTTTTTGGTCGCGGCCTGTCCAACCCCTGCCGAGGCGGCCAGGCGGAAGCCTTGCGGCCCTCACTGAGCCCTGCAATCTGGCCTGCGACAAGCCGGCGGCGCCCTGCGTGCATCTTCCTATCAATACCGGGGGGATTGCCTGTGACCCTGCTGGATTGCTGGGATTGGCCCGCCCCCGCGCATGAGTCGACCAGCTCGATCAGTCGGCGTCCGCCTTGCTCTTGAAACCTTCGAGGTGAGGTGGCATTTTGCCACCTAAGAGGAGGCCGTCATGGCGTCAAACTACGCATCGGTGAAACTCTCCAGCGCCTTCATCGAGGAGGTGCGCCAAGAGGCGTCGGTCGTTCATCGCTCGGTGGGCGCCCAGGTCGAATACTGGGCCAGGCTCGGCCGTGCTGTCGAGAATACGCCTGGCTTCGGCATCGACCGGGTGCGTCAGGCGCTTGACGGCCGTCTCACGCTGGAGACCTTGTCGGCCGAGGAACAGAACGCCGTTTTCGACCAGCTCGGCGACCAGTTCGACAACCCTCCAGCCGAACTGAAGGCGCACTACGCCGAGCTTGGCCGTCGCGAGGGGGCGGTGGGCGCCGACGCGCAGGGCCGTCTGGTCCGTCGCGAGGCGTCCGGCCGTAGGCGCCGGACCGCCTGACGGCATGCCGGCGGTTGTCGCTCCGCCTATTCTGCACATCCTGGCGGGCCCGAACGGAGCAGGGAAGACCACGCTCTACGAGGCCTGGATTCGGCGCTTGACGGACGCGGCGTTCGTCAACGCGGATCGCCTGTGCCTGCAAGCCCTCGGACACCACGCGCTGACGCGCGAGGACGCGGCGCTTGGTCAGCGACTGGCGAACGAGCGACGTGAAGCCCTGCTGGCCGTGGGCGCGAGCCTGGTCACGGAGACGACCTTCTCCCACCCCTCCAAGCTGGATCTGATCACCCGCGCGCAAGCCTTGGGGTATCGGATCGTCGTCTACCACGTGAACGTGGCGACGGCGGATTTCGCGGTCGCTCGCGTCATGGCCCGGGAGGGCCACGGCGGCCATCCCGTACCCGAAGCGAACGTCAGAGGCCGCTACGAGCGCAACCAGCCGCTGATCCGCCAGGCCGTACTGATGGCCGATCGGGCTTTCGTGTTCGACAACAGCGCGCTTGGCGAGCCGCCACGACGGCTGATTTCCTTCGTCAACGGTCACGCCAAGGCCGTCGCGCCGTCACTGCCGGACTGGGCGGCGATGCTTTACGCCTTGGATATCGAGCACGCTGATGAGCCTTGAGCGCGCCGCCGGCGATGCGCACGCCCAGATCGCCCATCTCGGTGAAGTCCGACAGGCCGAGCCGGCCTGGCTCATGCGTCTGGCGGAAGATCACTTCCTACTCGGCGCCATAGATCGCCCGCCAAGCGCGGATCCGTCGCTCAAGCGTGCGCCGCGGCGCATCCCAGTCCCGCTCGAGATGGCGGCGCGCCATCTCCTCGAGCACGCCGACAGGCCGCAGGCCGGGCGCCGCCTTCAACAGCGGCGCGATCTCGCTGTCGAAGATGTCAGCCACCGGATCTGGGCGTCGCCGACACCGTGCTCGGCCCGGCCATCGACGGGAGCACCGGAACCTGCAGTGTCCTATACCCCGTCGCCGTGCTGAACCCCGCCTTGGCCGCCAACGCGGTCACGCCGTTCGTCTGCCGCAACTTCATGAATAGCCATCATCTGATGGTCGTTGACGTGGCGGCCTGGTATTCACGGGGCATCCTCTGGTGTGGAGATGCACCTCTCTAACCGGCCGGCCCTGGCCATCATCGGCGCCCCAACACGGGCGCCTCGCCAGCGGCTGCGTCGGCTACGGGCTACGGGCTACGGGCTACGCCCTTCGCCGCCGCAGCCGCTGGCGATCTCATCCTGATTGTCGCTGCGATCTCATCCTGTTTGTCGCGCGCCAGCCGTCGGCCGTAGCAAGGTCGCGGCGGCGACCGGACCGAGCACCGCCGAGGCCAAGTCTCAGAACGAGAGCCTGCTCATGCGGGTGGACGGGCGCCTGGGCTGTATCGTTCCCGATCTCATCACGATCGTCGACGCTGAGACGGCCCATGCCATTCCGGCGGAACGTCTCGCTTACGGCCAGCGCATCGCGGTCGTCACCTGCGGCGCGGCGCCGATACCGACGTCGCCGCGCCCTCGATGGGGGGCCGCGATGCTTCGGGCTCGATGAGGATCATATCCCGATCAGATCGCTCATCGCTGCTCGTTCCTGACGAGCAGCGACCTTGCCGGGCCTCGATCCGACTCAAGGTGGCTGCGAGGCGATCGTCGGTGATGAAACGGCCGCGGGCGACGCTGGGGTCCCGCAGGCCGTTGTCAGACAGCTGTTCCGACCACCGTTCCGATCGCCGCTGTGAGCGCCATGGCCAGGGCGCCCCAGAAGGTCACCCGCAAAGCGGCTCGCCATGCAGGCGCCCCGCCCGCCTTGGCGCCGACGACGCCAAGCACCGCCAGGAAGGCTAGTGAGAGCACCGATACGACGACGGGTAGAAGCCGCACGGGCGTCGCCGCCGCGATCAGCAGGGGCGCCAGCGCCCCCGCGGTGAAGGTTCCCGCTGACGTCAGGGCGGCCTGGATGGGCCGCGCCGTCGTGTGTTCGGAAATTCCAAGCTCGTCGCGCGCATGGGCGGCCAGCGCGTCCTTGGCCATGAGTTGTTCGGCCACTTTGGCGGCGGTGTCCGGATCCACGCCCCGCTCGGTATAGATGCGAGTCAGCTCGGCGTGTTCGGCGACGGTGTCGTTTTGGAGCTCCGCGCGCTCGCGCGCCAGATCGGCCGTTTCGGTGTCCGACTGGGAACTGACCGACACATATTCGCCAGCCGCCATCGACATGGCGCCGGCGACCAGTCCGGCGGCGCCTGCGACGAGGATGTCGGCCGGTCGCGCCGCGGAGGCCGCGACACCGACGATCAAGCTTGCAGTCGAGACAATGCCGTCGTTGGCGCCCAGGACCGCCGCCCTGAGCCAACCGATCCGCGACACCAGATGGCGTTCATCGTGCAAATGGAGCCGGCTCATGCAGGTGTCCTTGGGGGTTTAATCGAGGTTCGGGTTCGCTGCGGTGGCGCTTGGCGCCCGGCGATTTGGGATTGCAGCATGGCTCGGGAATTCGCAGACGAACAACGCGCCGCCGTCCGGCATGTTACGCGCCGTGATTGTCCCACCGTGCGCTTCGACGATGCTGCGTGCGATTCCCAATCCCAGGCCAGCGCCGCCGCGGTCGCGACGCTTGCGCCAGAACCGGCGAAAGATCGCGTCGGGTTCCAAGGCGCCTAAGCCTTGGCCGTGGTCCCGGACCGATATCCGGGGGCCGGGCCCGGCCTCGACCTCGATCGGACCTGTTCCGCGGCCGTGGACGATCGCATTCTCCAGCAGATTGCGGAGCGCGCGGCCCAGCGCATCGGAATGGCCACGGATTTGCGTGGCGCCTCGATCGCTTAGCCGGATGTCCTGATCCAGCTCGAAAGCGAGCGGAGCCATCTGGGCGATCACATCCGTCGCCAGAGCGTGGAGATCGACGTCTTGCGCCTGATCCATGGTCAGGGCGTCAGCTTGACTGAGGTCCAGCATCTGGTTGACCAACCGGGTCATGGCCTGGACATCGTCACCGAGGCTCTGCTTGGCGGGACCTTCCGGCAGGGCTTCGACGCGCAGGCGCATGACCGAGAGGGGCGTGCGTAGCTCGTGCGCGGCATCCGCGGTGAAGTCCTTCAGTTGGGTCATCGCCCGTTGCAGCCGGTCCAACGCACGGTTCACCGCCACAACAAGGGCGGCCACCTCCCGCGAGGCCGTCGGTTCGGTCAGGCGGCCATCCATCCGGCTGGGGTCAAGCTTGTCCGCCTCGGCGGCCGCGACTGAAAGTGGCCCGAGCATGCGCCGGACGACGATGATGTTGAAGATGAGCAACAGGGCGGTCAGGGGCGCCAGCGGAACGGCCACGTGATCCACTAACTCGCCGGCGATGACCGGCCAATAGACCACGCCCCCCTGTGTTTCGGCCGCCACCAGAACCCAATGTTGGTCTAGGGATCCGTCAAAGCGCCGGAGGCCGGTGATCTGGACGCCGGACGCGACACGATCGCGCCTCGTCCAGTCCAGGGTAGAGGGCGTCGGCCATCCGGAAGCGTCGATGAGGCTTGGATCGCCGGCCTGTACGACCGGTCGACGCGATCGATCAATAATGACGTAGGTCCAATCGGACACGCCGGCCGGAGCCGCCAACTGCGCTAACGACGGGCCGCCGCCTGGGCGCGTCGCCGCCCGCCAGCTATGTTCGATCCGGTTCGCTTGCTGGGTGACGAAATCCTCGGCCATGGCCTGCGGATCGCGGGCGTAGTCCGCAATCACAATGGCGATATCCAGCACGGCGAACGCGAAGGCCACCAACACCAACCGGGTGGCGATCTGAGCGAACAGGGTTGATTGTCGCGACCTGATCAACCCGGCCTCAGGCATGGGCGATCCCGGGGCCCTTCGATGCGACCAGTGCGTAGCCGACCCCGTGGACGGTGCGCAATGTCAGATCGGCGCCGGCTGTGGTGAGCCGCTTGCGCAGCCGGGAGACGGCGACCTCGAGGGCGTTCGGCGTGACCTCAGCGTCCATCGCATAGAGATGATCTTCCAGGCTCGACCGGGGCACGACCTGGCCCGCGCGCCTGAGCAGCTGCTCGATCAGGGCGACCTCGCGCGGCGGGGTGGCGACGGGCGCGCCGGAGACCGTGACCGTCCGGCTCGCGGTGTCCAGCGCGACATTGCCGGATTCGAGGATGACCCCGAGGCAGGCGCCGGGGCGCCTGAGCAAGGCTCGGCAGCGCGCCGCGAGTTCGGCGACATCGAACGGTTTGACGAGGTAGTCGTCCGCGCCGAGATCGAGACCGGCGACGCGGTCGCCAAGCTCGCCGCGTGCGGTGAGCACCAGGATCGGCGTTGGGTCGCGTTCTCGCCGCACTTGGCGCACCAGTTCGAGGCCATCGCCGTCCGGCAGGCCGAGGTCGAGGAGGATGGCGTCATAGGGGACGAGGCTACGGGCTTCGGCCGCTTCCTCAAGGGTTTCGCGCCAATCGACCGCGAACCCCTGCTTGGTAAGGCCCGTCGCAAGGAGTTCGCCCAGCGTCCGATTATCCTCGACGAGCAGAAGACGCATGGTCCACATCCGTTCCTTGCGCGGGGCGCTTCCATCCCGTCACCATCGCCGCGACGAGGTTTTCGCGATGGCGCCAGCTCTCAATCACTGCAGCGACGACATGCAGGCCCGCCATGATCAGGATCATATTGGCGGCCGTCTCGTGCAGCCCCTCGAGCCAGCGTTCGCCCCAGAAGGCGTCCAAGCCCATCATCCATCCGGTGACGCCGCAGAACGCCGCCAAGGCCATCAGGGCCAACATCATGATCGCGCCCGCCGGATTATGCCCGAGATAACGGGGTTCGGCTCTCTTCAGAAGGGCGCGGACGTAGCCGCCGAGGCGCGTGGGCGTGGGGACGAAAGCCCTGAATCGCGCGTGACCTGGCCCGACAACGCCCCAGGCCACGCGGATCGCAAGCGCGACGAGGACGACGTACCCGACCACGCGGTGCGGGCCGTGCGCCTCGCGCAGCACGGTGAGGTTCGCGATACAGCCGAAGGCCAACGTCCAGTGGAAAAGGCGCACCACCGGGTCCCACACCTTCACCCGTGACGGCGCCGGCGCGCCGCTGGCGGGAACGGCGACCATGACCTAGTCGTCCTCGTTGTTGCGGACGATCGAACCGTTGACGGGATTGAAGTAAACCTCGGCCTTCTTGCCGTCCTTGGCTCGACCGTAGATTTCGTAGCAGCTGCCGCTGACCTGAAAGACCTTAATCGTATAGCCCATCTGGGCGATCTTGGCCTTCATCTGCGCCTCGCTCAGCCACTGCGATTTGGGCTGGCTCGTGCAGGCCGGCGCCGCCGCCGCCGCGCCGGCGATCATCAGAACTCCGACAGCCGCCGCCGCGGCGAACATCATCTTTCTCATTTCTCGATCTCCTTTGCATGAGCCGTCCGGCTCGATGGGCTCGGACGCTAGGGAGAGCTCCTGTCCGAATCCTGACGACGCGCCGGCGGCGAGGAGTCAGGATTCCGTCAGGTCGAATGGCCAGGTTCGACACGGCGCGACGTTGCGCGACGAATGGGAACATCAAGATGAGATCGAAGATTTTGGCCGCCAGCGTCGCTGCGATCCTGGTGGCCTCGGGCGGGGCCGCGCTGGCCGCGGACCTAGCCCCTCAGACCCGGGCCAACCTTGAGGCGGCCATGCATGGCGAGGCTTTCGCCCACCTGAAATACGAGCGCTACGCCGAAGCCGCCCGAGAGCACGGGCGCGAAGATCTGGCCAAACTGTTCGAGGACGCGGCCAAGGTCGAGGCGGACGAGCACTTCGCTCGCGAGGCGGATGCGCTGAAGTTGGCTGGCACTGACGAGGCCGATCTGAAGGACGCGATGGCCGGCGAGCACTACGAGAACCGCACCATGTACGTGAAGTTCGCCGACGAGGCGCAGCGTGACGGCGATCTCAAAGTCGCAGCCATGTTTCGGCAGATCGCCGAGGACGAAGGCGACCACTATGAGAAGTACAAGGCCGCGTTGCAGAATCTGTCCGCGCACTGACGCCCCGCGCGTGACAGGGGACCTCGCCTCCAACCTCAGCCCTGTGGGAGGCGGGGTCCCGCCCACGAATTGGCCCCAGTCGAGGTCATCCAGCCATGCTGCGCCTGCGAGTCTACCACGCGCTTCTCGCCACCCTTGTCATCCTCGCTTACCTCAGCGGGGAGGGAGGAATGCTCCACATCTGGGTGGGGTATGGGGTGGTCGGTCTGATCGCCTTCAGAGTCCTGCTGGCGATTTCGGGAACGCCTCAACTGGGCCTGACGCGGTTTTATCCGCAGTTCGACGGTCTAAACCGCGGCGCCTTGGCGACCCATCCGGCAATCAGCCGTACGTTGCTGCTGGCGATCGCCGCTTGCACGATCGCGACGGCCGGAACCGGCATCGCAATGGACCTGGGGTATCGCCTAGCGCCGGGCGCTCGGCCAGCCGCCGTATCGCTCGCCGGGCCCCGGCCGCAACCTGATGGGCGCCGCGAAATTGACGATGAGGACCTCGGGCGCGCAGAGGGAGGCGAACGCGAGGCGGGCCCCATCGGCGAAGCACACGGTATGCTCGCGAAACTGCTCGTCTCGCTGGTCGCGATCCACGTCACCTATCTGCTGGTCTTCAAGCGCCCGCTGGCTCGGTTCATGTTGTTCGTTCCGCCGGCGAAGAGGCCACCTGACCGGCGCGCTTGAGCAGGATCAAGGCCCGCATTTCAATGCGACGCAGGGTGCGGGAAGAGCATCGGAGGGGCTTCATGATTTTGCTTGGACAGCCAGGCGCGGCGGCGATGGCGCCCGCGAGCGCGCGGTTGCCCGGGCTCGCTGGATGCGAAAATCAAAAGTCGCCCGCTGCTCGCGTGACGCGCTTAGCCGCGCCATTGTTCAGCAGGCCTTCCCGGCGACCTGTCGCGACAAGGCGGGCGATTGCGGCGTCCCGGCGCCCCGCCATCCGATGGCGGCGCAGAGTGGACGCTGATCCCCGACAGAGGATCGACCGCCTCAGGCGGGCGCCGTGAAGGCCTCCGCGGACGTGGGCGCGTTCGTCGTTCGGACCCTCATCGTTGTCGGCATTCTTGTCCTTACTCTGGCGCTCTGGCGACTGAAGGATGTCCTGTCGATCGCATTCGGCTCGATCATGTTGGCCGTAGGGTTCACTGGCCTGGCTAACGCGATCGGCCGACGCACCCACCTGTCGAGACTCTGGTCGCTTGCCTTGGTGGTCGTTGCGACGCTGGGCGCCATGGGGCTTGCGATCGAGGTTTTCGGGGCCATGATGGCCGCGCAGTACGACGACCTTTCGCAAAAGCTGCCGCAGAGCCTCCATAGGCTCACCACCTGGCTAAACGGCACCCCCTTGGGCCGGGAAATGGTCGGCCGGTCTGGCGATGCGCTCAAGAGCGCAGCGACGGGGCCCGGCCCGCGGTTCCTCGCGAGCTTTCTGGCGGGCGCCGGTCAGGCCCTGACCTACGCTCTGGTGATGATCGCCGGCGGGGTCTTCCTCGCGATCGATCCGGACCGCTATCGCAACGACTTCCTCGCTCTGGTTCCCCACGGGCGGCGTGCGCGGTGTGATCAAGTACTCCAAGCGCTCGCGCATGGACTTCGTCTCTGGCTCCTGGGTCGGCTGGTGGTGATGGCGGCAGTCGGGGTCCTGGCCAGCCTCGGCCTTTGGGTTATGGGCATTGACGCGCCGTTCGCCCTTGGCCTGACCGGCGCCGTCCTGACCTTCATCCCTTACGTCGGCGCGATCATGGCCGCGCTGCCTGGCATGCTGATCGGGTTCCTGCAGGAGCCGATCAAGGCCCTGGTTGTGGCCCTATTGTTCTGGGCGGTGCATTTCATCGAAGGCACCTTCATCACCCCCTACGTACAGGACGAGGTGGTCGATGTGCCGCCGGTGATCTCGATCTTTTCCACCGTGGTGTTCGCGTTGCTCCTCGGACCCGTTGGCGTATTCCTCGCGGCCCCGATCACCGTGGTTACGATCCTCCTGGTCAATCACCTCTACATCGAAGACGTCCTGGGCGAGCGCGCACCCGTCAGGCAACATCCCACGCGACGCCTTCCCTGGCGGCGCCGGCCCCGCGGGCATGGCGGCTGACCAGACTGGAAAGGCGCTGAAGCAGGTCCAGCGGCGCCAAGCTGCCCGCGCCGCCGGCGAGGGCGAAGGTCAGGCCTTGGCCCGTCAGGGGAGCGAGACGAAAGACCAACCTTCACGCGGACCTGCGCCATCGCGCGATCATGAACGGGATGGATTCGCATCTGGCCAGACGGACCCTGGAGCAGTGCGAGGCGCGGCAGGGCACTAGTAGTCGCAAGTCCTTCGCCATCGGCGCTCGGGCGGAGGGGCGCGGGCGTGTCGGGGCGGCGTTCGTCGAACGGGCTTCGGCGACTTGAATCAGTGCGGCGTGGCTGGCGTCGGCTTCCACACGTCCACAAAGACGGTCACCTCCCGCTGGCGGAAGACAGGGCCGGTGAGCGACCAGAGCTTCGTCATGCCGACGCTCGGCGAGCGATGAGGCGCCGCCGCGGTGGGGCTGACGTCGCCCTGCCCAGCAGAACGCCCCACCCGGCCCAGGTTCAGGCGCCCGACCCCTGTGGTCCGAACATGACCCGCAGGACCGCCGTCGCCTTGACCTGCTCTTCCGGGCTGAGGCTATCCCAGAGCTCGGCCATGGCGTCGACGCCATCGGGCGGATAGCGGATCAGCGCGCCGACGCTGCAGCCGAGCGCCTCGGCCGCCGCCTCCAGGATCGGCTGGTCATAGCGCCGCTGGCCGAGCTCGATCTTGGCCAGGTAGGTGCGGTCGATGCCGATGGCCTTGGCCAGGGCGGCCTGGGTCAGGCCGCGGTGCTCGCGCCATTGGCGCAGGAAATGGCCCGGCGGGGCAGGGGAGGCGGCGATGGTCGATCTCCTCGATAAGCTATGTAGGCGATCAGGCCGAGGCCGACCGGATGATCCGCCGATGGCCTAGGGTCACGGGCGCGAAAAACTATTTTCCGAACAACATAAAAAACGACTCATCACACAACACGAAATACTATCCGTGCTACAAACGGCCCGGAAGGACTCCCGCCATGGCGCCGCCTAACGAAAAACTCGCCGCCGCTCTGGAGCGCCTCAAGGCGTTCCAAGCGCAAGGGCGTTCAGCGATCCGCTCCAAGGAGCTCACCCGCGCGATGCGCGAGCTGCTGCAGAAGCACGGCTTCCTGCAGCAGGTTTTGAAGGGCTGGTACATCGCCACACGTCCAGGCGCGGGCGACGGCGACACCACGGCCTGGTACGCCTCCTTTTGGGACTTCTGCC
Source organism: Caulobacteraceae bacterium (assembly GCA_031291645.1). GTDB lineage: Bacteria > Pseudomonadota > Alphaproteobacteria > Caulobacterales > Caulobacteraceae > Poindextera. Next base: position 1,314 of record JARLIQ010000029.1, on the reverse strand, counting down.
GCGACTATCTCACCGAGCGGTTCGGCGCGGACTGGTCCTTGACGCCCGAGCAGTCGCTGGTGCTGCTGGCGGGAAACACCAGCGTCCCGCGTCAGATCTTGGTCAGGGCCAAGGGAGCGAACAACCAGGCCACTCAGTTCATCCACGGCACGTCGCTGTTCGAAGGGGCCCACGCGCTGCCCGAGCCGGGCGACGTGACCGAACTGAACGGTCTTCGGCTGTTCAAGCCCGAGGCGGCGCTGGTCGCGGCCCAGCCGTCGTTCTTCGAACTCCACCCCACCGAGGCGCGCACCATCCTTGCGATGCAGCGGGACGCTTCGGACGTCCTGGCCCGCCTGCTCAAGGGGGGGCGCAGCGCGATCGCCGGCCGCCTGGCCGGCGCGTTCCGCAACATCGGCCGCGACCGGGAGGCTGAGGCCATCCTGGCCGGCATGCGGGCCGCCGACTACGACGTGCGCGAGACCGATCCTTTCAGGGAACGGCTGGCGCGCATTCCCTATCGCCGGGAGCCGTCGCCCTATGTCCACCGCATCCGGCTGCTCTGGGCGACCATGCGGGACGGCGTCGTCGGGCGGTTTCCGGCGCCGCCATCGCCGGTCAACGACATCGACGCCTACCTCCGCCACGTCGATGACATCTACGTCACCGACGCCTATCACTCCTTGTCGATCGAGGGGTATCAGGTGAGTCCCGACCTGATCGAGCGCGTCCGTAGCGGCACGTGGAACCCGGACAGCGATGACGGGGACCGCGAACAGCGCAACGCCTTGGCCGCCCGCGGCTACTGGCAGGCCTTCCAGGCAGTCAAGGCCAGCGTCCGCAAGGTCCTGGACGGCGCCAACCCCGGCGAGGTGGCCGACCACGACCACGGGACCTGGTATCGGGAACTGTTCGCACCGAGCGTCGCCGTTGGCCTGCTGAAGCCGGAGAATCTGGCCGGTTACCGCAATGGGCCGGTCTACATCCGCGGCTCGCGCCACGCGCCGCTAAACGCGGACGCCGTGCGCGACGCCATGCCGACCCTGTTCGAGCTACTGAGCGAAGAGCTGGACCCGGCTGTGCGCGTGGTGCTCGGCCACTTCATCTTCGTCTACATCCACCCCTACTACGATGGGAATGGCCGCACCGGGCGCTTCCTGATGAACGTGATGCTGGCGGCGGCCGGCTATCCCTGGACCGTGATCCCGGTTCAAGCGCGAGCCCGCTACATGGCCGCCTTGGAGGCGGGGAGCGTCGACCAGAACATCGGCCCGTTCACAAGCTTCCTGGCCGATCTCGTCGGGAAACCCGCGGCCCCGCCGGTTGGCTGAAGGG
>JARLIQ010000028.1 GCA_031291645.1 Caulobacteraceae bacterium | reverse complement strand
CTTCCACGGCGACGAGGGCGGCGAGGGCGAGCGGCGCGGCGGCAAGGGCGTGGTGCTCGACTACCGCATCACCGCCGAGGAGGCCTTCCTGACCTATTCGGCGACCCGCACCACCTCGCGTCCCTGGGGCGCGGCCGGCGGGCGGGAAGGCTCCAACAACGCCGCGGCTTTGATCCGCAAGGATGGCTCCATCGAGCGTTTCTCGATGGTCACCGCCGTCCGCGCGGAAAGCGGCGAGACGTTCCGGCTGATCACCGCCACCGGCGGCGGCTACGGCGACCCCAGGAAACGCGACCGCGCCCAGGTTCTGGCCGACCTCAAGAACGGCTACGTCACCGCCGAGCAGGCGCGGACCCGCTACGGGGTCGAACCGCCGGCCTGAGCCGCGCCGGACGCGCCGCCGCCCGCCGGGCGGCGCAGCCGGTCCGGCTGGAAGGTGGTCACGAGGTCGCCGGCGACCTCGATCCGCGCCGTCGACGACGACCGCAGGCCGTCGATCCCCGTCACCGTCAGGCTCGCGGTCCGCTCGCCCGGCAGGGTGAAGGCCCGCACGGCCCGCGCGCCCCTGATCTCGACGCCGTCGTCGAAGCGCCAGAGATAGGCGACCGCCGGGGCGCTGTCGCCCGAAAGGCGCGCCGTCAAGGCGACGCTCTCTCCCGGGGCGGCCTGCGCCGGTGCGACGATCGCCGCTTGCGGCGCGCGCGCCGCGCGGTCGGACCGGGTCAGCACGAACAGGCGCACGGAATGGGCGGGCTGGTCGGCCACGGTCAGGGCGCCGTCCGCGACGGCCGCCACGGCGCCGGTCCAGACCTCCCGTCCGGTCCAGGGCCCCGGCTCCAGGCCCAGCCCGCGGAGCGGCAGGCGGTGGGCGCGAACGCCATCGGTCCAGTTGAACACCGCGACCACTGCCTGGCGGGCAGACTCGCGGAGCACGAAGACCGAGGGCTGGCCATCCGCCGGATCGAAGCGCATCAGGTCGGCCGGCGTCGCCGCCCGGCCGAGCCGGGCCATCGCCAGCAGGTCCGGTTGGGTGAGCAGGGCCAGGCGCTCGGGCTCGGCGCCCAGGGCCGGCAGGTCGTCGCCGATCTCGAACAGTCCGCCGGCCAGGGCGGAAAGGGTGATCGCGGCGCGGGCCTCGTCGAGGCTGGTCACGCTTTCGTCCCAGCGCGGCTCGCGGCTGATATGGTTGGACAGGCAGAAGACGTCCGGATCGGCGACGAACCAGCGGCGGTTCATGAACCAGCGGGCCGCGACGCCGCTGGCCGCGTCCTTCGTGCCCTGCCAGCTGTGCTCGGTGTCGTTGGAGATGCGGCCGGCGTCGACGAGGCCGACCGGGCTCAGCATCGGGCTGCCGTCCTTGTCGATCACGACATCCTCGCCCACCGCCTCGCGGATGATGCGCAGGCCCAGGCGCTGGGCCTGGAGGGCGGACAGGCCCCGGTCGTACCGCACGCCCTCGACCGCCGTCGCGTCCATGAAGTCGAGCTTGAGGTATCCGACGCCCCAGACGTGGGCCAGCGTGGCGTAGGTCTGGCGCAGATAGGCCTGGGCGCCGGGATGGGTCGTATCCAGGGCGAACAGCCGCTCGCGGCCCTCCTGCCGGCCGACCAGGATGGGCTGGCCCTCGCCGTTGCGCACCAGCCAGTCGGGATGCTCGGCGAAGACCCTGGAGCGTTCGGACACATAGAAGGGCGCCGTCCACATCCCGAGCCTCAGCCCCAGGCGGCTGGCCGTGCGGCCCATCGCCTCCATCCCGTGCGGGAACTTGCCGGCGTCGGCGGTCTCGTATTCCCCGCGAGCGTAGGTCACGCCCTCGTCGAGGTGCAGGGTGTCGAAGCCCTGGTCCTTCAGGTGCTGGGCCAGCCACAGGGCGTTGGCCGTCGCCACGCCTTCGTTGATCCCGTGGTAGTAGGCCGTCCAGCTCCACCAGCCCCAGGGCGCCGGCCCGGAGACCCGCGCGCCGTCCAGCCGGCCGACCGCGTCGCCGTAGGCCTCCATCAGCCAATGCTCGTCCCCGCCCGCGCCGATCAGCAGGGGCTCGCCGGAGAGCGCCTGGCCCGCGGCGAGCGGCGCCTCGTAGGTCATGACGTCCTGCGGCCGGCTGCGGTCCAGGGACTTGGTCAGGGCCGCCCGGGTGACCCCGGCTTGTTCGACCTCGAGGCGCGCCGGCCCGCCGGCAGTCGGCGCCAGGCGCAGGTAGGTCAGCCAGCGGTCCGCCGACAGCGCTCCGACCAGGACGCCGCGCCCGGCCGCGCGGTCGAAGACCAACTGGTGGCCGTAGCCGAGGTGCGGCCCCGCCCCGTCGAGCAGGTCGCGCACCTTCAGCACCGGAGTGTCTTCGCTGTAGCTGTCGGAGAGGACGCGGACGCCGGCGCCGGCGGCGTCGAGCGCGCCGACGATCGGGCGGAAGCCGCCGATCCTGAACGGCGCCGCGCCGCCGTTTCGCGCCGTAAGGTTCAGCCGGGCGACCTCGCCCGCGCCGCAGACCGACAGCGTCGCCGTCAGGTCGGGAGCGTCCGGCCGGCCGGAGGCCACGAGGCTGGTCTCCTGGCAGATGGCGCCGGCCTCGTCACGGACGGCCCGGACGACGCGCCGCGACGGATAGGCGTCCGCGCCGATCCAGCGGCCGTCGACCTCGACCGCAAAGCCGCCGGCCAGGACCGGAATGCGCTCGCCCGCGCGCAGCAGCTGGAACCGCGCATCCGGCGCCGAGGCGCGGACGCTCAGCCCCTGGGCCGCCGCCGGAGCCCACGTCAGCAGCGCCGCCACCAGGGCCGAGGCCCAGCCCGCCGCCCTCAAAGCCGCATTCCACCGATGCCCGGGTCGGTCAGGCCGGGTCGGCCGTTGTGGAACCGGCCGGCGAAGCGCTGCTCGAAACCCTCGACGCCCACCAGGGCGACGGTGAGGTCGTACCACTGGTGGCTGGCGGCCAGCGGCCAATGGTTGGTCACCCGCTCGCCGGGGTCCAGGCGGATGGTCCGTGGCGGGAGCTTGTCGCCGCCATAGGCCGGCGCGAGGCTGACCAGGGCGTGCAGACGGCGCGGACCGCGGTTGATCAGCTTCAGCGCCGCGCCGCCGCGCGTCGAATCCGGCCGCAGCGCCACCTCGATCATCGCCGCCGCGGGCGCCGCGAACCGCCGGTAGAAGCCGTCCGGTCCGTGGACGGCCAGCGCCCGTACCGGCCCCGCCCAGGGCTGGACAACGCACCGCCGCCTGGGCCCGAGGGTGTAGGTCCAGGGGCCCTCCTCGCCGGTCTCGTCGAACACCTGGAAGACCGCGCCCGTCCGGCCGCCGTTGACCAGCTCCAAGGTGAACCGCTTGTCGACCATCCGCCCGTCGGCGTGCAGCGCATAGGGCAGCGGACGCGATAGGCGCCGCGCTCCGGACTGGCCGGTGGCCGACTGGACGGCGGGAATGGCCAGCGGACGCGCGGCGCGCGAGCGCTCCACCCGCTCGGTGCTGTCATGCGCGCCCGGCAGCGCCAGCTTCGACCAGTCGCGGTTGGGGGTCTTGAAGTCGAAACAGGACGTCAGGTCGCCGCACACCGTGCGCCGCCAGTCGCTGATGTTCGGCTCCGCGACGCCGAAGCGCGCCTCCATCAGCCGCAGCACCGAGGTGTGGTCGAACAGCTCCGAACAGACGAAGCCGCCGCGCGACCAGGGCGAGACAACGATCGCCGGCGTGCGGATCCCCAGGCCGATGGGATGCGCACCGGGATGGTCGGCGTCCGGCCCATAGGTCTTGATCTCGCCGGCGACGGGGACGGTGCTGAAGCCCGCCTCCGGGCGCACCGGCGGCGTCGGCGGGGGCATGTGGTCGAAGAAGCCGCCCGCCTCGTCGTAGTTGATGATGAACACCGTCTTGGCGAAGACCTCGGGATGGTCGACCAGGGCCTCGATCAGCCGCGCGCAGACCGCCTCGCCCTTGGCCGGCGCGGCGGTCGGATGTTCCGACAGGTCCTGGGCGGTGACGATCCAGGACACCTGCGGCAGGGCGCCGGCGGCGAGGTCGCGGCGAAAGGCCTCGACCAGCAACTCGCCGGTCGACTTCCTGACGTTGTCGGGGTTGGGATCGTTCTCCGACACCCAGGAGCGGCCCTTCCTGTACAGCGGCGAGTCCTTGGGGGCCGGCCGGAAGGGGGCGAAGATCGACAGGATGTTGTCCTGGAAGTTGTCGTACTCCTGGTAGACCTTCCAACTGACGCCCGCCGCCTCGAGCCGCTCGGCGTAGGTGGTCCAGGTCAGCGGCCCGCCCGGAATCGGCTGGTCGGTGGCCATGTCCGAGGTCGGCGTCTGGTCCTCGCCATAGTTCGACATGATCGGATCGCCGCCGACCTGGCCGCCGCCGTTGCACCCGGTCCAAAGGTGCAGCCGGTTGGGATAGGTCTGGGTCAGGGTCGAGCAGTGGTAGGCGTCGCAGACGGTGAAGGCGCCGGCCAGGGCGTAGTAGTAGGGCAGGTCTGCGCGGGCGTAGTGCGCCATCCGCTTGTGCAGTTCGCCGGTGTGGCCCCACCGGTCGTAGCGCCCGCCGTTGAGGATCGTCAGGTTGTCGTCGTGGCTCTGCCCTGCGCCGTCGATCACATAGGCGTTGGTGGTCCGCGAGTCGCCCCAGAACGGCATGACGTAGCCGTCGGCATGCTCGCCGCTGGGCTGGCGCCACACGGCTTGGCCGCCGGGGAGCCTCAGCGGGCGCGGGTCGCCGAAGCCCCGCACGCCGTCCATCAGGCCGAAATAGTGATCGAAGGCGCGGTTCTCCTGCATGAAGACCACGATGTGCTCGATGTCGTTCAGCGTGCCGGTGCGGACGTTGGCCGGAATGGCCATGGCCCGGCGGATCGCCCCGCCCCAGGCCGCCACGCCGCCGGCCGCGGCCGCGCCCTTCAGGACCTTGCGCCTGTGCGTCATCCGGTGACTCCCCCAAATTGGTCTGGACCAGATTAGCGGGCGGATACGACTGTCGCATGACGCTCGCACCGACGCCGGCCGCGCAAAAAGAGGGGAGACAGCCGTCCGGACGTTGGTATAGACCAGCTGTCTTTCCCGACAGGATTCCCGATGACGCTGACCCTCGAAGCAATCTTCTCGGACTTCGACCGCTGCGGCGAGCGCAGCTATGGCGAGCAGGTCTCGCAGCTCGAGCACATGCTGCAGAGCGCGCAGCTGGCGGTCGCCGACGGCGCCTCGGACGCCCTCGTCGCCGCGGCGCTGCTGCACGACATCGGCCACTTCGAGGAGCCGGAGCCCGCCGACGGCGCCGATCCCGGAACCGACCTGGCCCACGAGGTGCGGGCCGCCCGCTCGCTGGCCACCCTGTTCGGCCCGGACGTCTGGCGGCCCGTCGCCTTGCACGTCGCGGCCAAGCGCTACCTGTGCGCCGTCGAGTCCGGCTACCTGGAGAGCCTCAGCCACGCCTCGCTGGCCAGCCTCAAGGTCCAGGGCGGCGCCTTCACCGACGCCCAGGCGGCGCGGTTCGTCGCCCTGCCCTACGCCCAGGACGCCCTGCGCCTTCGCCGCTACGACGACGGGGCCAAGCAGCCCGGCCTGGCGACCCCGCCGTTGAGCCACTACCGCGCCCTGCTGCAGGGGCTGCTCGCGCCCACAGCCGCACGCGACGCCGAGGACATCGGCCTCGGCGAATTTTAGGCGCCAACGTTTCAGTATTGTGAAGATTTATTGAACTGGTTTACACCAGTTTGGACCGATATTACTGTGAAGACACTCCCGAAATCGGGACCTCACCGGGGGGTGTTTCACAGACGACTAACGCGATCGCTACGTCTACTGACGTAACGACGCCGCAAGCCTGTTCGGCTGCGATAATGCGTCTGCGTCTCATTCCCCATTACTTCCGGGCCCACGCGGGCCGCCGCGTGATGGAGAGACGAAGATGTCGCTATCGAGCTTCACCCGAAACCGGCGCGCGGCGCTGATGGGCGGGCCCGCCGCCGCAGCCTTGATCGCGGCGGCCGTTTCGCTGTCGCCCGCGGGCGCGGCCGTGGCCGGCGACGTGATCGGACACGTGAAGGACGCGACCTCCGGCGCCAGCCTCGCCGGCGCGGTCGTGACCACGGCCTCCGGCAAGCGCGCCGTCACCGATCGCGACGGCGGCTATGTCCTCGGCGACCTCGCCGCCGGCGACTACGAGGTCAGCGTCAGCTTCCTCAGCTACAAGGCCGCCAAGCAGGCGATCCGCGTGCCGGCCGACGGCTCCGTGACGCTCGACTTCGCGGTGAGCGGCGCCAACGAAGTGGAGGGGGTGACGGTCACCGGTCGCCAGCTCGCCGACGTCCGCGCGCTGAACCTGCAGATGAACAGCGACAAGGTCAGCAACGTCATCTCGGCCGACGACCTCGGCAAATTCCCCGACAACAACGTCGCCGACGCCATCACCCGCGTGCCCGGGGTCTCGGTGTTCCACAACCGGGAAACCGGCGAGGGCGAATACGTCACCATCCGCGGCCTGGCCTCGGACTTCAACGTCTTCACCATCAACGGCCAGCGCGTGGCCAACACCGACAACGGCAGCCGTCAGGTCTCGCTGACCGTCCTGCCGCCGTTCGGCTTCCAGACCGCCACCGTGACCAAGACCTCGACACCCGACATGGACGGCGACGCGGTCGCCGGCACCGTGGATTTCAGGACGCCCACCGCCTTCGACTCCAACAAGCCGGTGCTGCGCCTGAACGCGCAATACGGGGTCAACGAGGAAGCGGCGAATTCGGGCCAGCACACGCCCAGCGGCGCCGAAATCTTCCAGATCGACGCCGGCCGCCGCTTTGGACCGGAAGGCCACTTCGGCGTCTTCCTCACCGGCTATTACTACAAGAAGGACTCCCTGTCCGAGGAGTCCGAGAACGACGGCGAGTGGGACCCGACCATCTGGCGCGCCAACAACACCGAGAAGATCAATTATAATTCGCTCAATCTTCCGGGCCTCGACCTCGACAACTACCGCCTCCAGCAAGAGCGTTACGGCGGTAACTTCTCGATCGACTACCAGAATAACGACAACAAGGTGTATTTCCGCTCTCAGTTCGCGCGGCTGCACAAGATCGACGATCACTCGGAACTCACGGTCAAGTCGCTGAACACGCCGCGCCTGGAGCAGGTCAATCCGAACGAGACCGACCTGGCGCAACCGCAGAACGACATTGTCGGCTACAGCTCGACGCTGGGGACGATCTACGGCTACACCACCTCCCAGATCGTCGACCGCAACGGCGACGGGGTGATCAGCAGCCTCGACATGGGCGGCTGCAGCGGCGCGAGCGACGGCTCGTCGGGCTCGCGCTATTCGCTGTGCGGCAAGTCGGGCGTCTACAGCCCCGGCGGCTTCTACGTCGACCGCAACTATCAGACCCAGGACGAAGTCGACCTGCTATCGACCACCTCGCTGGGCGGCGAAAGCCGGTTCGGGCGGCTGAAGGTCGAGTACAACGCCTTCCTGAGCTATGGCGAACGCGGCAATCTGGCCGGCTACAGCGTCGACTACCAGACCCCGACCAACATCGCGCCCTACGACAACACCGGCGTGACCTTCGTCAATCCGGATCCCCGCTTCCCGGAATGGGAACTGCCGGCCAGCGCCCAGTCGCTGGTCTACGACAACTCGGCCCTCACCCAGTTCAACGGCGCCGGCCGGCGCACCTACCAGACCAACGAGCGCAAGTACGGCTTCAAGTTCGACCTGACCTACGACGCCGGCGCCTGGCTGGGCCTCGACTACGTCAAGGCCGGCTTCAAGTACCAGCTCCAGCACCAGGACCACAGCGAGGTCCAGTACGAGATGGCGGCCGGGGCGTTCGACTACGCCAGCTACGGCGCCTCGCCGTTCGTCGGCCAGAACGTCGGCGCCACCCTGCACGGCTATTACATCTTCGGATCGACCTACAATCGGGCCGCCGTGATCCGGACCATCGACGCGGCGACCATCGGCCACGCCGAGGACCCCACCGTCGCGACCCACTACCAGGAGGGCATCTACGCCGGCTACGGCATGGCCGACTGGAAATTCGACAAGACCGAGGTGATCGCCGGGCTGCGCATCGAAAACACCCAGGTCAACAACTCGGCGTACAACACCGGGGAGACCTGCGACACCAACGGCAACTGCACCACCGACCCGTCCCACACGGGCATGCAGACCACCAAGCGCAGCTACACCGAGGTGCTGCCCAGCATCACCGCCACCTACCGGCCGGCGCCGAAGATCGTCTATCGGGCGGCGATCTGGACCAGCTTCTCGCGGCCGGCCTACCAGTACATCAGCGGCGCCTCGACCGTCACCCGCGACGGGACCGGCGCGATCACCAGCATCAGCCAGGGCAACCCCGACCTGAAGCCGATGACCGCGCTGAACTTCGACCTGTCCGCCGAATACTACCTCGGCAACGCCGGCATCATCTCGGCCGGCGCCTTCTACAAGCACCTGAAGAACTACATCTATTCGAACGGCGAGGCGGTCGACGGCTCGACCCTCGGCAACGTCGGCAACAACGACGTGACGATCTCCCAGCCGGAAAACGGCCACGACGCGCACGTCTGGGGCCTCGAGGCCGACTTCGAACGCCGGTTCAGCGAGCTGCCGGGCTTCTGGAGCGGCTTCGGCGTGGCGGTCAACGGCACCTACCTGCAAAGCCGGGCGGTCGGCGGCGCCCAGTATCGCATCGACGCCAACTACACCACCCCGCTGCTCAACTCGCCGACCTGGCTCTACAACGCCGACCTGATCTATCAGAAATATGGCTTCGAAGCGGTGATCGCCTACAACTACCAGGGCCGGTTCATCGAGGACAACCGCAACAACTTCATCGACAAGTGGAACCAGCCCTACAAGCGGATGGACTTCCACTCCCGCTACACCGTCGGGCATGGCGTGACGGTGGGCTTCGACGTGCAGAACGTGTTGGACGACTACGGCTATTACACCTCCAAGGGCTCGGCCCCGGGCTACCAGAAGGACTACATCGAGCCGGGGCGCACGCTCCTGTTCAGCATCTCCTATTCGCACTGAGGCCACGGTCTCGGTCGTGCGAGGGGGGCGGCGTCACGGCGCCGCCCCTTTTTCGCGCCCGCCGGCCCGCACGCCTTGACGCCGCGGCGTTTGGCCGAAAAGTGCGGGTCCGGACCGGAAGATTCGCTCTAACTTTCTGGAATCGATCACGTTCATGAATTTGGATTGATTCAATCCAAATTCATCGTGATCTAGGCGCCCGGTCCACACCGAACGAAAGGCGATCGCCCCCGCATGGCCGCTGCTCGAGCCCAGACCGCCTGGTGGACCCAACCCGCCGCGCTCGGCGACCAGCCGCACTACCTGTCCATCCGCGACCACATCGTCCGCCGCATCCAGTCCGGCGACCTGCCCGCCGGGGCCAAGCTGCCGTCCGAGCGGCAGTTGCAGACCGGCGCCGGCATCGCCCGCGGCACCATCCGCGAGGCCCTGTTCCAGCTCGAGGCCGAGGGCCAGATCTATCGCCGCGACCGCAGCGGCTGGTACGTCTCGCCGGCGCCGATCATCTACGACCCGACCCGCTGGGCCGGGTTCATGACCTATGTCTCCGAGCAGGGCCGCATCCCCGCCACCACCACCCTGGTCGCCGAACTGGCGCCCGCGCCGCCGGCCGCGGCCGAGGTGTTCGGCGTCGAGGTGGGCGCGCCGCTCTACGCCCTGCGCCGGCGACGTTCGATCGACGGGCGGCCGGTGCTGATCGAGGATATCCAGGTCAGCCCGGCCCTGGCGCCCGGCCTGCTGCGCTTCCCGCTCGACGGCTCGCTGACCCAGATCCTCAAGCGCGAATACGGCGTCTCGGTCGCCCGCAACCGGGTGGACATGTGGCCCTGCGCCCTGACCAAGGCGGAGGCCTCGGCCCTGGCCGCCAAGCCCGGCACCCCGGGGCTGGTCGTGGTGCGCACCAGCTTCGACGCCGCCGGCCGGGTCGTGGAGTACGACCGGGAATACTGGCGCCACGACGCCATGCGCATCCATGTCGACACCCGCGTCCCGCCCAACGCCGGGGATGACGCGCAACCCCCGTCGGCGGCGCGACCGAGACCCTAGCGGCCCTGGGGATGGCTCACGGCGGCGACGGCCTGGAGCGTCGGCGGCGCGGGCCGGACGGCGTCGCCCACGAGCATGGCCAGGTCGCGGCGCAGAGGCTTCACATCGCCCCGCCCGTCGGGGTGCAGGCGGCTGGTCAGCACGATCAGGAAGGCCTGGCTCGCCGGGTCGATCCAGAGCGAGCATCCCGTATAGCCTGTGTGGCCGTAGCCCGCCGGGCCGAACGCAAGGTTCATCCCGGCCGAATAGGGCGAGGCCACGTCCCAGCCCAGGGCGCGGCGAACGCCGCCGGGCAAGGTCTCCGCCCGGGTCATCAGGGCCACGGTCTCGGGCTTCAGGATCTGGACGCCGTCCAGGCTGCCGCCCTGCAGCAGCATGCGGGCGAAGCGGGCCAGGTCGTCGGCGGTGGAAAACAGGCCCGCGTGTCCGGCAACCCCGCCCATGCGGTAGGCGGTCGGGTCCTGCACCTGGCCCCAGCGCAGCTGGCCGTCCTCGCGCTCGGTGGGCGCGATGCGCGCGCGGCGGGTCTCGTCCGGGAGGAAGCCGGTGTCGGCCATGCCCAGGGGCTGGAAGATGTGATGCTGCGCATAGACGTCCAGCGGCTCGCCGCTGATCCGCCGCACCAGCTCGCCGAGCACGATGAAGTTGATGTCGCTGTAGACGAAGGCCGCGCCGGGGGCGCGGGTCGGCCGCTCGGCCGCGGCCCGGTCCAGGGCGGCAGGGCCTCCGCTCCAGTCCGCCACGAGGTCGAGGTCCGGCGGCAGGCCGGAGGTGTGGGTGAGCAGCTGCCGCACCGTGATCGCGGCCTTGCCGTTGGCTGCGAACGCCGGCCAGTAGTCGGCGACCGGCCTGTCCAGGCCGAGGCGTCCGGCCTCGACCAGCTGCATCACCGCCGTGGTGGTCGCCACCACCTTGGTCACCGAGGCCAAGTCGAAGATGGCGGCCGCGTCGAGCGGCGCGGGGGCGGGCTCGAGCGACTTCCACCCGAACGCGGCCCGGTAGGCCACGCGGCCGTGCTCGCCCACCAGCACCACGGCGCCCGGAACATGACCCGCCTGCAGGTCCCGCTGGACGACGGCGGCCAGGTCGGCGAAGCCGTCGGCCGTGGGCGCTTCGTCCGCCCGCGCCTGCGCGCCGCCGAAGATCAGGAGCAGGCTTGCGAAGCCGGCGAGGACCGTCGCGCCACGCCGCCGCGCCCTGCCGGTTCCGCCAGCGCGAGGCCCAGTCCCGAATAGGTGTTGCCTGCGTTCCACAGCATCCATCCGTCCGACCCGAAGTCCGCGGCCGCGCGAATCTGGTCGGCGACCTCCTGCGCGGCGAACACGCGGCGATCGAACGCATAATCCCTAAACGCCTGGAGCCATGGGCGAAAGCGCTTTGGCGAGACGTTCAGCCGCATGCGGGCCTGGCCGAGGGAGTCGCGCACGATGGTGTAGGAGTTGGCGACCGGATTGCGGACGCCCGGAATCCCGAACCGGAAGCCCGACGGATAGAGCATCGGCGACAGGTAATCGACGTTGGGCATGAGTTCTTCCAGCCGCTGGCCGATCCCGGTGTCGTCCTGGTTCCAGCAGACGTAGCCGAAGATGTCGGCCCCAAGGTAGACGTTGTAGGGTCGCAGCCGCTGGCGCGCCGCGGCCAGAAAGCCAGCGATCGCCGCGGTCCGGTTCTTGATGTTCGAGGGCTTGGCCAGGCGCAGCTTGGCCGAGGAATCCGGGAAGCGCAGATAGTCGAACTGGATCTCGTCGAATCCGGCCTGGGCCGCCTCGATCGCCAGGTCGATGTTGTAGGCCTGCACTTCGGGCTGGAACGGATCGGTCCAGGCCAGGTGTTCGCGGTCCCGGAACAGCCTGCCGTCGGCGCGCTTGACGGCCAGGTCCGGCCGGGCCGCGGCGAGCGGCTCGTCCTTGAACACCACGATCCGGGCGATGAGGTAGACCCCCGAGGCGTGGAGCTGGGCGACGAGAGCGGGCAGGTCGCTGATGGTGGTCACCCGGCGCGCGCCGGGGCTGGCGGTCAGCGCCACCTTGCTGGGATAGGGCACGATCCCGCGATCGCCCTTCAGGTCGATCACCAGGGCGTTGGCCGAGCCGCTGTGGATGAGCGCCATCGCCCCGCCTCGCAGGGTCTTGGAGCCCACGCCGTAGACCGTCAGGTAAAGCGCCTTTGGCGTGAACGGCGTCAGCCGGATCGCGCCGCCGGACTTGGCGAGGTCGGCGAGCGAAAGGGTGGCCGCGCGATAGCCGGGCGCGCGGGCGAACACCGGCCCGGCCGCGCCGTCCAGGTGAAAGCCGCCGGCCTTGTCCGTGCGGACTTCGCGGCCGGCGATGACCACCGAGGCGTCGGGCGCGGCTGCGCCGGTCGCCGCGTCGACCACCTTGCTGTCGAGCGCGGACGCGCCGCTCGCCGCGCCCAGCGCAAGGGCCAGCGCCACCGCCGCCCAGAAGGTCCGTATCCAGCCGGTCATGACGCAGCCCTTTCGGCCTTGGCGGCCCCGATGCGCGCGCCGAAGCGATCGCCGCGGTCGGCGTCGCCCACGGGGATGCGCGGCAGGGCGAGCCGGTCGCCGCCCGCGCCGGCGGGCCCGCCCCCATAGCCGAACCCCGCCGTGTAGCCCGCCCGCCTGGCGGCGGCCTCGAGGTCGGTGTCGACGATCCCGAACGGCCAGGCGAGCATGCCCACGGGCTTGCCGAGCTCGCGCTCGATGACCGCCTTGGACCGCTGCAGCTGGACGTCGACGAAGGCCTGGTAGGCGGCCGCGCCGAGGCGCCGGCGCTCGGTCCGGAAGTTCGGGTGCCAATAGGTGTGCGACTCCACGTCCACCAGGCCGGAGGCCTGCATCTCGCGCAGCTGCGCCCAGGTCAGGGCGTAGGGGGCGTTGGAGATGGCCGACGGATAGATGAACAGGGTGACCGGAATGCGCTGCGCGCGGATCACGGGAAAGAGCTCGGTGTAAACCGACTTGTGCCCATCGTCGGCGGTGATCACCGCCACCGGCCCGCCCGAGGGCGCGGCGCCGTCCAGCTCGGCCAGCGCGGTCCGCAAGGGCTCGATCCGGTAGTGATGACGGGCGAGCCAGGCGAGCTGCCCCTGGAAGGCGGGGATGGTGACCGTCGTGGGGGCGGGCGTCGCCGGGTCGAAGCGGTGATAGACGAGGATCGCCACGCGCTGCGGCGCCGGGGCGGCGGCCAGGCCTGAAGCCAGGCCGGCGAAGGCGGTCAGCGCGACGGCCGCAAGGAGGGCGAACCGGCGCCGCGCCCACGGCCTGGCGGCGGGGGACGGCGGCGTTCCGCCCGTCGAAGACGGCTCGGGTCCCAGCTGGAGACGCCGCCGGGTTGCAGGCATGGGTTCAGGCCTTGGCTTCGATCGGGGCGGCGCGCCTCGGGAGGCAGCAAGGCGCGCCCCTCGCCGGACGGCGCGCCATCATTCGTAGCCTGCAGGCTGAGGCGCCCGCGGCCCGGCGTCGTTGACCTCGCTCAACGAGACGTTGGGAGGCAGGCCGCTCACAGGGCCGCTTTGCGACCGCAACGGTTGATCGGCGTCAAGGCGTCGGTTCGCGCCGAGGCCCATGGTCATCATCGACACGGGCGACCAGCGCCCTTGAAAGGCTGTGCTGATGTCCAGGTTCCTATCGAGCGCCGCGGCGATCGCCGTGCTTATCTTCGCCTTGCCCGCCGCGGCCCAGCCACATGGCGGCCCCGGCGGCGGCCATGGTTCAGGCGGCGGCCATCCGGGGGGCGGCCACCCAGGCGGCGGCCATCCCGGCGGCGGTCATCCGGGCGGCGGTCATCCGGGCGGCGGCTACCCTGGCGGCTACCACGGCGCAGGCGGCGGCCACCCGGGCGGCGGCTATCCCGGCGGCTACCACGGCGGCTATCACGGCGGGCCATCCCACGGCGGCTTCCACGGACGCGACTTCGGCCACCTGGGCCCGGCGGACCGCGAACACTGGGAGCACGGCCTGTGGCGGCACACCTGGTACGATGGCGTGTTCGGCTGGTGGTGGTTCCTCGACGACGAGTGGTACCTCTATCCCGAGCCGATCTATCCCTATCCCACCTACATCCCGCCGGAGGACACCGAAGAAGCGCCGCCGGAGGGTCCGCCCGCCGCGCAGAACTTCTGGTACCGCTGCGCCGATCCCGCCGGCTTCTATCCCTATGTGACCGCCTGCCCCGGCGGATGGCAGGCCGTGCCGTCGGTTCCACCGGACGCCACGACTCCGCCGCCCCCGCCGGCGCCGCCGCTTGCGGTCCCACCGGACCAATAGCGCGAGGGAGACGAAGGTGGCCGTTGCAGCAAGCCTCGCCGCAGCGGCCGAGCCCCTGCCCGACCTGACCGACGCCGCCTTCGCGGTCGCGTTCGACCGCTACGCCGACGCGCGCGTGGTGCTGCTGGGCGAAGCCAGCCACGGCAGCAGCGAGTTCTACCGCGCCCGCGCGGCGATCACGCGGCGGCTTATCGAGCGGCACGGGTTCGACGTCGTGGCCGTGGAGGCCGACTGGCCCGATGCGGCCGCCATCGACCGGCACGTACGCCATCGCCAGCACAGGGCGATGGCGCCGCCGCCCTTTAGTCGGTTCCCGACCTGGATGTGGCGCAACACCGACGTCGAGACCTTCGTACGCTGGCTGCGCCAGCACAATGCGGGCGTGAAGCCGCCGGACCGCGCGGCGTTCTACGGGCTCGATCTCTACAACATGCGCGCCTCGATGGCGGCGGTGCTGGACTACCTCGACGAGGTCGACCCTGGCGCGGCGGCGCAGGCGCGCGAACGCTACGCCTGCCTGTCGCCCTGGAACGCCGAGCCGGCGGCCTACGGGCGCGCGGCGCTGCACGAGGGCTATGCGATCTGCGAGCGGCCGGTGGTGAGCATCCTGGTCGACCTGGCCCGCAACGCCGCCGAATACGCCGCCCGAGACGGCGAAGGCCTCTTCGACGCGTCCCAGAACGCCTACCTGGTGGCCGACGCCGAGCGCTACTACCGCGCCATGTATTACGGCCGGCACGAATCCTGGAACCTGCGGGACCGGCACATGTTCGACACGCTCGAGCGCATCCTGGCCGCGCGGGGACCAGCATCGAAGGCGGTGGTCTGGGCGCACAATTCCCACATCGGCGACGCGCGCCACACCGACATGGCGACCCACGGCGAGCTGAACATCGGCCAGCTCTGCCGCGAGCGGTTCGGCCGCGACGCGGCGCTGATCGGCTTCGGGACCCACGCCGGCACGGTGATGGCCGCCTCGGACTGGGACGGCCCGGCCGAGGTCCAGACCGTTCGCCCCTCGCGCACCGACAGCTATGAGGCGCTCTGCCACGAGACCGGCCTGGCCCGCTTCCTGCTCGACCTGCGGCCCGGCCGCCACGACGCCTTGCGCGGCGAGTTGAGCGCACCACGGCTGGAGCGCTACATCGGGGTGGTCTACCGGCCGGACACCGAGCGGCTGAGCCACTACGCCCACGCCTGCCTGCCCGAGCAATACGACGGCTTCGTCTGGTTCGACCAGACCCGCGCGGTGACCCCGTTGCCGACCCAGATCCGGTCGGGCGAAGACGAGACCTATCCGTTCGGCCTTTGACGGCCGCGGATGAGTGGCGCTCGCCAGAGCGCCAGCCGCGCCTTGCAGTCTTCGACAGGAGCCATACCTCAGTCTCAAGCGGAGGCGATCATGCTGCTTGGAGCGTTCGTGGCGGCCCTGGCGATCGCCAGGATCATATCGGCTCCACCCAGGCAATGTCAGCCTGGGGTGCGTCACGGTGAGAAATCGCAATGATTATAGCAAGATCGCCAAATTGATCCGCAGCACGTCCACGATGAGTGTGATCGACAAAGTACCGCGATTTAGTTCATCGCAGATTATTCCTTCGCCGTACCCCATGCGATTTGGTCCACCCGTCAATACGCCGATAACTTATTTCGGTCTGCTGAATGTGGCGCCGTGATGACCTGGAAGCGCAACGACATTATTGAAGTTGTATTTTCTAGTGTAATGTTTGCATTCGGCTCAGCAGGCCTCTATGGCTTCTGGCTGTATGTGGAAAAATTTGGCGCGAGTGGGATTGAACTTGTATCAAATGGATCTTTGATAATTGCACTAATGCTGGCCTTGCCGGGCACTTTGATATTCAGGGCTCGGCGACAGACTGTATGGACATTATCGATTCTGCTCGTGTTGATTGCGGCGATCATTAAGGTGCTCTTGCATTTCCTGAAGTGAATACGTCGCAGACGTGGGAGCGCCATCGGTCAGGGATGCGGGCGCCGGCATGGCGTAACAGCAAGATAGAAGGCCGCACCTCGCCGAGGCGGCGGGGGCGTGTCTGCACATCGGAATCGACGGCACCATGCTGTGGGCCGCGTGCGCCGCGCGGCGCCACAGGCGGCTGACGACGCTCACCAAAGCGCAAGGTTCGCCCGCTGGAGTCCGCCCGTGTTCGCCGGCTTGGCCATTGTGCGCGGTCGGCCGGATCGTTCAATGGCCTGAAGCCGCCGGCGGCTCCGGTGACCTCGAAGAAGGGGCGCCAGTCATGAAGCATTGGTCGGTGCTGTTCTCAAGCTGCGGTAGGCGGCCGATAGGGTCTGGGCGGGAGTTCATCGAGGCGGCTCTGCGGGGAGCCCGCCTCGGACGATGTATGTGACAGACCGGCGATTTAGGACCCGGATCGATCTCACCCAGCTATCGTCCCCTCGCCCCTCGCACCAGTCGGCCGGGGAGCGCACCTGAATGAACGCCATCGCGGTAGGTGACGGCGCCCGAGACGATCGTAGCCCTATACCCGTCGGCCTTCTGCTGGAGGCGTCGGCCGCCAGCGGGAAGGTCGCGCACGACCTTCGGCGCGTGAAGCCCGAGGCGGGCGAGATCAATCACGTTGATGTCTGCTTTCGAGCCTAACGTCAGGCGTCCGCGGTCGCCCAACCCGACCAAATCCGCGGGCTCCGAGGTCAACGCGCGCACGGTGGAGGCGAGGCTGTCGTCGGACCCAGGCGATTGGTCTCGCATCCAAGTCTGGAGCACGAACGTGGGGAAGCTCGCATCACAGATCATCCCGTAGTGTGCGCCGCCATCGCCCAACCCCAAGACGGTGTTAGGGTCGCGCACCATCGTTCGCGCCACGGCCAGATTGCCATCTCGATAATTCGCCGCTGGCATGAAGAAGATCGTCCTGCCCTCCCGTTCCAACAGCAAGTCGTAGGCATATTCAGCAACAGAAAGTCCCTCTCGGGCCGCCTGCCGCCACATCTGATCCTCCAGATCCGGCTCGTAGTTCGGCGGATCGCCCAGCGGGACCGCAAAGCGGAAGCTGTCGACCGTGGCCATGAAAATTGGGTTCGGATCCTCAGCCTTTTCAGAAAGAAGGCGCTCGCGCATCGACGGGTCGCGCAAGGCGCGCACCTTCTCGGCGAGCGGAAGATCCAGCAGCGGCCTGAAACTTGGATGCAGACTGAAGGGATGAAACGAAAGATCGAGCCCGTAGAGGTATCCCACCGGGCGCGGAAACACCTGCGCCTTCATGGCCAAACCTTCCCGGTTGGCCTCCGCCAACAGCGCGAGCGATGTGCTCCATCCACTAGGATCACCGGTATTGGGCTGGACGAGGGAGAACGACAGCGGCCGGCCGGAGGTCTGCGCCAAGGCCTTCATGAGTTGAAACTCCGCCTTCGCATCGCCGAAAACCTCGGGGATGACTTGGAAGACGCCAGCGTTAGCATCGCGAAGACCGAGGGCGAGCGCCTCCAGTTCGTCCTTCTCCGAATAGAGACTTGGCGCCAGGGCTCCAGAGCGGCTCCGATGCAGCATGTTCCGCGAGGTCGAGACCCCTATTGCACCGGCGCGGACCGCCTCGGCGGTCAACCTCCGCATCTCCTGAAGATCGCGGCTGGTCGGCGGCTCGCGGGCGGCGCCCCGTTCGCCCATGACATAGACGCGAAGGGCGGAGTGAGGCACTTGAGCCGCAACGTCGATGTCGAGTTCGCGCCGTTCGAGAGCGTCGAGGTAGTCGGGAAAGGTCTCCCAATTCCACGGTAGGCCGCGCGTCATGACAATCTCCGGAACGTCCTCCACCCCTTCCATCAGGTTCACGAGCAAGTCGCGCTGGTCAGGGCGGCAGGGCGCGAACCCGACGCCACAATTTCCCATCACCACGGTCGTGACGCCGTGGTTTGACGACGGAGACATACGAGTCTCCCAAGTCGCCTGCCCGTCATAGTGGGTGTGTACGTCTACAAACCCCGGTGTCACGATCGCATTGCGAGCGTCAATTTCCTCGCCGCCGGCGCCGTTAAACTGACCTAGAGCGGCGATGACCCCGTCCCGGATCCCCACGTCCCCCACCGTGGGATCGGAACCAAGGCCATCATGGATTTCGCCGCCCCTGATCACCAAATCAAAGCCCGACATTCGAACGCCTCCTCTCTGACTTCCGCTCAAGCGCCAAGGCGAGAGCGCTAACGACTTCATCGTCGTCTTCTATCGTGTTGCGACCCAAAGATTCTCTAGCCCTCGGAAGAACGGGATGGGGCGCCAAGCCGCGCCTTCTTCGAGTAGGCGCAGGCTCGGGAAGCGGTCGAAAATCCTCAAAAACGCGGCTTGCGCCTCCATCCGCGCCAGGGGCGCGCCGAGGCAGATATGCGCTCCGCCGCCAAAGGCGACGTGAGCCGCTCTTTTGCGTGAGATGTCGAAGGTATCAGGAGCTTCGAACACTTCCGGGTCCCGGTTAGCCGCCCGAAGAAAGGGCGAGAGCGCCTCACCAGCGTGAATTGGGCGCCCGCCAACCTCGATGTCGTGAGAGGCCACCCGGGCTGTTGCGTCGACCGGCGGCTCGAAGCGGAGGATTTCCTCAACGGCGCCGTTGATCAGGTCGGGGTCGGCCTTGAGCTTCGCCAATTCAACCGGGTGTGTCAGGAACAGGTGAACCCCGTTGCCGATCACGTCGGTCGTCGTCAGGTTTCCCGCAATGAGGAGCGTCAAGCAGTTTGTACGGATTTCCTCGTCCGACAGCTCTGCGCCGGCCCCCTGGAGGCCGACCAAGTCGCTGATGAGGTCCTCTTTTGGGTCCCGGCGTCGTGTTTCCAGTAGTTCGCTGAGATAGACGATGGCCGCTCCGAAGCCCGCCTCCATCGCGACGGTCTGCTCGGTGGTCCGCTCGGGATTGAAGGTCTGTACAATGGCTTCGGACCAGGATCGAAACTCCTCCAGGCGCTCCTCGTCCACACCGAGGAGATGGGCGATAACTTCGATCGGAATAGGGGTGGCGATCTTCTCGATGAGGTCGAAGGTCTCCAAGGCGGCGAGCGCATCCAGATGCTTGTCGATGACAGAGACCACCATCTCGCGCGACATCGAAAAGCGCCGATAGAGAACCGGCGTCAGCAGCCCCCGAATGCGTCCGTGATCGGGATCATCGCTGGTCAAAATGCTCTGCTGGCGCGGTTGTCCCGATGCCGCCAGCTCAGCGAGAATCTGACGCCGCTCTAGGGAGGTATCGTCCGCCCGGATCGGGTCGCGCCACAAGGACCGATCCGTCAGCACAGCCCGGACATCGGCGTATCGGGTCAGCTGAACCGAGCCGAAGTACGGATCCCGATAAACCGGGCATGTCTCCCGAAGGGCGCGGAGGCGCGGGTAAGGGTCCTGACGATACTCGGGATCGAGCGCCGTGAGTTGAAGCCCATGGGGGCGAGTCTCGGTCATTGGGTTGCTTCCGGGGACTGGGCCACAAAAACAACGCCGGCCGCGGCACACATCCCCCGCCGGCGCGCGCCCTCCAAATCCAGAACGGGCTGAGGCGCCCCAAACCGGGAGGCGGCGCGGCCCAAAGGCTCAACGCAGCAAAAAGACTTGTCGATCACCATGATGACTCCATACGCGGCGGATATAGTTTATACTATTTTCCTAGCTTCTTGAAAGCCAAATCAACGGCCTATCGCGCGCGGCGGCTCCGCCGGACGAGGAGGTGGCTGAGGGCGCTCCGCGAGACGATCAAACCGACCTATGCTGCGGCGCGGCGGCCGCCGATCGGCGTGCGAAGCCGAAATGAAGCGCCGCGCCGATCACGAACGACAAGAGCAGACATGCCGCCATGGCCGCCAATGCGCCACTTGCATCCGTCTCGGTCACAAAAAACGAGCAGAGCAGAGGGCCCGCGGCGGCCCCAACGCCCTGGATACCGGGTACGAGCAAAGAAGATTTGCGTGTAGGATCGACCTCGATGACCAATGAGACTTGGAAGGGCATGAAGAATCCCCAGAAGAACCCGAACAGGGCGGCAACCCCAATAAAGACGCCGACGGAGGGGTGACTGGCGAAAACACCCAACACGACGAGATTGATTGGCAAACAGATGAGTGCAGTAGAGAAATAGGCGACTCGCCTAGCTAAGACTGCAGCAGCGCCTGAACCAAGGATCGAGAGGCCGACAGCCAAGGACACCGCGACACCGCTCTGCTCTGCACTCAGATGGGACTGGGCCGCGAACTGCTCGAAATAGGCGAACAGGCCGATGAAGAAAGCAAAAATTAAGAAGACTGAAATCAGAGACCAAATCGACGCTGTAGAGTAGCCCCGAGAATCATGCCTATGGTCGACTTCCATTGCGGGCAGACTGTTAGGCAGGGCGAACATGAGGCTAAGCGCAAGAAGCGACGCGACGGCCAGGACAGAGAAGCCGCCGTCCGCGCCCCAATGCTTCATGACAGTCATGGGCAACAAGGCCGCTAGGGCGAACTGCGCTAAACCTTGGGAGACGAGAAATATTCCAGCCCACCGCGCCGGCATGGCGGCGCGGGAAATGAGAGAGGCGGTCAGCCATACGATAACACCTTCGGCCAGTCCTGCGACGGCGCGGTCAAACAGGATGGCGAGGCCGCGTTCCTGCAACGCAAGGAGATTGGCCGCAATCAAAAGACATGCCGCGAGCCCCCCTTTTAACCGTAGGTGTGTCGGCGTGGAAAAGGCGCCGGCGATGCCGACACCGATACCCAGAGTGAAGAACTCAATCGCCGCCGCTTCGCCTAAGGCCGAGGCTGTTAATCTATGTTCTTCGACGAGGGCGCCGAGCAGGATGGGCTGCAGTCCGGCGAACAGAAGAGCGATGGCGCCGACGGCGACGAAGGCCGTGACCTGCAGCGGCGTTGGCGTAAAGCCCAACCAATCCCTCGCGCCGATGTTTTTTGAATTGGTCATAACGTTCCCAGGAGACACGGATGGTTAGTTATTGCTATATGCTGGGAGGTGTCAAATAGGGTCCGATCGGTATTTTCTCGACGTGGTTCTCAACAGGGGCGTCGCGAGCTTGGCCCGGTGTGTCCGCCGCGGGAAGGTGAAGGAGCAGCTTGTGATCAATCCTAAGCTGAAAATGCCGCTTAAGGAGACGAAGGCGTTTCCGATCACGGGCTACCTCAACCGCTTTTCAGAGCGGCCTGGCGGGCGCCTTAGCGCCTACGTCAGTACGAGTTGTGCGGGTTTCGACGTGAGGCTCGTCCGAGTGGTCTCGGGCGATCCTAACCCTGAAAGTCTGGGTGTTGTGGTGGAAGACCTAGGCCAAGTCTACCACGAGGGGTTTGCGGGCGAGGAGCAGTCCATCCCGATGGGTTCCTTCGTGGACATTAGAGAAGGGCCCCGGCTTGAAGAGTCTGGCTCCTACACCTGGACCGTTCTTTGTTGGACCAACTCGGACCCCGAGTCAGAGGCGACAGTCTTGGTCCACGACACGCTAGGCGCGACCATCTCCCTATCGATCACACCGAGCGGCGTACGGGGCGAGCTTCGGGCTAAGAACCACGAATCCGTTGTGGAAGTTGCCTTCCCCTGGCGCTCGGGACTCTGGACCCGCCTTTGGTTGAGCCTCGATCCTGTCGGAGCGCGCCTTGGCGTCGGGATTCAGCCCCAGGACACTGCCGGCCTATTCTGCGAGACTCGGGCGCCCGCACCCTTCGCAGGTCCACACGGGGGGCGCCTCACCCTAGCGGCGCGGCCATCCTCCCCTCGCTTATGCTTCACTGGAAAGCTCGAGGCTCCCGCGATCTATGCCGGCTATGTTGGTCGTGCAGAATGGCCGCCCACCGCTGATGCGCTTCAGATGATCGCCTCATGGAACTTCTCGCAGCACATTGGCTCGACGCTCATCGCCGGTGTTGGGCCTGAAGCGTGCGATGGGCGAACCGTTAATGACCCAACCCGCGCCGTCATCGGGTCGACATGGTCGGGGCGGGAAATGTGCTGGCGGCATGCGCCAGATCAATATGCGGCGATCCATTTTCACGCTGATGATGTCGGCGACTTTTGCTGGAACGAGACGTTCAGCTTCGTGATCCCCGACACGGTGAAGAGCGGCGCTTACGCACTGCACCTGACGTGCGCCGCGGGCGAGGACTATTTGCCGTTCTATGTACTTCCCAAGCGGGACGGACCACGGGCGAAGCTGGCCTTCCTCGCCCCGACCTACACCTATATGGCCTACGCAAACTGTTTCTTCGCCAACAGGTCAATCGACGGCCAGGCGCGCGCGGCCGCCTGGGGCGCGTCACCCTATAGCGGGCGCGAGTACGGGTCTTACGGCCGCAGCACCTACAATTGGCACGTGGACGGTTCGGGCGTCGCCAACAGCACGCGCCTTCGGCCGATCCTGACCATGCGGCCCGGCTTTGTCTTCGCCGACGACCCTAAGGGCTCGGGCGTCAGGCACTACCCGGCCGACACTCACCTCCTGGCCTGGCTAGACGCCAAGGGCTTCGACTATGACGTGATCACTGACGAGGATCTCGATGATGAGGGCGTTTCGCTCATCGAAGATTACAGTGCGGTGATCACGGGCACACACCCCGAATACCATACGCCGGGTACGCTCGACGCATTGCAGGCCTACCTTTCCAGCGGCGGGAACCTAGCCTACCTAGGGGCCAACGGATTCTATTGGCGAATAGCCCGTGACAAGGCGCGTCCTGACCTGATCGAGGTGCGACGCGCCGAAGGCGGCATTCGGCTTTGGGCGGCCGAGACGGGCGAATACTTCCATGCTCTTGACGGTCAGCTCGGCGGTCTTTGGCGCCGAAATGGGCGATTTCCTCAAAGCCTCACTGGCGTAGGTTTCAGCGCTCAAGGTCCTTTCGACGCTGGGTGGTTCCGAAGAACCGATGCTTCAAAGACCGGCCCCCACGCCTGGGTGTTTGAAGGCGTTGCGGACGAGGTGGTCGGCGACTACGGCCTCAGCGCCGGCGGCGCGGCAGGATTCGAACTCGATCGCATGGATGTTTGCCTGGGTTCGCCCGAAACAGCAGTTGTCCTGGCCGTCTCCGAGGGACTTCCTTCGACGTTTAGCGTCGCACCGGAGGATATGCTCACCGAATCGCTCAGCTTGACCGGAGCTCCACCCCACGAACTCGTGCGCGGAGACATGACCTACACTGCGATGCCCGGCGGCGGCGCGGTGTTCGCGGCGGGATCGATCACCTTTTGCGGCAGCCTCTGGCGGGATAAGAAGCCCGAAGGCGCCATTTCGACAGTGCTCGAGAACGTGTTGAACAGGTTCCTCAATCCGCCCCCGGCTTGCTAGGCGCAGGCCGCCAAACGGATAGCCACGCTGGGAGGTGGGACAAGGCGCGCGGCCGTCTGAATGGTCACCCGCCTAGAACTAGGCCGCCTGCGCAATGAGGCTTGAGGTCGAGATAGTGTGTCAGACCTTCACTCCCGCCTTCCTGCGCGTGACCACTGCCCCGCACTCCGCCCAATGGCGTCTCCCGCGTGGAGACCGCCAAGGTGTTTAGGCCGATCATTCCAGCCTTGAGCCCGCGGCTGCCAGCCATGGCGCGATCGGTTCGATTGATGAAGGCGTAGGAGGCTAACCCCAAAGGCAAGGGCGTTCGCGCGCTCGAGCGCTTCGTCCAGATGATGAAAACGCGTGATAGGCGCGATGGGGCCAAACGGCTCTTCGGTCATCGGGCGAGAGTCGTCCGGTAACTCAGCGCTTGCTCGGGGGGGGGGCGATCTTCAAGCCCGTTGCGGCGGGCGGCACCGATACTCCATCGCCCTCGGGTTCCTCGCCATGCGCCCGCGATGAACATCTTGATTGTCGTGTAGGCTATGAGGTTCATCGGCTAAACGGCGGGCTGCGTTCGCGCCGGCCGAAGATGACGAAGGTGCAAGCCGAGCGAGATTGCGAAGGCCAGCAGGAAGCAGACGCCGCATACCCAAAGGGCTCCTCTGGAATCAGCGTTGCTGACAAAGAACGAGCAAAGCAAAGGGCCTGCGGACCCGCCAAGAAGCTGCGCGCCGGGAACGATCACAGCGATACGTCGGGTGGGATCGCTTTCAATGACAAAGGGAAGCTGGAACGGAAGAAAATAGAGCCAGAAGAACCCGAACGCACCCGCGGCGATTGAAAAAGCAAAAAGGCCCGGGAGCGCCGCGAGCACGACAAGCGTGACAGCGTTCACCAATAGGCACACCACAAAGGTCGCGAAGTATGTGACCCGATTGGCCGTAACTGCGGCGAGCGCTGACCCTAGGATTGAGGTCGCAAGCGAAATTGATACGATCAATCCGAGACCTTTGCCGCTGATCCGAGACTGGGTGGCGAGCGGCGCGAGGTAGGCGAACAGGCCGATTGAAAAAGCGGCGATCAGAAAAACGGAGACCAGACTGGCGATGGCCGCAGGGGTGTAAGCGTTTGCGGCCCCCCTTCCCGGTCCCCCGGTCTTGGGTAGATCGGCCATGCGGTCCGGCATCGCCGGGACGGCGAGCAAGGCGAGCGCCGCGGTTCCCGCAAGCGCGTAAAAGCCCCCGTTGGCGCCCATCACGGACATGACGGTCGCGGGCGCGCCCGCGGCGAAGGCAAGCTGCGTGATCCCCTGCAGAGTCAGAAAAATCCCGGCCCAGCGCGCGGGCGCTGAAGCACGCGTGATCATGCAGGTCGTGCACCAGACCAACACGCCCTCCGCCAGGCCGCAGACAGCGCGGTTCGCGATCACCTCAAGGCCGCTCTGGCCGGTCACCAATAAATCCGCCGCGATCGCCACCAATGCGGCTATGGCGACCTTCGCCCTCATACTGCGAGTTTTAGAAAACGCGCCTGCGGCCGAAATCGAAACGCCAAGCGTTAGGAACTCCGCCGTGGTTCCCCAGCCGAGTTCGACCGACGTCAACCGATGTTCGTTCAACAGAGCGCCCAAGAGGACGGGCTGCACGCCGCAGATCAGCATTCCAATATTGCCGATCAGCAGCACCGCGCTGATCTGAAGTCGCGTTGGCTTGGCGCCGATCCACGCGATTATGCCGTCAACGCCGGGCTCGCGTTCAAATCCCGCGTGCATATGCCAACTTCCACACCCAACCCGTCTTGATCCACCATTCGCAATGAGCGGAGTAATTGCTATATGAAGCGGCGAGTCAACGCTCTTGCCGTAACCGGCGAACGTGGCGCCAGTGTGTCGCCTTATCCAGACAATGGCTCGCTAACCGCGCCGGAACGGCGTGCGTCAGATGCAGAGGCTTGCTTGATGGGATCCGCGCTACAGCTTAGCGTGAGGGTTTGCTCCTCGCCGTTCGCCAAAGTGATTTCCCAGCCATGGCTCTAGCCAAATCCCCACGCACGACACGGCCGGAACGCGAAATGCCAAACGAAGAAACCGTCCCACCACCCAAAGCGCCGCCGCAGGCGGGAAAGGCGCTTGAGACCTACGAGAAGTTGGTGCGCGCCGCAGGCGAAATCCTAGGCGAGGTTGGCTTTGAGCGCCTGACGACGAACAGCATTTGCGCGCGGGCTAATTTGACGCCGCCAGCTTTCTACCGTTATTTCAACGACAAATATGAAATCCTTGAGGTGCTGGCGCGACGGCTCCTTAAACGTCAGAACGACGCCTACGCCATCTGGTTGTTCGAGGGAGGCTCATGGGCCGCCCCTGGCAAAAGGGCGGAGGCGCTGGCCGAGTGGTTCAAGATCGCGGCTGACATCGTCGCAAATGAACCGGGGGCGATCTGGACGATGCGCGCCCTAAAGGCGCTGCCCCATCTCACGCACGTGCGACTCGAATCGCAGCGGATGAATACAGATCGTATTTTCCAGTTCTACAGCAAGGTCTTGCCGGATGCGGACCCGGCCCTGCTTTGGCAGAGATTGCGGATTCGCTCTGAGTTCGGCTGGATGGTTGATGAGTTGGCCATGGAGGAGGACCGGCTTCCTCACGATGTCCTGTTTCGTGAGGCGGCGCGCATGATGGATCGCGCCTTACTCGATACCGATTGAAAATAGTTATTGCTACATGTTGCGATTTCGGCCACTTCAGCATTGAGGTCATTCTGGCGTCGGGACTCGATCCGAATGGCCCATACAAGGGGCTCGAGATCGTCCATGACCGACAAAATCTTACCCGATTCAGGACAGCTTGGGGGCCGGAACCCTTATGTCGAGTTGGCGCGGCTTGGTCTGAGCCTTCCGGCGCCGCGTCCACCCGTCGCCAATTTTCAGCCGGCGGTCGTCGATGGACAGCTGGTCTACCTGTCCGGTCAAGGCCCAGTCGGTCCTGAAGGCGTCGTCTTCAAAGGCAAACTCGGCGCTGACGTGTCGATCGAGGACGGATACGCCGCGGCGCGCCTCACGACCTTGAATCTCCTCGCGGCGCTGGAGGGCGCGGCTGGCTCGCTGTCGCGCGTGCGGAAGATCATCAAGGTGCTCGGCATGGTCAACGCCACCCCTGATTTCATGGCCCATCCGCTGGTGTTGAACGGTTGCTCGGACTTGTTGGTCGAGGTGTTTGGCCCCGAGGTCGGGACGCACGCGCGATCGGCGGTTGGCATGGGATCTCTACCCGGACAGATCGCCGTCGAGATCGAGATGATCGTCGGCCTTCACGCCGATGGCGGGTGCTGAAGCAAGGAGAAACTTCGATGGCGGATGGATCCTTGACGGGAACAGCCTCGCTGGAAGGCAAGGTGGGCGAAGCCGAATGGAACAAGAGGGTCGAACTTGCCGCCCTCTACCTGTCACAGCCGACTATGTGGCCCGCGTGGTTTTGGACGCGATGGACAAGAAGAAGGTTGAAGTTTTCATGCCGCCAGAACGCGCCAAGACGGTGCGTTTGCTCGGCACGAACCCGCGCCGGCTCAAGGCGATGGTCGAGATAGGTGAGGCGGTTGGCGCAGATCGCCTGAAGGCTCGGCGAGCGGCGGCCGCGTAACGAGGCCGGCCTCTCGTGCAAGGCTCGGCTGTTAAGCCAAGCGTGTCGCTAGGTCGGCCAAGACGGTGATACTCGTCCACCAGGATGTGCTGAAAACGCTGCTGTAGTTCGCCGAGCGCCTGCGGGTTCTCTTGAAGGATGCGGATTGGAAGGGCGATCAGGTCTCCAAAGTCGACGGCGTCGTCGGCCTTCCGCGACCGGTCATCGTAACTGGAGTGCCGATTCAAAATGGCCGCGTTGAAGCACCGCGGGCGGTGCACCAGCGGATACAGGACGGCTATAGCGAGCTTCGGCGGAATCTGACCGACATCGCCCGGGGCCAAATGATGAACCGCCTGCTGAGCGCTCTCGGCACCTATCGTTACCATCTGGGCTCGGCCACGCTCGAGGGCCGCAAGACGTCAAACCGGATGGAGGCGCTCAGGCGTCGCCGGGCGAAGCTGAACACGTCGGTAGTAACCCTGCCGAGCAGCCCCATCGTCCCGGCCGAGGAAATGGATGATGCCCATATGCCGGAAGCGCCCTGGGAATAGGGCAGCAGCTGGCGAAGGTCGGCGGAAGTCGTCGAAGTGCCCGCCGGCAAAGCGCTAGAAAGGTCCTGAAGCTGGACCGAAGCCAGTTTCCGCTGTTGGCGCAACTGCGACCTGGGTTATGGTTGGTTAGCGGCCATATGAGTGACCGTGTGCTGCAGCTCGGCGAGCGCATTCGAGGCAACCAGTGCGACGCGAACCCTTCTCCGATGTCCGATCGACACCGAAAACTCCACTGCGCAGTCGTCGCCGAGAGAATGAGGGCTAATTCAACGCCAATTACAGCAGAAACTATGCCGCGGAGAGGGCGCACTCCGGTACTAGACTGGCGATAACCTGCGGAGAACTGGTACTATTTCCAAGCCATTGGACGATGGACACGAGTCGCGCCTTATGGTTGGCGGTGAGAGAGGGATTCGAACCCTCGATAGAGTTTCCCCTATACACGCGTTCCAGGCGTGCGCCTTCAACCACTCGGCCACCTCACCCACCGGCGCGGGGGGCGGCTGGGCCGGCCCCGTCCGTGCGGAAGGCGCGCAATATACTCATGGCGAGCCTCGCCACAAGCGAACTGGCGGCGGGGCGTGAAAACAGCTGGCGATGGGCCTATCTTAGGGACCGATACGTCGCCTGATCGACCCTGGGAGGGACCCGCCATGCTGTTCACCCGCAAGACCCTGGAGCTGCCGACCCGCGAGACGGCCTTGCCGGGCCGTGCCTCGCCGATTCCCACCGCCGCGACCCACTTCGTCAACGGCCGCCCGCTGAAGGGGCCCTATCCCGAGGGGACGGAGCAGGCGGTGTTCGCCATGGGCTGCTTCTGGGGCGTCGAGCGCAAGTTCTGGCAGGTCCCCGGCGTCTGGGTGACGGCGGTCGGCTATGTCGCGGGGATCACGCCCAACCCGACCTATGAGGAGGTCTGCACCGGCCGCACGGGCCACACCGAGGCGGTGCTGGTGGTGTTCGACCCCAAGCTGGTGACCTACGAACAGCTTCTGAAGGTGTTCTGGGAAGGCCACGACCCGACCCAGGGCATGCGCCAGGGCAACGACGTAGGCACCCAGTACCGCTCGGGAATCTACACCCTGTCGGACGAGCAGGCGAAGGCCGCCGAGGCGTCGAAGGCGACCTACGCCGCGGCGCTGGCGGGCCAGGGCTATGGGGCGGTGACCACCGAGATCGAGCCGCTCGGGCCCTTCTACTTCGCCGAGGACTACCACCAGCAGTACCTGGCCAAGAACCCGAACGGCTATTGCGGGGTCGGCGGCACGGGCGTGACCTGCCCGATCGGGGTCGGCGTCTCGGCGTGAGCCCCGCGGCGTTCGAGGCCTGGTGCCTGAGCCGGCCGGCGGCGCACAAGGTCGTCCAGTGGGGCGGCTCCAGCGTCTACAAGATCGGGCCCAAGGTGTTCGCCATCGCCGGCCTGTCGCGCGGCGACGCGCCGGCCTATGTGTTCAAGGTCTCGGACATCGCCTACGAACTGCTGATCGAGCATGGATTCGCGCGGCCCGCGCCCTACCTGCGCGGAGCCAAATGGGTGCAGCTGGCCGGCCAGGACGCCCTGCCGGACGAGGAGCTGAAGGCCTATATAGACCAGGCCCACGCCCTGGTGGCGGCCAAGCTGACGCGGGCGATGCGCAAGGACCTGGGGCTCGCGCCGGCCTGAGGCCCTGCGCCCCGCAGGCCACGCGCGCCTGAAAAAATCGGCCCGGCGAGGCGCCAGTATTTGGCGCCGGGGCCCGGCCGCGTGTTAAGGGCGGCGTTCGGCGCGACTTGCGCCGCCGGAGGACCCATGAAGACAGCCCTCAGCGTCACCCGCAGCGACAACTTCGCCGAATGGTACCAGGCCGTCGTCCGCGACGCGGACATGGCCGAGACCAGCCCGGCGCGCGGCTGCATGGTGATCAAGCCGTGGGGCTATGGGGTGTGGGAGCTGATCCAGCAGTCGCTAGACCAGCGGATCAAGGCCACCGGCCACGAGAACTGCTATTTCCCCCTATTCATCCCCTTGAGCTTCATCGCCAAGGAGGCCGAGCACGTCGAGGGCTTCGCCAAGGAAATGGCGGTGGTCACCCACCACCGGCTGAAGATGATCGACGGCGAGCTGCAGCCCGATCCGGACGCCAAGCTGGAAGAGCCGCTGATCGTGCGGCCGACGTCCGAGACCATCATCGGCGACGCCTTCCAGCGCTGGATCCGCAGCTATCGCGACCTGCCGCTGCTGTTGAACCAGTGGGCCAACGTGGTGCGCTGGGAGATGCGCACGCGCCTGTTCCTGCGCACCGCCGAATTCCTCTGGCAGGAAGGCCACACCGCCCACGCGACCGAGGCCGAGGCGCGCGAGGAGACCCTGCGCATCCTGGAAATGTATCGCGAGTTCGCCGAGACCGTCCTGGCCATGCCGGTCGTCGCCGGGGAGAAGCCCGAGCACGAACGCTTCCCGGGCGCGGTGACCACCTATTCGATCGAAGCGATGATGCAGGACGGCAAGGCCCTGCAGTCGGGCACCTCGCACTATCTGGGCGACCATTTCGCCAAGGCCCAGAACATCCGCTTCCAGACCGAGACCGGCGACTGGGCCTATTGCCATACGACCAGCTGGGGCGTCTCCACCCGGCTGATCGGCGGGGTGATCATGACCCACGGCGACGACGACGGCCTGCGCCTGCCGCCGGCGATCGCGCCGCGCCAGATCGTCATCGTGCCGATCCTGCGCGACAAGCCGGAGGACGCCGAGGTGCTGGCCTATTGCCAGGCCCTGGCCGCCGAGCTGTCGGCCCGCACCGCCTTCGGCGTCCCCATCCGGGCGATCGTCGACAAGAAGCCCATCCGCTCGGCCGACAAGCGCTGGGACTGGGTGCGGCGCGGCGCGCCGGTGATCGTCGAGATCGGCCCGCGCGACGCGGCCGGCGACCAGGTGACCTACATGCGCCGCGACGCCCTGCGCGCCGGCGAGAAGGTCGCCTCGGCCAGCCTGCCGCGCGGCGCCTTCATCGGCGCGGCCGAACAGCTGCTGGCCGACATCCAGGCCTCGCTGTTCAACGAGGCCAAGGCGCGGTTGGACGGCAACATTCGCACCGACATCACCACCTTCGAGGCGCTGGCGGCCTTCTTCGGCCCGGCCGCCGATGACGACGACGCCACCTCCGCGTTCAAGGGTTGGGTGCGCGTGGCCTGGGCCCGGCCGACGGGCGAGGCGCTGGAGGCGGTGGTGGCCCGGCTGAAGAGCCTGAAGCTGACCATCCGCGTGGCCCCCGCCGACCAGCCGGACCGCTTCGGCCCGTGCATCTTCTCGGGCGCGCCGGGGGTCGAGGAGATACTGATCGGCCGGGCCTATTGACCCCGGCCCCCCAAGGGAGGCGGCCATGGCGTACGAACTCTACTACTGGCCCGAGATCCAGGGACGCGGGGAGTTCGTGCGGCTGGCGCTGGAGGCGGCCGGCGCGGCCTATGTCGACGTCGCGCGCGAACGCGGCGAAGGCCGCGGCGTCGGCGCCCTGATGGCCCTGCTGGAGGACGAGCGGCTGGTCCGCCCGCCCTTCGCCCCGCCGTTCCTCAAGGACGGCGAGACGATCGTCGCCCAGACGGCCAACATCCTGGCCTACCTCGGCCCGCGGCTTGGGCTGGAGCCGAAGGCCGAGGCGGACGCGGTCTTCACCCGCCAACTCGCCCTGACCATCGCCGACCTGGTGGTCGAGGCGCACGACACCCACCATCCGATCGGCGCGGGCCTCTACTACGAGGACCAGATGCCCGAGGCGCTGCGGCGCGCGGCCGAGTTCCGCGCCGAACGGATCGGCAAGTTCCTCGGCTATTTCGACCGGGTTCTGGCGGCCAATCCCGCCGGCCCCGACTTCCTGGTCGGCCATGCCCTGACCTATGCCGACACCGGCCTGTTCCAGGTGGTCGAGGGGCTGCGCTACGCCTTCCCCCACGCCATGGCCGCCCAGGCGGGCGACTGGCCGAGGGTGATCGCCCTGCACGACCGCGTCGCCGCCGTTCCGGGCGTGGCGGCCTACCTGGCCTCGCCCCGGCGCATCGCGTTCAACGAAAGCGGCATCTTTCGCCACTATCCCGAGCTGGACCAGGCCTGACACTGTCGCCGTTCCGTCAAATCCGCGTGCCATAGGCGCAGCCTTGCGCGGGCGGGCCAAACGGGTGGAGGCTCGCGCTCAAGCTCGGGGAGGCGTGACACATGGCCAGGACGCGCGGCGATCGACGCCGGTTCTTGCAACTCGCCGCCGGCGCGGCGGTGGGCTCGGCCGTACTGCCGGAATCGATCAGCCGGGCGCTGGCCCTGCCGGCCCGGCGCGTAACCGGCACAATCAAGGACGTCGAGCACGTGGTGGTCTTCATGCAGGAGAACCGCTCGTTCGACCATTATTTCGGGACCCTGCGCGGGGTGCGCGGCTTCTCCGACCCGCGGGCGCTGACGCTGCGCGGCGGGGGCTCGGTGTTCCACCAGCCCAAGACGCCGGGCTCGGCCGAGACGGTCGCCCCCTTCCACCTGGATTCCAGCGCCACCCGCGCCCAGAGCCTGTTCAGCCTGGACCACAGCTGGAAGGCAAGCCACGAGCGCTGGCAGTGGCATGACGCCTGGATCCCGGCCAAGACGCCCTACACCATGGGCTACTTCACCCGGGCCGACATCCCCTTCTATTACGCCCTGGCCGACGCCTTCACGGTCTGCGACGGCTATCACTGCTCGATCTTCGGCCCGACCAATCCGAACCGGATGTTCCTGTTCACGGGCACCAGCGGCCTGGCCGCCGGCGACGCGGGCCCGCAGGTGGTGGCCAATCCGCCGGACGAGTTGAACGAGACCGCCGACCCGGCCAACGACGCCAAGGCCTTCAAGCCCTACCGCTGGCCGACCTACGCCGAGCGGCTGCAGGCGGCCGGCGTCTCCTGGCGGGTCTATCAGGAGTACGACAACTACGGCGACAACGCGCTCGCCTACTTCGCCAACTTCCGGGGGATCGACCCGGCCTCGCCGCTGTACGGCCGCGGCCGCGCCTGGGTCGAAGGCGCCAACGCCGCCAACGCCAAGACCTCGGACGGCGAGCACCTGGTCGCGGCCTTCGCCAAGGACGTGGCGGCCGACGCCCTGCCCCGGGTCTCGTGGATCGTCGCGCCCTACAAGCTGTGCGAACACCCCTCGGCGACGCCCGCCGACGGTGAGAGCCTGACCGCGCGGCTGATCGCGGCCCTGGCCTCCAACCCCGAGGTCTGGGCCAAGACGGCGCTGATCCTGAACTACGACGAGAACGACGGCTTCTTCGACCACGTTCCGCCGATCGTCCCGCCCGCGGGCGGCGCTGCGGGCCAAAGCACGGTCGAGACGACGGGCGAGGTCTATCAGGGCGTGCCCGTGGGGCTCGGCCCGCGCGTGCCGCTGATCGTCGTCTCGCCCTGGACCAAGGGTGGCTGGGTCAATTCCCAGGTGTTCGACCACACCTCGGTCATCCGCTTCCTCGAGGCCCGGTTCGGCGTGGCCGAGCCGCAGATCACCCCCTGGCGGCGGGCGGTCACGGGCGACCTGACCAGCGTGTTCGACTTCGCCACGCCCAACAGGGCCTATGCCGACGCCCTGCCCGACGCCTCGGGCCTGCCGGCCAAGGCGAAGGCCCAGGCCACCCTGCCCTGGCCCAAGCCGCCGAGCGTCCAGCCGCCCCTGCCGCGCCAGGAGCCCGGCCAGCGCCCCGCCCGCCCCCTGCCCTACGCCTTCGAGGCCAAGGCGCGGCGCGCGGCCGACGCCCTGGCCCTGTCGATCGCCAACACCGGCGCGGCCGGGGCCGGCTTCATCCTCTATCCGGCCAAGGGCGGGGAGGCGCCGCGGTTCTACACCGTCGAGGCCGGCAAGGCGGTGGAGGACCACCTGCCGATCCACTCCGGCGGCTATGACCTGACCCTGCATGGGCCCAACGGCTTTGTTCGGACCTATCGGGGCGACGGGCCGGCCGTCGAGGTCGAGGCCCGCTATGACGCCGCGCGCGCGCGCCTGGTGCTGGACATCCGCAACGAGGGGACGACGACGCTGACCGTCCAGGTCGCCGACGCCTATTCCAAGGCGCCCGCCCGCAGCCACCGCCTGGCCGCCGGCGCCCGCGCGCAGGACGCCTGGCCGATCGCCGCCAGCGCCCACTGGTACGACCTGTCGGTCGGCCTGGCCGAACAGCCCGGCTTCCTGCGCCGCCTCGCCGGCCACGTCGAGACCGGCCGGCCCAGCTTCAGCGACCCCGCCCTGGGCTAAGGCGGGCGGCCAATGGGCGCGTTCAGGTGAGGTAGACGCTCCTGAGGCGGGCGATCGTGGCGTCCGTCAGGCCGAAGCGGGCCTTGGCCAGGGCGACCGGCCCGCCGAACTGGCGGTCGATCCGCGCCAGGGTCAGGCGCATCACCTGCGGATCCGAGCCGAGGATCACGTCCACGACGTCCGGCGGCATATGGGCGAAGGCCTGGGCCATCCGGGCCGAGGCGTCGCCCGCCTTGGCCGCGCCGGCCATCTGGTCGCGGTAGTAGGACACCGGCGTATAGGTCTGGCTCAGGGCATAGTCGGCGACGACGGTCTCGCGCGGAACGCCCAGCACCGAGAGGATCAGGGCGGAGGCCACGCCGGTGCGGTCCTTGCCGGCCGAACAGTTGACCGCCAGCGGCGTCTGGCCGCGGACCAGGCGGGCGAACATGTCCGTGTAGTGGGGCGCGAGCACCTGGAGGAAATCCACATAGGCCGAAGCGAAGGCGGCGACCGCCTCATCGCGGTTCCTGGCCCGGCCCAGGCCTTCGATCGATCCGGCCATCTCGTAGTCGAAGGCCGCGACCTGCGGCGCGGCCGACTTCAGGAAGGGACTGGGCTCGCTCGTGCGCTCAGCGGAACTGCGCAGGTCGCAGACCACCTTCAGGCCCAGGCGCGCCAGATAGGCGATGTCGGCCTCGGTCAGGCCGCTCATCACCCCGGAGCGGAAGATCCGGCCCCAGCGGACCTGGCGGCCGTCCGCGGCGCGATAGCCGCCCAGGTCGCGGAAGTTGCGTCCGCCCTGGAGCGGCAACAGGCGCTCGGCCACGCGGGTCTGGGCGCCGCCCCGGGCCACGAGCAGCAGATAGGGCCTCGGCGAGACAGTCAGCGCCAGGTCCGCCCCGCCACCGCGAACCGCCGACCTGAGCTCGCGCATGGCCCACCGCGGCGCGTCCGGATCGTCGGAGACGTAGATCGAGACCGGCGTCCGCGCGCCGGTCCAGTCGAGCCGCAGGGCGCCGCCGGAGACGCGCGTCGCCCGCCCCTCCAGCATCGGCGCGGCCAGGGCCTCGCCCGCCGCAGCCAGCACGCCGCCCGCGACCGCGCCCGTCAGAAACCTGCGGCGATCCATCGATCTCTCCCTGGAATGCGGTCAGGCGACGCCTTCGCCGCCTGACACCAGTCGTGGCCATGGCGGCACAGCCCGCCACAGCGTCTTGTCGTTACCGACCTGCCACGGTCTAGAACCGCACCCGGCCCTCGACCCCGAACGTCCGCGGCTCGTTGAAGATGCCGTAGGTCCCCAGGGCGGCGCTGTAGTTCTTCAGGAAGGCGTGCTGCTCATCAAGGAGGTTGCGCGCCCAGAGCGAAACCTGAACCCTTGCGCCGCTGTCGGCCATCCTGATGTCGCCCAAGGCGACGCGCCCGTTGACGATGAACGACTTGTCGCTGAGCGTCGGGTCGGTGGTGCTGGTGTACTGG
The DNA here is from genome assembly GCA_031291645.1 of Caulobacteraceae bacterium. Taxonomy (GTDB): domain Bacteria; phylum Pseudomonadota; class Alphaproteobacteria; order Caulobacterales; family Caulobacteraceae; genus Poindextera. The sequence goes on along the minus strand of JARLIQ010000028.1, from coordinate 75,907 downwards.
CCGTCGGACAGGTTGGCGTCCAGGTGCAGGCTGAAGGTGGCCGCGGTCAGCGGCCGTTCGTAATCCATGGCCAGGCTCCCGGACTGTTTGGGCGTGTAGAGCGGATAGACCTTCGCCATGGTGTTGGTGAACGGGTTGAACGCCTGCGAAAGCGTCATGTCGGTGTAGGCGTAGCTGGCCGAGAAGGTCAGCCCCTGGACCGGCTCGATCGTGAAGTCGGCCTCGACGCCCTGGGACCGGCCCGTCGCGGCGTTCGTCGTCTCCAGGGTGCCGCGGTTGTTGTTCAGGATGAGGACGCTGAAGTCGACCTGGACATCCTTCAGGTTCCCCGAATAGGCCGCGACGTTGAGCCGGGCCCGGCGGTCCCAGAACTCGGTCTTGGCGCCGATTTCGAACATCGACACCGTCTCGGGATCGAAGGCGCGGTAGGTGAGCGAGCGCGAGTTGGCGCCGCCGGCCTTGTAGCCCGTGCTCCACTTGCCATAGACGCTGACGTCGGGGGCGACGTCGACGGCGAGGTTCACCAGCGGGTCGAACCGGTTCCACGCCTTGTCCAGCGGGATGATCCCGGTGATCGTCTGGTGGTTGGCGTTCACGTAGCTGGGCAGGGCCCCGTTGACGATATCGAGCGAGCCGTTCTTGGCGTCGTGCGTGAAGCGACCGCCGACGGTCAGGTGGGTGATCCCGTCCAGGATCGGCGGCGTCCACACCGCCTGGCCGAAGACGCCGGCGCTCTCGGTGACCACGTGGCTGGCGCGGTCATAGGACACGGTGTTCAGGTTCAGCGGCAGGAAGGTGTAGGCCGTGCCCGTCGCGTTCCACTGCAGCGAGTTGGGCGTCTGCGCGTTGTCCCTGACCGCCTCATGGTAATAGAAGGCGCCGGCGATGTATTCGAGGGACGGCGCCCGGCCGATCAGCTGCAGTTCCTCGCTGTACTGGCTCTGATAGACGTGGGCGAGGCTGTAGCGGCTGAAGGCGCCGTTGGGCGAGAACGCCGACAGGTTCTCCTCGCCGTTGTCGTACTGGGACTGGTCGAGCTTGCGGTAGGAACTGATCGACTTGACCTCGAGGTTGGCCGCGGGCGTCCAGTCCAGGGTCAGGCGGTGGCCTGAAGTGTTGCCCACGCTGAACTGCAGCGGCGCGCCGACGTTGGCCGTAGACGCGCGGTCGGGCTGCAGCTTGATCAGCGGCGCCAGCGTCAGCGACCCCTTGCTCAGCAGTTGGACGTAGTAGGGCGTCGTCCCGTCGTAGGCGACGTCGTAGGCATAGTCGGCGCTGAACCGGTCGTTCGGCTTCCACAGCGCCTCGGCGTGGAAGCCGCGCTTGTCGTAGGCGTTGAAGTCGGGCTGGCCGGAGGTGTTCGGATTGACCACCGTGCCGTCGCGCTTGCTGAGCAGCCCGTCGAGCTTGACGCTCACATCGTGGAAGCTCGGCAGGTCGAGGTGGGCCTCGGCCTTGTAGGCGTTGTCGTTGCCGTAGCCGACGGCGGCGTCCATCTTGAACACGCCGCTCGGGGGTTTGGTGACGATGCTGATCGCGCCGCCCTCGGTGTTGCGGCCGAACAGGGTTCCCTGCGGCCCCTTGAGCACCTCGATGCGTTCGACGTCGTAGAGGGCCGAGCCCAGCCCCTGCGCGCGCCCCATGTAGACGCCGTCGACATAGACGCCGACCGCCTGGTCGCGCGCCGGCTGGTTGGCGTCGCTGAGCGCGCCAATGCCGCGCATGCCGATGGTCAGCGCCGAGCTTCGCGCGAAGAAGGGCGCGACACGGAGCGAAGGGATCGAGCCGTCGCCCAGGTCCTCGATCGACTGGACGTGGCGGTTGGCCAGATCCTGGCCGCCCATGACCGAGATGGAGATCGGGGTCTTCTGGAGGTTGGTCGCGTGCTTCTGGGCCGTCACGATGACTTCGCCCAGGCTGGCGGCGCCCGTATCGGCCGCGCCCGCGGTTTCGGCCAGGGCCGCGCCACCTGCGGCCAGGGCCGCGACGCCGGCGAGAAGGCCGGCGCGCAAGGCGACCGGATTGTGGAATTGCCGTTTCATGAGAGCCCCCGGGACCTGTTCGCAGCGCCGCGCCGCGAGCTTGCGGGGGGTAGCAAGCCTTCATGAAAGTAGAACGACTGTTATGTTGCGGAACTGCGAAACGCACGCCGGTCGACCGCGGCGCCGCAAACCCGTCCAGCAACGCCGCGGACCAGCCCCGTCGCATTCCCGGCCACGGACCGGCGGCCTGAGACCGAGGCTTGCGGGCGGGCGCGCGCCGGAGAATGATGGCCGCAAATGCAGTCGCCCACGATCACGCCTCCGCCGCCCGCCTTGAGCACCGACCCTTCGGAGGAAGGCGGCGGTCGAATCGATCGTCTTGTGCTGGCGGCGGCCCAGCAGATCTCCGAACGCGGAGCAGCGGCCACGTCCGCGCGGTCGGTAGCGGCTGCGGCTGGCGCGGCCCCCAGCGCCATCAATTATAACTTCGGCGGCATAGAACGATTGTTCTCTCTCGCCTTTCGACATGGCCTGGCCCAGACCGACGACTGGCTCCGCGCCCGCGCCGCCGAACTGAGCGCCCTGCCCAGGACGCCGGCCGGGGCGTCCTTCGCGCTCGACTATCTCGTGGGCGAGTGGACGCGTCAGGCGCGGCCGCTGGCCCTGCTCTATCAGGAGTGCAGGGCGACGCCCTCCGACGGCGTCGGCGACGACTGGACCCGGCTGTGGCGCGACTTCTGGCTGAGGACCGCCGGCGAGTTCGGGCTGGGCGAGACCGACGGACGCCTGCTGCACGCCTTCTTCGAATCCGAGGCGCTGTACAATCTGTCGACCTGGTCGCCGGCGCTCGAGCGGGCCGCGCTACGCGAACTCTGCGACCACTTCGGCTCGGGTTGGCTCGGCGCGCCCCGCACCGCCGCCGCCGGCGCCCTGGCGCTGGCCGAGCGCGCGGCCACCGCCCAGCCGGGCTCGCCGGAGACGCCGGCCGCCGCCAGGATCGCGGAGGCCGCGGCGAAGGTCGTCGAGACCGTCGGCCTGGGCGGGCTGACCCATCGCGCCGTGGCCGCGCGCGCGGGGGTCACGACCGGCGCCGTCACCCATCACTTCCGCACGATCGAGGACCTCGTCGCCGGCGCCATCCGCGGCCAGGTCCTCGCCATCGCCCAGGAAGCGCCGGACGGCCCGGCCCCCCTGCCCCTGGCGGACACGATCGACACCCCCGATGGCTTCTTCGAGGCCGTCCGCCGCTACGCCGTGGCCGACAGACCGGCCGGCCCGATCCTGCGCCGGCGCAACCTCTTCCTCGCGGCCGTCCGCCGGCCCGAGCAGGCCAGCGCCGCGGCGGTGATCCGCTTCGCCTACGGCGGCACGGTGCGCCAGATGCTGGTGCGCAGCTTCGGGCTCCCCGCGTCCGACGTCGCCCTGGACGCAGCGGTCATATCCCGCCTGCTGGCGTCGATCTGGCTCGCCTGTTCGGCGGACCTCTCGCCGCGCTCGACCCGGGCCGCGCTCGTCGCCCGGATCGCCGGACGGCTCGAATATCCCTCTTGAAGGGGCGGCGACGCCCGAAGGCTCTCAAGCCGCTGTTTACGCCGGCGCCGGAGAATGGCCGCGACATGCAGCCGTCGAGCCGATCCTCCATCCGGGTACGCCTGGCCGGCCTGATCCAGGTGGTCCTGGCCGCAGCCATCCTGCTCTGGCCGGCGTTCGTCGCCGGACGGCCGACGGTGTTCGCCGACGACGGCGGCTACTGGCGGCTGGGACGCATCGTGGTGGTCCAGGGCCTTGGCCTCGACAGGACCGCGCCCGATCCGTTCGACCTGCTGACCGGCGCCCAGGTCGTCGATCGGCAGGTCATCCCCGACCCGCGCCTGTTCTCCACCTTCGCGGCGGCCCGCTCGGCGAGCTACGGCGTCTTCCTGTTCGCGACCCAGCAGATCGGGACCCTGTGGCTGACCGTCGCCCTGCAGGCGCTGGCCGTGGCCGCGAGCCTGCGCGTGCTGTGGCGCGCGGCGGCGCCCCGAGCGGGCGAATGGACCTATCTGGCGATGATTGGCGCGCTGGCGGCCTTCTCCAGCCTGGCCCTGTTCACCAGCTTCGCCATGCCCGACGTGTTCGCGGGCCTGGCGATCCTGGCCATGGTCGGGCTCGGCCTCTACTGGGACCGGCTGGACGGCTGGCGCCGCTTAGCGCTCTGGAGCCTGCTCGCCGCATCGCTCAGCGTCCACGCCTCGCACCTGCTGGTCGGCGCCCTGGTCCTTCCGGCCGCAGCGCTGGCGCTCTGGAGGCTCGGCGCGCCGCGAGCGGCCGTCCTGACGCGGCTCGGCGCGCTCGCCGCGGCGATCGGGGCCGCCGGCCTCCTGGGCCTCGCCGGGACCGTCGGCGTCAGCGCCGTCATCGGAGCGCCGGCCCATAGTCCGCCGTTCCTGACCGCAAGGCTGCTCGCCGACGGGCCTGGCCGGACCTACCTGCGGCGGGCCTGCGCCCGCGCCGAACCCTTCTTCCTCTGCCGGTTCAAGGATCGGCCGCTGGACAAATCGGACCAGATCCTGTGGTCGAACAGCGCGCAGGCCGGGGTCTTCACCGTCTCGGACGTCCAGGACCGGCTGAGGCTGGAGGCGGAGGCGCCCAGGTTCGTGCGCGCCGTGATCCTGGCCGATCCCGGCGGCGTCGCGCTGGCCGCCCTGCGCGACTTCGGCCGGACGCTCGGCGGCTTCTACGTCGACGACCCGCTGCACGATCCGTGCGAGACGCGACGGTTCTGGTACTGGAACGACAGCGCCCTGCGGGTGGTGGTCCCGGACGCCGCCCACTGCCCGGCGAACGCCGGCCTCTTCCTGTCGCCCTGGCCGCTCTACGGCTCGCAGGCGACGGCCCTGATCCTGGCGGTCCTGGTCCTGTGGCGGCTGGCGCGCGAGCGCGCCCGGGGACGCGGCGCTGACGACGAGCGCCGGCTGCTGGCCGCCGCCGGGGTGGTGGCCGCGGCCGTCGTGGTCAACGCGGCGGTCTGTGGGGTCCTGTCCGGCCCGTTCGCCCGCTATGAGGCGCGGTTGATCTGGCTGGTCCCCCTGCTCGGCCTGCTGGCCGCCCGGGCGCTCGCCGAGCGGCGCTCCGCCAGCGCCCGCGAGAGCGCCGCGGGTCTCGACGAAGCCCATCGCGCGGAGGTTTCAATATGCGCCGACTGAACGCCCAAAGGGCAAACGACTGACCTGGGCGAGACACGAGCGCGCGACTTCGCCCGCATCACCGGCGCTACGGCGTCACCGGAACGGAAATATTTGTCTTCCACGTGGAACCTTTTGGGGAACCGGAACAACCTCTCGGGACTTATAAGCAAGCTGGGCGTCAGGAGCGCCGTCCGGGGTCAGGTTATCTTGGCCTCAATGTCGCAAGCTGGGGTGAGTTACTCATGTCCAACTCAAAGTTGCATCCACGCTCGACCGCACGGATCGTCCGGCGAGCAACGCCAAGGACGAAGGCCGCCCTGCGGCCTCCGCTCGAGGACCCAAAGGACGCTCTGGCCCAGGCCTGGATCGCGGCGCTGACGCGCCGGCGCCTGGAGGCCAGCAGGGCGGACCATGACCCCCACGCGGCGGACGATTGGATCATCGAGACCCTGATCAAACTCGGCTTCGCCGCGCCGGAGCGCGCCTACGAGGTCGGCGTGCGGATCGTGGCCCTGTCGGAAGACCCCTGGATCATCGAGACGGTCGGCGTGGGCGTGTTCGCCAACCTGCTGCGCCGGCACGGTCCGCTTCTGGCCGGCCGGCTGGCCCACGACGTGGACCAGCTGCCGCGTCTCGGCCGGGCCCTGGTGCACGCCTCGCCGATGGCCCTGGCGATCTGAGGCGCCGCGGGGCCTACGCCCCCGGCTGGACCCGCACGCGCAATTGCCGATCGGGGCCTGCGCGCCCATAGTCCGCGGCTCCTGTCCCGGGGCGCGCGCGATGGACTTCTCACCTCACGACGCAGCCGTGCGGCGCCGGCGGCGCAAGTCGCCGATGGACCGTCGGCAAGACCTCCTGGCCGTCGCGGTCAGCTGCCTGGCGGCCCTGGGCCCGCGCGGGGCCACCGGGCGGGAGATCTGCCGGCGAGCCGGCGTCTCCCATGGCCTGCTGCGGCACTATTTCGAGACGCCCGAGGAGCTGTTCCTCGAAGCCTATCGCGACCTCTGCGACCGGTTCCTGGCGGAGTTCGAACGGCGGCTGGCCGACGGGCCGGGCGAGCCGTGGGCGGCGCTGGACACCTTCTTCGAGGTGCTGTTCTCGGAGCACTGGTCGAATCCCGAGGTGCTGGGCGCGTGGACGGCCTTCTGGACCCTGACCCGCTCGGACGAGGCCTTCGCCCGGATCAACGCGGCCTACAATCAGCGGCTGGGCGAACTGCTCGACCAGGCGCTGCGGCGGCTTCCGGCCAAGCCCGCGCCACCGCTCGACTTCGATAGCGCCCGGCAGATCCTGGCCTCGGTGATGGACGGCCTCTGGCTGGAGTTCTGCCTGCGGCCCGAGACGCGCAAGCGCGCCGAAGCGGTGGCGCTGTGCCGGCTGACCCTACGGCGACTGATGGTGGCCGACTAGAGAAAGTCAGGCCGCCGGCTCCAGCCGCGCGATCAGCACCCCCTCGCTGATCTGGTCGCCCGCCTTGACCGTCAGTTCGGCCAGGACCCCGTCCATCGGCGCGGCCAGGGCGTGCTCCATCTTCATCGCTTCGAGCGTGACCAGGGGCTGGCCCTTCTTCACGGCCTCGCCCTTAGCCGCGTGGACGGCGACCACCTTGCCCGGCATCGGCGAGAGGACGGCGTCGTCCCCCTCGCCCTCGCCGGCGCCATGGCCGGCCTCGGGCGCGGTGAAGGCGAAGGCCTCGCCGGCGGCGAAGGCGATGACGCGATCGCCGATCCGGGCGGTCGGAACCTGCAGCGCCGGCGCCGCCGGATCGACGCGTACGACGTGTGCGCCCTCGGCGTCCTCCAGCCGGACCTCGAACCCGGCCGGCGCGTTCAGCCGGAAGCCGACGAGCGCCCCCCAGGGCGAAGGCCCGCCAGCGGTCGGCCAGGCGCGCGCGGCCGCCTTGAGCGCCGCCGCGGGCGCGCCGCCCGCCGGAACCAGGGCCTCGCGCCGCGCCTCGATGAAGCCGGTGTCGACCGCCCCGGCCACGAAGTCGGGGTGGTCGAGGCAACGCGCCAGGAAGGCGGCGTTGGTCTTCACCGGGAAGACCTCGACCGCCCGAGCCGCGTCCGCCAGCCGCCGGGCCGCGCCGGTGCGATCGGGCGCGAAGGCGATCAGCTTGGCGATCATCGGGTCGTAATAGGGCGTCACCGCCCCGCCCTCCTCGACCGCGCTGTCCACGCGCACCTTGGCGGGCATGCGGAAGTGGGTCAGGGGGCCGGTCGAGGGCAGGAAGCCCTTGGCCGGGTCCTCGGCGTAGAGCCGCGCCTCGATCGCGTGGCCGTTGAGCACGATCTGGTCCTGGGTCAGCGGCAGCGGCTCGCCCGAGGCCACGCGCAGCTGCCATTCGACCAGGTCCTGGCCGGTGACCGCCTCGGTGACCGGGTGCTCCACCTGCAGGCGGGTGTTCATCTCCATGAACCAGATGCGGTCGGCGCGAAGGCCGTCCGAGGCGTCGGCGATGAACTCGATGGTGCCGGCGCCCTCGTAGGCCACGGCGCGGGCGGCCTTGACCGCGGCCTCGCACACGGCGGCGCGGGCGGCCGCGTCCATCCCCGGGGCCGGCGCCTCCTCGATCACCTTCTGGTGGCGGCGCTGGAGCGAGCAGTCCCGCTCGAACAGGTGGACCGCGTTGCCGTGCTTGTCGGCGAACACCTGCACCTCCAGGTGGCGCGGGCGGGTGACGTATTTCTCCAGCAGCACGCGGTCGTCGCCGAAACTGGCCGCCGCCTCCCGCTTGCAGGAGGCCAGGGCCGCGGCGAAGTCCGCCGCCGCCTCGACCTTGCGCATGCCCTTGCCGCCGCCGCCGGCCACGGCCTTGATCAGCACCGGCCAGCCGATGGCCTCGGCCTCGGCCGCCAGACGGTCCGGCGACTGGTCGTCGCCCAGATAGCCGGGCGTGGTCGGGACGCCCGCCTTGGCCATCAGCCGCTTGGCCGCGTCCTTCAGGCCCATGGCGGTGATCGCCTCGGGCGGCGGGCCGACCCAGACAAGGCCGGCGTCGATCACCGCCTGGGCGAAGCCGGCGTTCTCGGACAGGAAGCCGTAGCCCGGGTGGATGGCCTGAGCCCCCGTCGCCGCCGCAGCGGCCAGGATGGCGCCGGCCTTGAGGTAGCTATCGCGGGCCATGGCCGCGCCGATCAGCACCGCCTCGTCGGCCTCCCGCACATGGGGCGCCGCCGCGTCGGCCTCGGAATAGACGGCGACGGTCCACACGCCCAGGCGGCGCGCGGTGCGGATGATGCGCCGGGCGATCTCGCCCCGGTTGGCGATGAGCAGGGAGCCGATCATGAGCACAGGGTCCAACGGTTCGCGACCGGGCGCGACGACGCCCCGCGTGAGCCCCTCCCCCTTGTGGGGAGGGGTTGGGGTGGGGGTGTCGGCGCCGCGCTTCCGATGATCGTCACGACGTGTCGTGGGCAGGCGCGAGGACGGTCGGCGCCGAGCCGACACCCCCACCCCCTGCCCCCTCCCCGCAAGGGGGAGGGGAGAGTCGGCCTGAACCCCGCCATCGCCATCACATCCTGAAGACGCCGAACCGGGTCTCCGGTATCGGCGCGTTGAGCGAGGCCGAGATGGCCAGGCCGAGGACGTCGCGGGTCTGGGCCGGGTCGATCACCCCGTCGTCCCACAGCCGGGCGGTGGCGTAGTAGGGATCGCCTTCGGCCTCGTAGCGGGCGCGGACCGGGGCCTTGAACGCCTCTTCGTCGTCGGCCGGCCAGGTCTCGCCGCGCGCCTCCAGGCCGTCGCGGCGGATGGTGGCCAGGACGCTGGCCGCCTGCTCGCCGCCCATCACCGAGATGCGGCTGTTGGGCCAGGTGAAGAGGAAGCGCGGGGAATAGGCCCGCCCGCACATGCCGTAGTTGCCGGCGCCGAAGCTGCCGCCGATCAGGACGGTGAACTTGGGCACCTCGGCCGAGGCGACGGCGGTGACCATCTTGGCCCCGTCCTTGGCGATGCCGCCGGCCTCGTACTTGCCCCCGACCATGAAGCCCGAGATGTTCTGGAGGAACACCAGGGGAATCCCCCGCTTGCAGGCCAGCTCGATGAAGTGGGCGGCCTTGAGCGCGCTTTCCGAGAACAACACCCCGTTGTTGGCCAGGATGGCGACGGGCTGGCCCCAGATGCGAGCGAAGCCGGTGACCAGGGTGGTCCCGTAGAGCGGCTTGAACTCGTCGAAGCGCGAGCCGTCGACGATGCGGGCGATCACCTCGTGCACGTCGTAGGGCGCACGCACGTCCGACGGCACCACGCCGTAGAGCTCGGCGGGATCGTAGGCCGGCGGCTCGGGCGGGCTGAGGGTCAGGCCGACGCGCTTTTCGGTGTTCAGGTTGGCGACGATCGAGCGGACGATCTGCAACGCGTGCTCGTCGTCGCGGGCGACGTGGTCGACCACGCCGGACTTGCGGCCGTGGGTGTCGGCGCCGCCCAGTTCCTCGGCCGAGATGATCTCGCCGGTCGCGGCCTTCACCAGCGGCGGGCCGCCGAGGAAGATGGTGCCCTGGCCGCGCACGATCACCGTCTCGTCGCTCATCGCCGGCACATAGGCGCCGCCGGCGGTGCACGAGCCCATGACGCAGGCGATCTGGGCGAGGCCCATCGCGCTCATCCGCGCCTGGTTGAAGAAGATGCGGCCGAAATGGTCGCGGTCGGGGAAGACCTCGGCCTGGTGCGGCAGGTTGGCCCCGCCGGAATCGACCAGATAGACGCACGGCAGGCGGTTCTGCTGGGCGATCTCCTGCGCGCGCAGGTGCTTCTTCACCGTCATCGGGAAGTAGGCGCCGCCTTTGACCGTGGCGTCGTTGGCCACGATCATCACCTCGCGCCCCGAGACCCGGCCGATACCGGTGATCACGCCCGCGCCGGGCGCCTCGCCGTCATAGAGGCCGAAGGCGGCCAGGCCGCCGACCTCCAGGAAGGGCGAGCCCACGTCCAGCAGCCGCTCGACCCGCTGGCGGGGCAGGAGCTTGCCCCGCGCGGCGTGGCGGGCGCGCGCACTCTCGGGCCCACCGAGCGCGGCCTCGGCGGCGCGGGCCCTCAGGGTCTCGACCAGGGCGGTGTTGACCGCCTTGTTGCGCGCGAACGCCTCTGAGCGGACGTCGGTCTGGGATTGGAGGACGGTCATCGGCAGCCTCGCATGCACGGATCAGCCGAGGAAGGCGCCAACCTCGCCGCCTCAACTCTAGCCCCTCCCCCTCGCGGGGAGGGGTTGGGGTGGGGGCGCCGGCTCGGCGTCCGCTGGTGTGGAACCCTCGCGGCCCGGCCACGGCCCCAACGGACGACCTTGGCGCTGGCGCCCCCACCCCCTGCCCCCTCCCCGCGAGGGGGAGGGGGATCGAGAGTCGCTCCGCCCCTCATCCGCCCACCAGTTCGCGGCCGATGAGGAAGCGGCGGATCTCGTTGGTGCCGGCGCCGATGTCGTAGAGCTTGGCGTCGCGCAGGAAACGCTCGACCGGGAACTCCTTGGTGTAGCCGGCGCCGCCCAGGGCCTGGATCGCCTCGAGCGAGGCCTTCACCGCGTTCTCGGACGCCAGGAGGATGGCGCCGGCGGCGTCGAAGCGCGTGGTGCGGCCCGCGTCGCACGCCCTGGCCACCGCGTAGACATAGGCCCGGGCCGAGTTCAGGGCGACGTACATGTCGGCGATCTTGCCCTGCATCAGCTGGAAGGACCCGATCGGCCGGCCGAACTGCTTGCGCTCGCGCACATAGGGCAGGACCACGTCCAGGCAGGCCTGCATGATGCCCAGCGGTCCGGCCGACAGGACAGCGCGCTCGTAGTCGAGCCCGCTCATCAGGACGCCCGCGCCGCCGTTGACCGGACCCAGCACGTTCTCCTCGGGGACCTCGCAGTCCTCGAACACCAGTTCGGCGGTGTCCGAGCCGCGCATGCCCATCTTGTCCAGCTTGTGCGACACCGAAAAGCCCGCGAAGCCCTTCTCGATCAGGAAGGCGGTCACGCCGCGGCTCTCGGCGTCGGGATCGGTCTTGGCGTAGACCACCAGGGTGTCGGCGTGCGGGGCGTTGGTGATCCAGAACTTGGTCCCGTTCAGCACGTAGCTGTCGCCGCGCCTGTCGGCCCGAAGGCGCATGGAGACCACGTCCGAGCCGGACCCCGCCTCGCTCATCGCCAGCGAGCCGACGTGCTCGCCGCTGATCAGCTTTGGCAGATAGCGGCGCTTCTGCTCGGGGTCGCCCCAGCGGCGGATCTGGTTGACGCAGAGGTTGGAGTGGGCGCCGTAGCTGAGCCCGACCGCGGCCGAAGCGCGCGAGACCTCCTCCATCGCCACCACGTGCTCGAGGTAGCCCAGGCCGAGCCCGCCCCATTCCTCCTCGACCGTGATCCCGTGCAGGCCGAGATCGCCCATCATCGGCCACAGGTGGCGCGGGAAGGTGTTGGTCGCGTCGATCTCTGCGGCCAGGGGCGCGATCTCGGCGGCGGCGAAGCGGGCCGTGGTGTCGCGGATGGCGTCGGCGGTCTCGCCCAGGTCGAAGTCGAGCCGCGGTCCTTGGTTCGGTATCATGCGCCCAGCCTAACCCAATCTCTCGATCATCTGAAAATTGAAAGGTTTGCGACCATACGATAGATGTCATCTATCATGGACAGCTACCTGATCCGCTACTTCCTGGCGGTCGTTGAGGCCGGCAACTTCTCCCGCGCCGCGGCCCAGGCCAATGTCTCCCAGCCGACCTTGTCGGTCGGGATCGCCAAGCTGGAGCGTCAGCTGGGCGTCCAGCTGTTCGACCGCACCAACCGCCGCGTCCACCTGACCGACGCCGGCAGCCGGTTCCTGGTCCGCGCGCGGCGGATCGTCCACGAGTTCAACCAGGCGATCGAGGAGGTGTCCGGCCTCCAGCGGCCCCGGCTGCTGCGGGTGGGCCTGCTGGCCACCGTCCCGACGGCGCTGGTCGCCGAGCCGGTGCGCCGCCACCAGGAGGCCGGCGCGCCCGAACGCATCGAGATCCTGGACGGCTCGGCGCGGGAGCTGGCCAACCTCCTGGACCAGGGCCGGATCGACGTGGCCCTGACCCTGATGCAGGCCGGCGGGCGGTTCGAGCAGGAGCCGCTGTTCACCGAGGGCTACGCCCTGGCGCTGGCCCGCACCCACCGCCTGGCCGAGGCCGAGGCGGTCGAGCCGGAGGAACTGGCGGCCGAGACCATGATCGTGCGCCGCCAGTGCGAGGCGCTGTCGGAGACCAGCCGGTTCTTCACCGCCCACAACGTGCGGCCCGAGTTCGCCTATCGCAGCGCCAACGACGACAAGGTGCTGGCCCTGGTCTGCGCGGGACTGGGCCTGACGGTGATGCCGAACAGCTATCGCCATCCGGACCTTCGCCGTCCGCGCCTGGCCGGCTTCGAGGCCGTGCGCGAGGTCGGCTTCCAATTCGCCCCGCGGGCGCGCGAGCTGGTGGCGGCCAGCCCGTTCCTGGCCAGCCTGCGCGCCGGGTTGCCGGGCGCGGGCGAGGCTCGCGGCGCGGCCGAGGCGATCGGCCGTGACCTCGGATGGGCGGGGGCGCCCGTCCCGGCGGCGTAGGCCGGGCCCCGACGCCGCGGGCGAAAGTTTTGCTTCGCCGTCGTGCAAGATGATTTTGCGACGATTTGGTATCCGGTATCCAGGCTGGCGGTCTTCCTTGCGCGCCAGCGTCCAAGGGACCCCGCCGGACGATGAACATAGCCGTACCGACCCTCAAGCCCGTCACCACCGCCGCCGCCTGGCGCGGCGACCAGCTGATCAAGAAGCAGGACTGGATCTATCGCCTGTCCGAGGCCCAGGTGGCCGAGCTGGAAAAGCTGGGCGCCAAGTTCGTCGAGGACGACCCGGACATGCGGTTCGTGACCGCGGCGGACTATCCGGTGACCACCTGCGCCGAAGCGGTGGCCGAATGGGGCCGCGACGTCGACACCGGCCGCGGCTTCGTGCTGGTGCGAGGCCTGCGCACCCACCTCTATTCCGACGCCCTGTCGGCGGCGATCTACTTCATCCTCGGCCTGCACATGGGCGAGCCCATGCGCCAGAACGAGATGGGCGACCTCCTGGACCACGTCTACGCCACCTCGGACAAGACGATGGACGATCCGACCGCCCTCTCGTCCAAGGTCCGCGACAAGCTGGTGTTCCACTCGGACAGCTCGGACATCGTCGCCCTGATGTGCCTGCGGCCCGCCAAGGAAGGCGGCGCCTCGTGCCTGGTCTCGGGCGCGGAGATCTACAACGAGATCCTGCGCCGCCGGCCCGACCTCGCCCCTCTGCTGCTCGAGCCGTTCCACTGGGACTGGCGCCGCCAGGACCATGAGTCCCCGGCCAACACCTACACCTCGCCGATCATCGACCTGACCGACGGCGTGTTCAGCATGTACGCGGGCGCGCTCTACATCTTCACCGCCCAGGAGTATCCGGAGGCGCCGCGGCTGACGCCCGAGCAGGTCGAGGTGCTCAAGCTGTTCGACGAGATCACCTACGAACCCGGCATGGCGATCGAGATGGACTTCCGTCCCGGCGACATCCAGTGGCTGTCGAACTACGCCGCCCTGCACTCGCGCACCGAGTTCAAGGACTTCGCCGAGCCGCAACGCCGCCGCCACCTGCTGCGTCTCTGGCTGAAGCGCAACGGCGCGCGGCCGGTGATCCCCGGCTTCGGCAAGAACAGCGTCGTGCAGGACCGCTCGGCCCATCGTTCGTCCAAGACCGACGATCGCGGCAACTTCCACATCGGCGTCGCGGCGGTGCCGCGGCTGCTCTCCTAACACCGCCCCCCCTCCCCCTTGCGGGGAGGGGGCAGGGGGTGGGGGTGTCGGCTCGGCGTTTCGAGCATCGTCCCGGTCGCCCGTTCCAAATCTTCCATTCCAGCGCGGCGCCCCACCCCAACCCCTCCCCGCGAGGGGGAGGGGCTTCGGTATTGCGTATCCCGGCTCGGCGGCGGCGCGGGCCGGGGATTTCGCGTTTTCGGCCATCGCCCCTTGGCCTTCGCCGCCCCCGTCCTCTAGCATCGCCTCTCAAACAATCGTTCGGGCGCACGACCCGGGCGACATCCGAGGGAGCGCTGCGGCATGGCCATCGATTTCGAGATTCCGGCGGAGGCCAAGGCCATCCGCGAGACCGTGCGCCAATGGGTGCAGGACGAATGCATCCCGGCGGAAAAGGAGCTGGAGGCGGGCCGCGACTACAAGGAGCTGCTGGCCGAGCTGCGCGGCAAGGCGCGGGCCCGTGGCCTGTGGCTGCCCTTCATCCCCAAGGAGCACGGCGGCATGGGCCTGGGCCCCCTCGCCAACGCCCTGGTGCAGATGGAGCTGGGCCAGAGCCACCTGGGCGCCCTGTCGATGAACAGCCAGGGGCCGGACGACGCCACCATCCTGACCCTGCTGGCCCACGGCACGGACCATCAGAAGGAGAAGTTCCTCAAACCGCTGCTGAACGGCGAGAAGCGGGTCTGCTACTCGATGACCGAGAAGGCGGCCGGCGCCGACGCCACCGGCATGCAGACGCGGGCGGTCAAGGACGGCAACGAGAACTATGTGCTGAACGGCGAGAAGTGGTTCTCGTCGGCCGCCAGCGCCGCGGACCTGGCCCTGGTCATGGCCATGACCGACCCCGACGCCCCGCGCCACCAGCGCTATTCGACCTTCATCGTCGAGCTGCCCAACCCCGGCTACCGGATCAAGCGGGACATCCCGACCATGGCGCTGGAAGGCCCGCTCTCGCACATCATGGGCGGCGGCCATTCCGAGATCGAGATCAAGGACCTGGTGGTCCCGGCCGAGAACCTGGTGGGCGGCGAGGGCGGCGGCTTCAACATGGGCCAGCATCGCCTCGCCTACGGCCGGCTGCGCCACGGCATGCACAACATCGCCATGGCCCAGCGGGCGCTGGACATGGCCGCCGAGCACGTGACCAAGCGCTCGACCTTCGGCAAGCTGCTGTCGGAGCGGCAGGCGGTGCAGTTCATGCTCGCCGACTGCGCCAGCGAGCTCTACATGGCCCGGCTGATGCTGTTGCACATCGCCTACAAGGCCGAACACGGCCTGGACATGCGCCAGGAGAACTCGATCGCCAAGGTCTTCCTGGCCCACATGGTGCACAAGGTGGTCGACACGGCGATCCAGCTGCACGGCGCCCTCGGCTACAGCCGCGATACGCCGCTGGCCAGCTGGTACACCCATATCCGCTCGCAGCGCCTGGTCGACGGGCCGGACGAGGTGCACCGCTGGACCGTCGGGCGCAACGTGATCAAGGCCTACCAGCAGCACGGCACCACCGCCCTGGCCGCCGGCGGGGATCTGCTCTGAGCGGAAGCCCCTGTACGGGGAATTCCCCGTACAGGGGCTCAAGCGCCGCCGCCGGACACGTCCGCGCGCGGCCTCGCTTTCGCGCAGCGGCGGCCCAGGCTATCCTGGACGCCCCTGGGTGGAGATTTCGCGGCATGGCGAAGCTCATCTTCGGATTGAGCCAGTCCCTGGACGGCTATGTCGACCACCTGGAAATGCGGCCGGGCCCCGCGCTCTTTCGTCACTTCGTGGAGCACGTGCGCGACCTGGCCGGCTGTGTGTACGGTCGCCGCACCTACGAGATCATGCGGTATTGGGACGAAGACCTGCCCGAGTGGGACGCGGACGAGCTCGACTTCGCGGCGGCCTGGCGCAACCAGCCGAAGTGGGTCGTATCGCGCTCGCTGAAGTCCGTCGGCCCCAACGCCACGCTGGTCCAGAACGACGTCGGGACCGTGCTGCGCGAGCTCAAGGCCCGGCTCGTCGGGGAGATCGACGTCGCCGGACCGGACCTGGCGCGAAGCCTGACCGACCTGGGCCTTATCGACGAGTATCGACTGTACTTCCGCCCCCTCGTGCTCGGTCACGGCGCGCCATTCTTCGCCGGCCCCCGGCCGCCGCTCCGCCTTGTAGCCAACGATTTGATCGGCGAGGACGCGATCAGGTTGACCTACGTTCCGGCCTGATCACGCAACTCGTCCGAGAACGGAGAATTCGGAGCCGGGATCCGGCGCGGCGACCGCGGACTGCGCCTTGAGCCCCTCGTCCTCCCCAAAGGGAGGGTCAGAGGTGAAGCCGGTAGAACCGGGTCGCCGTGCCGCTGAACAGGGCCGTCTTCTCGTCCGCCGAACAGCTGGCCGCGATGCGCTTGAAGGCGTTCCACAGGGTCGCGTAGCTGCAACTGCACAGGTCCACGGGGAAGTTGCTCTCGAACATGCAGCGGTTGACGCCGAAGGCCTCGATGCAGGTCTCGACGTAGGGCCTCCACTCCGCCGCGAGCTGTTCGGACGAGGCGGGCGGGTCGGACATGAACGAGGGGAAGCCCGGGAAGACCATGGCCAGGCCGCCGAGCTTGACCACGACGTTCGGGCATTCGGCCAGCTTGCGGATGTTGTCGCGCCAGACCCCGAACCGCTCCTGCCGACGGCCGGCGTAGGCGCCGATTCCGAGCGGGGTGCCGACGTGGTCGAGCACCATGTGGGTCTCGGGGAAGGCGCGGGCCAGGTCGATCACCTCGGGCAGTTGCGGCTCCAGCGCCCAGATGTCGAACGACAGGCCGTGGGGCGCCAGCCTGGCGAAGCCCTCGCGGAACTTGGACGACATGAAGAGCCCGGGTCCCAGGCGCGCCAGCGGCCCCAGGACGTCCGGGTCGGCGTCGTAGGAAGCGCTCTGGCGGATGCCGCGGAAACGGTCGCCGCCGGCGGCGATGTGCGCCTCCAGCACCGCCGACACCGCATCGCCCAGCTCCAGGTTGGCCGTGCCGACAATGCCGGCGCAGGCGCGGAACGGGCCGTAGATTCCGCTCGCGCTCATCGCCGCGACGCCGTTGACGAACTCGGTCTCGCCGACCGGCTTCAGCGCCTCGGGCCCGTCCGCCCGGTGCATGGCGCCGCACTGGACGAAGACCGTCGCCCGCACATTGTGCCCGCTGCCCACGTCGGCCAGCAGATCGTGGAACAGGTAACGCGGCCGAAGGCGGGTGACGTACTCGAACCCGTGCCTGGGCGGGACCGAGGGGTCCGCGGGCGCCGCGATCCGGTCCCACAGGTGGTGGTGCGGGTCGACGATCGGCAGATCGGGCTCGAGGATGGCTTCCGCGGCGCTTTGAGCGTCCGTCATGGCGTTTCATCTCCCTTGGCGTCGAGCGCCCGCGCGCACCTCGCGCGGGGCTCACGCTGTCGCCAACTCTAGCCCAAGAACGCCCTGCGTCGCGCCTATGGCGTCACGATCGGAAAGTTGGGGGTCAGCGGCTCGATCAGGTCGACCAGGGCGCCGTAGAGCGAGGCGTCGCCGTCGACCTTGATGTCGCCGGACTCCAACGCCCCGGCATGGGGCAGGCCGGCCAGCAGGGTCATCAGCAGCAGCGGGCGGGGCATGCGCACGCTCGCGCCGGCGTCCGCGTCCTCGATCCCCTCCTCATGCACCATGACCCCGTTCTGCACCGAGATCAGGTGCCGCTCGCCCCGGTCGGTGAGTTCCAGGTTGATCTTGAAGGCCCGCGCCGCCGCCTTGCCCGGATTGACCCGCACGGCGGCGAAGTCGAGCAGCATGGCGGTGGTGGTGGCGGCCAGCACGTCCGGGCTGAAACCGCCGGGCGGCGCCTGGACCACGCCCGAGCGCAGCTCCTGGGCCCCCGTCAGGTAGATGTTGCGCCAGGTGCCGGCCTCGGATTCGTAGGCCATGCGAGTGTAGACCCCGGCCAGCAGCTCGCGCGCGGCCGTATTGGTCTCGTCGGCGAAGACCAGGTGGTTGAGCAGCATGGCCGCCCAGCGCAGCTCGCCGTCGGCCTCGGCCTTGCGCGCCGTGGCCAGCACCGCCTCGCCGCCGCCCATGGCCTCGACGTACTTCTTGGCCGCCGGCTCGGGCGGCAGGGGGTTGAGGTTGGCCGGGTTGGCGTCGTACCAGCCGAGGTAGCGCTGATAGACCGCCTTGGCGTTATGGCTCATCGTGCCGTAGTAGCCGCGGTTGAACCACTGCTTGGCCAGCACCTCGGGCAAGGCCAGCACCTCGGCGATCTCGCTGGCCGTCAGCCCCGAGTTCATCAGCCGAACCGTCTGGTCGTGCAGGAACTTGTAGGCGTCGCGGTGGCTGGTCAGGAAGGCGGTGATCTCCGCCTGGCCGAAGCGCGGAATGCCGTGGGCGGCGAACATCACCTCGCTCGCCTCGCCGAACAGCCGGATGGACTGGGTCAGATAGTCGGCCCAGGCCTTGGCGTCGCGCACCAGCGCGCCACGCGCCGGCAGCAGGTTGTGCATGGTCAGGTTGGCGTTCTCGGCCATGAACACGGCGCGGAACTGCGGCAGGTGGAAGTTCATCTCCGCCGGCGCCTCGGTCCCGGGCGTCAGCTGGAAGACCATGGTCACATCGCCGACGGTGATCTCCTGGCCGGTGCGCGTGACGAGGTCGGTCGGGGCGATCAGCGAGAGGGTCCCCATCGACGGCCGCGGCCCCAGGCCCGAGGTCATCTCCCCGTCCGCGCAACACGGCAGGGTGTGGCCGAACTGGAAGCGGGCGCGGCGCAGCATGGCCGGACCGGCGATGATGTTCTCCGAGACCGCGTGCTCCAGGAAGCCTTCCGGCGCGATCACCTTGACCTTGCCCGCCGCCGCGTCGGCCGCGGTCGCCACCCCGCCCACGCCGCCATAGTGATCGACGTGGCTGTGCGAATAGACCACCGCCAGGACGGGCTTTTCGGCCACGTGCTCGCCCACCAGCTCCAGCGCCGCGCGGGCGACCTCGACCGTGGTCAGGGGATCGACCACGATCCAGCCCTCGCCGGCGTCGATGAAGGTGACGGTCGAGACGTCGAAGCCGCGCACCTGCCAGATGCGGTCGCAGACCTTGAACAGGCCGTGCTGGGTCAGGATCTGGGCCTGGCGCCAGAGGCTGGGGTTGGCGGTGTCGGGCGCCTCGGCCTGGAGGAAGCCGTAGGCCGACAGGTCGAAGGCGGGGCGTCCGTCCGGCCGGCGGATCACGGGATCGGTTCGCGTGGCGATGAAGCCGCGGCTGGCGAAGTCGAAGTCCTTGCGGTCGTCCTCGGCCACGCGCCGGCGGGCGTCCTTCAGCGTCTCCATGGCGTTCCTCCCCTTGTTGCTTTCGCTCTTATCCGACGGCGGCCGCGGTCTGGGCCGCGAACCAGGGCTCCAGCCGCCGCAGCGCCTCCTCCACCTCGGGCGTGGAGACCGCGAAGCTTATCCGGATGAAATGACGGCCCTCGACGGGGTCGAAGTCGACGCCGGGCGCCGTCGCCACCCCTGTATCGCGCAGGAGCTGCTTGCAGAAGGCCAGGCTGTCGTCCGTCAGGTGGCCGATGTCGGCGTAGATGTAGAAGGCGCCGTCCGGCGGGGCGATGGCCCTCAGCCCCAGTTTCGGCAGGGCTTCGAGCAGGAGCGCCCGGTTGCGACGGTAGACCTCCACATGGCCCTCCAGCTCCTCGCGCGCGTCCATGGCCGCGAGCGCGGCGTGCTGGCTGAGCGAGGGCGCGGTCAGGAACAGGTTGCTGACATAGGCGCGGGCCCGGTGGACGTGGTCCATCGGCGAAAGCAGCCAGCCGAGCCGCCAGCCGACCATGCTGAAGTATTTGGAGAAGCTGTTGACCACCAGGGCGTTCGGCTCGAACTCCAGCATCGAGCGGGCCGGCTCGACGTAGCTGAGGCCGTGGTAGATCTCGTCGGAGATGATCCGGATCCCGCGCCGGCGGCAAACCTCGGCGATGGCGGCCATCTCGGCCGGCTCGATGATGGTGCCGGTGGGATTGGCGGGGCTGGCGACGATCACCCCGGCCGGCGCGGGATCGAGCGCGGCCAGGTGGGCGGCGGTGAGCTGGAAGCGGCTCTCCGGCCCGCAGGCGATCTCCACCGGGACCATGTGCAGCGCCTTGAGCGTATTGCGGTAGGCCACATAGCCCGGCCGGGCCAGGGCCACCCGGTCGCCGGGGTCGAAGCTTGAGGCCAGCGCCAGCAGCAGGGCCGGCGAGGCGCCGCAGGTCAGGATCAGCTGGGCCGGATCGACCGCGACGCCATAGGTCTCGGCGTAGTGACGCGCGATCCGGGTCTTGAGCGCCGGGCTCTCCCAATAGCCCAGGCCGTCGGTGTCGAGCACCTTGTGGGCCACGGCGATGGCCGCCTTCGGCGCGCCGGTCGAGGGCTGGCCGAACTCCATGTGGATGATCGAGGCGCCCTGGCTCTTCAGCTCGTGGGCGAGATGGCTGACGCCGATGGCGTAGAAGGGATCGATCTGCGCGCGCATCGCCTCGCTCTACCGCGCGCGGGGCCCCGGCGCCAGCATTGCTCGCGCAAACCGATGGCCAAGCCGGCCCGCTTCGATGAGGATCGGCGCCCCGACAAGAACAGGCCAGGAAACGCCCGATGACCGACCGCTACGCCGCCTACCAAGGCCTGAAGTTCGCCCGCAGCGAGCCGCGCACGCTCGAGATCATCTTCGACACGCCCGGCCGCACCAATGCGCTGGACGCGGTCAAGCACCGCGAGCTGGCCGAGGTCTGGCGCGACATCGACGCCGACCCGGAGGTCTCCTGCGTGCTGCTGCGCGGCGAGGGCGGGGCGTTTTCGGCCGGCGGCGACTTCGACATGATCGCCGCCCTGACCACCGATCCGCAGGCGCGGCTGCGCACCTGGCGGGAGGCGCGCGACCTCGTCTACAACATGCTGAACTTCTCCAAGCCCGTGGTCTCGGCGATCGAGGGGCCGGCGGTGGGGGCCGGCCTGGCCGCGGCGATGCTGGCGGACGTCTCGGTCGCCGGGCGCACGGCGCGGATCGTCGACGGGCACACAAGGCTCGGCGTCGCGGCGGGCGACCACGCGGCGATCGTCTGGCCCCTGCTCTGCGGCATGGCCAAGGCCAAATACTACCTGATGCTGTGCGACCCCCTGACCGGCGAGGAGGCCGAGCGGATCGGCCTGATCGCTCTGTGCGCCGACGACGACAAGGTGGTGGAGACCGCGCGCGGGGTGTGCAAGCGTCTCGCCGCCATCGCGCCCAGCGCCCTGCGCTGGACCAAGCTGTCGCTCAACAACTGGATGCGGATGGCGGGACCCACCTTCGACGCCTCCCTGGCGCTGGAGTTCCTCGGCTTCGCCGGCGAGGAGGCGCGCGAGGGCCTGGCCGCGCTGAGGGAGAAGCGCCGGCCGCAGTTCGACCCCTATTCGCCGGTGTGAGCGGGCGCCTGCGTCAGTTGATGATCAGGGCGCTGACGTGACGGCCCACAGCTAGCGCCGCGCGTCCTCGATCACATAGGGCACGATGGCCCGCTCGTTGGCCGGAACCCTGAGCGGGCGGTCGATCGGCGGGAAGGCCCGCTGGGGGCAGTCGTCGCGCTCGCAGATGCGGCAGGTGACGCCGATCGGGGTCGAGGGCCCATCCAGGTTCACCCCGCGCGAATAGACCACCTGGGCGGCGTGGCCGACCTCGCAGCCCAGGCCGATGGCGTAGCGCCGCTCCGGCTCGGTATAGGCGCCCGACGGCTTGACGATGCCCTTGGCCACGCAGAGGTAGCGCACCCCGTCGGGCATCTCGGCGACCTGGGCCAGGATGCGGCCCGGCTGGCCGAAGGCCTCGTGCACGTTCCACAAGGGGCAACCGCCGCCGAAGCGGGCGAACT
This sequence comes from Caulobacteraceae bacterium, assembly GCA_031291645.1. Classification (GTDB taxonomy): domain Bacteria; phylum Pseudomonadota; class Alphaproteobacteria; order Caulobacterales; family Caulobacteraceae; genus Poindextera. The sequence continues at coordinate 54,160 of JARLIQ010000028.1, read as the reverse complement.
GCAGGCGCGTGGCGCTGTGCCGCTTGGTGATGTTGCCGGCCAGGTCCACCCGCACGAAATAGAACGGCAGGCCCCTGAGCGTCGGCCGCTGCAGGGTGCTGAGCCGGTGGCAGACCTGCTCAAAGCTGGCGTGGAAGCGGGACTGCAGCCGCTCGACGTCGTGGCGCAGGTCCTGCGCCGCCTGCCGGAAACGGACGTAGGGCATCAGCAGCGCCCCCGCCGCGTAGTTGCCGAGGCCGACCCGGCCGACGTCGCGCGCCGCGTCGGTGCGGAAGCCCGCCGAGGCCAGCTCGGCGTCGACGATGCCGCGCAGCTCGTTCGCCACCAGCTGGTAGGCGAGCTGGAAGGTGCGGGTCTCGGCCGGCTGGTTCCCGTCCAGGGTCAGGACGCCGCTGGCCGGGTCGAACCGCCGCAGCACCCCGCCCAGGCCCGCCCCGATCACCGTGCGCACGCCGCACCGCTCGGCCAGGTAGGCGATGAGGGCGCCGTCCGGGCTGGCGCCTTCGCCGACGCCGCATTCGCCCGCCAGCCGCTCGGCCGCCAGGTCCAGCTCGTGGACGTAGTTGTTGCGGTAGTGGAAGAAGTCGCGGACCTCCTCGTAGGGCAGCATGGCGCTGGCCGCCGCGCCCTCGTCCAGGGCCACCGCCGCCTCGGTCGCCTTCAGCCGCTCGTCCAGCCGCCGGTAGGCGTGGTGCAGGCGCAGGTACTGGCGCGCGAAGGCGGGGGCGCCGGCCGCGACCTGCTTGAGTTCGACCAGCGAGGGCGGATCGCCGCCGGCCCCCTCGGCCGTGGCCTCGCGCAGGTCGGCGATCAGCCGGTCCTCGTCGTCCGCGTCGAAGGTGGCCGCATCGACCTCGAACACCCGCATCAGAGAGATCAGCACCCGCGCGGTGACCGGCCGCAGGTTGGTCTCGATCTGCGAGAGGTAGCTGATCGACAGGCCGAGCCGTGCGGCGCACCCGTCCAGCGTCCAGCCCCGCGCCTCGCGCAGGCGGCGCACCCGCGGACCGATGAACAGCTTTCCAGCCATTTCGCAATTTCACTCTTTGCATGAGTTGTGAAAGTCTGATTTCACAACAAAGCCGCTTTTGCGCCAGGACGCAATTGGCCTCTCGCAGGGTGAGGCGCATGGTGGGTGAAGGCGCTAGCGCGCCGAAAACCTTGCGAACCCGAGGCCCGACGCCCATGCGACCGAACGATCTGAAGATCTCCTCGTCCTACCTGATCGGCGAGCTGTGCGCCCATTTCTCGCTCAGCCCCCGCGCCCTGCGCTTCTACGAGGAGAAGGGCCTGATCACCCCGCGCCGGGGCGCCCAGAAGACGCGCCATTACTCGCGCGCGGACTTCAACCGGGTGCAGGTGATCTCCTGGGGCCGGCGCGCGGCGCTGAGCCTGGAGGAGATCCGCGAACTGCTGAACGACTACGACAGCGCCGACCAGGGCCGCACCCAGGCGCAGAAGGCCCTGGCCAAGCTGAAGGACAAGGCCGCCCGGCTGGACGCCCAGCGCGCCCACATCGCCGCCGAGATCGAGCGGATCGAGACCCACCTGGACCAGCTGGACGCGGCGACCGAGGACCGGGGCGCGCCGATGCGCCGGGCGGTCGGGGCCAACTGAGGCGGCTTCCGCCCCGTCAAAGTAGTTGACTGCGTCAAGCAAATGCGGCGAGCTGGAGCCTTCGCGAGGCCCAGCATGTCCGAGACCGTCGCGGCCATCCGCCGCTTCAACCGCTTCTACACCTGCCAGATCGGCGCCCTGGACGAGGCCCACCTGGGCGAGCCGTTCAGCCTAGCCGAGATGCGCGTCCTTTATGAGATCGCCCAGGCGCCGGACGGCGTCGCGCCCAAGGCGGTCGCCGCCCGCACTGGCCTCGACGCCGGCTACCTCAGCCGCATCCTCAAGCGGTTCGAGCGCGAGGGCCTGACCAGCCGCGCCCCCTCGGCCGAGGATGGCCGCAGCGTCGCCCTCGCCCTCACCGACGACGGCCGGCGGGCCTATCAGGCGCTGCGCCTGGCGGCCGAGGGTGCGGTAGAGGGGATGATCGCCGCCCTGTCGGCGCCGGAGCGCGAGCTGCTGACCACGGCCATGGCCGAGGTGGAGCGGCTGCTGCAGGCCGAGCCGGCCGACGCGGTGATCCTGCGCCCGCACCGGGTCGGCGACATGGGCTGGGTGATCGAACGGCACGGGACGCTCTACGCCCGGGAATACGGCTGGGACGAGCGGTTCGAGGCCCTGGTCGCGCGGATCGCCGCCGACTTCATCGAGGATTTCGATCCGGCGCGCGAGCAGTGCTGGATCGCCGAGCGCGGCGGCCAGCGGCTGGGTTCGGTCTTCCTGGTCAAGGGCGAGGGCGACGAGGCCAAGCTTCGCCTCCTGCTGGTCGAGCCGGCGGCCCGCGGGCTGGGCCTCGGCCGGCGCCTGGTGCGCGAGTGCGTGGACTTCGCCCGGACGTGCGGCTACGGCGGGGTGAGCCTGTGGACCCGGAGCCTGCTGACCGCCGCACGGGCCATCTACGCCGCCCAGGGGTTCCAGCTGGTCGAGAGCCAACCCCATCCCGACATGGGCGCCCATGTCGCGGAGGAGACCTGGCGCCTCAGGTTCTAGCTTGCGGTCCGCATTCGCCAGCCGACCGAGACGCCGCGCACCACCGGGACGGATCGCAGCCGCTCGGACAGATGCTGGGCCCGCTCGGCGCTCAGCCGGCGCGCCTCGATGCGCACCTGGCCGCCGTCGGCGGCGGCGGCGAAATCGACCGTGGCCAGGGCCACCTGCTGGACCGCGAACACCGACAGCACCTTCAAGAGCGCGTCGGGCGCATCCAGGGTGTCGACCAGGAACAGCCGGGCGGTCTCGACCGTAAGCGGCGCCTCCGCCGGCGCGGGATAGACGCCGTCAGCCATGGGTCGGCGCGGCGGCTTTGAGCGGCTTTCCGGCGGCGCCGATGTCGTAGACCTCCCGCAGCACCACCGCGCCCTCGGGATCGAACGCGCGGAGCGTCAGGCCGGCCTGCTCGTCCGCCGGCGACAGCTCGCCGGTCGAGGAGACCAGGTCGTGGGGCGGGCGGCGTAGGCCCTCGGGCCAGTGGGCCAGCAGCGCGGCCTCGACCGCGAACAGCCGCTCGATCGGGCCGCGGCCGCTGAGCGTGACCTCGATGCGCTCGACGCTGTCGAAGCGGCGGTCGGCGCCGAGCCGGTTGGCGAACTGTCGCGTGGCTGAGGCGACGGCGGCGTTGTCGAAGGAAAGGGGGTTGGGCACTGGCGTCCTCGTGACTTGCAGGGAAGGGATGGCGGCGCGGGCGCAACAAAAAACCCCGCGCCTTTCGGGAGCGGGGTTCCAGATCTTGCGATCCGCTGGCGCGCCTAAATCGGCGTTCGCCCCGCTCCTGGCCGGCAGGGGGTAATCATCATGGCAATGGTCATGGTTTTCGAAACGCGCGCGAAAGCGCCGCCCAGGCCCTGGAGGGCTTGGCCGCGCATTTCAGAAGCGTCGACTCGGGAGGTCATTTCCGCCGCGTGGTCCTGCGTTTCAGGCAAGCTCGTACTCCAAACCGGGCCGCAGGCGCAAGGGCGGAGGTTCCGGAAGGCACGCCGCGTCCGCCTCGAACCTGGACGCCTGACATCGCAAGGCGCACATGGTATTACTCAGTAGCACCACAGGGAGGCCGCCGTGGCCACGGTCGAAAAGCTGAGCATCGCGCTGACGCCCGAGTTCGCCGCCGACATCCGAGAGGCCATCGCGGCCGGCGACTATGCGTCCACCAGCGAAGTCATCCGCGACGCCCTCCGCGCCTGGAAACAGGCTCGCCAAGGCCGGGCCGTCGCGATCGAAGAGCTGCGCCGGCTCTGGCGGGACGGGACAGGTAGCGGCGAGAGCGCGCCGCTGGACGCCGAGGACATCAAGCGCCGAGGTCGCGAGCGGCTTGCCGCCCGGCAGGCCACCGACCGCTGACCCGTGAGCCGCGTCACCCGGACTGCGCAGGCCAGCGCCGATCTCGATGACATCTGGCTGCACGTGGCGCTCGACAATCCCGCCGCGGCCGACCTGCTCATCGATCTCATCGTCGGCCGATGCCAGGACCTGGCCGAGCATCCCCACCTTGGACCGGCCCGCCCCGAAATAGCGCCGGAGGCGCGCATGCTCGTCATCGGCGACTATCTGGCGCTGTACCGCGTCCAGAACGACAGGGTCGAGATCGTCCGGGTGATCCACGGCGCGCGGCGGCTCGAAGGCCTGTTCGACTGATCCGTCTACGCTTGTCCAGGCCCGAAGCGCGCGACCAGTTCGTAGGCCTCGCCCGGGAAGACCAGTCGCACGTTGGTGATCCGCTCGCCGGCGCGCCAGGTGCGGCGCCGGACCACGAGGCAGGCGGCGCCCGGGTCGAGCGCCAGGGCCTCGGCGACCGGGCCATCGGCGTTGATCGCGCTGATCCGGTTTTCCGCCTCGGTCCAGGCCACGTGCTCCAGGAGCCAGGCGCCGGGCGAGACGAGGGCGAAGTCCGCCTCTGCGGCGGCGGGCGCCGCGCGCAGGCTGATCAGCCGCTCCTCCAGCGCGAAGGGCCGCCCCGAGGCCAGGTGCGCGCCGCGCAGCGCCAGGAGCGCACCGCCGCCGGCAAGCTCAGCCTCGTCGGCGTCGCCCCGCGCGGGCGCGCGGCGGCGCACCGACAGCAGGCGGAAGGCGTAGGCCTCGCCGCGCGCGGTGATCTCGGACTGGATGTCGGGGATGTCGAGCACGGCCGAGTGGATGCGCGGGCGGGCGACGAACGAGCCGGCCCTGCGGCGGCGCACGATCAGGCCGGCGTCGGCGAGGGCCGAGACCGCCTTGTTCACCGTCATGCGCGAACAGCCGTACTGGGTCATCAGCTCGGCCTCGACCGGCAACCGATGGCCCGGCGGCCAGTCGCCGCCGAGGATGCGCGCCTCGATGTCGGCCCGGATGCGCTGGTGCAGCGACGCGGTGTCGGTGAGGCTCAAGCCAGAAGCTCCCGCAGCACCTGGCCGTAGCGGGCGCGGATGGCCTCGCCCTGGTGGTGGCGTCCGTCGCTGACACGTTTGCGGCCGGCGCGCCAGACGCCGTCGATCGCGCCGCGGCCGCCCGCGAAGACCAGGCTGTCGAGCACCGCATCGCCGGCGCGCGCGGCCAGGGCCGGATGGTCGCTCCTTAGACTGACGATATCGGCCGGACCGCCGGCGCGAAGGCCGCCGGCCGGCGCGCCCAGCGCCTGGGCCCCGCCCGCCAGCGCCCCGCGCCAGAGACCGGCTCCGGTCGAGGCGCCCTCCGCGGCGGCCAGGAGGTTGCGGCCGCGCCGCGTCAGCCGCTGGCCGTATTCCAGGGTCCGTAGTTCCTCGGCGGCGTCGATCAGCACGTTGGAGTCCGAGCCTATGCCGAAGGCGCCGCCGGCGGCCAGGAACGCGCCGGCCGGGAACAGGCCGTCGCCCAGGTTGGCCTCGGTGATCGGGCAGAGACCGGCGACAGCGCCGCTCGCCGCCAGGCGCAAGGTCTCCTCCGGCGTCATGTGGGTCGCATGCACCAGGCACCAGCGGGCGTCGACCGGCGCGGCGTCCAGCAACCATTCGACCGGCCGGCGGCCCGACCAGGCAACGCAGTCCTCGACCTCGCGCGTCTGCTCGGCGATGTGGATATGGATCGGGCCGCCCTGCGCCAGCGGGACCAGCGCGGCAAGCTCGTCCGGCGTCGCCGCCCGCAGGCTGTGGGGCGCGAGGCCCACCACCGCGCCCTCGAGGCCGGCGGTCGCCGCGCGGCTCGCCTCCAGCAGGCGGGCGAAGCCGTCGAGGTCGTTGACGAACCGCCGCTGGGCCGCGCTGGACGGCGCGCCGCCAAAACCGGAATGGGCGTAGAAGACCGGCAGCAGGGTCAGGCCGATCCCCGTCTGCCCCGCCGCCGCCGCGATCCGCGCGGCGAGCTCGGCCGGGTCGTCGTAGGCCCGCCCGTCCGGCGCGTGGTGCAGATAGTGGAACTCGCCCACGCGGGTGAAGCCGGCCTCCAGCATCTCGGCGTAGGCGAGCGCCGCGATCGCCTGGGTCGCCTCCGGCGTCAGGCCGGCCAGGAAGCGGTACATCACCTCGCGCCAGGTCCAGAAGTCGTCGCCGGCCGGCCCGCGGGTCTCGGCCAGACCCGCCATGCCGCGCTGGAAGGCGTGGCTGTGCAGGTTGCAGAGACCTGGAACGGCGATCCCACACCGCTCGTCCTCCGCTTCGGGCCGCACCCCGGCCTGGGCCGCCGCGATGCGCCCGCCGGCCAGGGTCAGCCGCACGGCCTCCGCCCAGCCGGTCTCCAGCAACGCCCGTTCGAACCAGAGACGGCCTTCGCCGTCCGATCGGGAGGGGTCGATTTTCACCGCGGCTGACACTGGACAAGACCTCCGTGCTGGCAATATGTATATACATAATGGATGCGGTCGCAAGGCCGCCGACGCCTCGCCCAAGGACCCGCGCATGCGCTGCGACCGGCTCTGGACCAACGCTCGCCTGGCCACGCTCGCCGCCGGCCGGCCGGGGCTGGGGCTCGTCGAGGCCGGGGTCGTGGCGGCGCTGGACGGCCGCATCGCCTATGCGGGATCGGCCGATGAAGCGCCGGCCTTCGAGGCGGCCGAGACCGTCGACTGCGAAGGCCGCTGGATCACGCCCGGCCTGATCGACCCCCACACCCACCTGATCTACGGCGGCGACCGCGCCGGCGAGTTCGAACAGCGGCTGGCCGGAGCATCCTACGAGGAGATCGCCCGCGCCGGCGGCGGCATCGTCTCGACCATGCGCGCGACGCGCGCGGCGAGCCAGGCCCAGCTGGTCGAGACCGCCCTGCCCCGGCTGGACGCCCTGATCGCCGAGGGCGCGACGACCGTCGAGGTCAAGTCCGGCTATGGCCTGTCGAGCGCGGACGAGCTGAAGTCGCTGCGCGCCGCCCGCGACCTGTCCGCCCGGCGGCCGGTGCGGATCCGCGCCACGCTGCTGGCCGCCCACGCCCTGCCGCCCGAGTTCGCCGGCGACGCGGACGGCTACATCGACCTGGTCTGCCGCGAGATCATCCCGGCAGCCGCCGCCGAGGGCTTGGCCGACGCGGTCGACGCCTTCTGCGAGACCATCGGCTTCACCCCCGCCCAGACCCGCCGCGTGTTCGAGGCGGCCAGGGCCAACGGCCTGCCGGTCAAGCTGCACGCCGAGCAGCTCTCCAACCAGCACGGCGCGGCCCTCGCCGCCGGCTTCGGCGCCCTCTCGGCCGACCATCTGGAGTATCTGGACGCGGCCGGGATCGAGGCCATGGCCGCGGCCGGGACCGTCGCGACCCTCCTGCCCGGCGCCTACTATTTCGTGCGCGAGACCCAGGCGCCGCCGATCGCGGCCCTGCGCGCCCATGGGGTCGCGATGGCGCTGGCCACCGACTGCAACCCCGGCACCTCGCCGCTGACCTCCCTGCTGCTGACGATGAACATGGCCGCGACCCTGTTCCGCCTGACGGTGGACGAGTGCCTGGCCGGCGTGACGCGCGAGGCGGCGCGTGCGCTGGGCCTGCTCGCCGAGATCGGGACGCTGGAGGCCGGCAAGGCCTGCGACCTCGCCATCTGGGACGTCGAGCGGCCGGCGGAACTTGTTTATCGCATGGGGTTCAATCCGCTCCATGCGCGTGTGTGGAGCGGACGATGACGATGCTGACCTTGATCCCGGGCGCGGTGAGCCTGGCCGAATGGCGCGCGGTGTGGCGCGGCGCGGGGGCGCGCCTCGACGCCCTGTCCGGCCCGGTGATCTCCGAAAGCGCGGCCGCGATCGAGCGCATCCTGGCCAAGGGCGAGCCGGTCTACGGCATCAACACAGGCTTCGGCCGCCTGGCCAGCGTGCGCATCGACGCCGCCGACCTGGAGACCCTGCAGCGCAACATCGTGCTGTCCCATGCCGCGGGAACGGGCGATCCGGCGCCGGCCGCCGTCGTGCGCCTGATGATGGCGCTGAAGCTGGCCAGCCTCGGCCAGGGCGCCTCGGGCGTGCGCCCCGCCACCGTGGCGATGCTGGAAGCGATGCTCGAGCGGGGCCTGGCGCCCGTGACGCCCGCCCAGGGCTCGGTCGGGGCGTCGGGCGACCTCGCGCCGCTCGCGCACATGGCCGCGGCGATGATCGGGGTCGGCTGGATCGACCTGGCGGGCGAGCGCCTGCCGGCCGAGGCGGCCCTGGCCCGGGCCGGCCTCGCGCCCCTGACGCTCGGGCCCAAGGAGGGCCTGGCCCTGCTCAACGGCACCCAGTTCTCGACCGCCAACGCCCTGGCCGGCCTGTTCGAGGCGGACGTGCTGTTCCGGTCGGCCCTGGTCACCGGAGCGCTCTCGACCGAGGCGGCCAAGGGTTCGGACACGCCGTTCGACCCGCGCATCCACGAGCTGCGCCGCCACGCCGGACAGATCGAGACCGCCGCGGCCCTGCGCGCCCTGATGGCCGGCTCGGCCATCCGCGCCAGCCACCTGAAGAACGACGAGCGGGTCCAGGACCCCTATTGCCTGCGCTGCCAGCCCCAGGTGATGGGCGCGTGCCTGACCGTACTGCGCCAGGCCGCCGCCACCCTGGCCGACGAGGCCAACGGGGTCTCGGACAACCCGCTGATCTTCGCCGATACCGACGAGGCCCTGTCCGGCGGCAACTTCCACGCCGAGCCGGTGGCCTTCGCCGCCGACATGATCGCGCTGACCCTGTGCGAGATCGGCTCCCTGGCCGAGCGGCGGATCGCCATGCTGGTCGACCCGGCGCTGTCGGGCCTGCCGGCCTTCCTGACCCCCAGGCCGGGGCTGAACTCCGGCTTCATGATCCCGCAGGTGACGGCGGCGGCGCTGGTCTCGGAGAACAAGCAGTCCGCCTATCCGGCCAGCGTCGATTCCATCCCGACCTCGGCCAACCAGGAGGACCACGTCTCCATGGCCGCCCACGGCGCGCGGCGGCTCGCGCCCATGGCCAGGAACGCGGCGGCCGTCATCGGCATCGAACTGCTCACCGCCGCCCAGGGCTGCGATTTCCACAGCCCCCTGACGTCCAGCGACGCGCTCCAAGCCGTCCGCGCCGCCCTGCGCGCCAAGTCGCCCAGACTGGAGAACGACCGCCACCTGCACCCCGATATCGAGGCCGCCACCGGCCTTGTGCGCACCGGCGCGGTGATCGAGGCGGCCGCGGCCATCGACCTGCCGGGAGCCGTCGCATGACCCGACCGCCCGGCTGGCTGCAGGTGCGTCGGGGCGCGGCGCCGCTGATCGTCAGCTTTCCGCACACCGGGACCGAAATCCCGGGCGAGATCGAGGCGCGGCTGGTCTCGCCGTGGCTGGGGCGCAAGGACGCCGACTGGTGGGTCCACCGGCTGTACGACTTCGCCGCCGAGATGGGCGCAACGACGGTGCGGACGGCGGTCAGTCGCACGGTGATCGACGTCAACCGCGACCCGTCCGGCGCCTCCCTCTATCCCGGCCAGGCGACCACCGACCTCTGCCCCCTGACCAGCTTCGACGGGGAAGATCTGTACAAGGACGGCCAGGCCCCGGACGAGGCCGAGATCGCCGATCGCCGGGCGCGCTATTTCACCCCCTATCACGACGCCCTGCGGGCCGAGGTCGACCGGCTGCGCGCCGCGCACGACCGCGTCGTCCTGTACGAAGCCCATTCGATCCGCTCGCGCGTCCCGCGCCTGTTCGAGGGCGAGCTGTCCAACTTCAACCTCGGGACCAACAGCGGCGCGAGCTGCGACCCCGCGCTGGCCGCGGCGGTCGAGACGGCCTGCGACGCCAGCGGCTTGTCCCGCGTCACCGACGGCCGGTTCAAGGGAGGCTGGACCACCCGCCGCTACGGCCGGCCGCAGGACGGCGTCCACGCCATCCAGATGGAGCTGGCCTGCCGCGGCTACATGGACGAGCCGGCCGGGCCGCCGACCGAGGACACCTGGCCCGCCCCCTACGAGCCCGTCCGCGCCGCCCCCATGCGCGCGGCCCTTCGCCAGGTCCTCGCCGGCTGCCTCGCCTTCGCCCGGTGATGACGGATACAGCGCCAAATCCCCTCCCCCCTGCGGGGAGGGGGCAGGGGGCGGGGGTGTCAGCGCCGTGCTGGCCGTCCTCGCACCCACGCGCTGAAACGCCGTTCGATCCCCGGAAACGCCCAGCCGACACCCCCACCCCAACCCCTCCCCGCAAGGGGGAGGGGCTCGTTGAAGCCAACCTGGACTGATCCGCCCATGACCCGTCTCGATCCCACCCGCGTCATCCGCCCCGCCACCGGCCCCGAACGCACCGCCAAGAGCTGGCTGACCGAAGCGCCGCTCCGTATGCTGATGAATAACCTGCACCCCGACGTCGCCGAGCGGCCGGAGGAGCTGGTGGTCTACGGCGGCATTGGCCGGGCGGCGCGCGACTGGGAGAGCTACGACAAGATCGTCGAGACCCTGCGCCGGCTGGAGGACGACGAGACCCTGCTGGTCCAGTCGGGCAAGCCTGTCGGGGTGTTCCGCACCCATCCGGACGCGCCGCGCGTCTTGATCGCCAACTCCAACCTCGTGCCGCGCTGGGCGACCTGGGATCATTTCAACGAGCTCGACCGCAAGGGCCTGGCCATGTACGGCCAGATGACCGCGGGCTCGTGGATCTACATCGGCGCCCAGGGCATCGTTCAGGGCACCTACGAGACCTTCGTCGAGATGGGCCACCAGCACTACGGCGGCGACCTGTCCGGCCGCTGGCTGCTGACCGCCGGCCTGGGCGGGATGGGCGGCGCCCAGCCGCTGGCGGCGGTGATGGCGGGCGCGTCCTGCCTGGCCGTCGAGTGCGAGGCCTCCCGCATCGAGATGCGGCTGCGAACCGGCTACCTCGACCGGTCGACGGACGACCTGGACGAGGCGCTGGCGATCATCCAACGGGCCTGCGCCGACAAGGCGCCGGTCTCGGTCGGCCTTCTGGGCAACGCCGCCGAGGTGCTGCCGGCGCTGTTCAGGCGCGGCGTGCGGCCGGACCTTCTGACCGACCAGACCTCGGCCCACGATCCGGTCAACGGCTACCTGCCCGCCGGCTGGAGCCTGGAGCGCTGGCGCGGCGCCCGTGACCAGGACCCCAAGTCCGTCGAGGCGGCCGCCCGCGCCTCGATGGCCGTGCACGTCCAGGCCATGCTCGACTTCCAGGCCGCCGGGGTGCCGACCGTCGACTATGGCAACAACATCCGCCAGATGGCCAAGGAGGCGGGGGTGGCGAACGCCTTCGACTTCCCCGGCTTCGTGCCGGCCTACATCCGCCCGCTGTTCTGCCGGGGCATAGGACCGTTCCGCTGGGTCGCCCTGTCGGGCGATCCGGCCGACATCGCCAAGACCGACGCCAAGGTCAAGGAACTGATCCCGGACAACCCCCACCTGCACAACTGGCTCGACATGGCGGCCGAGAAGATCCGGTTCCAGGGCCTGCCGGCGCGGATCTGCTGGGTGGGCCTGGGCGACCGGCACCGGCTGGGCCTGGCGTTCAACGAGATGGTCGCGAGCGGCGAGTTGGCCGCCCCGGTCGTGATCGGCCGCGACCACCTCGATTCAGGCTCGGTCGCCTCGCCCAACCGCGAGACCGAGGCGATGCGGGACGGCTCGGACGCAGTGTCCGACTGGCCACTGCTGAACGCCCTCCTGAACACCGCCTCGGGCGCCACCTGGGTCTCGCTGCACCACGGCGGCGGGGTGGGCATGGGCTTTTCCCAGCACGCCGGCATGGTCATCGTCTGCGACGGCACCGAGGCCGCCGCGCGGCGGATCGAGCGGGTGCTGTGGAACGACCCCGCCACCGGCGTCATGCGCCACGCCGACGCCGGCTATCCCATCGCCCTCGACTGCGCCCGCGAGCACGGCCTGAACCTGCCGGGCATTCTCGGCGGGTGACGCGCCCCTAGATCACGATGAATTTGGATTGGACCAATCCAAATTCATCGTGATCGGTTCCTAAAGGTCAGAGCGGGTTGCGGGGCGGAAAACCGCTTCGCACTTTTCCGTAGGTCCGCTCTACGGCGCGCCAGGAACATGGAAGCCGGCCGGATCGGGCGAGCTGACCGGGGTCTCGGCGTGCGGCGTCCCGTCGGGGACCCAGGCGTAGGGCACGGGCTGGGCGCGGTAGATCCAGTTGCTGGTCACCTCCCGACCGAACCCGCCGATCGGCGCCTTGGCGACGTAGGGGCTGACGTATTCCCAGACGATCCTGTGGTCGGGCGTGACCTGGAATATCCGTCCGTTCATCCCCTCGTCGATCAGGGTGTTGCCGTTGGGCAGCCGCCGGGCGCTGCTGATGAAGGACGAATAGAAGGTCCAGCCGGCCGACCCGCTGTCCTCGGCCGAGTACTGCCAGACCACCGCCTGGGTCGGGGGATCGATCTCCAGCACCCGCGAGCCGGCGTTGACGCCCAGCGCCGCGGGCGGATAGCCGGCCGGGCCTTCGTTGTCGAACAGCAGGATGTCGCCCGCGCCCGGCAGGCCCTCGGGGATCATGTGGGCGTCGTGCTGGCCGCTGATCTGCTCCACCGGATGGGGGAACTTCGGCGCGCCGCCGCCGGCGGTGGGCAGGGTCTCGCCCGGTGCGAAGTTCGGACCCAGCCGCCAGACCACCTTGCCGGTCTTCTTGTCGATGATGATGACGAAGTTGGCGTTGCGGGAGTCGACGATGATGTTGTCCGCGGCGAACCGCACGTCCCCGGCCTCGGCCCAATGATTGGCCCCGAGCGGCGCCATGTCGTTGAGGTGCAGGTAGTCCGGCGAGCCCGAGGCCTTGACCAGGGCCAGCTGTTCCGGCGTGAAGCCGAACTCGTCCAGGTGGTCCGAGGCCAGCCAGCGCCAGACGATCTCGCCCTTGGGCGTCACCTCGTAGATGGCGTCGTCGAGGATCTGCGGCAGGGAAAAGCCGGCGACCGGATGCAGGACATTGACCAGCACCAGGGTGTTTCCGTCGGGCAGGCGGCGCAGGTCGTGGTGCTGCCTCGCCGCCCCGCCGGGCGCCTGCTCGCCCCAGCTCCAGACCGTCTTGCCGCTCCAGTCCAGCTCGCCGATCGTCTTGTTGTCGAAGATCGCCGCGCCGGGCACCGCGCCGGTGCCCTTGCTGGCGCCGGCCTCGAGCTGGACCAGCACGTGGCCCTTATCGCCGCCGGCCAGGGCGGGATCGAGCAGCACGCTGGGGAAACCCTGATGGTCCCAGGTGTGGACCTCGTGGCCATCCATGTCGATCAGATGGGTCTTCTGGTCAGGGCCGGCGAACAGCACGAAGCCGTTGTAGGCCTGCGCGGGGTCGTAGCGGGTGACGCCGGTCGGATAGGCGCTCGGCTCGGCGACGGCGGCGGCGGCGAGACTGGCGGCCGCGAGGCCGGCCAGTCCCAGGACCCGCAAGGGCCCCGCGCGATGAAGGCGGATCATGATGGGACGCTCCTGCCTTCGCCGATCAGTAATGGACCCGGAGCGTCGCGCCCCAGGTCTGCGGATCGCCGAGCTGGGCCACGAGTTGTCCGGTGTTGCCGGCGCCCGCGCTGATGAAGGTGAAGTACTTCACGTTGCCCAGGTTCTTGGCCCACAGGTAGGCGTCCCAGCGCTGGTCCGCGGCGCGTACGCCCAGCCGCGCGTTGACCAGGCTGAGGGACGGCAGCTTGGAATAGATGGAGTCCGTGGCCGACGAGTAGACCGACGAGCGGAAGGTGTAGTCCACGCCGACGTAGGCCTCGGTCTCGCGCGCGCCGAGGGCGAGCGGATAGTCGTATTCGCCGCCCGCCGACGCCGACCAGCGGGGCACGCCCGCCAGCGCCGCGCCGCTGAGGTTGCAGACGCCCTGGGTGATCTTCTCCAGGCCGCAGGGCGCCTTGGGATACTTGGCATAGACGGCGTCGTCCCAGGTCCCGGACCCATAGAGCGACAGGTGCTCGGTCGGCTGGGCCTGCACGTCGACCTCGACGCCCTCGGAGCGCACCTCCGGCACGTTGGACAGGTACTGTTTGGCGTAGGTCGTGTCGTAGATATTGGCCTGGTAGTTCTCGTCCTTTTCCCAGAAGACGTCGGCGTTCAGCGTCACGCGGCGGTCGAACAGCCGCGTCTTGAGCCCGGCCTCGACGCTGTCGATCGATTCCGGGGCCACGACCGGGTTCACGCCCGTCGGCAGCTGGGTCAGGTTCAGCCCGCCGGACTTGTAGCCGCGGGCGTAGTTCACATAGCCGAGCACGTCGTCCGTCACCTGGTAGGAGACGTTCGCCAGGCCGGACAGATCGCCCTTGTTGTCGGTCACGCTGAAGGCGGTCGAAGACCCCAGCGCCGCCCGGTACTTCGCATAGCCGGCCAGCACACCCGTCAGCGGCGTTCCGCCGGAGGCGACCTGGTTGAACCGGCCATCCTTGTGGTCATAGGTGTAGCGCAGCCCGCCGGTCAGGTTCAGGCGCGAGGTCACATGCCAGGTCGCCTGTCCGAAGGCGGCCACGCTGGTGGTGTCGAAGCTGCCCGTGTAGTTCAGGGTGTAGCCGTTGGCCACCAGGGACGGCAGCGCCGGGCTGAGCAGGAAGTAGGTCGCCGCATTGCCGTACTGCTGCTCGCCGACCGCGTTGATCTGCTCGCGGAAGAAATAAAGCCCGCCGACGTAGTCGATCAGGTTGCTGCCCGACGAGGCGATCCGGAACTCCTGGCTGAACTGGTTCTGGTAGTCGCCGTTCTGCGAGCGGGTGAGGATCGACAGCGGGGTGTAGTCGGAATCGTTCGCCGGCCACCAGTTCCAGAAGCGCCAGGCGGTGATCGAGGTCAGGGTCGCCTTGGGCAAGCTCCAGTCGGCTTCGGCCGAAATGCCGCCGGTCTCCTGGCGCGCCTGAATCTGGGAGTTGGTGTCGGCCTGGCGGCTGAACGGATTGACCACCGGCGTGTAGCCGAAGTGCTCGGCGTAGGCGACGAAGTTCTTGCCGTTCGGGGGGGTGACGATGCCGGCCAGCACCAGGTCGCAGCAGTTGGTGTCCTGCTTGCTGTAGTCGGCGATGACCCTCAGCTTGAAGTCGGCCGTGGGCGTGTAGAGGATCTGACCGCGGTAGGTCTGGTTCCGGTAGGCGTTGACCCGGTTTCCGCCGTCGCCGACGTTCGTCAGCAGGCCCTCGCGCGTGGTCGTGGCCACCGACAGGCGGGCGGAGAGGATGTCGCCGACGATGGGGCCCGAGATCGAGGCCTTGGCCTGGAAGTAGCCGTAGTTCCCGCCGCTGATCTCCGCCGTCGCCTTGGGCGTCGTGGTCGGACTGGACGTGGTGATGGCGATCGCGCCAGCGGTGCTGTTCTTGCCGAACAGTGTGCCTTGCGGGCCGCGCAGCACCTCGACGTGGTCGATGTCCACCAGGTCGAACGTCGCCGTCGCCGGCCGGTCGTAATAGACTTGGTCGACGTAGAAGCCGACGCCCGGATCGATGCCGTCGCTGGCCAGGCCGATGTTGTTGCCCAGGCCGCGGATGTTGATGTTGGCGTTGCGCGCGTTGACGAAGGAGAACTGCATGCTCGGCACGAACTGGGCGACCTGGGCGATGTTGGTGGTGTTGGTCCTGGCCAGGAACTGGCCGCCGACCACCGCCAGGGCCGCCGGCACCTTCTGGGAATCTTCCGAGCGGTGACGGGCGGTGACCACGATCTCCTCGACGGCCGCGTCGCCCGCGGCGGCCGATCCGACGCCCGCGCCGGCCGCGGCGGGGCCTTCCGCCGCCGCCGCGCCGTTGGCCCAGGCCAGGGTGGAAAGCGCCGTCGCGCCGCACAGCATCGCCGCGCGCAGGGCGAACCGGGCGCTAGCCGGCCTGGAACCATGAAGGGGAGCCGAAGGCCGGACGGCCGTAGCGAGAGGCTGGTTGAGCATGATGGGAGGCGTCTTTCATGAGAGTTTCTTTCACCGCCCCGCGCCCCCGACCACGTTCGGAGCGGCCCTCGCCCCGATCGAACCCCAGCGCCGCAAAGGCGACGGCCAAGGCCATTAGCGGCCTGGGCGATTTTCACACCCTAGTTTTTCTATAATACCCATGAATTAAATAGGATTAAGTCGCGGCGGTGGACTCGATCGGGCGCCGGCGACCGACACGCCCAAGGCTGGCCTCACCGCTTTAAGCAGGCCAAACCTTTGCCAGTGTTGATGTTTTCAGACCCCGCCATCGGATGCAGCGTCGCTGGATCCGTGCTGGCGACCGGTTGGGACACGGTTGTGCGCGCTCAATATCTATTATTTTGATGGGAATATCAGCTTTTCTGAATTGTCCCGCCAGGCCCGCCTCCGCAACGTTCTGGTCCAGCGGCCCGTTGGGGGCGCGCCAGCCAGGGACCCGCGATGCCAGGACAGTCGGCGCCATATCGGACCGCCGCGACCGCGGTCGAAGCGCGCGTCCCCGCCTGGCGGCTGCTCGCCTTCTCCCTGATCACCCTGCCGATCGCCGGGGCGGGCCTGCCGCTGGCGGTCTATCTGCCGGCCTATTACGCGCAGGAGGCCGGGCTGGGCCTGACGGTCGTCGGCCTGGTGTTCATGGTCGGCCGGCTGTGGGACGCGGCGTCCGATCCGCTGATCGGGCTGCTGTCCGACCGCACCCGGACACGGTTCGGCCGCCGCCGGCCCTGGATCGCGGGCGGCGCGGTGCTGTTCGGCCTGGCCGCCGCAGCGCTGTTCTTTCCCCCGGCGCGGCCGGGCCCGCTCTACCTCGGCCTCGGGCTGTTCGTCTTCTACCTCGGCTGGACCATGATCCAGATCCCGGTCTCGGCCTGGAGCGGGGACCTGTCGGCGCGCTACCACGAGCGCAGCCGCATCATCACCTACGTCCAGACCATGGCCGCCGCCGGCCTTTTGCTGGTGCTGGTCATCCCCGCCCTGATCGACCAGCTGGGCCACGGCCAGGCGCGGGCCAAGGTCGCGGCCATGGGCGGCTTCATCCTGGTCTCTCTGGCGCCGGGCCTGATCGGCGGCCTGTTCGCCCTGCGCGAGCCGCCGGCGCGGCCGGCTGCGGGGCCGCGCCCGTCGATCGGCTCGACCCTGCGCCTGGTGGCCGGCGACCGGCTGCTCCTGCGGGTGCTGGGGTCTGACTTCGCGGTCACCCTGGGCCAGACCATCCGCGCCTCGCTGTTCGTCTTCTTCGTCGTGACCTACATGGGCCTGCCAAGGTGGGGCAGCCTGCTGTTCCTGCTGCAGTTCGTGTTCGGAGTCTTCGCCGGGCCGATCTGGCTGAGGGTCGGCTACCGGCTGGGCAAGAACCGCACGGTGGTGGCCGCCGAACTGGTCCAGGCGGCGATCAACCTCGGCCTGGTGTTCATCAGCCCCGGCCAGTTCGGCCCGCTGCTGGCCCTGACCATCGCCCAGGGCCTGTCCCAGGGTTCGGGCAACCTGATGCTGCGCTCGATCGTGGCCGACCTGGCCGACCGCCAGCGGCTGGAGAGCGGCCAGGAGCGCACGGGCCTGCTGTTCTCGGCGTTCAGCCTGTCCGGCAAGGCCGCCACGGCCGCCGCCGTGGGGCTCGCCCTGCCCCTGGTCGCCTGGCTCGGCTTCCGGCCCGGAGCGGTCAACACGCCCGAGGCCCTCCTGGGGCTGAAGCTGGTGTTCGCCCTCGGCCCCGCCCTCTCGCACATCGCCTCCGCCGCCCTGATCGCGGGCTTTCCCTTCGACGAACAGCGCCACGCCGAGGTCCGTCGCGGCCTCGACGCGCGCGACGGCCTGTCGCCCGCGCCGGCGCCCGCCGAGTGACCGCCTCCCCGAAGACCGGCCCCCGACGGGCCAGAACCGCCCTGCGGGGCACCGAGAAAGGACCAAACCCATGAGTGCTGACGGACATCTGAGCGCCCTCGACGTCGAGCTGGCCATCCAGCCGGTCGCCGGACGGATCGGGGCGGAAATCGAGGGCGTGCGCCTGTCGCCCGACCTGTCCGAGCCGACCGTGCTGGCGATCCGCCAGGCGCTGCTCAAGCACAAGGTCATCTTCTTCCGCGGCCAGGAACACCTGAGCGACGCGGACCAGGAAGGCTTCGCCGCCCTCCTGGGCGCCCCGGTCGCCCACCCGACGGTGCCGGTGCTGGAAGGCAGCCGCTACATCCTCGAACTCGACGGCGCGCGCGGCCGCGCGTCGAGCTGGCACACCGACGTGACCTTCGCCCAGGCCTATCCGCAGGCTTCGGTGCTGCGCGCGGTGATCTCTCCGGAGATCGGCGGCGACACGGTCTGGGCCAACACCGCCCAGGCCTACCTCGACCTGCCGGACGAGTTGAAGACCCTGGCCGACAACCTCTGGGCCACCCACTCCAACCTCTACGACTACGCCGGCGCCAAGCCGGACGTCTCGGACGAGGCGGCCCGCCGCTACCGCGAGGTCTTCGTCTCGACGGTCTACGAGACCGACCACCCGGTGGTGCGGGTGCATCCGGAAACCGGCGAGCGCACCCTGGTGCTGGGCCATTTCGTGCGCCGGCTGAAGGGCTACGGGACCGAGGCCTCCAATCACCTGTTCTCGCTGCTGCAAGGCTATGTGACCCGGCTCGAGAACACGGTCCGCTGGCGCTGGCGGGCGGGCGACGTGGCCGTCTGGGACAACCGCGCGACCCAGCACCGCGCGCTTGACGACTACGGCGACCAGACCCGGGTGATGCGCCGAGTGACGATCGACGGCGACGTGCCGGTCTCGGTCGACGGCCGCAGCAGCACGACCCGTCCTCAGGCGAAGGCGGCCTGAGACTGGCCCGGATTCCCCCACGCCGGACCGGGCGTGGGGGCGTCGGCGATGCGCACGGGTCCGGCGGCCGCGGCCTGATCGTCTTTAGGCGGGCTCCCGGTCCATCGGCGGCGATGGCGGCGCGGGTCCTGCGACAGGAACCAGCCAGGGCAGCCGAAGGGTGGCGAGGAACAGCAGAGCGTGCAGCGCGCAGAGCAGGACGAACGCCGCACTGAAGGCGCCTGAGATGGGCGCCGTATCGGGCGTCGCCGACAGGCGCCATCCAAGGAAGGTCGCGCAGAGCGTCGTCAAGGTCGGGCCGCCCAGGCGCTGAACGATGTTCATGGCGGTCGTCGCCATCGGCAGGTCCCGGCGCGCCACCGACGCATAGGCCGAGGACATCGACGGAACGCCGATCGCGCTGAGGCCAACACCGCGAATGAAGAGGCTCGCGGCCAGGACGGCGACGACGAGGCCGTGCCGGGCCAGGACGATGAACGGCAGGGTCCCGGCCAGGGCCAGGAGCGCGCCGCAGGCTGCGAGCTTGCGGACGCCGAACCACTTGGTGAGACGGCCCATGAAGGGATAGGTGCACATCATGCCCAACCCCAGCGGCGCCAGCAGCCAGCCGGTCCGGCTTGGCGACAGGCCGCAGGCGCGGACCAGATAGATCGGAATCAGCATCTGGCCGGCGAAGGAAATGCCGTTGGCCATGAACATGACGGCGATCGAGGCGGAGAACACCTTGCCCTTGAGCAGCCGAAGGTCGATCAGCGCCGCGTCGCCCTTGGCCCGCGCCGTCCGGTAGAACAGCGCGAACATGACGATCGAGGCGGCCAGGGCCGCGACGCCGATCCGCTTCCCCAGATGGTCCGAACCGTAGAGGAACAGCACCAGCCCCGGCGACAAGAGGGCCAACCCGAGCAGGTCGAGGCCGCGCGACCGGGTCTCCTCCCGACCGCTGGGCAGGAACGCCGCCGCCAGCGCCAGCGCCAGGACGCCGACCGGCAGGTTGATGAGGAAGAGCCAGCGCCAGGACGCGAACTGGAGGATGGCGCCGGCGACGACGGGGCCCAGGAGCGGCGCCAGCAGGACCGGCAGGGCGGCGACGCCGACCACCTGCGCCATATGTTTGCCGGCGACGCGGGCGATCATCATCTGGGTCATGGGCGCCAGCAGTCCGCCGCTCATGCCCTGGAGGACACGGAAGACAATCAGCGAATTGGCGGACCAGGCCAGGCCGCACAGGGCCGACGAGAGGGTGAAGGCCGCGAAGCACCAGAGATAGAGGGCCTTGGCGCCGATGCGGTCGACGAGCCAGCCGTTCAGCGGGAGCATCAAGGCCAGCGCCAGCAGATAGCCGCTCGTCACCCACTGGATCGCCGAAAGGCTGACGTGCAGATCGGCCGCAAGGCTGGCGAGAGACACATTGACGACCGTGGCGTCGAGCTGCGCCATGAAGGAGCCGATGGCCGCAACGCAGACCACTTTCCAGACGTCGGGACCGAGCCGATCGGCTCGGTCGACGCCAGCGGCCGGCGCCGGGCCGCTGTCCTTCGATGGCGAACTCATACGCGATCGAGGAGGTCGATGATGTCCTGGGTGGAACCCGTTTCGCCCAGTCGCGGAAATATCCGCTCGACGCTGTTGTCGTGCGCCTCAAGGCTCAGATCCGTCATGGCGTCGAGCGCCAGGGTGACGTTGAACCCCAGTTCATAGGCATGGCGGGCGGTCGACTCCACGCCGAAGCTGGTGGCGACGCCGGCGAGCACCAGTTGGGTTACGCCAAGAGCCTTCAGCCGCGCCGCCAGGTCGGTGTTGGTGAAGGCGCCCCACGTCTTCTTGGTCACCAGCAGGTCGTCGGGCTGGGTGTTCAGCTCGGGCGCGAGATCAGCCCAATCCGCCGGCAGGCCTTCCAGGCTGTGGCCTTGTTCGGTCCGGCCCGGCGCGACGCCCGTGACATTGACCAGCACCACCGGCAGGCCGCGGCGACGGAACGCGGCGGCCAGGGCCGCGGCGGAGGCCAGGACGCCGGCGATGGGATGGACGGTCGGAAAGCCGATGATGCCCTTCTGCAGGTCGATGACGACGAGCGCGGTCTTCGGGTCGAGCGTGGTGACGGTCATGGGTGGGCCCTGTGGTCGCTAGGAGTCGAGGAGGCGTTTGAGGAGGTCCACGGCGCCGGCGAGCTGACGCTGTTCCTGCGCCGTCAGTCGCGCCTGCAAGGCGCGAAGCAGCCAGTCCTTCCGGGCCGCACGCGCCGCGGCCACCCAGGTACGGAAATGATCGGTGAGCGAGATGATGGTCTGGCGCCCATCCGAAGGATCGGGCGCGCCCGCCACATAGCCGGCCGCCTCCAGGGCCGCGATGATCGCGCCCATCGATTGCGGCCGCATGGCCTCGGCCCGCGCCAACGCGCTCCCGGTCGCCGGCCCGTCGCGTTCCAGCCGCAGGAGCACGGACTTTTGGGCTGACGTCAGGTCGCCGAGGTCGCCTTGCTCGCGGAGGCGCCGCTTAAGCGCACCGGCCACTATGTGAAGCTCCGCGGCCAGGGCGGCGGCGTCGAGGTCGGCGCTTTCAGAATCGGCGGCTTCCGGCTTCATCCGGCCGCTATGGCATATATGAAGCTAAACTACAAAGATTTCCTACATAAAAAGCCGGAGATGGTCGCGGCCCGACCTTTGCCGCCTCAAACAGGGCGGTGCGGGCGCGCATGGAGCCGTCCTGTCTCGAGCCACGGGCGGAGCGCCTTCGGCGCGGCCCGCCGCACGGCGCCCCCGGTCTTTCGCCGCCGCATATTCTTTCGTCCGGGCGCTCCCCGCCCGCAGGGGCTTTGGCCCCCGCAGCGGCATTCGAGCGGACATTCTTGCCGGAATACGGGAAGCTGGACGCGAACCGGAACCGCGCCATGCCCCTCACCGACACCATCAGCCGCGAGGAAGCCGGCGCCCTGGCGCCGATCGCGGGCCGCCGGGACGAGATGATCGAGACCGTGATCGGCTGGTCGCGGATCAACAGCGGCTCGACCAACCTTCCCGGCCTGGAGCGGATGGCCGGGGCGCTTGCGGCGGCCTTCGCCCGGCTGGGCGCCGAGCCGGGCCTGATCGAGCCCGCGCCGGCCGAGGCGATCGACGCCGAGGGACGCCTGACGCCCCTGCGGCGCGGCCGCAACCTGCGCCTGGCGGTCCGTCCGGAGGCGGCGCTGCAGGTGCTGCTGGTCGGCCACATGGACACCGTCTTTCCCGCCGACGACCCGTTCCAGGCGGTGCGCTGGACCGGGCCGGGCGTGATCAACGGCCCGGGCGTCGCGGACATGAAGGGCGGGCTGATGATCATGCTCGCCGCGCTCGAAGCCCTGGAGGCCAGCCCGTGGGCCGGGCGGCTGGGCTACCAGGTGGTGATCAACGCCGACGAAGAGGTCTCCTCGCTCGGCTCCGGTCCTCTGCTGGCCGAAGCCGCGTCGCGGGCCCAGCTCGGCCTGGTGTACGAGCCCGCGACCACGCCCGAGGGCCTCCTGGCCGGCGCCCGCAAGGGGCTGGCGGCCTTCACCCTGGTCGCGCGGGGCGTCTCGGCCCACGCCGGACGCAATCCCGAGGCCGGGCGCAACGCCATCGTCGCCGCCGCGGATTTCGCGGTCCTGGCCGCGGCCCTGAACGGCGCGCGCGAGGGCCTGAGCGTCAACGTCGCGCGGATCGAAGGCGGCGGGCCGACCAACGTCGTGCCGGACCTCGCCCTCTGCCGGCTCGAGGCGCGGGTCGCGAGCCATGAGGACCGCCACTGGATCGAGGCCGAGCTGGCTCGGCTGGCCGCCGAGGTCGGCGCGCGCCGCGATCTGGCCCTGGAGCTGCACGGCCGCTTCACCCGTCCGCCCAAGCCGTTCGACGCGGCGACGCGGGCCCTGTTCGAGGCCATGCGCCGCTGCGGCGCGGACCTCGGCCAGGCGATCGGCTGGCGGGCGACGGGCGGCTGCTGCGACGGCAACAACCTGGCCGAGGCGGGGCTGGCGGTGGTCGACACCCTGGGCGCCCGCGGCGGGGCGATCCATTCGCGCGACGAGTTCCTGATCACGGACAGCCTGGTCGAGCGGGCCCAGCTCTCGGCCCTGCTGCTGATGCGCCTGGCCGCGGGCGAGATCCGCCCACCCGCCGGCTGAGGCCCGCTACTCCAATTTCCGCCGCCGCCACACTCCGCGGGCTTTCGCGGGTCCGGGCGCCCGTGGTCTGCTGACCCAAGCCGTGCGCTGGAGCGGCCGTACGCAGGGCGGTGCGAGGCTTTTCCGAATGGCGCTGATCCTGGCCAATGGCCGCCTGTTCGACGGCGTCTCGGACGTGGTGCGCGAGCGGGCCTTCGTCTTCGTCGAGGGCGACCGCATCCGCGAGGTGTCCGACAGGCCGTTCGCGGGCTCGGACGCGCCGGTGCTGGACCTCGGCGGGCGCTTCGTCATGCCCGGCCTGATCGACGCCCACTTCCACGCCTATGGCTCGGACCTCAATCCGGCGACCATCGACCGGCAGGCGCCCGCCCTTCGCGCCCTGCACGCCCGGCGCATCCTGGAGGACGCCTTGATGCGCGGCTTCACCAGCCTGCGCGACGCGGCGGGGGGCGACGCGGCCCTGGCGGCCGGCCTGCGCCTGCGGCTGATCAAGGGGCCGCGGCTGTTCTACCCCGGCCTGGCGCTCAGCCAGACCGGCGGCCACGGCGACATGCGCGCGCCGGACCATTTCGACGGCTGCGCCTGCGGCTACTGCGGCTCGCTGTCGGTCATCGCCGACGGGCCGGACGAGATGCGCAAGCTGGTGCGCGAACAGCTCCGCCAGGGCGCCAGCCAGATCAAGCTGTTCGTCTCCGGCGGGGTGCTGTCGCCGAGCGATCCGATCTGGATGAACCAGTTCTGCGAGGCGGAGATCCGGGTCGCGGTCGAGGAGGCGGCCACCCGCCGGGCCTACGTCATGGCCCACGCCCACACCAACGAGGCGGCGATCCGCTGTGTGCGCAATGGCGTTCGGACCATCGAGCACGCCACCCTGCTCGAAGCCGACGGCGCCCGCGAGATCGCGGCGCACGACGCCTTCGCCGTGCCGACCCTGGCGATCATGGACGGGATCAAGCGGTCCGGCGCCAGGCTCGGCCTGCCGCAGGCCTCGCTGGACAAGCTGGCCGAGGTCGAGCGCCACGCCCTGACCGCCATCGACCACCTGCGCCAGGCCGGCGCGAAGATCGGCTTCGGCACCGACCTGCTGGGCGAGCTGATGCCGCTGCAGTCGAGCGAATTCTCGCTGCGCCGCCAGGTCTGCGAGCCGATCGAGATCCTGAAGCAGGCCACCTCGGTCAACGCCGCCATCCTGAAGAAGGACGGCGAACTGGGCGTGATCGCCGACGGCGCCCTGGCCGACATCCTGGTGGTCGACGGCGACCCCCTGGCCGACATCGCGGTGCTGGAGGATCCGGCCCGTCTCGCGGTGATCATCAGGGAGGGCGAATTGTGCAAGAACGCCCTGGCCTGAGCCCCGCGCCTGCGACCACACGCCCACCGGCTACAACCCTGGGAACCTTGAGCCGGATGCGCTCGCTCCCCTAAGGAGGGTCATGGACCAGGGGGCTCCCGAAAAGCCGACCACCGGACCGGAGACGACGGCGGCCACCGCGCGGCGCCGCAGTCCGCTGGAGACCGCCCGCCTCGCCCCCGGCCGCACCCGAACCCGCCAGATCGAGCGGACCCTGGTGCTGCGCTCGCTGGACGTCGCCCGGGCCGGCCGGCTGACCCAGCTCGTCGGTCCGCCCGGCGCCGGCAAGACCACCGCCCTGGCCCAATGGCGCGAGCGGCTGCTGGCCGCGGGGATCAAGGTCGCCTGGTATTCCGCGGTCGAGCGCGAGCGCGAGCCGTCCGCCTTCCTGCACATGCTGGCGAGCGCCCTGCACCGGGCCGGCGTCGACATGACCGCGACCGGCCTTCTGGACAGCCTGGACGCCGATCCGGCCATAGCGCTCGACGCCATCCTCCTGGCGCTGGAGCTCGCCGAGACCGACGTGGTGCTGATCGTCGACGGCTTCGACCGGGCCGAGACGGCGGCGACCAACGCCCTGATCCAGGCTCTGGTCGAGACCGCCCCCGAACGGGTCCACGTCGCCCTGAGCGCACGGCGCAAGCCACGGCTGGCGGTCTCCGCCCTGATCGCCCAGGGCGCGGTGCGGACCATCGACACCGCCGAACTGCGCTTTGGGCCGGACGAGATCACCGCCCTTCTGGCGCTGGACGCCGACAGCCCGGACCTGGCGGTGATCGCGGAGCGGACCGAGGGCTGGCCGGTGGCGGTCGAACTGTTCCGGCTCTGGCGCGAGCGGACCGGCGGGGCGGACGGCCTCTCGGCCCTCTTCAGCGGCCGCTCGGGCGACGTCGCCGACTATCTGGCCGAGCAGGTGTTCGCCACCCTGGAGCCCGAACACCAGCGGCTGCTGGTCGACCTGTCGATCTTCAGCGAGGTCGAGCCGGCCCTGGTCGACCACGTCCGCGGGCGCGAGGACAGCGGCCTGCTGCTCGACCAGCTGGGCGCCGCCCTGCCAGGACTCGTCGAACGTGGGGCCGATCCCGCCGAGCCGAGCTACCGCATCCACCCGCTGCTGGTCGACTACGCCCGCGGCCGGGCCGAGTTGTCCGCCGCCCACGCCCACGAGCTGCACCGCCGCGCGGCCCTGTGGTTCGAACAGACGCGCCGCTATCCGGACGCCGTCGCCCACGCCCAGGCGGCGGCCGACCCGGCCTTCCTGACCCGGCTCCTCGCCGACCTGCGGCCGCTGCACGTCTTCCTCGACGCCGGGATCGGCGAGCTGCGCGCGATCCTGCGCGGCCTGTCGCCCGAGCAGGTCGCGGCCCACCCGAGGCTGCGGCTGATGGCGGCGCTGGTCGCCTTCAAGTCCGGCTTCTTCCTCGTAGGTCGGGCAATGCTGGAGGCCGTGCGCGCGGAGACCGGCGACTTCGCGCTCGACCCGCACGGCCATACCGCCGCCTTCCAGGTCGAGGCCCGCGCGCTGGAGCTGCTGATCGGCGGCTATATCGACGGGCCTGAGGTCGACGACGCGCCGCTGACCGCGGCGATCCGGGCCAGCGCGCCGGACGACGCGCTGATGTGGGCCTGGAGCGAGAACATCATGATCGTCATCCTCGAGCAGCGCGGCGAGCTGGCCGCCTCGCGCGAGGCCCTGGCGCGCAGCAAGGCGATCTATGCGGGCAGCGGCGTCACGCGGTTCGCCGACTTCTGGCTGCCGAACCACGAGTCCTTCCTGGCCCTGGCCGAGGGCGCCTACCGCCGCGCCGCCGACCTGGCCGCGACCATGCGGCGGTTCAGGCTGGGCGACCTGGCCAGCGACCTGCCGATGCTAGCCATGGCCAGGCTGGCGGGCGCGGCCAGCGACTACGAGCGCCGCTTCGTCGAGGACGCTGCCGAGGGCCTGCGCGAGGGGCTGGAACAGCTCGGCGAGGCCGAGACCTGGTTCGAGCCCTACGCCATCGCCCATCCGGTGATGGCCGAGGTGGCCTACCGGCGCGGCGGCGCGGCCGAGCTCGACCGGTTCGTCGAACGGGCCGGGGCGCGCATCCGGGCGATGGGCGTGCGCCACGCCGAGGCGCTGCTGGACGCGGTCCGGGCCGCCTGGCTGATCCGCGCCGGCGAGACGGCCCAGGCCCGCGCGGCCATCGCCCAGGTCCAGGCCAGCCGCGCGGCCGCCGCACGGCAGCCCTGGCGGCTCGCCGACGCGGCCGCGACCGCCCTGGCGCTCTGGGCCCTCGCAGACGAGCGGCCGGACGCGGCGCTGGCCGAGGCCGAGGCCCTGGTCGCCGCCGGCGAACACGGCGGGCGGCTGCGCACCCAGGTCAAGGGCCGCATCCTCAAGGCGCTCGCACGCGCCGCCCAGGGCGAGACGGCGGACGCCCGCGCCCAGATGGAAGCCGCCCTGATCGCTGCCGCGCCCGAGCAGGCGACGGCGGTCTTCGCCGAGGAAGGCGATGCGGTCCGGGCCCTGGTCCAGGCGGTCGCCGACGACGAGGCCGCGCCGGTCCCGGCCCGCCGCCACGCCGACGCGGTGCTGCGCGCCCTGGCCCTCGGCCGCCGCGAGGTCAACGCCCTGAACGAGCGCGAGGCCCAGATCGTGGCCTATCTGCGGGACGGCGCCTCGAACAAGCTGATCGCCCGGCGCCTCGGCCTGACCGAGAACACCATCAAGTTCCACATGAAGCGGATCTTCGCCAAGCTGGGCATCACCAGCCGCCGCGACGCCGTGGCCGCCGCCGCGCGGATGACGGCCCCGCCGCGCGATCCAGGCTGAGCGCTACTCGACTAGGCCCGGCCGCCACCCGTCTCGCGCGTTGATCGGCGCGCCTTGCGCGCCGCTAATCGTCCGGGTCCGGAAGGGGATTGCCGGACGCGCAGAGGGGAATCGATCGTGCGAAAGATGAGCGTGCTGAAGACGCTGCTGGCGACCACCGCGGCGGGATGCTTCGCGGGCCTGGCGGGAACGCCGGCCCTGGCCGAGACCGCGCCGGCCGCGCCGGCCGCCGCCGCAGGGGCTGAGACCCTGGGCGAGGTGGTGGTGACGGCCCAGAAGCGGTCCGAGAACATCCAGCAGGTGCCGATCCAGGTCACCGCCCTGTCCGGGGCCCAGCTGACCACCGCCAATGTCCACACCACCCAGGACGCCCTGGGCCTGGTGCCGAACGTGTCGATGGACCACTCCTTCACCTTCCTGAACTCGTTCGTGGTGATCCGCGGCGTGGCCGAGATCAACAACGCCGACTCGCCGCTGTCGATCGTCGTGGACGGGGTGCCGCAGAACAACCAGAAGCAGGCGCTGATGGACCTGTTCGACGTCGACCAGGTCGAAGTCCTGCGCGGCCCGCAAGGCGGCCTCTACGGCCGCAACGCCATCGGCGGGGCGATGATCATCAACACCAAGGCGCCGTCGAACACCTTCCAGGGCTACGGCCAGCTGGACTATGGCAACGGGAACTACGCCAGCGGCATCGCCAGCGTGTCCGGCCCGATCGTCGCCGACAAGCTGCTGTTCCGCGTCGCCGCCGACGTGAAGGGCGACGGCGGGCGGATCGAGAACACCTACGTCGGCAAGAACGTCGACCAGGTGAAGTACGACGACAGCCTGCGCGCCCGGCTGCTGGCCTATCCGACCGACAAGGTGACGGTGGACCTGCGCGGCGGCTACAACGCCTTCAAGGGCGGGGCGACCTGGGACAGCGCCGTGTTCAGCGGCAATGCGAACGACATCCAGTCGCCGACCAGCGACTTCCTCGGCCAGACCAAGGGCTTCATCGCCGACGGCACGCTGAAGATCGACGCCAAGCTGAGCGACCTGACGCTGACCAGCATCACCGGCTACACCAACCTGCGCGAGGACTATCGCGGGGACCTGGACTTCACCAACCCGGTGAACAATCCCAGCGGCCTGTTCGGCTACGGCCCGCTCGGCCAGGGCCAGAACCTGAACGACAAGACGGTCAGCGAGGAGCTGCGCCTGACCTCGCCGTCCACGGGCCGCTTCCGCTGGATCGTCGGCGCCTACTACGTCCACGAGGACCGCAGCCTGCTGACCCGCGGCTTCTTCGACCTGAACCACTCGCCCTCGCAGTTCAACGATCCCTCGATCCGGATCATCGACAAGTCCGAGAGCGACCGGAACCAGGCGGGCGCCATCTTCGGCCAGGCCGACTACGACATCACCTCGCAGCTGACCGTGACCGGCGCCTTGCGCTACGACGCCGACCAGCGCCGCCAGCTCGACGTCAACTCCGGCCTGGTGCGGACCAAGACCTTCAGCAACCCGCAGCCCAAGGTCACCCTGACCTACCACATCGATCCGCAAGCCCTGGTCTACGCCACCTATTCGACCGGCTTCCGGTCCGGCGGCTACAACGCCCCGGGCGTGAGCATCCCCGAGTTCAAGGCCGAGACGCTGACCAACTACGAGGCCGGCATCAAGACCCAGTGGTTCGACAAGCGGCTGATCCTGAACGGCGACGTGTTCTACGCCGACGACCATAACTTCCAGTTCTTCTTCGTCGACGCCCTGACCGCCTCGCAGATCATCGCCAACCTCGACGCCGTGCACCTGTGGGGCGTGGAGCTGGAGGCCGAGGCCAATCCGGTCCACGGCCTGAACCTGTTCGGCGCCCTCGGCACCACCAATTCGGACATCGTCCGCTCGAGCCTGTTCCCCTCGGACGTGGGCCACAAGACGCCCAAGACCGTGCCGTGGAAGCTGAACCTCGGCTTCCAGTACACCCACGAGGTGGCCGACGGCTGGGACGGCATGATCCGCGTCGACTACGAGCACCAGGACCGAAAGTACTGGCAGATCGACAACGCCGACGTCCAAAAGCCGCTCGACCTGGTCAACGGGCGGGTCGGGGTGACGCACGGCGGCTATGGCCTCTATCTGTGGGCCAAGAACATCACCAACGTGCGCTACTACGAGGACTACAATCCCAAGGCGTTCTCGGGCCTGCCCTACGACATCGGATCGCTGGCCGAGCCGCGCACCTATGGCGTCGAGCTCCAGGCCCGCTTCTGATCGCCGTCGCCAATCCTCAATAGTCCAGGTTCGAGGGCGTTCATGACGAGACAAAGGTTCCGGCTCGGCGTCGATGTCGGCGGCACCAACACCGACGCGGTGCTGATGGCCGGCCGGGAGGTCGTGGCTTCGGCCAAGGCCTTCACCAGCGCCGACGTGCGGGAGGGCGTGATCAACTCGGTCACGCGCCTCCTGGACAAGGCGGGACAGGACCGGGCCGACATCGAAGCGGTGATGATCGGCACGACCCAGTTCGTGAACGCCTTCGTCCAGCGGGCGAACCTGGCGCCGGTGGCGGTGTTCCGCGCCTCCCTGCCCAAGGCGGACGGCGTGCCGCCGATGGCGGCCTGGCCCGACGACCTGACGGCCGCGCTGCGGTCCGAGATCTACATGGTCGGCGGCGGCTCCTACTACACCGGCAAGGACTATGCGCCGCTGGACGAGGACGCCCTGCGCGCGGCGGCCATCGACGCCCGCGACAAGGGCTTCAAGGCCGTGGCGATCTCGGCCAACTTCGCCCCGATCCGGCCGGACCTGGAAGAGCGCGCGGCCAAGGTCGTCCGCTCGGTGATCCCGGACGCGCGCATCACCCTGTCGGCCCAGGTCGGCGGCATGGGCCTGATCGAGCGGGAGAACGCGGCGATCATCAACGCCTCGCTGGCGGACCTGTCGGTCAGCGTGGTCCGCTCGCTGGTCCAGGCCTTCCGTGATCTGAACATCGCAGCGCCGGTGTTCATCAGCCAGAACGACGGGACGCTGATCTCGACCGAGACCGCCGAGCGCTTCCCGATCCTCACCTGCTCGGCCGGCCCGACCAATTCGATCCGCGGCGCGGCCTTCCTGACCGGGCTGGACGAGGCGATCGTGGCCGACATCGGCGGCACCACCACCGACATCGGCTTCCTGCTCCGCGGCTTCCCGCGCGAGACCACGGCGGCCAACACCATCGGCGGGGTGCGCACCAACTTCCGCATGCCGGACGTGCTGTCGATCGGCCTGGGCGGCGGCAGCCGGGTCGAGGGCGACGTCGGCCACCTGACCGTCGGACCGCAATCGGTCGGCTTCAGGCTGCAGACCGAGGCGCGGGTGTTCGGCGGCTCCGTCCTGACCGCGACCGACATCGCCGTGCGCGCCGGCCAGGCGGTGATCGGCGATCCCTCGCGCGTCGCCGACCTGCCCGAGGCCCTGGTCCAGGCGGCGCTGGACGTGATGCACGCCAAGATCGAGGACGCGGTCGACCAGGTGAAGACCAGTCCCAAGCCCATGCCGCTGGTGCTGGTCGGCGGCGGCTCGGTGCTGGTCTCGCGCGACCTGCGCGGCGCCTCCCAGGTGCTGCGCCCGGCGCACGCCGAGGTCGCCAACGCCGTCGGCGCGGCGATCGCCCTGGCCAGCGGCCGGGTCGACAAGCTCTATGACGTCGGGACCCTCGGCCGCGAGGCGGCTCTGGCCCAGGCCAAGGCCGAGGCGGTCCGCGCGGCGGTCGCCTCCGGGGCGCTGGAGAGCGAGGTCGAGGTGCTGGAGGTGATCGAACTGCCGATGACCCACATGCGGACCGGCAGCGTTCAGATCAAGGTTCGGGCCGTCGGCCCCGTCGCGGCGCTGGCCTGAGCCGGGCGCGTATCAGAGTATCCAGGGAGCAGCAGGCGGTCATGCGAACGGTCGAGACCGATCAGGACATCCAGGACATGGCCCGCGGCGCGGTGCTGCTGGGCACCGGCGGCGGCGGCGACCCCTATGTCGGCGAGCTGTTCCTGCGCGCCCAGATGCAGCGCGGGCGCAAGGCCAAGGTGGTCGACCCGTCCGAGGTGGACGACGACGCCTTCGTCCTGTCCATCGCCGGCGTCGGCGCGCCCCCGGTGCTGATCGAGCACCTGGTCAGCGAAAAGCTGCTGCTGAGGCTGCTGGCCCGCGCCGAGGCCTTCTACGGCCGCCGGGTCGACGTGCTGATCAGCGCCGAGATCGGCGGGGCCAATTCGATGTTCCCGCTGGCCCTCTCGGCGATCAGCGGGGTGCCGGTGGTGGACGCCGACGGCGTCGGCCGCGCCATCCCGCACATCGAGATGACCACCTTCTCCATCTTCGGGGTCAAGGCGACGCCGGGCATCGTCATGGACGAACTGGGCAACGTCTTCACCCTGGAGACCGTCGACGACCGCACCGCCGAGGACGCGATCCGCGCCGTGACCGGAACCCTGGGCGCCATGACCTACTGCGCCCTCTATCCGATGAGCGGCAAGCAGATGAAGGCCTCGGCGGTGCTCGGCACCATCGACCAGACGCTGCAGATCGGGCGGGTGATCCGCCAGGGACGCGAGCGCTCGGAGGACCTGTTCGGCGACCTGCTGGCCTATCTGGGCCGCGACGGCCGGCTGGCGACCATCCTGTTCGACGGCAAGATCGTCGACGTCACCCACGAGATGCGCGACGGCTGGCACTGGGGCCGCGCGACCATGAGCCCGCTGGGCGACGGGCCGGACGTCTTCACCATCGACTTCCAGAACGAATTCACCGTCGCCCGGCTGAACGGCAGGACGGTGACCATCGTCCCCGACCTGATCAGCGTGCTCGACCGGGAGACCGGCGAGCCCTTGACCGGCGAGATGCTGGCCTATGGCCAGAGGGTGAAGGTGCTGGGCTATGCGGCCGACCCGCTGCTGCGCCTGCCCGAGAGCCTGGACGTGCTGGGCCCCAGGATGTTCGGCCTGGACGAGGACTACGTCCCGATCGAACAGCTCAACGCCGCCCGCCAGCCCGAGGCCCTGCCGGCTTAGACAGGGCCATCGGCGCCAGGCCGCGATGGGTTTGGACTGAACCGCTTTTACATCCGCTCGTCCCGGCGAAGGCCGGGACCCAGATGACAAAGCACAGGCCGATGTCGGGAGGCCTAGAGGCGTTCTCCCGGGGTTCGAGCCCTACGATCTGGCTCCCGGCCTTCGAGCCTGTGAAGGATTCCCGATTTGGCGGCGATGTGATTCCCTTCGGGTAGGTCTGGAGGGACGGATGTCTGGTGGTGCTCGGTATGTAGAGGCGGATCGCTCACAGCCTTCGTGGGACATGGTTGATCTGGAGGCGTGGTTGCCGGCGGATCATCGCGCGCGGCTGGTGTGGGGGTTCGCGGAGGGCCTGGATCTGGGAGCGTTCTACGAAGCGATCGGTTCGCGGGAGGGTGTGGCTGGCCGTCCTGCGGCCGATCCGCGGGTTCTTCTGGCGCTGTGGCTTTACGCGACGCTGGAGGGTGTGGGCTCGGCGCGGGAGTTGGACCGCCTGGTGCGCGAGGACCTGGCCTACCGGTGGCTGGCGGGCGGGGTGTCGGTGAACTACCACGGGCTGTCGGATTTTCGGGTCGGCTGGGCGGAGGAACTGGACCGGCTGTTGGTGGAGAGCGTGACGGTGTTGGCGGCCGATGGCCTGGTGACGCTGGAAGAACTGACGGTGGACGGCACGAAGGTGCGGGCTTCGGCTTCGTCGGGGTCGTTCACCCGGGGGGGTCGGCTGGAGCGGATCGAGCGTCAGGCGGGCGAGCGGATCGAACGGCTGAAGCAGGAACTGAGCGGCGATCCGGCGGCGAGTTCGAAGCGGCGTCAGGCGGCCCAACGCCGGGCGGCGCGGGAGGCCCAGGCCAAGGTGGACAAGGCCCGCGCGACGCTGGAGCGGCTGCGCGAAGAGAAGAAGCGTCGCGAGAAGAGCCACCCGATGGAAGAGAAGGCCAAGGGCGCGCCGTCGGTGTCGCTGAGCGATCCGCAGGCGCGCCGGATGCGCTTCGCCGACGGGTCGGTGCGGGCCGGCTATAACCTTCAGACCGTGGCGATCGCCGACAAGGGACTGGTGGTGACGGTGCTGGCCACCGACCGGCGCAACGACCAGGGCCTGGCCCGGCCCATGGTGGATGAGGTGTCGCGCCGTTACGGCGTTACGCCACGCCGGCTATTGATAGACGAAGGCTACGCCTCGCGAGCCGACGTGGAGGGTCTGGCGCAACATCCCGATGGGCCGGTGAGCGTCTACATGCCGCCGGCCGGTGAAAAGCCCGATGAGACCCTGACCCCGATCGCTCTGGCCCGGCGCCTCGCCAAGCGGGCCAAGGAGCCGGCGGCGGTGCAGGACTGGCGAGCCCGGATGCGAACCGAAGACGCCGCCGCCGTCTTCAGGCGGCGCAAGCTGATCGAGCGCATCCACGCCCACTACAAGAACCGAGGCCTCGGCCAGTTGACCCTCAGAGGCCTGGCCAAGGTCCAGGCCGCGGCCCTCTGGCACGCCCTGGCCAACAACCTGATGGTCGCTCACCGCCTCCGAGCCCAGGCCGCCTGAGCCAACAACCTCCAACAACCAAACCCTACGGCTTCAGACCAACCGACCAGCCCCAAATCAGATTCTTTCACAGGCTCGAAGGCCGGGATCCAGGTCTTTCGTTAGCCGCTGAGCTTCCTGGACAGGACTGGATCCCGGCCTCCGCCGGGATGAGCGGTGGTTTGTCGCGCGTTCAGCCCTTCTTCTTCCTTCCCCTTCGTCGGGATTTCCCATGTTCCCCCTCCTGTGGATACCCGCGACCCTGTTCGCGTCGGGGTTCCAGGTCGCGCGCAATGCGTTGCAGCGCGGGCTGATGCCTTCGGCCGGGCCCTGGGGCGCGACCCTGGTCCGCTTCCTGTTCGGCCTGCCGTTCTCGCTGGTGTTCGTGGCGATCGCCTTCGCCCTGACGCCGGCGGCGCGCCTGCAGTTCTCCGCCGCCTTCTGGAGCGCGGCCATGACCGGCGCCCTGAGCCAGGTGCTGGCCACCGCCGCGCTGCTGGTGGCCATGCGCCGGGCGGGCTTCGCGGTCGGCACGGCCATGCAGCAAAGCTCGTTGCCGCTCGCCGCGGTGATCGGCCTAGTGTGGTTTCACGATCAATTGAGCGCCCTGGCCTGGGTGGGGGTGGTCGTCGCCACGGCGGGCCTGGCCGCCCTGACCTGGCCGCGCCACGCCAGCGGCCCGCAGCCGGTCTCGGGCGCGGCGTTCGGCCTCGCCTCGGGCCTCTGCTTCGGCTTTTCGCTGAACGCCGTCCGCCACGCCGGCCTGGCGCTGGAGCCGCATCACCCGATCGTCTCGGCCCTGGCCTGCGTCGCCATCGTCCAGGCCGCGCAAGCCTTGGCGCTGACGGGAGTCCTGGCGCTGAAGGACCGCGGCGCGCTGAAGGCGGTCGTCGCCGGATGGCGCGGATCGCTCGGCGCGGGCCTGTGCGGGGCCTGCGCCTCGGCCGGCTGGTTCGTGGCCCTGGCCCTCTCGCCGGCCGCCCCGGTGCGGGCGCTAGGGGTGATCGAGGCGCCCATCGCCGCCGTCGCCGGCCGCCGGCTTTTCAGCGAAAGGCTGCACGGCCTTCAGATTCTCGCGGGGTGCGCGGTCCTGGCCGGGGTGCTGCTCACCACCCTGACCTGAGGCATCTTAGCAAGGCGGCAATAAGACCTTGAAATCAGCGTTTTCGCGGTGCACAGGGGGCGGTCCTTTCGGTCAGGGGTGCCTTGAGTGTCGCGTCGGGGAGCGCGCGACGCGAACCGCTATCCAGGCTTGAAGGTTTTTTCGCCGACGACCCGGCGCCACCCTCACGCGTCAAGGCCCTGAATGTTCCCGTCTCTCTTTGGCGTCATCTCCAACGACATCGCCATCGACCTCGGCACCGCCAACACGCTCGTCTACATGAAGGGCAAGGGCATCGTGCTGAACGAGCCCTCGGTGGTCGCCCTGCGCAATGCGGGCGGCCGCAAGATCGTCCACGCCGTCGGCATCGACGCCAAGCAGATGCTGGGCCGCACGCCGGGCCACATCGAGGCCATCCGGCCGATGCGCGACGGGGTGATCGCCGACTTCGAAGTCGCCGAGGAGATGATCAAGTACTTCATCCGCAAGGTCCACAACCGCAAGGCCTTCACCAATCCCAAGGTGATCGTCTGCGTGCCGTCCGGCGCGACGGCGGTGGAGCGGCGGGCGATCAACGACAGCTGCCTGAACGCCGGCGCCCGGCGCGTCGGCCTGATCGACGAGCCGATGGCCGCGGCGATCGGCGCTGGCCTGCCGATCCACGAGCCGACCGGCTCGATGGTGGTCGACATCGGCGGCGGCACCACCGAGGTCGCGGTCCTGTCCCTGTCGGGCATCGTCTATTCGCGCAGCGTGCGGGTCGGCGGCGACAAGATGGACGAGGCGATCATCAGCTACATGCGCCGCCACCATAACCTCCTGATCGGCGAGACCACGGCCGAGCGGATCAAGAAGGAGATCGGCACCGCCCGCGCGCCCGCCGACGGCGAGGGCCTGGCCATCGAGGTCAAGGGCCGCGACCTGATGCAGGGCGTGCCGCGCGAGGTGCGGATCAGCGAGAAGCAGGCGTCCGACGCCCTGGCCGAGCCGGTCACCCAGATCGTCGAGGCGGTCAAGGTCGCGCTGGAAGCCACCCCGCCGGAGCTGGCCTCCGACATCGCCGACAAGGGCATCATGCTCACCGGCGGCGGCGCCCTGCTGCGCGGGCTGGACTCCGAGATCCGCGACCACACCGGCCTTCCGGTCACCGTCGCCGACGATCCGCTCTCGTGCGTCGCGCTCGGTTGCGGCAAGGTGCTCGAACATCCCAAGTGGATGAAGGGCGTTCTCGAATCGTCCCTGTCGTAGGCCGGCCTTAGGCTAGGTCGGGAGCAGCCGAGCGCCCGGAGGCGAGCCGCATGTCCCTGAGGGACGGGCCATTCCAGGACCTCAAGGTCCCGCTGACCTGGACGGCGGCGATCGCGCTGGTCGTCGCGACGGTCATCGGCGTCGCGCTGCTGCTCGGCGACCGCCGCGAGACCCTGCAGGCCCAGGCCTATGGCGCGACCAAGTCCGTGGCCGACACCGTGGCCCACCCGGTCGGCGAGGTGCTGTCCGCGCCGGTGCGCTGGACCGGCGGCGCGATCGGCTATGTCGAGGGCTATTTCTTCGCCGTGTCGGAGAACCGGCGGCTGCATGCCGAGATCACCGAGCTGGAGCGCACGCGCGACGCCGAGATCGCCCTGGCCAACGAGAACGCCCGCTTCCGCGCCCTGTTGGGGCTGCGGACCGAGCCGCCGATCCCCATGGTCGCCGGCCAGGCCATCACCGACGCGCGCGGCCCCTTCTCCAACACCCGGCTGATCGACGTCGGCCGCGACAAGGGGGTGGCCGTCGGCAACCCGGTGATGAGCGACCACGGCCTGGTCGGCCGCGTCGTCGGCGTCGCCCAGGGGGTCAGCCGGGTGCTGCTCCTGACCGACGTGGCCAGCCGCACCCCGGTGATGATCGACCGGACCGGGGCCCGCGCGATCCTGGCCGGCGACGGCGGGGCCAACCCCAAGCTCTCCTACATGCGCGGGACCGACCCGGTGAAGACCGGCGACCGGGTGCTCAGTTCGGGCGACGGCGGGGTCCTGCCGCGCGGCCTGCCGGTGGGGACGGCGGTGGTCGGCCTGGACGGCGACTGGCGCGTGCGGCTGGACAGCGACGACGGGTCGATCGACTACGTGCGCGTCCTGCTGTTCACCGACTTCAGCCAGCTCGCCAGCCAGCCGGCGCTGAACGAGGCCGCGCCGCCGCCGCTGTCGCCCGCCGAGGCCGCCGAGATCGCCGCCCGCCTGCAGGCCGCCGCCGCGGCCAAGGCCGCGCCGGCCGCCAAGCCCGCCTCCGGGGCCAAGCCGGACTCTGGCGCCAAGCCAGTCGCCGGGGCCAAGCCGGCTCCAGGCGCCAAGCCCAGGGCTCCGGCCAAGCCCACGGCTCTGGTCAAGCCGGCGGCGGCGCATCGGCCCGTCGCGCCGCCGGTCCGTCCGTCATCGGCGCCCGCGCCATGACCCTGATGCCCGCGAGCCAGAGGCTGGATCCCTGGCGCTGGCTGGGCCTGCCCAGCCTGGTCTGCGTGGCCGCGACCCTGGTCTTCGCCATCCCCTTGCGCATCTTCGGCCTGCAGCCGCCCGAACCGGTCTTCCCGCTGCCCCTGGCCTTCGCCTGGGCGGTGATCCGCCCCTCGGTCCTCTCGCCCTTCGCCCTCCTGGCGCTCGGCCTGTTCCTGGACTTCTACTGGGGCGGGCCGGTGGGCCTGTGGCCGCTGGCCCTTTTGGCCGCCTACGCCTCGATCCTCAGCGTGCGGCGGGTGCTGAGCGGCCTGGGCTGGTGGGGGCTGGCCGGCTGGTACGTGGTCGCGGTGAGCGTGGCCATGGGCGCCGGCGTCATCATGACCACCCTGGATTCCTTCGTCGTGCCCAACCTCGTGGGCGTCGTCTGGCAAGGCCTGGCCAGCCTGGCGCTCTATCCCTACGCCTACCGCCTGATCGAGCGGTTCGAAGATGCCGACGTGCGCTTCCGATGAACGAACCGGCCATCTTCTTCAGTGAAGTCAACGCGCGCCAGAGCACCTTCCATCGGCGCGCCTTCGTGATGGGCGGGCTGATCGGCGCCGGGCTGGCGGCGCTGGGCGTACGGCTGGCCCAGCTGCAGGTGGTCGAGAGCGACCGCTACAAGATGCTGTCGGCGTCCAACCAGTACAATTTCCGCCTGGTGCTGCCGCCGCGCGGGCGGATCCTCGACCGCAACGGGGTCGAGCTGGCGTCGAACCGGCCGAACTTCCGCCTGCTGCTGCTCAAGGACGAGGTCCCCGACGTCGAGGTCACCCTGGCCGAGGTCTCCAAGCTGATCGCCATCAGCCCGGAGCGCTACCGCCAGATCCGCCGCGACATCACCGACGGGCCGCGGTTCGTGCCGGTCTCGGTGGCCGACGACCTGACCTGGGAGGAGTTCTCGCGCATCAACGTGCGCACGCCGGAGCTGCCGGGGGTCCAGGCCGACATGGGCGAGGCGAGGGTCTATCCGTTCGGCGGCGCCTTCGCCCACGTGATCGGCTACGTCTCCAAGGTCTCCGACGCCGACGTCAAGAACGCCGGGCCCAATCCCGACCCGATCCTGCTCAACCCCGGCTTCCGCATCGGCAAGCAGGGGGTGGAGAAGGCCCTGGACCTGGACCTGCGCGGCAAGCCCGGCGGCCAGAAGGTCGAGGTCGACTCCAAGGGGCGGGTGGTCCGCGAGGACCCGATGGGCGACGTCAAGCCCACCCCCGGCAAGGAGATCGTCCTGACCCTGGACGCCGACGTCCAGAACCGGGCGCTTGAGGTGTTCGGGGCCGATTCCGGCGCGGCGGTGATGATGGACTGCCGCACGGGCGATCTTCTGTGCCTCTATTCGGCCCCCAGCTTCGACGCCAACCAGTTCGTCAAGGGGCTGAGCGGGGCCGAGTACCAGGCGCTCGCCACCTACGACCACAAGCCCCTGTTCAACAAGGCGCTGACCGCCAACTATCCGCCCGGCTCGACGTTCAAGACCATGGTGGCGCTGGCCGCGCTGGAGCGGGGCGTCAGCCCGTCCACGGTCCACGTCTGCAACAAGGCCTGGGCCTGGGGCGGGCGGGTCTGGCACTGCGACGAGGCCCACGGCGCCCTGGACCTGAAGGGCGCGATCGCCAAGTCCTGCGACATCTATTTCTACCAGCTGGCGCTGCAGATCGGCGGCCCGGACGCGATCGCGGCGGTGGCCCGCCAGTACGGCCTCGGCCAGATCTTCGACATCGGCATCCCGGGCCAGAAGGCCGGTATCGTGCCCGACCTCGCCTACAAGCGCAGGGCCTTCCCCCGCGACCCGGTCTGGCACCCCGGCGAGACGCCCAGCGTGGGCATCGGCCAAGGCTACGTCAGCGTCAATCCGCTCCAGCTCTGCGTGCAGGCCGCGCGCCTGGCCAACGGGGTCAAGGCGGTGCAGCCGCGGCTGATCCACTCGATCGGCGGGGTGCTGCAGCCCTCCGGCGCGGCCGTCCCGGACCTGCCCTTCGCCAAGGAGCACATCGACCTCGTCCGCGACGCCATGGCCGCGGTGGTGAGCACCGGCACGGCCGCGGGCACGGCCAACCTCGGGCTCGGGCCGGTGATGATGGCCGGCAAGACCGGCACCGCCCAGGCCCACACCTACGCCGGCGGCCATGGCCAGCACGGCGCGGTCGGCGCCTGGGAGGGCCGCGACCACGCCTGGTTCATCGCCTTCGCCCCCTTCGACGATCCGCGCTACGCCATGAGCGTGCTGGTCGAGCACGGCGGCTTCGGCGCCCAGGCCGCCGCGCCCAAGGCCCGCGAGATCATGCGCGTGGCCCTGCTCAAGGACCCCGAGGTGCGCAGGCGGATCGAAAAGCCGCTGCCGATGCCGGCCATGCCGGCGACCCCGCCGGGCGAGCGTCCCGAGGGCGCCGCACCGCCGCCGCCCACCGACATCGCGCCCGCTGCGCCGGGGAAGACCGCATGACCGCCAGCGCCCTGACCCGTCCCGGCGAACGCGAGCGGCTGGTCGTCAAGTTCGGCCAGATCGACTGGACCTTGACCATCATGCTCAGCCTCATCGCCGGGGCCGGCGGGATGATGCTCTATTCGATCGCCGGCGGCGCCTGGGAGCCGTGGGCGGCCAAGCACCTGATCCGCTTCGGCCTGTGCCTGGTCCTGATGCTGGCCCTGGCGGTGGTGGACCTGAGGGTCTGGTTCGCCATCGCCTATCCGGTCTACGGCCTGGGCTTTCTGCTGCTGCTGGCGGTCGAGGTGGTGGGCCACCGCTCGCTGGGCGCCACGCGCTGGCTGCAGTTCGGGCCCCTGGGGGTGCAGCCGTCCGAGATCATGAAAATCGGCCTGGTGCTGGCCCTGGCCCGCTTCTACCACGGCCTGCCGGCCCAGCAGGCGCGCTGGTCGTGGAGGCTGCTGATCCCCGCCGCCATGATCGGCGCGCCGGCCCTGCTGGTGGCCAAGGAGCCGGACCTCGGCACCGCCATCCTGCTGGCCGCCACCGGCGGGGCGGTGATGATGCTGGCGGGGCTCAGCCTGCGGGTCATCGTGGCGGGCGTCGTGGGCGCGGTCGCCGCCGTGCCGCCGTTCGTGATGTTCCTGCTCAAGCCCTACCAGCGCGACCGGATCCTGACCTTCCTGCACCCCGAGACCGACCCCTCCAAGTCCGGCTACCACATCCTCCAGGCCAAGATCGCCCTGGGCTCGGGCGGAATCCTGGGCAAGGGCTTCGGCCTGGGCTCGCAGAGCCAGCTGAACTTCCTGCCGGAAAAGCAGACCGACTTCATCTTCGCGACCCTGGCCGAGGAGTTCGGCCTGGTGGGCTGCCTCTCGATGCTGGCGCTCTACGCGGCGGTGATCGTCATCGCGCTGCGCATCGCCAACGTCTCGCACAGCCATTTCGGCCGGCTCAGCGCGGCCGGGGTGACGGCGACCTTCGCCCTCTATGTGCTGATCAACGGGGCCATGGTCATGGGCCTGGCGCCGGTGGTGGGCGTGCCGATGCCGCTGCTCTCGTACGGGGGCACGGTGATGGTGACGGTGATGGTCGGCTTCGGCCTGGTCCAGTCGGTGCGGGTGCACCGCTACTCCGAGGTCGGCCGCGGCGCTGGGCTGATCTGAAGGGGCCCGCCGTCGCCCGGCGCCAGGCCCAGCATCCGCAACAGCAAGATCCCGCCGACGACCGACGTCACCGCCTGGGCCAGGTTGCGCGTCAGCACGACCCCGCTGTCGCGCGCCCGGGCGCGAAGCAGTTCGACCTCGGCGTCGTGGGCCCTTGAGGCGAACCCCGCCAGGGCCCGCGTCCGGCAGGCGAACAGCGCCAGGTGGAACTGGGCGATGGTGTTGCGCCGCCCCCGGCCGGCGTAGAAGGTCAGCATCTCGGCGACGACCCGTTCGAAGGCGGCGTCGCCCCGCTGGAGGCTGTCGTCATAGATGCGCTGGGCCTCGGCGAGCGCCGCGTCGATGATGTGCTGGTAGGCCGCTTCGAGGATCTCCAGCTTGGACTCGAAGTGGTAGGTGGTGGCGGCCAGGGGCAGGCCGGCGCGCTCGGCGATGCCGCGGTGGGTTATCCCGGACGCGTCGCTCTCGGCCAGCATGTCCAGCGTGGCGGCGACGATCGCAGCCCGTTTGGCGGCCGAGCCTCTCACAGCGCCCTTCGCCGCCGGGATCGGCGCCTCGGGCAGGGCGGCCGGCGCCGGCGCGTCCTGGGCGCGGACGATCGACAGCAGGCCGGACAGCCACCGCTGTTCATCCGACGGCGTCTCCTCGACGAACCAGCCGACGCGCCGGCGCAGGCCGGCCAGGCCGACGGCGCCGGCGTGCTGCGGGCAATGGCCCAGCAGTTCGCCCAGCACGAAGGCCATGAGGAAGGCCTGGTTGGCTGCGAACGCCCGCTGCGGAAGCAGGCCGCGGATCCTGGCGGCGAGCCGGACGAAGAGGTCGCGGTAGCCTGGAGCGGTCAGGCCCAGGGAGACGAGCTCCAACAGGCCCGCGCCGAGGTCCGACGGCGACGTCGCCAGGGCCTCGACGACCAGGGCGGCGACCTCCTCCGGACAGGCCAGTTCGCTGGGAAGCTTCGCCAGCTGGTCCGCGAGCCGGTCGAGGTCCTGCTCGAAGCCGGCGGCGAGGGCCGCCGCGGCCGCTTCCAGGAGCTGCTCGCGCGTCGCGAAGTGGTGGGATACCAGCGACTTGGCCAGCCCGGATTCATCCGCCACCGCACCGAAGGTCACTGCGGCCGGCCCGTCGCGTCGCCAGAGCGCGGCCGCCGCCAGCGCCATGCGGCCAGCGGCGGCGGTGTCCGCTCCGCCCCGTTCGGTCGCGCCGGCCTGCCTCATGCGCCCATGCGCCACGCTGGCTCCTGTCCCGGCCCCCTGAGCCGCATCGATCCGTTCTGCGTCAACGATTCCCCGACGCCGCTCACCCTATCGAGCGCCGAGACTGGACGTAAGTATCATTTTTGTGCGCGATGGAAGCCTCGCCGGAGCGCGGGCCTCGTCATCCATCTGACACACGATTCCGCTAGTCATCGCCGCGGAACGAACGGTTTTGCGCGACCGGAGGGCGATCCAAAGGCGCGCGCGGGCTTCTCCTGGTTGCTCGAAAGAAGCCGGAAACTGGACGTTAGTACTATTTTAGCCGAGCGCATGCCGCGCCGGCGCCGCTGCTGGAGGGGGTCATGGTCGTTGGAACGGACGGGGGCGAGCGGCCTCAAATCTCGAGGCGCATGCTGGCGGCCGGCGCGGCCGTGGCCGCCTTGTTCGGCGCCGGCGCGAGTTCGGCCCAGGACAAGAGCTCGGTCCAGGGCGGGGTCGACGAAGTCGAGGCCGTGGTCGTGACGGCCCTCAAGCGGCCCGAGCCGGCCTTGGCGGTTCCCGCCAGCATGGAGGTCCTCAGCGGCCAGGCGCTGGTCCGAACCCAGGTGTTGAACATCGAGAACCTGGGCCAGGTCGCGCCCAACGTCGCGGTCGCCCAGTTCGGTGACGGCCAGTACCGGCTGATTTACCGCGGCCTCGGCGCCACCGGCACGTCGGACAACGAGAACTTCAACGTCGCCTATGACGGGACGATCGTCCCCTACGGCAACGCCTACCGCCTGCTCGACCTGCAGCAGGTCGAGATCCTGCGCGGGCCCCAGGGCACGCTCTACGGCCGCAACACCAACGCCGGCCTGATCAACGTCGTCCCCCGCGACGGGAGCGTTTCGGCGCCGACGACGGCCGACGTCTTCTACGGCAGCTTCAACACCATGGGGGTTTCGGCCGCCACGGGCGGACCGCTGGGCGACTGGGGCGGCTTCTTCCGCCTGGCGGCGCGGGGC
Organism: Caulobacteraceae bacterium; assembly: GCA_031291645.1. Classification (GTDB taxonomy): domain Bacteria; phylum Pseudomonadota; class Alphaproteobacteria; order Caulobacterales; family Caulobacteraceae; genus Poindextera. Next base: position 11,281 of record JARLIQ010000028.1, on the reverse strand, counting down.
GAGCAGACGGACGGCTACATCGACAACCGCGCCCTGCGCCGCAGCCACACGGACCAGAGCAAGAACGGGACGGTGCGCGCGACGGGCGGCTGGGAAGGCGGGCCGTGGAAGTTCAAGGTCTCGCTGACCTATGACCGCTATCTGGGCGACACCGACGACCTGACGCCGGCCAGGACGCCCTATTCGAGCCCGGCGCCCGACGTGGGGCGCAGCAACGGCCACCTGACCATGCCGATCGTCACCCTGTCCTACAAAGGCGACGGCTACACCTTCACCTCGACCACCGCCTTCGCCGAGGCCGCCCGGCTCCTGACCTTCTCGTCGGTCGTCGCCCCCGTGCTCAACGGCCAGTTCGACCGGCGCGACACGCTGAGCCAGGAGTTCCGTTTCGCCGGCGACGCCAACGTCCTGGGGCGCCCGACCGACTGGGTCACGGGCCTCTTCCTGATGAACGAAAACGACGCCTTCACCAGCACCTTGAACCTGACCCACCCGGCCAACGTCTCGCTGGTCTATCAGGACCAGCACGAGAACACCCGATCGGCGGCGCTGTTCGGCGAGGCGGTGACCAGCTGGTCGGACCACTGGAAGACGACCATCGGCCTGCGCATCGCCGATGAGCGTCAGGCCTATCACTACATCCTCAGCCGGACGGGGGCGCTCATGGCCTCCGACCAGACCTATGCGACGGTCCAGCCGAAGTTCGTCCTGTCCTACCTGCCGGACCGGGATTCCCAGGCCTACGCCTCGGTCACCCGCGGGTTCCGCGCCGGCGCCGTGTTCGTCAACAACGCGCTGCAGGATCCGAACAATCCCAGCTACAAGCCCGAAAACACCTGGCAGTACGAACTCGGCTACAAGGCCCAGACGGACGGCGGCCGGCTGCAGTGGATGGCGGACGTCTTCTACATCGACTGGAGCGACCTACAGGTTCAGCGCAGCATCCTTAGCGTCTCGCCGGCCGGGGTGTTCTCGGTGGTGGACAACGCGACCCGCGCCCGCAGCTACGGGGCCGAGGCCGAGGCCAACTGGACGCCGCTGAACGGGCTGCAGGTCTACGCCAAGGCCGGCTACACCAATGCCCGCTATCTCGACTTCCATCCGACATCGGCCCTGAACTACAGCGGCAACCGCATCGAGGAAGTCCCCGAGTCTTCCCTGGGGATGGGGTTCGACTACCTGTCGTCCACGGGATTGGAAGTCGCCGGCGACGTCACCCGCTACGGCTCGATGGCGTATGACGCGGCCAATTCCATCCTGCAGAAGCCCTACACCCTGCTGAACGCCTCGCTCGCCTACAATCTCCGCAACTGGCGCGTCGCCCTGTCCGGCCACAACCTCCTGGACCAGCGCTACGCCAACCGGGGCGTGACCTCGGGCGGGCAGGCCTACATCCACGCCGCCCCGCCGGCCAGCGCGATGGTCGAACTGTCATTCCGCTACTGAACAAGGCGCAGCGGGCGACGCCCCGTCGCCCGGCCCCCAAACTGAAGGAGAGACGATGGCCACCCGCCGCGACTTCCTGAGATCGTCTTCGGCCGCGCTCGGCGTCTTCGTCGCCGCCGGCCCGGCCTTCCGGCCGGCCGCCTTCGCCGCCGCGTCCGACGCCGGGGCGCGGCGCTATCCCCAGGACGTCGCCTCGGGCGATCCGACGCCCGATGGCGTCGTGTTGTGGACCCGCGCCGAACCCGCCGCCGGCGAGACCGACATTCCGCTCGTGCTGCACGTCAGCAAGCGGCGCGATTTCAGCACCGTCGTCGTCGAAAAGCGGCTGAAGGCCCTGGCGGGGGCCGATCACACCGCGCGCGTGGTGGTCAGCGGACTCGATCCGGCGACGGTCTACTACTATCGGTTCGTCGACGAGGCCCATGCGGCCTCGCCGGTCGGCCGCACGCGGACGGCGCCGGATACCGCCGCCAACGTCGAGCCCCGCTTCGCGCTGGCCTCGTGCCAGAACTTCCAGACCGGCTATTATCACGCCTACCGCCACCTGCTGGAGCGCGAGCAGCGGGAGGGGGCGGACGCGCGGATCGACTTCGTCCTGTTCGTCGGCGACTTCATCTACGAGCTGATCTTCCCGGCCAGCATGGGCGTTCCGACGCGCCCGCTCGCCTTCCCGGACAAGCCCTGGGACGAGAGCAACAAGAACTTCGGCCGCAAGATCCAGCTGCAGTACGCCGAGACGGTCGAGGAATACCGCTATCTCTATCGCGGGCATCTCGCCGACCCCTGGCTGCGCGCGGCGCGCCGGAACTGGCCCTTCGTCTGCATCTTCGACGACCACGAGATGGCCGACGACTATTGGCAGTCGATGACGGTCTACCAGCCTCCGGGCGTCCCGACGCAGCGCCGCAAGGTGGCCGCCAACCAGGCCTATTTCGAATATATCCCGGCGATGCTGTCGGACCTGCCGCGGGAGAATCCCGCCCGCGACTTCAGGTTCGCCCAGGTCGAGGACGCCCCGTTCGGCGCCGTCGACGAGCTCAACCGCAGCACCGAGCCCAACAACCTGGCTGCGATCGGGACGATCAACATCAGCCGGCGTCTCCAGTGGGGTCGGAACCTCGACATCATCCTGACTGACAGCCGCTCCCACCGCTCCGAGCACCCCGTGCCCGGCGAGGTCGGGCTGAAGCTGTCCTTCCATCCCCGCGCCCTCTTGCCGCGGCCTCTGGTCGAGGAGATGGACGCAGGCAGGACCGCCAACGACGGCCATCCGCGCGAGACGATCGAAACGCGCGGGATGAGCATCCCCAACGTGCGCCGCAACGCGCCCGTCGGAACCATGTACGGGCCGGACCAGAAGGCCTGGGTCAAGGCCCAGCTCCAGGCGTCCAAGGCGCTCTGGAAGGTCTGCGTCAACTCGGTCCCGCAGACGCCGCTCAGCTTCGATTTCCACTTCGAGGGCAAGACCGTCGCGCCCGACGAGGTGGTGATGACCGATTCCTGGGAAGGCTATCCGCGCGAGCGCCGCGAGATGCTGGAGTTCGTGCGGGACAGCCAGGTCGCCAACTACATCTCGCTGTCCGGCGACCACCACATGCATTTCTGCGGCCTGCTCAGCCCCGACCGGGACGACGGCGGGGCGGGCGCCGTCGGGGCGGAGTTCGTGTGCGCGGGGATCAGCTCAGCCAGCTTCGGCGACGTGCTGCGCGCCTTCCTCAAGGCGAAGGCGCCGGGAACCGACGCCGAGGCCCTGGTGTCCGGGCCGCCGGTCGCCGCGGGCCGCGCGCCCCTGCCGTGGTCGGGCGTCACGGCGCTCTACGGCTGGCGGGAGTCCCTGCGCTGCGCCACGGCGTCCGGCGCCGACCACGTCGAGCGGCCCGCCGCGGCGAGCCGCCGGCTGCGCCACATCCCGTACATGGATTCAGATTCCTACGGCGTCTGCGTGGCCACGGCGACGGCGACGGACTTCAAGGTCGACTTCGTCACCTTCGACCAGACCCAGGCCTACGCCGACTATTCCAAGCCGGTCGAGCCGATCTACGTGGCGCACTTCAGCGTCCCGGCGCAGGCGGCGGGCGCGCCGGCCAAGCTGCTGGGACCGACCTTCACCGGGCGGGCGCCGTTTCCGTACGACGTGGGGTGAGGGGAGACCCTCCGGCGGGGTTGGGTTCCTAGAGCGCCAGCGCCTTGTCCGTCGCCCGCACCAAGCCGTCGACGACGCCCGGCTCGGTCGAGGCGTGGCCGGCGTCCCACACCACCTCGAAATGGGCGCGCGGCCAGGCGGTCTTCAGCTTCCAGGCCGACTCCAGCGGGGTGACCACGTCGAACCGGCCCTGGACGATCCAGCCGGGGATGTTCTGGATCCTGGCGATGTTGTTCAGGATCCAGCCGTCCTCGGGGAAGAAGCCCTTGTTGGCGAAGTAGTGGCATTCGATCCGGGCGAAGGCGACGGCGAAGTCCATCTCGTTGAACTTGGCCGGGCGCGCCTCGGGCCCGCGGATCGAGATGGTGTCGCCCTCCCACTGGCTCCAGGCCGCCGCCGCCCGCGCCTGGACGCGCCGGTCGGGGTGGGTCAGGCGGCGATGGTAGGCGCCCATCAGGTCGCCGCGCTCGGCCTCGGGGATGGGGTCGAGGAACCGGGCCCAGGCGTCGGGGAACATCATCGAGGCGCCGTCCTGGTAGAACCAGCGCAGCTCGCGCTCGGAGACCAGGAAGATGCCGCGCAGCACCAGGGCCGAGACCCGCTCGGGATGGGTGATGGCGTAGGCCAGCGCCAGGGTCGAGCCCCAGGAGCCGCCGAACACGCACCACTTCTCCACCCCCAGGTGCTCGCGCAGCCGCTCGATGTCCTCGATCAGCGCCCAGGTGGTGTTGTCCTCCAGCGAGGCGTTGGGCCGCGACTTGCCGCAGCCGCGCTGGTCGAACAGGGCCATGCGCCAGCGGCTGGGGTCGAAGAACCGGCGCATGGTGGGGTTGATCGCCCCGCCGGGCCCGCCGTGCAGGATCACCGCCGGCCGCCCGTCCGGCCGCCCGCACTCCTCGTAATAGATCTCGTGCGGCCCCCCGGTCGCGAGCCACCCGGAGGCGAAAGGCTCGTTGTCCGGATAGAGCGTGCGCCGGTGAGCGTTGGCGACGGCGGGGGAGGCGGGCGCGTGGGTTCGTTCCATTATCCCGATCTTACTTCGGAAACCGTCGGTCCAGCCAGTCGAGGATCGTCTTATTGACCGCCTCTGGCTCTTCCTGTTGCGTCCAGTGCCCCGATCCCTTGATCAAAGCCTTCTCCAGGTCAGGCACATAGGCCTCCATGCCGTCGGCGGCCGAGGGCGGCAGCACCGCGTCGTTCTCGGCCATGACCATCAGCGAGGGGACCTTGACCTTCTCCTCGACGCCGGCCGAGCGCTCCCAGTTGCGGGTCATGTTGCGGTACCAGTTGATCCCGCCGGTGAAGCCGGTGCGCTCGAAGGTCTCGACGAAGGCGGCGAACTCGTCGTCGGTGAGGAAGGTCTCGCGCGGATCGTGGGCCGGGTCGTAGGCCTTGAGGATCTCGATCAGGGCGAAGGTCGAGGCCTCGCCCGGCTTGCGCTCGCTGGAGAGGCCCGCGGAGGGCGGCAGGCCCGCGATCGGCCGGCGCATGAAAAAGGTCATCGCCTTCTCCACGTCGCCGTTCAGCACCGCGTCGGCCTCGCCCGGCTTCTGGAAGTGGACGATGTACATCTCCTCGCCCATCCGCTGGCGCATGATGGCGATCGGATCGACCGGCGCGCGCGCCATGAAGGGGGTGTTCAGCCCGATCACCGCCGCGACCCGGTCCGGGTGATGCAGCGGCATCTGCCAGACCACGATGCCGCCCCAGTCGTGGCCGCAGAAGATCGCCTTCTCGACGCCCAGGTGGTCGAGCAGGGCCGCCATGTCGCCGGTCAGGTGCTCGATGTCGTAGTCCTCGACCGCCGCCGGCCGCTCGGTCAGGCCATAGCCGCGCTGGTCGGGCGCGATGGCCCAGCGGCCGGCCGCCTCGAACGCCTTGAGCTGGTGGCGCCAGGAGAAGGCCAGTTCCGGAAAGCCGTGGCAGAAGATGACGGGCACGCCCTCGCGCGGCCCGACTTCGTAGTAGGCCATCCGGATTCCATTGACCTGGGCGTACTGCACCGGCGGCATCTGCGCGGCCACGTGGTCGGTCATGAGCATTTCCCCTGGCTGGTCGCCTATATTATCGGTCGTCACCCTGACCGGGCGGCGGGCGCGAGGCAAGCCGCATCGGACGGTTCCCCCGGCGGCGAAAACCTATAGAAGCCCAGGGGCGTTGGAGGGCTTCGTGTCTCAGGTGTCGTCGGCCGCGGGGCCGCAAGCGTTCAAGCCGGCCAAGGCGCCGGTCGGGCTGGTGGTGCTGCTGGGCGTGCTGACCGCCTACGCCCCGCTGTCGATCGACATGTATCTGCCCAGCCTGCCGGCGATCGGGCGCGCCTTCCACGCCTCGCCCGACGCGGCCCAGGCGACGCTCGCCTCGTTCCTGGCCGGCCTGGCGCTGGGCCAGCTGGTCTACGGCCCGGCCTCCGACCGCTGGGGCCGGCGCGGACCGATCCTGATCGGCGCGGCCCTCTATGCGGCGGCCTCGATCGCCTGCGCGCTCGCGCCCTCGCTGCCGGCCCTGATCGTCGCCCGCTTCGTCCAGGCGCTGGGCGGCTGCGCCGGCACGGTGGTCGCCCGCGCGGTGGTGCGCGACCGCTTCGGCCACAGGGATTCGGCGCGCGTGCTCTCGCTGCTGATGCTGGTCATGGGCCTGGCGCCCATCCTGGCGCCCCTGGCCGGCGGGGCGCTGCTCGGCTTCGGCGGCTGGCGGACCATCTTCTGGGTGCTGACCGTGCTCGGCTCGCTGATCGCCGTCGCAGCCTTCTTCGCCCTGCCTGAAAGCCGTTCGGCCGAGACGGCGGCCCAGGCGCGCGGCGAGCATCCCGCCCGGGCCTATCTCGAACTCCTGCGCCAGCCCCAGCTCGTGGGCTTCGTGCTGGCCGGCGCGCTGAACAGCGCGGCCTTGTTCGCCTATGTGTCCGGCTCGCCGGGGCTGCTGATCGGCCTCTATGGCGTCAAGCCCGCCGACTTCGGCTGGATCTTCGGCGCGAACGCATTCGGGATGGTCGCCATGAGCCAGCTCAACGGCCGGCTCCTGCACACCCGCACGCCCGAGCAGATCGTCGCCCTGGTGCGGCCGGTCTCGCTGGTGTTCGCGGTCCTGATGGCGGGCGCGGCGGCGACCGGGTTCGCCGGCATGTGGGGGGTGCTGGTCCCCCTGTTCTTCCTGATGGGTACCTTCGGCCTCATCGGACCCAACACCATCGCCGGCGGGCTGAACATCGACCCCAGGCGCGCCGGCTCGGTCTCGGCCCTGATGGGCGCGGCCCAGTTCGCCGTGGGCGCCGTCGCCTCCGGGGTGACCGGCGCGATCCACGCCCGGAGCGCCCTGCCGATGTCGGCGGTGATCCTGGCCTGCATCGTCGCCTCGACCGTGGCGCTCTACACCATGGCCCTGCCGCCCAAGGCCCGCACGCCCAGGGGCCCTAGCGCGCCCGCTCGCTGACCGCGGCGAAGCCCAGCACCAGCCAGCCGGCCAGCATGCCAAGGCCGCCGACCGGGGTGATCGCGCCCAGCCAGCGCACGCCGGTCAGGGCCAGCAGATAGAGCGAGACGGCGAACACCGTCCCGCCGACCAGGAACAGCCAGGCCGCGACGCGCGCCCCGCGCCCGCCCTGGCCCTCGACGAACAGGGCCGCGAACACCGCCAGCGCATGGATCAGCCCGTACTCGCCGCCGGTGTGCAGCAGGCTCTTGGCCGTCGGGTCCTCGATCCCGTGCGCGCCGAAGGCGCCGGCCGCCACCGCCAGGAAGCCGCAGGCGGCGGCGAGGGCGGCGAGGGCTCTGGGGCGGGCGGTCATCGATGGCGTCCTCGTCGTCGGCGCAAGGGATGGTTGCGCGGGGCGGCAGCCTATGCCGTCATGGCGCCGGGCGGAACGGGCGGATCACCATGAAACCGGCAATCGTCGTCGCCGCCGCGATGCTGGCGCTCGCCGCGCCGGCCGCGGCGCAGGAGGCCAAGAGCTTCAAGAGCTGGTCGGCGCTGTGCGACAACCTCAAGACCTGCACGGCCTTCGGCTATACCGACGAGGCCGCCGACACCCACGGCTTCGTCCGCCTGGTGCGGGCGGCCGGGCCGAACGCGCCCGCGCGCGTCACCCTGCGCACCGAGACCGAGGACGGCGACGACGGCAAGCGGCCCCTGGCCTGGAGCGTCAGCGTCGACGGCCATGTCCCGCCGGGCCTGCAGGCGGTGGCCACGACGGGGACCGACGAGGAGCGCCGGGCGGAACTCTCGCCCGCCCAGGCCGCGGCCTTGATCGCCGCCGTGCGCAACGGAAGCCAGCTCACCCTGGCGGGCGGCAAGGCGCCGATCACCCTGTCGCTGGCCGGCTCCAGCGCGGCGCTCTTGTGGATCGACGACCGCCAGGGCCGGGTCGGCACGGTGACCGCCCTGGCAGCCAAGGGCGCCAGGCCGGCCTCGGCCGTTCCCGCCGCGCCGGCGGCGCCGGTGGTCCGCGCCGCGCCCGCGATCTCCCAGGCCGGCCTGCCGACCCGGGCGCCGAAGGCGATCCTGGACAACCCCAAGCTCAAGGACTGCGACGATCCCGGCGCCAAGAGCGAGGACACGACCATCGCCCGGCTCGGGGCGCACCAGATCCTCTGGGGCGTTCCCTGTTCGGCCGGGGCCTACAACCTGCTCTCGGTGCTGTTCGTCTCCGACGAGGCCGGTCGCGGGGCGCGCGAGATCGTCCCGCCCGACGCCGAGCCCAACAATCCCGACGCCGACGACGAGCTGATGAACATCAACTACGACCCGGAGACGCGCACCCTGACCGCCTTCGCCAAGGCGCGGGGCATCGGCGACTGCGGCGAGGCGGCGACCTGGGTCTGGGACGGCCAGGGCTTCCGCCTGCTCGACGAGACGGTGATGGGGCAATGCCAGGGGGTGGTCTCGGACGACTGGCCCTCGCTCTACCACGCGGTGCGCGCGCCGGGCTGAGCCTCGCGCCGGACGACGGGACGGAGCGACTCTGCTAGGGGCGGGTCATGCCCGTGATCGTCGGACTTGGCCTGTTCTACGCGGCGATCTTCATCGGATCGGGAGCCAGCCTGCCGTTCATGCCGGTGTGGCTGGGCGGGGAGGGGCTCAGCGGGACCCAGATCGCCATCATCGTCTCCGCGCCCCAGTTCGCGCGGACCGTCCTCGGGCCGGCGATCGCCCTCTGGGCCGACGGCTTTCGGCTGCGGCGCACGCCGATGATCTGGCTGGGCGCAGGCTCGGCCCTGGCCTACGCCAGCATGGCCGTGCTGCACGGCTTCTGGTGGTGGCTGATCGGCTGGTTCCTCGGCACGACCTTCCTGGGCGCGCTCTCGCCGCTCGCCGACGTGATCACCCTGCGCCGGTCCGGCCGGCACGGCTTCGCCTACGCCCTGCCGCGCAGCGTCGGCTCGATGGCCTACATCTGCGGCAATGTCGGCATGGGGCTGATCCTCCTGGCCGCGCCGTCGCTCGCCGTGCTGGTCTGGACGGTGACGGCGGCCAGCCTGGCCGCCCTCGGCGCGCGGCTGCTCCTGCCGCCCGACCCGGTGCACGAGCACCCGGCGCCGTCCGGGCGGAAGGCCGATCTCCTGGCCGGGCTGCGCGGACTGCTGGCCGACCGCGCCTTCGTCCTGGCGGTGGTCTCCAACGGCCTGATCCAGGCCTCGCACGGCTTCTACTACAGCTTCTCGGCCCTCGCCTGGCGGCGTCAGGGGCTGGCGGAGGGCTGGATCGGCGCGCTCTGGGGCTTCGCCGTGGGGGCGGAGGTGCTCTTCATGTGGTTCCTCGAACCCTGGCGGCGGCGCGTGGGGCCCGAGGCGCTGGTCGTCATCGGCGGCCTGGGCGCGATCGTGCGCTGGACGGCGCTGGCCTTTTCGCCGCCGCTGGCCCTGCTGTTCCCGATCCAGGCGCTGCACGCGCTGAGCTTCACCGCGACCTTCCTGGGCTCGCTGCGGCTGATCGAGCGGCTCAGCCCGCCGGCGAGCGCCACGGCCGCTCAGACCCTCAATTCCTCCGTCGCCAACGGCGTCCTCACCGGCCTGGCGACCATGGCCTCGGGGCCGCTGTTCGACGCGGCGGGCACGCGGGGCTACCTGTCCATGACCGCCATGGCGGCGGCCGGTCTGGCCGGCGCGCTCTGGTCGCTGCGCCGAGTGCGCGCCCGGCCCTAACCCCAGAGGGCGGGCGAGGGCGGCAGGATGCGGGAGCCTTCGAACACCAGACCCGGCTCGCGGTCGCGGGCCAGCAGCAGCGGCCCGTCCAGGTCGGTGAAGGCCGCGTCCTGGGCGATGATCAGCGCCGGCGCCATGGCCAGCGAGGTCGAGACCATGCAGCCGGCCATCAGCGACAGGCCGAGCCCCCGCGCGCTTGCCGCCAGCGCCAGGGCCTCGGTCAGGCCGCCGGTCTTGTCGAGCTTGATATTGATCGCGGCGTAGCGGCGGGCGCAGGCGGCCAGTTCGGCGCGGGTGTGCAGGCTCTCGTCGGCGCAAAGCGGGACGGGGCTGGCGTAGCCCTCCAGCGCCTCGTCCTCGCCGGCCCGCAGCGGCTGTTCGATCAGCCGCACCTCCAGCCGGGCGAAGTCGGGCGCGAGGCGGCGCAGTTCGTCGAAACTCAGGGCCTCGTTGGCGTCGACGATCAGGGCCGAGGCCGGCGCGGCCTCGCGCACCGCCGCGACCCGGTCCAGGTCGCCCGCGCCGCCGATCTTGAGCTTCAGCAGGGGCCGGTGGGCCGCCGCCCGCGCCGAGTCCGCCATGACCTCGGGCGAGGCCAGGCTCAGGGTGTAGGCGGTGGTCACCGGGTGCAGTTGCGGGCGGCCGGCGCGGACCCAGGCGCGCACGCCCGTGCGCTTGGCCTCAAGGTCCCAGAGGGCGCAGTCGACCGCGTTGCGGGCCGCGCCGGGGCCGATCAGGCCCTGCAGCCGGCCGGCGTCGCAACCGGCCTCCAGGGCCCCGCGCAGCCCCTCGATCTCGGCCAGCGCGCCCTCGACGGTCTCGCCATAGCGCTTGTAGGGCACGGCCTCGCCCCGGCCGCAGGCCGCGCCGTCGGCCAGCTCGACCACCACCACCTCGGCCTCGGTCTTGGAGCCGCGGGCGATGGTGAAGGCGCCTGCGATCGGCCAGCGCTCGGCGCGGACGCTGAGCTCCGCCATCAGGCGACTTCGCCGAGCGCCGCGTCCAGCAGCAGGTAGGCCCGGCCTTGGTCCGAGCCCAGGAGGGCGGCGGCCATGACGCCGCTGTCGCCGCGGTTGACCGTCTCGGTCCAGAGGTCCTGGTAGCGCCGCACATAGCGCTCGGCCTGGGCGCGCATCCGCCGGTCCGACAGCATCCGCCGCGACAGCCGCCGGATCGCCGCGGGCGCGAGGCGTCGGACGATGTCCGCGGCGCTGGTCGTGTCCCCGCCGTGGATGGCGGCGGCGATCTCGTCGATGCGCGGGCGCGGCAGAAGGGCGGCGGCGTCGACGCCCATCGCCTCGATCTCGCCGATCAGCAGGCTGGCCAGCGACTCGTCGCTCGGCGGCGCCTCGTCCATCGAGGAGAGCAGCTCCTTCCAGGTCCAGCCGTCGCCGGCGGCGGCGGGTTCGGCCGGCTCGCGGCCGCCGGCGGCCTCGAAGACGGTCTTGAACTCCTCGTCCGTGGCCGTCGGCGTGAGCTTCAGCCGCGGGCGCAGGCCCGCCTCGGCGGCCTCGGGCGGGGCGGCGGCGGGCGGCGCCAGATAGGAACAGCGTCG
>JARLIQ010000027.1 GCA_031291645.1 Caulobacteraceae bacterium | reverse complement strand
CGCAGACGGGCATCGATCGAGCGCAGGAAGGGGAAAGCGTCCCTCATCCCTGCGCGGCAGGAGCGCTCAGGTTCTTCGTCATGCAAATGCGTGTGTGTCCTGGCGGCGAACACGCAATGCGTCCCAGCTCCCGATATCCCTGCCGAGCATAAAAGGCCGGCGCCTGAAAGGTGATCGTGTAAAGGGCCGCCGCCGTGCATCCGCGGCGCTTCGCCTCTTCTTCAGCCATGGCCAAAATCCGGCGGCCAACGCCTTCGCCGCGTGCGCTCGGCGGAAGGAAGATCAGGTCGATGAAGAAGATGCCCAGCGTCGTGCGGCCGATCAGGCCGCCGACGACCTGTAGCGACGCGGGGTCCTTCACCAGCACAGCGAGCGTTCTCGCATCAACGTACCCCGCATGCTCCTCGTTGTAGTTTGACAAGCCGGCTTCAATCGCCGCCTCGGACTCGGCGCCCGGGGCGTCCGTCAACAACAGGATGAGCCTGTCTTCGGCCTGTTCGCGAGCCATTGAGTTCCCCCCGTGTTGGAGGATAGCCGTAGGACTCCGCTACTGACACCGTGATGGCGACATACGGGGTCGGCCCAGTTCGCCTCGGCGAAGCCCGGCGTGGCGTAGGCGCGCGCTCCTCGGCCACAGGCGATGCAGCGCCCATCGACGGGGCTGCCCGGTCAAGGTCGGAAACGGGTCGCCCTCGGCCGGACCGCTTGTGCCGGAGCGGGTGGAAGACGGACGTCGGGTCACTTAGATTGCGAACCTTCTACGCTCGGCCCAGGTCCGCGCAAGGCGGGCCGCGCATGCGCCGCGTTGCTTGCCCTCGCTGTTGGAAACCGGGGACTGAAGATGAAGGCCTATCTCGTGCTCGACCTGTCCATTCACGACTTGCCGGGCTTCCTGCCGTACGTATCCGCCATCCCGGCCTTCATCGAAAAGCACGGCGGGAGATACATCGTTCAGGGGGCTCAGCCGACGGTCGTGGAGGGCGACTGGGCGCCTGAACGGATGGTCATCATCGAATTTCCTTCGCGCCAGAATGCAACGGCGTTCCTGGCCGACCCCGACGCTCAGGTCTTCTTTGAGCTGCGCCACAAGACGACCAACAGCAAACTGGTCCTGGTCGATGAATTCCGCGCCTGACTTCCGCTCGGGGCGGAATGCCGCGGTTCGTTGCCGCTCCAACGTCTGAGGCACGCGCCGCCGGGGCGCTATGAGCGTGACGCTTCGACAGCAGCGCGTTCAGCAGGTCCGTGGGCGAAACCGATCAGAAGTTGTTGGGCTGTCGCCTCCGCAATCAGGCGACCGTCCGGCCTCGTGAAGGTCGCCCGGGCCGTTATCATTTGGTGGGTATTTGCTACCACGCGCGCCTCAATGCTCAGTGGATGATCACGACCGACCCGGAGGAAATTGACCTGCAAGTTCACAGATCGGAAGAACCTGTCATCCGGCGCAATCGTCATTGCGGCGAACGCTAGGCACTGGTCAGCCAGCGCCGCCAAATAACCGCCAAAAAGGGACCCGTCCCCCGTTCTTAACTCAGGGCTTGGCGTCCAGGTCTTGCGAACCCAACCTTCACCCCAGTCGTCAAGGCCGCCCATCCGTAGCGTCTCGACAATGGGCGGGAGATTGGCCGTTCCAGCCTTGACGTCGTTCAGACGGTCGGTCGCCCAGGTCATTTGCTGCTCCTGCATCATTGTGATGAGCTAGAGCGTAGGTGACGCCATAACGGGCTATTACTCGACTTTCGTGTCATTGGCTGTCGTGTGGGGGATTTGTGCAAGCCACTGAATCAAAAAGAAAATCTCCCCTACAGGTGCGCTCGCAGGTGACGGTTGAGTTCGTGCTGGAGGCTGCAACTCAGGTCTTGGAGCGTGACGGCGAGGGTGGCTTCAACACCAACGCGGTGGCAGAACGTGCAGGCGTCAGCATTGGGTCGGTCTATCGCTACTTCCCAAACAAACAGGCTATCCTTGCTGCGATAGCGGAGCGCGAGGCGTCAGCGCAACGGCAGGCGCTCCCTCGGCTCCTCGACCCCCCGAGCACGAATCTGGCCCCTGATCGAGCGGTTGTCCGGGCTTGGATTCGCGCGTTCGACGGTCGGGCAAGAGCCAGACAGATCACGATGACCGCGTGGCATGCGACTGCCGACCCGCGTCAGGTGGCGGAAGGCCATTCGGCGTTTGAGCAAGCCATGGTCGACGCTAACGGCCGGCCGCTATCGCGCGTTGCCGCCTTCGTCCTCACCCGTGCAATGCACGGGGCGATGAAAGCGGCAGTTCTGGAGGGTGTCGACTTTCTACTGAGCCAAGAGTTCGAGGATGAACTCGTACAGTTAGGCCGGGCCTATCGAGGATTCGGCGAAATCCAAGGCGGATGATGTCCGCCTCACAGCAAATTTAGATGGTCGGGTGTAGGCTATTAAACTTCCGTTTCGGGCGAAACCGGAACAATCCACTTGTGCTGATTCGGGTAGAAACCGGTCCAAGCCGTTTGTTCTTCTTTGCATCGGCCTCTCGACCTCGCCCGTCTGCGCCGCTCGGGGTGGAACTCAGCCGTTAGCGAGGGCCGCGGTTCGATGCGCCAATGAGGCCGAAACAGCGCCGGACTCGCACCGTTCAACTGGATGCCCGGCCAGACGTATCGGCCGGGACAGGCTTGTCCTGTCCACAATATTCCATAATATGAGGACACATTATGGAGGCCGCCTTGACCAAAACCATGACGTTGAACGTGCGGGTCAGTGGCGTGCTCGGCGCGTTCGTTGCGGCCAATGTCGGCGAGGACGGCGGCTACGAGAATGTCAGCGAATACGTCCGCGATCTCATCCGTCGCGACATGGCGCGGGTGGAGCGCGAATCCTTCGAACGGCTGAAGGCCGAATTGACCCGCGCCTTCACTGCGCCGGACAGCGCCTATCACCCCCTGAGCGCTGACGACGTGATCAGTCGGAACACGCGGCGCGATCCGGCGTGATCGCAGTCAAGGTTCAGGAGGGCGCGGCTCACCGGCTGGACGAGATCTATGTCTATACCCGTGACACCTGGGGCGAGGCGCAGGCGCAGCGTTATATCCGCGGCCTGTTCGAGCAGTTCGAGGCGATCGCCGACCGGCGCTTTCCCTGGCGTCCGATCCCCGCGCAGTTCGGGGTGGACGGCTATGTCTGCCGCTACGAGAAGCACTTCATCTATTGGAAGCGGCTCGGCGACGGGGGCATCGGCATCGTGACCGTATTGCACGAGCGGATGCATCAGATTGACCGTCTGCTGGAAGACGCTCTGGGCTGACCGCTCCGGGCGGATCGCGGTCGACGCCCGCCTCCGGCAATCCGCCGCTCGCGCACGCCACGGGCTATACGAGGCGCCGGCGGCGCTCGGGTGAATCCCGGTTCTGAACGGTCCGGCCGGGGCCTCAGCTCCGGCCCGCGCCGTCCGCGTCAGTTGTGCTTCGCCGCCGCCGCTGCGGCGTGGTGGTGGTGGCGGTGATGGTGGTGGTGGCGGCCGTGGTGGCGCATCAGGCGGCTGAGCCGGGCGTTCGCGCGGTCCGCGCTCTTGGCGGCGTCGGCGGCGGCCATCCTCGCCGCTTCGGCGCTCGACTGCGCCGAGTCGGCGGTTCCCTGCGCCCTCTGGGCGGCCGCGCCGGCGGCCTGGGCCGAGCTTTCGGCGCCGTCGGCGGTCCCTTGCGCCCTCTGCGCCGCGGCCTGGGCCGCCTGCGCCGCCGCGCCGGCCGCCTGCGCCGCGCTGGCGGCGGCGTCGGCCGTGCTCTGCGCATGCTCCACCGATTCCTGGGTGGCGCATCCGCCGAGCACCAGCGCGCCGGCCATCAGACCGGCCAATGAAGTCCTGACGACGTGTCCGTGCATTGGAAATGTCCCTTAAAGAAAGTTGAAAGGGACAGCAGGACCAGTTTGTGGTCCGGGCGCGTTGATTCCGATCAAAAACACGAGCCGGCGCCGACCGGGCCCCGGCGGGACTCGAACCCGGGCCCGGCTTCGCCTGGAACCGCTTTGGCCATCGCCGCCAACACTCAGGGCGGGAGGATCAGAGCTTCTTGACGAACTCGGCCCGCAGCACCAGGCCCTTGATCGCCTCGTAGCGGCAGTCGATCTCCTGGGCGTCGCCGGTCAGGCGGATCGAGCGGATCACCGTGCCGCGCTTGAGCACCTGGCCGGCGCCCTTGACCTTGAGGTCCTTGATCAGGGTCACCGCGTCGCCGTCGGCCAGCCGGTTGCCCACCGCGTCGCGCACCTCGACGCCGGTCTGGGCCGCAGCCCTGGCGGCCGCCTCGGCCGCGTCGATCCACTCGCCCGTGGCCTCGTCGTAGACGAAGTCCTCGCCGCCTGCCGCGTCCATGCCGCCATCCTCGTCCCGTTGCGCCGGCGCCAGGCCTTAAAGGGTCCGCGCGGCGAGGGCCAGCGTGCTTGGGGCCGCAGTTGGCGGTGGAAAACCGCCCGCCGGCGCCGGATAGTCCCGCCATGGAAGCCCGCGAGACCTTCGAGGACGTGGCCGAGCTATATGGCGAGGTGCGGCAGGGCTATCCGGCGGCGCTGTTCGACGACCTGATCGCCATGGGCGCCCTGGGGCCGGCGTCGCGGGTGCTGGAGGTCGGGTGCGGGGCCGGACAGGCGACCGGCGACCTGGCGCGGCGGGCGGGCGGCGTCATGGCGCTCGATCCGGGCGCGCAGCTGATCGAGGCCGCCAAGGCGCGGGTTTCGGCGGCCAACGCCCGCTTCGTGGTCAGCGGCTTCGAGGACTTTGCGGTCGAGCCCGGCGGCTTCGACCTGGTGGCCTCGGCCCAGGCCTGGCACTGGATCGCGCCGCAGGCCGCCTTTCCCAAGGCCGCCCTGGCCCTGGCCGAGGACGGCTGGCTGGCGGTGTTCGGCCACGTTCCCCTGCCCCCGCCCGCCGCTGTGGCGCCCGCCTTCGAGCGGGCCTTCGCCGAGCACGCGCCGGGGGTGTGGGGCCGGCCGCCGCCCCAGGCCTGGTACCTGCCGGGCGGGCCGGTCGCGGGGCTGTTCGAGGCCTCGGGCCTGTTCGGCCCGGTCGCGCACCGCGGCTATGGCTGGCGCTGGCGGGTGAACGCGGAGACCTTCGGCAAATACCTGCGCACCGATTCCAGCTACCGCGCCCTGGCCGAGGCGCCGCGCATGGCCCTGTTCGACGCCCTGGCGGCGGCGGTGGCGGCGGCCGAGGGCGGCGAGGTCAGCCTGGGCTGGGAGACGCACCTCTACGCCGCGCGGCGGGGCTAGGGCCTCACCAGACCGGATGGGCCGCCGCCTCGGCCTCGATGCGGCACTGGGCGGGGTCGAGGGCCGCGGGCGGGGCGGTGCGCAGGCGCACCAGCTCGGCGCGGGCGGCCTCCAGGTCGGCCTTGAAGGCGGGGTTGGCCTGCAGGGCGGCGAAGACGGCCGCGCCGACTGCGCGCCCGGCCTGGACGTCGGTTTCATAGTGCACGCCGCAGACCACGCGGCTGTCGCCATAGCTGCGGGCGCGGGCCATGATCTCGCCGGCGCGGCTGGGGGCGATCTCGGCCATCACCAGGCCGGCGGCCCAGCTGTAGGTCGCGTGGCCGGAGGGGTAGGAGGCGCTCTTCTTCAGCCAGTCCTCGGGCGCGACGCAGATCGGCCCGCCGTCGGCCAGGAAGGGGCGCGGGCGGTGATAGGCCGCCTTGGCCGGGCGCTCGTCGTCCTCGGTGTCGACGGCCAGGCGCGAGAGCAGCCGGTCGAGGGCGGGCGCGTCCCGCGGCGTCAGGGCGACGCCGAGGGCGCAGGAGAAGGCGCCCATCATCGGACCGGCCCCGAAGTCGGCGTCGTGGACGGCCAGGGTCCAGCGCGGTCCGCCCTTCAGCGCGCGGGTGTAGCGGTAGGTGGCCGCGTCGCCGGCGTAGGCGCCCGTGCCCGGCGCGGGCGGCGGGCCCAGGAGGCGCGCGGCGTCGGGCCGTTCGGCGGGCGCGAGGTAGCCCGGCGGCTCGGCCGGCTCGGCGGCGCGCGCGGCGCCGATCGTCAGCAGCAGGCATCCGCCCGCCAGCGCCAAGACCCGCTTCGTCCGCATGCCGCCCTCCGCGCCGCACAACCGCGTGGCCACAGGTGCAGCGATCCGCCGCGCCGCGCAAGCCGGGGCGCCTCAACCAAAGCGCAAGGACTCGCCGTCACACTGGCGGTTCGACCCGCCGCGCCCCCGAGGCCATGAACTTCATCCGCGCCCAGCAGGACTACGCCAATCCCAATTCGCTGGCCTCGCGGTTCCGGCGGGCGCGGGCGCGGCGCATCGTGGCCCTGATCCAGGCGGTGTTCGCCGAGCGGGGCGCGTGCCGCATCGTCGACCTGGGCGGACGGCCGGACTATTGGGGCGTGGTCGACCGCCAGGTGCTGGAGGGCTGCAGGGTCCGCATCACCACGGTCAACCTGGAGGACCAGGCGGCGAGCGACGATCCGCTGTTCGACCAGCGCACGGGCGACGCCCTGGCCTTCGACGCGGCGGACAACGCCTTCGACATCGCCCACTCCAACTCGGTGATCGAGCACGTCGGCGACTGGGGCCAGATGGAGCGGTTCGCGGCCGAGACCCGGCGCCTGGCGCCCCGCTACTTCGTCCAGACGCCCTATTTCTGGTTCCCCATCGAGCCGCACTTCTCGGCCCCCTTCTTCCACTGGGCGCCGGAGCCGATGCGCGCGCGCTGGCTGATGCGGCGCGACCACGGCTTCATGAAGCGCACCGACGACCTGGGCGAGGCGATGCGGGCGGTGCAGCACGCGCGGCTGCTGGACAAGGCGATGATGCGCCAGCTGTTCCCCGACGCGCGGCTGGAGGAGGAGAAGGTCGCCGGCCTGACCAAGTCGCTGATGGCCATCCGGGCGTGACGCCTGACCGGCGCGCGGCGCCGGTCGACGCGGTGGCGCAGGCCTTCCGCCGCGGCTGAGCCGGGCCAGATTCGGCTCGACAAGCCGGGGGGAATCGCCCTGCCTTTCGGCCCTGGGCGAATGCGCCCGCAGGGATCGCATGGACGACCTCGACACCCTAAGGCAGGCCCAGCTGCTCCTCGGCCAGTACGGCTTCGAGGCCGAACAGGAAGCCGTGGCCAAGGCGATCCGCATCATCTCCGCCACCGCGCGCCGCCTGGGCGTGGCCGCGGCCGAGCCGCGCGTGCGCATGGGCGCGGAGACGCAGGGCGACCGGCTGCGCCGGCTGCGCGAGCGGGTGGGCCTGACCCGGGCCGAGATCGCCGACCTGTGCGGGGTGGTGATGAGCACGGTGCGCGCCCACGAGAACGGCCGCAACGACATCCCCTTCGAGGCCGCCCAGGCCTACGCCAAGGCGCTGGGGACGACCACGTCGATGATCCTGAACGGGTACGAGTAGGGAGCTGAACGGAAGGCCGAGCCCCTCCCCGCGAGGGGGAGGGGCTTTGTGGATGCGCACCCTCAGTCCAGGTCCATCCCGTTCATGCCGGCGTTCCTGCGCGCCTTGGCGACCATGTCGGCGACGATGGGGCCGAGCACCGTGGGGTCGTCGACCGGCTCGGCGGTGGGCCCCCTGTGCCAGCCCTCGGCGATGGCCAGGACGCCGCCGCTGGCCTCGAACATCCGGCCCGAGACCTCGGCCGACTGCTCGGAGGCCAGCCACACGGCGATGGGCGCGACCCAGCGCGGGTCGCCGCGCCGGCGCCGTTCCTCGGTGATCGGCCCGCCCAGGTCCTCGGTCAGCCGGGTCAGCGCCCCCGGCGCGATGGCGTTGACCGTCACGCCATAGCGGCGCAGCTCGCGCGAGGCGATGATGGTGAAGGCGGCGATGCCCATCTTGGCCGCGCCATAGTTGGTCTGGCCGACGTTGCCGTAGATGCCCGAGACCGACGAGGTGTTGATCAGCCGCGCGTTGGCGCCCTCCCCCGTCGCCTTGTTCAGGTCGCGCCAGTAGGCCGCCGCGTGGTGCGAGGGGGCGAAGGTTCCCTTCAGGTGCACCTTGATCACCGCGTCCCACTCGGCCTCGGTCATGTTGACCAGCATGCGGTCGCGCAGGATGCCGGCGTTGTTGATCAAGACGTCCAGCCGCCCGAACTCGGCCACCGCCTGGTCGATCATGCCCTTGGCCGCGTCCCAGTCGCTGACGTCCGCGCCGTTGGCCACCGCCTCGCCCCCGGCGGCGCGGATCTCGGCCACCACGTCGTGGGCCGGGCCGATGTCGGCCCCGGCGCCGTCGCGCGCGCCGCCCAGGTCGTTGACCACCACCTTGGCCCCGTGCTCGGCCAGCATCAGGGCGTATTCCCGCCCGATGCCGCGTCCCGCCCCGGTGACGATCGCCACCCGTCCTTCGCAAAGCCTGGTCATGCCGCGCGCCTACGTCCCTGGTCCATCCGGTCTTGTCGTTGCCGGTGAGCGCCAGCGCGCCCGGCTTACGCCCGGTAAGTCAAGACGCCCCGCCGCCGGCCGGTCCGCGCGCCATGGCCTTCCCGCGCAATTGATGTATGGGAACGCCTGGGGTTGCAGCCGCGCGGCGGCGCCGGCCGCGGACCCGGAGGCTTGGGAGGCTGAGATGCGAGCACTCGTGCGGCGGGCCGGCGGCGTCAGGCTCGAGGACATCGCCCCGCCCCGGCTCCAGCGCGACGACGACGTCTTGATCCAGGTGGTGCTGGCCGGCGTCTGCCGGACCGACGTCTATGTCGCGCGCGGCGCCCTGCCCGTGAACGAGCCGCGGGTGATCGGGCACGAGTTCGCCGGCGTGGTGCTGGCCTGCGGCCCCGCCGCCGGCTTCCGCGCGGGCGAGCGGGTGACGGTCGACCCGGCGATGGCCTGCGGCGCCTGCGCCAGCTGCCGCACGGGCGGGGCATGCGCCGAGCCGCTGTTCATGGGCGTGCAGACCGACGGCGCCTTCGCCGAGCAGGTGGTGGTTCCGGCCGCCTATGTGCTGCGCACGCCCGAGGGGATGGCGGCCAAGCGGGCGGCCTACGTCGAGCCGGTGGCCGCCGCCCTGGCGGTCCTGAACGCGCCGCTGGACCCGGCCGGGCGCGGGCTGATCCTGGGCGACAACCGCATCGCGACCCTGACCGGCCGCATCCTGGCGATCCACGGCTTTTCAGACGTCACCCACGCCTCGGCGCAGGAGATTCCGGAGGACGCCGCGCCGTTCGACTTCGTCATCGAGACCCAGGCGACCGCGGCCTCGCTGGCGGTCATGTTCGACCGGCTGAAGCCGCATGGCCTGGGGGTGCTGAAGAGCCGGCCGGCGGCGGCCGTGCCGATCAACGTCGCCCAGGCGGTGCGCAAGAACCTGCGGCTGCACGCCGTCGCCTATGGCCCGTTCGAGCGGGCGATCGAGCTGCTGGCCAGCGGCGCGCTGGCGATCGACGACCTTCTGGGCGAGGCCTTCGCCCTGGAGGACTTCGAGCGGGCCTTCGCCCAGTCGGAGGCCTCGGATTCGGCCAAGATCTTCTTCGCGGTCTCAGCCCCGGCCGCGCCGGACGCCCGGGGCGCGCAGGCCGGACAGCTGGCCCACGCCTAGGGCGCGATGGCGGTCGTCGACAGCATCTTCGGCCACGCCAGGGCCGCGCCGGACAGCCTGGCCCTGGTCCACAACGGCCAAGCCTGGACCTACCGGGCCTTCGCCGGCGCGATCGAGCGGGCGCGGCGCGCGTTCGCCGGCCAGGCCATCGGCGGCGGGCGGGTGGCGATCCTGTGCCTGGACGGCCCGCTGGACGGCTGGATCGCCGGCCTGGCGCTGCGCAGCCTGGGCGTGACGACGGTGCACGCGCGCTCGGCCGAGGACATCGAGCGGCTGGCGCTTAACGCCGCCTGCGCGGTGACGACGGCGGGCGGGGCCTGGCCGGAGCTGGAGGCGGCGGCGGCGCGGGCGGACGCGCCGCTGGTCCTGGCGCCGGACGACCTCTGCGCCAACGCCGAGCCGGCGGGCGAGGTCGAGCCGCTCCCCTCGACGCCGCCCCCCATGCCACCGGGCGGCCACATCCTGCTCACCTCGGGCACCACGGGCGCCTACAAGAAGGTGCTGATCGACACGGCCGACGAGGCGCGCAACACCCCGCGGCGGTTCGCGATGCTGGGCCTGACGCCCACGTCGGTCATCGACGTGTTCGACTTCGGCGGCTGGACGGCGATCGGCTACCAGTGGCCGGTCTGCGCCTGGACCCTGGGCGCGACGGCGGTGCTGCAGCAGGCGCCGGACCGCTACCGCTCGCTCGCCACCCCCGGCCTGACCCACGTCCTGGTCCAGCCCCAGCTGCTGGCCGAGCTTCTGGCCGCGCCGGCGGACATGGCCCCGCGCAACGACGCCATGGCCCTCTTCGTCGGCGCCGGGGTGCTGCCGCTCGCCCAGTGGCGGGCGGCGCGCGAGCGGCTGACGCACGACGTGCGCAACATGGTCGGCTCGACCGAGACCGGCACCATCGCCGTGACCCGCATCGAGACCCCGGAGGACCTGGCCTGGCACCAGCTCTGCGACGGCGCCGGGGTCGAGGTGGTGGACGAGGCCGACCGGCCCTTGCCGCCCGGCCAGGCCGGCGTCGTCCGGGTGCGCGCCAACGGGGTCGACGCCTACCTGGGCGATCCCGAGGCCAGCGCCGCCTTCTTCCGGCACGGCTGTTTCTATCCGGGCGACCTGGGGGTGCTGCGCGAGGACGGGCGGCTGTCGCTGCAGGGGCGCGTGACCGACGTGATCAACGTCGGCGGCGACAAGATCGCCACCACCCCGATCGAGACCGCCCTGCAGGACCGGCTGGGCGCCGAGGCGGTCTGCGTCTTCTCGGTCCCCGGCCAGGACGGCGAGGCGGTGCACGTGGCGATCCAGACCGCCCGGCCGGTGGGCGCCGCCGAGCTGAAGGCCGCCCTGCTGGCCGCCCTGCCCGCCGTCCCGCAAGCGCGGGTCCACGCGGTCAAGGCCTTCCCCCGTAACCACCTGGGCAAGATCGAGCGCGCCGCCCTGAAGGCCCAGCTGCTGGGCGAGGACACGCCGGGCGGGGGGATGTAGGCCTTCCCCTTAGATCAGGGGCTCCCCGGGCTCATCGGGATCGATGATGTCGACCTCGCCGCTGGTCCCGTCATAGGCGAGGCGGTAGTGCCGCAGAAAGGAACGGCCCAGAATGACGCGATGCCATTGCTCGCCCTCATGCAGCTTCACGCCGGTGAAGGGCTGGAACAGCAGCTTGTTCAGCTTCGGCACGTAGATGCGGGCGGTATAGATGAAGGCGCGGTGGCGGCCGCCCACGCCGCTGATCTCGCCTTCGTCATGGATCGGCAGCTTGAGGCGGCGCGCCAGGGCGTCGTCTATGCAGTCGCCGCCGGCGCCGGTGTCGATCAGCGCCTTGACCTTCTTCTCAGGTAAATCCGGCGGCTCGCCCGCCAGCGCGCGCGACTTGAGCCCGATATCCACCTGGATCGTCGGACCAAGCCGGACGAGCAGGTCGGCGGGGCTCTCGCCTGCGCGGCCGGACTTAAAGCCCGCCGGTGTCGAGCGCATGCGCCGGCCGAAACACCATCCCGCCCGGCAACTGGACCGGCCCCGCGCCAACCTGGCGGATCAGGAACGGGCCCTGGTCAAAACGCTCCACGGCGATGGTCGCGGCGGCTTCGAAGTCGGCGAAGGTGTCTACGAGCTTGCCGTCGTGGAACAGGGCCCAGGCATGCAGATGCTCGGCCTCCAGTTCACCCTTCATGCGCTCGAACGCAGCGATATCGGCCTTCAAGTTCGCCATCGGACGATTCCCCGGTCCGCAGTTGAATCACAGCCGTTCAATCGACGCCAATCACATCCAACGCGCGGAGCTTGGATTGAGTCGGTGCGGCGGGGGTTAACCACCTTTAGAGAACCGTCATGGGCGGCCGGGCGCCTCGCTGAGCGCGCGGTTCCAGCGACGCCGAATGGATGGGGTTCGCCGAGTTCGTTGCTTTCGAAGCCAAGCGCCACGCCGAACTGTTCGCCAGCCACGACACCCAGGAGGCGTTCGCGGCGTTCGTGGAGAAGCGGAGGCCTGTGTTCGAGGGGCGGTAGGGGGCGGGGCTGGCTCTGGCGCGTCTTGGGCATCAGGGGGATTGGCCGGCATTGACGCCGGTCGGCAACTTGTCGCCCGGCTCAGCTAGAGATGGCGGCGCGGCCTTGCACTCATACCTTGGCGGCGCGACATTTCGGGCCAAGCCCGAAGGCGCGGGCACCACAGGGGAAACATGAGCAGAGCACCTCAGAAGCCGCCGTCATCCCGGCCCGCGCTAACGCCAGATCAGACGCGGCACGTCATTGCGCGCTTCAACAAGCGCATTGAAGAGTTGAAAGCCTTCGACCCGAACATCGTACAGAAGCGCTTCGGATCGCCCCAGTTAATGCCCATTGAAGCGGCAATCGATGAAACGCTCACGGCCGCGTTCGGGCACGGCACGCCTGAATACAATCGATATGCTCGAGCGGCAAACCTCGACCATGGTCCTGTGACCATGTCCTTAATGGGGGGCCCCTCGTCTGAAAGCGATCCACGAGTCTTCCGACAATTTCTCGAAGATGGGAGGCAGGAGGCTATCGCATTGCTGACGCAAGCCATTCGGGGCCTAGAAGAAGAGCTTCCTCAAATCGCAACCGATCGGCAGCGGCAAACCGACCAGGCCGCAAGCAGGAAGGTCTTTGTTGTCCATGGCCACGACGAAGCCGCTCGTGAGGCCGTAGCCAGGTTCCTAACAGTGGCCGGCTTTGAGCCCATCATTTTGCATGAACAACCCAATCAGGGGCGGACGGTAATCGAAAAGGTTGTTGCCCACGGTGATGTTGGCTTTGCCGTTGTGCTCCTTACGCCAGACGATAGCGGAGCAGCGCAAGGTCAACCGCTCCAGGATCGCGCTCGCCAAAATGTCCTTTTGGAGCTTGGGTATTTCATTAGTCGGCTCGGGCGTGAGCGAGTCTGCGCCCTAAAAAAGGGCGAGATGGAACTGCCGTCTGACTTCGGCGGCGTGGTCTACGAGCCGTTTGATGCGGCCGGTGCGTGGCGACAATCGATCGCTAAAGAACTGCAAGCAGCTGGGTATGAGGTCGATTGGAACAAGATTATGCGGTGAAGGCCGCCTTTTGACCCGCCTCTGATCTTTCATCCAGCTCGGACCAGAGTTTTGGCAGTGGTTACGACGCGCGCCGCCTCGACGGCGCCGGCCCGCACGCCATCCCCGTCCCGCCGTCCCGTCGCCCCCACCCTACTCCCCCGCCCCGCCGCGCCCCGGCTCGGCGGCGGCCCGCAGCGACCGCCGGCTTTCCACCACCTGCCAGCTGATCAGCATCGGCACGCCGATGGCGAGGTCGCGGGCGCGCTTGAGCAGGGAGAGGGCCAGGGCGGCTTCGGGGGGCAGGCCGAAGATGGGGCCCAGGAGGACGTAGGCGCCTTCCTGGACGCCGAGGCCCGCGGGGGCGACGAAGGCGGCGTTGCGGATGGCGAACAGCAGGCTCTCGATCGCCACCACCGAGGCGATCGGCAGGGGCCGGCCGATGAAGGCCAGGATCAGCCAGGTCCCGCCCGCGGCCGTGAACCAGGCGACCACGTGCACGCCGAACGAGGCCCAGAGGCGCCGGGGCCGGCGATAGGCCGACTCGATGACGTGGGTGACGGCGGCGGCCTGGCTGTCGACGCCGGGGACCAGGGCGTGGAGCAGGCGCTTGACCAGCTTCAGCCCCCGTCCCTGGCCGGCGATGAAGCCGCCGACCAGGCCCGCGGCCAGGGTCAGGCTGCCGGCGATGGGCGCCAGCAGCGGGTCATGCCGCCCGTCCAGGCCCAGGTGGTGGGCCAGCAGCACCACCCCGACCAGGGTGTAGACGAGCTGGGCCGCCAGCTCCATCGAGATGTCCACCACGTTCGAGCCGAACGCCCTGGCGGGGGACAGGCCGGCGAGGACGGCGGCCCGGTTGGCCATGACGACGCCGCCGAGCTGGGAAAACGGCAGGACGTTGGTCGCGGCCTCGGCGATGGCGCTGGCCCAGGCCAGGCCGCCGATCCGCCGCACGGGCTCGCGCCGGGTGACCAGCCACCAGGCCAGGCCCAGGGGAGCGTAGACGACGAGCTGGGCGCCGGCCACCGCCAGGAAGCCCAGGACGCCGATCGGCCGCATCGCGCCCAGCACCGCGCCGACGTTGAAATAGCCGATCACCACCGTGGCGATGAGCAGCCCGGTCAGGGTCGCCGCGATCGCCGTGGCCCGCACCGGGCTTCGCGGTCCGCTCATGTCGCCGCCGTCGCCGTGGTCATGGCGCCACCGTGTCCGCCCTGGCGCGGGCCCGGTCAAGGCCGCGGGCGGGGGCGCGGGACGCGGCGGCGCGGCCGATCTTGACCTTCGGCTTGAATTATGTTCTTGTTTTGTTCATGGCCGAGACCTTACCCGCCATCGATGAGACGCCCGCCGGGCCGCAGCCCGCGGCGGCGTGCGGCAGTGACGCGGTGGCGCGGCGGGCGCAGGTGCGGCCGGCGCTGCGGCTGCAGACGCTGGAGGAGCTGGCCGGGATCGGCATGGACCTGGCGCGGACGCTGGGGCGGCAGGCGACGGAGGCGGCGGAGACTGGACCTGGGGCGG
>JARLIQ010000002.1 GCA_031291645.1 Caulobacteraceae bacterium | reverse complement strand
CGGCTCGTTCTCGCGCTCGCTCACCCTGCCGCAGGGCGTCAAGGCCGACCAGATCAAGGCGACCATGAGCAAGGGCGTGCTGAAGGTGGTGGTTCCCACCCCGGCCAAGCCGGAAGCCAAGAAGATCGAGGTCCAGGCGGCGGGTTGAGCCGCATGGCGGGGCGCTTCGCCGCCACCCCCCCAAGGGCGGAGCGCCCCAACTTCTTCATCCCCCGGACCAGCAGCGAGCGGGGCGCGACATGACCGACGCCGCCATCGACATCTCGCGCCGGATCTGGCGGACCAAGTACCGCGCGGGCGAGGGGCGCCGCGCCGAAGCCACCATCGAGGACAGCTGGCGGCGCGTGGCGACGGCGCTGGCGGCGGTCGAGCCGGCCGACGCGGCGGGCTGGGCGCGGCGCTTCTACGACGCCCTCGAGGACTTCGCCTTCCTGCCGGGCGGCCGGATCCAGGCCGGGGCCGGGACCGGCCACAAGCTCACCCTGTTCAACTGCTTCGTCATGGGACCGATCGAGGATTCGATCCCCGGCATCTTCCGCGCCCTGGAGGAGGGCGCGGTGACCATGCAGCAGGGCGGCGGCGTGGGCTACGACTTCTCGACCCTGAGGCCGAAGGGCGTGCGCACCCGCACCGTGGGGGCGATCGCCTCGGGCCCGGTGTCCTTCATGCGCATCTGGGACGCGATGTGCGCCACCATCCTGTCCACCGGCGCGCGGCGGGGAGCGATGATGGCGACCCTGCGCTGCGACCACCCCGACATCGAGGACTTCATCGACGCCAAGCGGGCGGGGGGCGAGCTGCGCCACTTCAACCTGTCGGTCCAGGTCACCGACGCCTTCGTCGCCGCCGTCCGGGCCGACGCGGACTGGCCGCTGGTGTTCCCGGCCGAGGCGCTCGGCGGGCGGGGCGAGACGCTGGTGCGCGACTGGCCCGGCCACGCGGGCGAGGTCGCCTGCCGCGTCCTGCGCCGGGTGCGCGCCCGCGCGCTCTGGGAGCGGATGATGCGCTCGGCCTACGACAGCGCCGAGCCGGGGGTGCTGTTCATCGACCGGATCAACCGGCTGAACAACCTGGCCTATCGCGAGCGGATCGGGGCGACCAACCCCTGCGGCGAGATTCCCCTGCCGCCCTACGGCGCCTGCGACCTGGGTTCGATCAACCTGCCGAGGCTGGTGCGTGACCCCTTCACACCGGCCGCACGGATCGACCGGGAGCGGCTGGAGAGCCTCACGCACACGGCCGTGCGGCTGTTGGACAATGTGATCGACGCCTCGCTCTATCCCTTGCCGCAGCAGCAGGCGGCCGCTCGCGGCGTGCGCCGGATCGGCCTTGGCCTGACCGGCCTGGCCGACGCCCTGGTCATGCTGGGCCTGGACTACGACAGCGAGGCGGGGCGCGAGGCGGCGGCCTCGATCATGCGGCTGATGCGCGACGAGGCCTACCGCGCCTCGGCGGTGCTGGCGCAGGAGAAGGGGCCGTTCCCGGCCTTCGCGCCGGACGCCTACCTGGCCGCGCCGTTCATCAAGGCGCTGCCGGACGACATCCGCGCGGCGATCGCGGCGCGGGGCGTGCGCAACAGCCACCTTCTGGCCATCGCCCCGGCCGGCACCATCAGCCTTCTGGCCGAGAACGTCTCCAGCGGGCTGGAGCCGATCTTCGCGGGCGCCTATTCGCGCCGGGTGCTGAACGAGACCGGCGAGGCCGAGAGCGTCGAGGTGCTCGACTACGCCCTCAAGCTCTGGCGCGCGCTCGGCCACGCGGGCGAGCCGCCGGCCTTCGTCACCGCCGCCGCGCTCTCGCCCGAGGCGCACCTGCGCATGCAGGCGGCGCTGCAGCCCTTCGTCGACAACGCCATCTCCAAGACGGTCAACGCGCCGGCCGACTGCAGCTTCGAGGCGTTCGGCTCGATCTTCGAGCGCGCCTACGACCTGGGGCTGAAGGGCTGCACCGCCTTCCGGCCCAATCTCGTCACCGGCTCGGTGCTCGAGGCCGCCGCGGCCGCGGACAGCGGCGCGCCCTGCTGCGGACTGGAGCGCGAGGCCGACTGAACGGGTCCTCCGTCAGATAGCCGCCCGGGTCTTGATCGCGATCAAACGGCCGCGGGCCGATCGGGCGCAGGCTGCAGGCCTCAGCAGATCGTAATTTTAAAAGGGCGCCGCCGATGTCGGGGACGGACTACATCCGCGGGTTCGACCAGCTCGGTTCTGGCGACGTCGGCTTGGTCGGCGGCAAGACCGCCTCGCTGGGCGAGTTGACCTCGGCCCTGTCCGGCGCCGGAGTGACGGTGCCGCCGGGCTTCGCCATCACCGCCAAGGCCTATCGCGACGCCCTGACCGAGGCCGACGCCTGGCCGAGGCTGCACGAACTGCTGGACGGGTTGGACAAGACCGACGTCGACCGGCTGGCCGAACGGGGCGCCGAGGCCCGCCGGATCGTCTACGAGGCCACCGGCGGCGCCGCGTTGCGCCGCGAGATCATCGCCGCCTACCGCGCGCTGAAGGCGGCGTGCGGGGGCAAGACCCTGGCCGTCGCGGTGCGCAGCTCGGCCACCGCCGAGGACCTGCCGAGCGCCAGTTTCGCCGGCCAGCACGAGAGTTTCCTGAACGTGCGTGGCGAGGCCGAACTGGTCGACGCCTGCCGGCGATGCTTCGCCTCGATCTTCACAGACCGGGCGATCGGCTACCGGCTCGACAACGGCTTCGACCACTTCAAGGTCTATCTGTCGGTCGCGGTGATGAAGATGGTGCGCTCGGACGTCGGCTCGAGCGGGGTGATCTTCACCCTGGACACCGAGACGGGGTTCCGCGACGTGGTGTTCGTCACCGGCGCCTACGGCCTGGGCGAGAACATCGTGCAGGGCGCGGTCGACCCGGACGAATTCTATGTCCACAAGCCCACCTACCAGCAGGGCTTCCGCGCCGTGCTGCGCCGCCGGCTGGGCGCCAAGCAGCTGCGCATGGTCTACGGCACGGCCGCCGACGGGCGCGCCGGCACCCGCAACCGGCGGGTCTCGCCCGCCGACCGCAGCCGCTTCTGCCTGACCGACGACGAGGTCCTGGCCCTGGCCGGCCAGGCCATGGCCATCGAGGCCCACTATTCCGCCAACGCCGGCCGCCCGACCCCGATGGACGTGGAATGGGCCAAGGACGGCGAGGACGGGCGGCTCTACATCGTCCAGGCGCGGCCCGAGACCGTGGCCTCGCGCCAGGGCGGCGAGAGCCTGATGAGCTACGCCATCAAGGGCCAGGGCGCGGTGCTGGCCACCGGACGGGCGGTGGGCGAGAAGGTGGCTGCGGGCCTGGCCCGCGTCGTCGCCACCGAGCACGACCTGCAGGCCTTCCGCCCTGGCGAGATCCTGGTCGCCGAGACCACCACCCCGGACTGGCAGCCGGTGATGAAGACGGCCGCGGCGATCGTCACCGACCGCGGCGGGCGCACCTGCCACGCGGCCATCGTGGCGCGCGAGCTGGGCGTGCCGGCGGTGGTCGGGACGGGCGACGCGACCGACCGGCTGAAGACCGGCCAGCTGCTGACCGTCTCCTGCGCCGAGGGCGACGTCGGGCGGGTCTACGAGGGCGCCGTGCCGTTCGAGGCGACGGCGATCGACCTGACCAAGGTCCCAAGGCCCCGGACCGAGGTGATGCTGAACCTGGGCGACCCGGACCTGGCCTTCCGCTCGAGCCTGCTGCCCAGCGACGGGGTGGGCCTGGCGCGGATGGAGTTCATCATCCAGCGGCACATCGGCATCCACCCGATGGCCCTGGCGGAACCCGGGAAGGTGACCTCGGCCCGGGACCGCGCGACGATCGCGCGCGCGACGCGGCTCTACGCCAAGCCGGCGGACTTCTTCGTCGAGCGCCTGGCCGAGGGGGTGGGGACCATCGCCGCGGCCTTCTTCCCGCGCCCGGTGATCGTGCGCCTGTCGGACTTCAAGACCAACGAGTACGCCAGCCTGACCGGCGGCGCCGGCTTCGAGCCCAAGGAAGACAACCCCATGCTGGGCTTCCGCGGCGCCTCGCGCTACGCCCACCCGGCCTACGCGGCGGGCTTCGCCCTGGAATGCGCGGCGCTCAAGCGGGTGCGCGAGACCATGGGCCTGACCAACCTGAAGATCATGGTCCCGTTCGTGCGCCGCGAGCAGGAGGCGCGCGACGCCCTGGCGGCCATGGCGAGCCACGGCCTGGCGCGCGGCGAGAACGGGCTGGAGGTCTACGTCATGTGCGAGATCCCCAACAACGTGATCCGCATCGACGCCTTCGCCGCCCTGTTCGACGGCTTTTCGATCGGCTCGAACGACCTGACCCAGCTCACCCTGGGCGTGGACCGCGATTCCGAGATCGTCGCCTTCGACTTCGACGAGCGCGACCCGGGGATGATGGAGATGCTGCGCCTGGCGGTGACGGGCGCGCGGCGCAACGGCCGGCACGTCGGCATCTGCGGCGAGGCGCCGGCCAACTATCCGCAGGTCGCCGCGGCCCTGGTCGGCTGGGGCATCGACTCGATCAGCGTCAATCCGTCGAGCCTGATCGGCGCCCTGACGGTGGTGGCCGACGCGGAAGGCCGGCTGGCGGCGGAATAGGTATCGGCGCGATCGCGCCGCCAGCGCTTCGGGAAGGGCCTCATTCGAGGTCGACGGCGCCCAGCAGCATGCCGATCCGCCCTTCGCCCCACATCGGCAGCATCAGGCGCGAATAGGCGCCGCGGTGGGCCGCGCCTTCGCCGGCGGAGTGGAACCAGGTCGGGGCCGCGCACTCGACCGTGGCGCTGGCCTGGGAGCGGAGGAATTCGAACGGCCAGTCCAGGTCGGCGTGCTCGATGAACTTGCCGGCCAGGCTCGCGCCGCTGAAGGCGTCGGGCACGGTGTTGAGCCGGAACCGCTCGGGCTGGTCGAACACGTCGAGCAGGAACAGCCGCTCGGACAGGTCCGGCAGGTCGGTCAGCTTGGCGTCGTCCCAGAACGGCATGTCGGCGCCGCCGCGCAAAAGGCCCTGCCAATAGTCGCGCACCCGGGCGAGGTCGGGCGAGAGGTGAGGGGGCAGGGGAAAGGGGTGCGTCATCGGAGGGTCCGCTTGGCTCGGAGGGTGTGATCTCCAGGGTAGGCGATTGATCGCACGGGGCTTTGACTTTGCTCAAGGCGCCGCCGCCCTCGCGCCGGCCTGATACGGCCATGGCCGGCGTCCTCACCCTGACCGTCAATCCCGCGATCGACCTGTCCACCGCGGTGGACCGGGTCGAGCCGATCCGCAAGCTGCGCTGCGCCGAGGGCCGGCGCGATCCCGGCGGCGGCGGCGTCAACGTGGCGCGGGTCGTGCGCCGGCTGGGCGGCGAGGTGCGCGCGCTCTATCCGGTCGGCGGCCTGGTCGGCCAGCTGTTGCAGCGGCTGGTCGAGGCCGAGGGCGTCGCCAGCGTCACCGTACCGGTGGCCGGCGAGACCCGCGAGGACGTCACCGTGCTCGATCGCGGCTGCGGCGACCAGTACCGATTCGTGATGCCCGGGCCCCGGCTGGCCGAGGCGGAATGGCGCGCGCTGCTGGACGCCCTGACCGCGCTCGGGCCGGGTCCCGCGATCGTCTGCGCCAGCGGCAGCCTGCCGCCGGGCGCGCCGGACGACTTCTACGCCCGCGCGGCCGCCATCGTCCGGGGCTGGGGCGCACGGTTCGTGCTCGACACCTCGGGCGCCGCGCTGAAGGCGGGGCTGGAGGCCGGCGTGCACCTGATCAAGCCCAACCTGCGCGAACTGAGTGAACTGACCGGCGCGCCGCTGGCGGACGAGGCCGCCAGGCTGGCCGCCTGCCGGACGCTGATCGCCCGCGGCCGGACCGAGGTGGTCGCCCTGTCGCTCGGGGCCGACGGGGCGCTGCTGGTGACCGCGCAGGCGGCCTGGCGCGCGCCGGCCCTGCCGATCGCGGCGCTCAGCACCGTGGGGGCCGGCGACAGTTTCCTGGGCGCCATGGTCTGGGCGCTGGCGGCGGGATCGCCGCTGGACGAGGCCTTCCGCTGGGCCGTGGCCGGCGGGTCGGCCGCGCTGCTCGCCGCCGGCACCGGCCTTTGCCATGCCGAGGACATGCGCCGGCTGGCGGGCGACGTCGTGGTCGAGGCCGTCCCGGCGCTGCCGGCCGCCTGACCGCGTCTCGCCTGGCGACTCAGCCGCCGGACGGGGACTGCGCCGCCGGGAGGGTCTCGCGGTCGAACACCTTCTGCTGGTCGGGCGTCAGCCGGCCGTAGAAGGCCGTGACGGCCTGGCCCTGGCGGCGGAACTCTTCGAGGTCCTGGCTCATGGTGGCGTCGATCAGGGCGATGCGGCGCGGCGTGGCCAGCTGGGGCAGCATGCGCTGGGCGGCCTGGCGGCGCGCCTCGGCTTCGGGGCTGGGCGCGATGGCCGCCTCGTAGGCGCGCCAGGCGTCCTCCTGCTCGGCGGTCAGGTGCAGGGCGTCGTGAAGCTGGGTCAGCCGGACCGGCGCCGCCTGGGCGAGGGCGCCGGTGGCGAGGGCCAGGCTGAGCATGAGGCTGGGAACGAGACTGGAGGCGATAAGGCGCACGGATCGGACCTTAGATAGCGCCGCCGGCGGTCCGCCGGCGAAGGAAGGAATGCGGCGGCGCGCTCGCGCCGCCGTCGGTCAGCAGCCGACCCAGTTGTACTTGGACTGGCTCGCGTCCCAGACCCAGGACCCGCAGGCCGCCGGCTGGTTCGCCTGGGCCTGCGGCTGTGCGGCCGGGGGCGAAGCGCCGGGCGCCGCCGGCCCGTCGGCATAGTCGTCGTCGTCGTCGACCAGGGGCTCGGTCACGCCGTAGTCGCCGTAATAGCCGTAGTAGAGCGGGTAGTCGTAGAACCAGGGATCGTAGAAGGACGCGCCCAACGCATAGCCCAGGCCGAAGCCGCCGAGGAAGTAGGGATAGCCGCCGTAGCCGTAACCACCGTGGTAGTAGCCGCCATGGTGATAGCCGCCGCCGTGATAGCCTCCACCGTGGTAGTAGCCGCCGCCATGGTAGCCGCCGCCATAGCCGCCGTGGAACCCGCCGCCGCCGCCGTGGAATCCGCCGCCAAAACCGCCGCCGCCATGGAAGCCTCCGCCTCCGCCGCCCGCATGCTGGGCCGACGCCGGACTGGCCGCGATCGACGCCGCCAGGAGGAAGGCGCCCGCGAGCGCCGAAACTGTCTTCTTCATCTGGACCTCCAACAGAGGCCGAGGGTCACTATGGCCAACGGTCACGCTACCACCGCGATACTTGCGGCGGCGCTTACAACATAAGCGTCCGCAGGCCGTGGGAAAGGGCGCGGGGTCCAGAAAGCGCGGCCGGGCGAGCGGCTAGATCGGCCTGGGCCCGTGCGGCTGGCCGAGGAAGGCGCTGGCGCGGTCGAAGAGGGGCGTCCGTTCATCCCCCGTCTCGCCGTCGGCGAAGCTGGAGGCCCAGTCCGTGGCCGCGCGCGCATAGCCCGCGCCGCCGCCCAGCCGGACGGCCCAGTACATCACCCAGACCCGCCAGGCCGGAACCCGAAGCTCGGTCATCGCGTGCCTGAACACCCGGTCGGCGACCGCCTTGCGGCCGGGCTCGCCGATCGCATAGAGCCAGTCGTGCAGCACCGCCGCCTTGGCGTGGCGGCCGAACGGCGGAAACAGGCCCCGCGCCCAGGCCGGGATCGACGCGAAGTCGGTCCGGAAACAAGAGGGAAC
Source organism: Caulobacteraceae bacterium (assembly GCA_031291645.1). Taxonomy (GTDB): domain Bacteria; phylum Pseudomonadota; class Alphaproteobacteria; order Caulobacterales; family Caulobacteraceae; genus Poindextera. Next base: position 5,754 of record JARLIQ010000002.1, on the reverse strand, counting down.
CTCGATATCGAGCCGCTCCCGTTCGTCCTGGTAGCCGAACAGCTCCATCAGCGCCGCCGTCGTGCGGCCCTCGACCTCCATCGAGACGTCCAGCACCGAGACGATCAGCGGCAGGCGCATGTCCTTCGGAAACGCCAGCAAGGCGCCAGCGGGCGTCTTTCGGTAGAAGGGCATGGGGGCCTATTTGTCGGTCATGTCCCAATCGACCGTGAACGGGTTCGAGCGGTCGATCTCGCCGGTCTCGAGGATGGGATAGAGCTTGGCGGCCGCCACACAGGTCTTGGCCGGGGTCGCGGGCGGCGTCAGCAGCGCCTTTGCGCCGAGCTGGCCAGCCAGGCCCGCCGCCGCCGTGATCGTCTCGGGAATCTTGGTGTCGGTCTTCTGGCCGACGCTGGTGACCATGCCGTTCTGCAGGGCGACCGACAGGTCGGCCGTGCCGTAGCCGCTCTTGAAGGTCACGCTCCGCTTGCCGGCCGGCAGGCTGATCACGCTGGCGCTCGAAACGCAGTCCTTGGTCACGCTGACCAGCAGATAGGGCCGGGAGTCGTAGAAATGCAGCGCGTTGGCGTTGCTCGGGCTCCAGCCGTCGCTGAACTCCAGCCCCGCGCACCCGCCAAGGGCAGGGCCGAGACCAACCAACGCCACGATCGACCACAACTTCATCGCACCCTCCAGCGCGATTGAGTGGAGATTGCCACCATCACACGAATTCCAGCTTGGCCATAGGGGTGATTTCGCGTGGGGCGGCCCTGCGTTGATGTGGGTCAACGCCCCTCGGGCAGGCTCGACCAATGCTGAATCCAGTTCACGCAACCTCCCGGGCGCGAGGGTGCGCGGCCGTGTGGAGACTGCAGATGGACGAAGCAATCAGAAAGACGATCCTCTCGCTGTTGGACGATAACCGGACGATGACCATCGCCACGCTGAGGCCGGACGGCTGGCCGCAGGCGACGACAGTCGGATATGCGAACGAGGGCCTGACGCTTTACTTCCTATGTGGCCTTGACAGCCAGAAGGCGGCCAACCTTGCGCGCGATGATCGGGTGTCGCTGGCGATCGAGGCGGACACGCCGCAGGTGATGGACATCAAGGGGCTTTCGATGGCGGCCCACGCGAAGGCCGTGACGGATCCCGCCGAAGTCGAGAAGGCGGGCCGCCTGCTCCTGGCCAGGTATCCCCCGCAGGTCGGCGCGCCGCCGACGCCGCCCGCAGCCGACATCCGCATTTTTCGCGTCGAGCCCGCCGTAATCTCGGTGCTGGACTACGCCAAGGGTTTTGGACACACCGATCTGGTCAGGTGCTAGCGCGGCCGATCGGGGCGGGCGTAGCCTATTGCGCCGTCGTGTTCGCATGCGGCTTTGCGCTCGGAGCGGCGCGGGTGTTGGTCGTCGCGCCGCTTATCGGCCAACTCGCCGGCGTGTTGTTGGAGACGCCGGTCATACTGGGCCTGAGCTGGGTCGCTTCCGCCTGGTGCGTTGGCCGCTTCCGGATAGGCGAGGCCACCGCGCCCCGGCTCGTCATGGGTGCGGCGGCGTTCGCCTCGATGATGGCGGCCGAGTTCGGCGTCTCCGTGGCGGTCTTCCACCAGTCCTTGTCCGAACATCTGTCGCGGTACGGGACGATCCCGGGCGCCATAGGTCTCGCCGCCCAGTTCGCCTTTGCCTGGTTTCCGCTTTTCCAGGCGCGGCCCCTGGCGGCGGTGCGCACGGTCCATACGGTCATCTACCTGGTGATGGCGGCATCGACCTTCTTCGTCATCTACGCCGCCCTTGCCGGCGTCCGCGGCGAGGGGCTTTGGGTCTCGCTAGGGCTCCTGACCATCGAAAGCGTGGTCTTCGTGGGCAATGGCCTGAAGTGTCCCTTGAGCGCGGTCGCGGTCCGGTATGGCGCGGGCAAAGGCCCGCTGTTCGACACCTTCCTGCCCGAGAAGATCACCCGCCACACCTTCCAGGTATTTGGGCCACTGATCTTTCTCGGATTGGTTCTCCTTGGCGCAAGATGGCTGATGTTCGACGGATGCTCGCGCTGGCTCTGGCTGTGTTGAGCTTCTGCGTGGGAATGTTCGTTCGCCGAAGCTACGTGAACGACGGAAGACCGCCCATAGCCGACGTTGCTGAGGCCCGCCTGCGGTTCATCACCCCGCCTGCTCTGCTTCGGTCGGTCGCACAGACTGTGGCGTGATCACGGCCCTGTGGTCCAATAGGTCTCAGCGCCAGTGCGTTGGCGCCGAGCGGGGTGAGATGCGGCGTTTGAGGGGATGCGGCTTAAGTTGGCCGCTCACGAAGCGCTCGCGAGCAAAAATCAGCGAACGCGGCGTCCGTATAGGTCGCTGAAAAAGCTGGGGGCCTGGCCGAGAATCGAACTCGGGTGCACGGATTTGCAGTCAGCGGACGAGCGCCGAGCCGCATCCGAGGCTCGAGTCGTTTGCGGCGGCGGCGCGGCGAGCCCAGGCGCTACATTGGCAAGTCGAGCGGTTGACTGACACCGAACTGGCGGACCTGATGGAAATGGTGGGCGCGGTACAGCAAGCCAGCACCCACCGCTTGGTGTGGATCGCCACGCCCCAATTCTTATAGCGTCCAGTTGTCGCGGTATGTCCTGTAGGACCAAACCTTCATGATCGCGGTTTGCAAAGGCGGCGCGGCACTGGGAGCGGCCTTGGTCCTTCTGGCTTTCGGAGCAGTGGTGGCCGGTTGTGCCGGAAGGATCGTCACTTCCCCACCGGCATCCGCGATCCATTTGTGGTCAAACTCGTCCGTCAGGTAGAGTTTAAGTTCAAACTCAGTGCCGTGAATCGCGTTAATGCTTGGAGCAGGCAACCAGTAGAAAGCAGAATCTGGTGACCCCGCCGCGATTAATCTTGGTCTATTGAATTTGTGATGATTCCCGGGAAAATAAAACCCCCATAAATATAGATTGACCTTGCCGGTATTCTTCAAAAGAATTTGAGAATCTCCGGGGGTTACAGATATTGCTACAAAATCTTGGAGCTGTTGAAGTCTACCGTTAATTTCGTTTTGTCTTGCGCCAATGGCCGCGGCGACTAGCAAAGTTGCGAGCATTAGGCCGGCCTGAATTGACATGACCACTAGTTGCCAAAATTCGAATGACCCCATCGCCCTTATCCTCATGTGCGCTCTGCGCGAATCCCGAATCGGCGCACCTCCAAGGTTCGTTTTAGCGAGTGTGCGCGCTCAAGTGGGCGGATCAAGCGCGCCCTGGTGTGCACTGTTCAACTGCGGCCGAGTGCCCCCTGAATCAGTGGGAACCGACAGCGTTCGTCTGACAAAGGCCTGACGAGCGAAAATCGACCTTCGCGACATGCTTGTAAGTGGCTGAAATTGTTGGAGGCCTGGCCGAGAATCGAACTCGGGTGCACGGATTTGCAGTCCGCTGCGTAACCACTCCGCCACCAGGCCGCCGCGCGGGGTCCAAGGCCTTCGCCGGTCCGCGGGGAGGGCGATGGCTAACAGAAGGCGCCCTCGTGGGCAATGGTGCGCGGGCCGCATTGCCTTGGCGTTAAGAGCCGCCCTATAAGCGGGCCCAGAGTCCTTCGAGAGTCACCTGGCGGTTCCGCACGCCGGCCTGGCTCGTCCAGTCAACGGGCAGGAGCCCCGCCGAGGCCGTCATGACGATCGATTTCGACGCCGCGCGCCAGATCATGGTCGACAGCCAGGTGCGCACCAACGACGTGCCCGACCTGACCATCCAGCGCGCCATGCGCCGCGTGCCGCGCGAAAAGTTCGCGCCCGCCGGCAAGGCCTGGCTGGCCTACGCCGACGCCGAGGTCGAGTACGCGCCTGGCCGCTGGCTGCTGCGCCCGCGCGACGTGGCCAAGGCGCTGCACGCGCTGAAGCCGCGCGCCGGCGAGACGGCCCTGGCCATCGCCGCGCCCTACGCCGCCGCGGTGCTGGAGGAGATGGGGCTGACGGTCACCCGCCTGGACGAAGGCGACCTGAAGACGCCGCCGGCCGGCGGTTATGACGTGCTGATCTGCGAGGGCGCGGTCAGCGTCCCGCCGCCGGCCTGGCTGGCCGCGCTCGGGCCCGAAGGCCGGGCGGCCGTGGTGGTGCGCGACGGGCCGGTGGGCAAGCTTCGCCTGTACCTGAAGTCCGAGGGCGACCTCGGCTGGCGCGAAGTGTTCGACGCCACCCCGCCGGTCCTCGCCGGCTTCGAGGCCGAGACGCGCTTCGCCTTCTAGGCGGCGCCGGCGTCAGGGCCTCGCCCGCGCCGCAACCTGTCAAAACCGTAAAGCTCCTGTCCAAAGCGTAATTGGCCATCGCTGAATCGACGCCTTAGACCGGCGTCATGATCGATGACGGCCGGAAGAGACGCGAGGGGCGGGACATGCGAGGTCAGGGCATGGCGGCGGGCGCGCCTGCGTCCGGCGCGCGGCGGCGGCTCGGACTGATCGCGGTCGCGGGCGCTCTCGGGCTGGGCGCCGGCGCGGCGCGGGCCGAGACCCTGCAGGACGCGGCAGCCCAGGCCTACCAGTCCAATCCCACCCTGCAGGGCCAGCGCGCCCAGCTGCGCGCGCTCGACGAGAGCTATGTCCAGGCGCGCAGCGGCTATCGGCCCCAGGTCTCGGCCGGGGTCGAGGGCGACTACACCCAGACCATCTCGACCTACAACCAGCCGATCCAGGACATCGCCGCCTCGGTCTCGGCCTCCCAGCCGATCTACAACGGCGGGGCGACCAGCGCCGAGACGCGGGCGGCCGAGGCCGACATCGCCGCCGGCCGTGAGCAGCTGCGCCAGGTCGAGGCCAGCGTGCTGCAGCAGGTGATCACCGCCTACGCCGACGTGCGCCGCGACCAGCAGGCGCTGGACATCGCCCAGACCAACGTCGCCGTGCTGCAGAACCAGCTGGCCGAGACCCGCGCCCGCTTCGACGTCGGCCAGCTCACCCGCACCGACGTGGCCCAGGCCGAGGCGCGGCTGGCGGCGGCCCAGGCCCAGCAGTCGTCAGCCCGCGCCCAGCTGGCGGTCAGCCGCGCCGCCTACGCCGCGGTGGTGGGCCAGAGCCCCGGCGACCTGGCGCCCGAGCCGGCCCTGCCGGGCCTGCCGGCCAGCGTCGACGACGCATTCGCGACCGCCTCGCGCAACAACCCGGCGATCCTCGGGGCCGACTTCGACGAGCAGGCCGCCGCCGCGCGCGTGGCCGCGGCCAAGGCGGCCAACCACCCGACGTTGGCCCTGCGCGCCCAGGTGGGGGAGACCGGCTACTACGCCAACGCCGCGGCGCTTGGCGTCTCCAACGGCCTGTGGGCGCGCTCGGTCACCGCCTCGGCGGTGTTCACCCAGCCCCTGTTCACCGGCGGCCTGAACGGCTCGCGCATCCGCCAGGCGCTGGAGACCGACAACGCCAAGCGCATCGCCATCGAGGGCGCCCAGCGCCAGACCGTCCAGCAGGTGGCCCAGGCCTGGAACCAGCTGAACGCCGCCCACGCCAACACCGCCTCCAACGGCGAGCAGGTGCGGGCCGACCAGGTGGCCTTCGAGGGGGTCAGGCAGGAGGCGGGTGTCGGGCTGCGCACCACGCTGGACGTGCTGAACGCCGAACAGGAGCTGCGCGCGGCCGAGCTGGCCCTGGTCAACGCTCGCCATGACGAATACCTGGCCGGCGCGGGCCTGCTGAGCGCCATGGGCCGGCTGGAGATCGCCGTCCTCGATCCCGGCCTGCCGGCCTACGACCCGGAAAAGTCGTTCAACCGCGTCAGGCGCGCCGGCTCGGTTCCCTGGGAGGGGCTGGTG
>JARLIQ010000026.1 GCA_031291645.1 Caulobacteraceae bacterium | reverse complement strand
GGCGCAAAGCACGCCGAAGGCGATCATCGCCCAGAAGGCTGCGCCGAGCCCCCGCCGGCGCGGCGCATAGTCGGCCGGATCACGGGGCAGGTCGGGGCCGCTGACGTCGGCCGGATCGGGCGCGCTGGTCATATCCATTTGGTGCGACCGTAGGGTGGTCCTGGTCAACCTTTAAGCAGCGCCAGCAGCGAGTCCTCGCTCGGCCGCGGGGCCGCCGTCACCGACCGCAGCCCGGCTCGGCGCAGCGGCGCGGCGGCCGCCTCGGAGATGGCGAAGGCGTCGATTTTCGACGCCTGCGGCCAGCCCGCCAGCCTCGCGGCGAGCGCTCGGGCGGCCTTGGGCGAATGGATCAGGACGGCGCCGATCCGCTCCGGCGGTGCGGGCGAGGCGGCCTCGAGCGTCTCGTAGACGGCGAGCGCAGTCGCCGCGAGACCCCGCTCGGCCAGCAACGCCGGCAGGTCCGCCGCAACCTCCCGCGCGCCCGGCGCCAGGACCCGTGAGGGACGCGGCTGGCGTCCGACGATCAGGGCGGCCAGGGCGCGGACGTCGCCGTCGGCCGAGCTCACATCGGCGAAGCCGGCCGCCCGCGCGAGCGCCGCGGTCCCCTCGCCCACGGTGAAGACCGCAAGGCGCCGTTCGCTCGAAAGGCTGGCGAAGGCGCGGATCGCCTGGCCGCTCGTGAAGGCCAGGGCGTCGACGCCGGCGAGGTCGATGACCGCGTCCGCGATCGCCCGCACCTCGAGCAGCGGCTGGACGACGGGCTCATGTCCCAGCGCCGCCAGCCGCGCCGCCGTCGCCTCGGCCCCCGGACGGGTGCGGGTCACCCAGATGCGGCGGGCGGTCATGGCGCGCCCCGCTCAGGTGGCCAGCAACAGCCGATCGCCCCCTTCGGCGCGGACCTGAGCGCCGAGGTCCAGGCCGAGGGCGCGGGCGTCGGCCTCGCCGTCCGATCCCAGGACGATGCGGGCTTCGCGGCGGAAGCGTTCGCGGCCGTCGGGCGTCAGCGCCTCGACCACCAGGATCAGGTCGTCGCCCTCGATCCGGCCGTGCGCGCCCACCGCTGTGCGGCACGAGCCTTCCAGCGCCTCCAGCGCGCCGCGCTCGGCGGCGACGGTCAGGGTGGCGCGGCGGTCGGCGAGGGCCTGGAGCCACGCGCTGCCGGCGTCGCCGATGCGGGTCTCGATGGCGAGCGCGCCCTGGCCCGGCGCGGGCGGGGCGGCGACCGGATCGAGCACCTCGGCGACCACGTCGGCAAGGCCAAGCCGCTTCAGCCCGGCCAGCGCCAGGATCATGGCGTCCGCCTCGCCCCGTTCGAGCTTGGCCAGGCGGGTGTCGACGTTGCCGCGCACCAGCACCGCCTGAAGGTCCGGGCGCCGATGCAGGGCCTGGGCCTGCCGGCGCAGGCTGGCGGTGCCGAGCCGCGCGCCCTGGGGCAGGCCCTCGAAGCGCGGATGACGCGGGCTGATATAGGCGTCGCGCGGGTCCTCCCGCTCGGGGATGGCCGCGATGGTCAGGCCCGGCTGGCGCTCGACCGGCACGTCCTTCATCGAGTGGATGGCGCAGTCGATGTGGCCGGCGATCAGCGCCTCCTCGATCTCCTTGGTGAACAGGGCCTTGCCGCCGATCTCGAGCAGGCGGCGGTCCTGCACGCGGTCGCCGGTGGTGGAGATGTGGACCAGGGGCGCGACCTCGTCGGCCGCCTCCGGGCCGTATCCCAGGGCCGCGGCGATTCGGCGCTGCATCTGGCCGGCCTGGGCCAGGGCCAGGCGGGAGGCGCGGGTGCCGATGCGGACGAGGGGACGGGCGGACAAGGGCGACCTCGCGCTTGACGGAGCGGACCGGGCGGTTATCGCCCCGATCCCTTCGGCCTGCTACAGGAGCGCCGATGCGCCCGCAACCGATCAACCCCAAGAGCAACCCTCCCGTCCAGGCCCAGGACAGCGGCTCGCTCGTGCTCGGCATCGAGACCAGCTGCGACGAGACCGCCGCCGCCGTGGTCCGTCGCCATGCCGACGGGCGCGTGGAGGTGCTGTCCTCGGTCGTCTCCAGCCAGGTCGAGGCCCACGCCCCCTATGGCGGGGTGGTGCCCGAGATCGCCGCGCGGGCGCACGTCGAAAGCATCGACGCCATCATCGCCGAGGCCATGATCGAGGCCGGCGCCGACTTTTCCGAGCTGGACGCCGTGGCCGCCACCGCCGGGCCGGGCCTGGTCGGCGGGGTGATGGTCGGGCTGTCGGCCGGCAAGGCCATCGCGCTTGCCCGCGGCCTGCCGCTGATCGCGGTCAACCACCTGGAAGGCCACGCGCTGTCGGCCCGGCTGGGCGCGCCGATCGCCTATCCGTTCCTTCTGCTGCTGGTCTCGGGCGGGCATTGCCAGCTGCTGGAGGTGGCCGGGGTCGGCCGCTGCCGCCGGCTGGGCTCGACCATCGACGACGCCGCCGGCGAGGCCTTCGACAAGATCGCCAAGACCCTCGGCCTGCCTTACCCGGGCGGCCCGGCGCTGGAAAAACTGGCCGTCGGCGGCGATCCGGCGCGCTATCCCCTACCCCGCGCCCTCCTGGGCCGGGAGGGCGCGGACTTCTCCTTCTCGGGCCTCAAGACCGCCGCGGCGCGCATCGCCGAGCGGCTGACCACGCCGGAGGAACGGCGCGACCTCGCCGCCGGCGTCCAGGCTGCGATCGCCCGCCAACTCGCCGAGCGCACCGAGCGGGCCATGGCGGCCTATGCCGACGCCCATCCAACCGGGGGCCTGCGCTTTGTCGTGGCCGGCGGCGTCGCGGCCAACGGCGAGGTGCGCCGGGTGCTGAACGGCCTCGCCCAGGCCCATGGATACGCGTTCTTCGCCCCGCCGCTGGCCTACTGCACCGACAATGCGGCGATGATCGCCCTGGCCGGCGCCGAACGGCTGGCCGAGGGCCTGGTCAGCGGCCTGGACGCGCTCGCGCGACCACGCTGGCCGCTGGACGAGGCCGCCGCCGCGTCCAGCCCGACCCATGTCCCCGGCCGCAAGGGAGCCAAGGCTTGAGCGAGCCCTATCGCACCGCAAGCGTGATCGGCGCGGGCGCCTGGGGCACGGCCCTGGCCCAGGTCTGCCGCCGGGCCGGACTGGAGACCACCCTTTGGGCGCGCGAGCCGGAGGTGGCCGAGGCGGTCAACGCGACGCGCGCCAATCCCCTGTTCCTGCCGGGCGTCACCCTGGACGAGGGGATCACGGCGGTGACCGACCTGGCGGCCACGGCCGACGCCGACCTGATCCTGGCCGTGGTCCCGGCCCAGCACATGCGCGCCATGCTGGCGGTGCTCGCCCCGCGCCTGCGCGCCGGGGTTCCGGTCGTGCTCTGCGCCAAGGGGATCGAGCAGGGCACGCTGAAGCTGATGGCCGAGGTGCTGGCCGACACGGCGCCCCAGGCCCTGCCGGCCGTCTTGTCCGGGCCGAGCTTCGCCGGCGAGGTGGCCCGCGGCCTGCCCACCGCCGTCACCCTGGCCTGCCCGGACCACAGCCTGGGCGAGGCGCTGGCGCGCGCCATCGCCACCCCGACCTTCCGCCCCTACTGGATCGCCGACCTGGTGGGCGCCGAGGTCGGCGGGACGGTCAAGAACGTGCTGGCCATCGCCTGCGGCATCGTCGAGGGGCGCGGCCTTGGCCGCAGCGCCCACGCCGCCCTGGTGACCCGCGGCTTCGCCGAGCTGACCCGGCTGGCGGTGGCCCTGGGCGCCGAGGCCCGCACCCTGGCCGGCCTCTGCGGCCTGGGCGACCTGGTCCTGACCTGCTCCAGCGCCCAGTCCCGCAACATGAGCCTGGGCCTGGCGCTCGGCCGCGGCGAAAGCCTTCAGCAGGCCCTGGCCGGCAAGCTTTCGGTCGCCGAGGGCGTCGCCTCCGCCCCGGCGGTGCGGGCGCTGGCCGAAAGGCTGGACGTGGAGACGCCGATCTGCGAGGCGGTGGCGGCGGTGCTGGCCGGCGAGCGCGACCTCGACGAGGCGATCGGCGGCCTGCTGTCGCGCCCCCTGCGCACAGAACGCGAGGAGTAGACCCTTGGCTTTGTTCGTCCTGGCCTGTTTCGACCATGAAGACGCGCTGGACCGGCGGATGGCGGTGCGGCCGAACCACCTGGCCTATGTCGACGCCAACCGCGAGCGGCTGAAGCTCGCCGGTCCGATGTTCGACGCGGCCGGCCGGATGGCCGGCTCGCTGTTCATCCTGGACGTCGAGGACGAGGCGGCGGTCGAGGCCTTCTCCGCCGCCGATCCCTACCGACTGAACAATGTGTTCGAGCGGGTCGAGATCCGCGGCTTCAAGGTCAGCGTCGGCGCCCTGCCTTGAACCCGGCGCAGCCGGGGCCGGGCGCGCGCCTGTGCGCCCTGGACGAGATCGCCGATCCCGGCGCGAAGGGCTTCGTCTTCCGGGACGGCGAGGCGCTGTTCCTAGGCTTCGTGGTGCGGGTCGACGGGGCCGTGCACGGCTACGTCGACCGCTGCCCGCATGCGGGCTTTCCGCTGGCCAACCTGGACGGGCGCTACCTGACCCGCGAGGGCGACCTGATCCTGTGCGCGGCGCACGGGGCGCTGTTCCGTCGGGGCGACGGCGTCTGCCTGTCGGGCCCCTGCGCGGGTAGGGCGCTCATCCCCTGGCCGGTGCGGACCATGGACGGGACGGTCGTGACCGCCTGATCCCGTCGGCGGAGGCATGCGGCGTGGCGAACGCCGAGCGGCGGATGGTAAGGAGGCGGCGGCCGCGGCGACTCGCGCCGCGCCCGCAAGCCGGCCTTTCAGGAGCTTGAGCCGCCCATGCACGTCAGCCGCCTGCCGCGATGGGCCGCCGAGCGGGGCGCGGCCGTGAACAGCTTCCCAACCCTCGCGCCAGGGCGGACGGCCCTGGTCAACATCGACATGCAGTCGGTCTTCCTGGCCGAGGACCAGATCTACGGGAACGCCCATGCGCGCGACATCGTCGGCGCGGTGAACGCCCTCTCGGCCGCGATGCGGTCCGTCGGCGCGCCGGTGATCTGGACCCGCAACACCTACACCTCCGAGGGGCCGTGCGCGCCGCCGCCCTGGCAATACGACCCCGAGCAACCGGGCGTCGCGGAGGGCATGGCCGCCCTTAGGGCCGGCTCGCCCAGCCACGGCCTCTACGCCGGGATGCAGGTCGCCGAGAGCGACATCGTGCTCGACAAGTACCGCTACGGGGCCCTGTCCTGCCCGGCCGGGAACCTGCGCCGCACCCTGGAAGCGCTGGGGACCGAGATGGTCGTGATCACCGGGACCCTGACCAACTGCTGCTGCGAGAGCACGGCGCGCGAGGCGAACATGGCCGGCTACAAGGTGATCGCCGTCCCCAACGCCATGGCGAGCGTGACCGACGCCGAACACAACGCGGCGCTGCTGAACCTGCGGCTGAACTTCGCCGACGTGCGCCGCGTGAAGCACATCCTGTCGGTGATCGAGACGGCCCGTTCTCCCGCCTAGAGCGCGTTCCGCAAAAGTGGAACCGGTTTTGCGACAAGAACGCGCTCAAACTTTTGAACCTAGAGCACGATTCAACGATCAGACGATTCCGTCTGATCGCATCGTGCTCTAGATCGCCTATCCGTATGGTGGAACTGGCCCGCACCTTGCTCCTTTTGGTTGCCGCCCGGTTAACGGGACGGCGCAGAGGGAGCAGAGCGGCGCGATGTCCCATTATGGTTCTGTTAACGACGTCGGCGTGGTCCCCCGCCATCCGTCGGGAGACGCGTGATGCGGAGGCTGGCGCACGCGATCGACGACCGCACCATCCTGAACTACGTGCGCCGCGGCGGGCGCTGGATACCGAAGGTCCGGCTCCGCGACTGGCTCTGGCCGATCATCGTGGAGTGGGCCGCCATGACGGCCGTGGTCTGGGTCATCCTGGCGATCGGCTTCGTGGCCGGGCTCTATCGGGCGCGCCCGCAGCTGGACGCCGAAAGCCGGGACTTCGCTGAAACCTCGGTGAAGGCCATCGCCGCATCCTGGAACCCGGACGACCTGCTCACGCGCGCCTCGCCGGATTTCGGCTCGTCCGTTCCCGACGAATGGCGGCGGAACCTCGTCGGCCTGAAGAAGCTCGGGGGCGGCGTCAGGCGCGAGGACTGTCGCGGCCACGCCGCCATCAACCCCCTGTCCAAGGGCAACATGGTGACCGCGCGCTACCTGTGCGCGGTGTCGCTGCAACACGCCGACGCCACGATCGCGATGTCGCTGAAGGACGACGCCGACAGCTGGCGGATCGCCGGCTTCTACGTCGAGCCGTCGGGCTTGTCGGCGCGGTAGGCGCTTGTCCTAGCCGGCGGGCAGCTCCCGCCCGAAGGCCTCGACCTCCTCGATCAGGCCCTTGGCGGCCAGCGCGACCAGCGCCCCGCCCTTCTCGGGCGTCGCCAGGCCGGGGTCGGAGCCCATCCGGCCGTCCGGATGGCGGGCGCGGAAATCGAGGGCCTCGCGGATCGGACCGCTGCCGGCGATCTGGGGCGCGTAGTTGGCGGACTTGATGGCGTCTGGATAGGCCCACTGGGTGACGGCGATCTCCGACGGCGTGGCGTGGCTGCCGTGGCCGGTCGGGAACTGCTGGCGCGCCAGCGCGCCGACGCCCTTGATGTCCCACCAGTTGCGCAGGCGCAGCGCGAAGCCCGCCCGCCGCCTGGCGAAGCTGGCCTCGGCGTAGAGCTCGGAGAAGGCCGCCTCGATCGAGGCGACGTTTCCGCCGTGGCCGTTGAGGAACAGGATCTTCTCGAACCCATGGACAGCCAGCGAGCGCGTCCAGTCGCCGATCGCGGCGATGAAGGTCGAGGGCCGCAGCGATATGGTGCCGGGAAAGCCCAGGTGGTGCTGGGCCATGCCGATGTTGAACGTCGGCGCGACCAGGATGTCCGCGCTCTTCTGCGCCTCGTGGGCGATGATCTCCGGGCACAGCCAGTCGGTGCCCAGAAGGCCGGTCGGCCCATGCTGTTCGTTCGATCCGATGGGAACCACGATGGTCCGGCTGCGCTCCAGGAAGCGCTCGACCTCGGCCCAGGTCGAAAGGTGCAGAAGCATGAGGGGTTTTCTCCTGCGCCCGGTTCACAGCGGGCGGGCGACACATTAGCTTGCGGATGGACCGATATGATCGGAAACCCTCGCGCGCGCCAAGCGCGACGGTCGGAAGTGACGCGGCCAGCCAGGCCCAGCTCGGCCTTGCGCGCGACCCCCGGCCCCGAATACTGGAGCCGGCCAACGAAAACGGGAGCGAGACGTGAGCCAGACTGAGGTGTTTCCGGTGCCCGACGCATGGGCCGCCAAGGCCCGCATGAACGCCGCCGGCTATGAGGCCGCCCTGGCGCGGGTCGAGGCCGACCCCGACGGCTTCTGGCGCGAGGTCGCCGGTCGGCTCGACTGGATCAAGCCGTTCAGCGTGGTCAAGGACGTCTCCTACCACCGCGAGGACTTCCGCATCCGCTGGTTCGCCGACGGGGTGCTGAACGCCTCGGTCAACTGCCTGGACCGCCACCTGCCCGCCCGCGCCAACGACGTGGCGCTGATCTGGGAAGGCGACGATCCGAAGGACAGCCGCAAGATCACCTACGCCGAGGCGCTGGCCGAGACCTGCCGGCTGGCCAATGTGCTGAAGGCCAATGGCGTCAAGAAGGGCGACCGAGTCACCATCTACCTGCCGATGATCCCCGAGGCTGCCTTCGCCATGCTGGCATGCGCGCGGATCGGGGCGATCCATTCGGTGATCTTCGGCGGCTTCGCCCCCGACTCCATCGCCGGCCGGGTGCAGGACTGCGACTCCAAGCTGATCATCACCGCCGACGAGGGCCGCCGCGGCGGCAAGACCATCCCGCTGAAGGCCAACGTCGACGAGGCGTTGAAGGCCTGCCCGGGCGTCGAGACGGTGATCGTGGTCAAGCACACCGGCGCCGCCGTGCCGATGCAGGCGGGACGCGACGTCGCCTACGACGAGGCGCGCCTCACGGTTTCGGCCGACTGCGCGCCCGAGCCGATGGGGGCGGAGGATCCGCTGTTCATCCTCTACACCTCCGGCTCGACCGGTAAGCCCAAGGGCGTGCTGCACACCACCGGCGGCTATCTGACCTGGGCCGCGTGGACGCACGAGCTGGTGTTCGACTACCGGCCGGGCGAGGTCTTCTGGTGCACCGCCGACGTGGGCTGGGTGACCGGCCACACCTACATCGTCTACGGCCCGCTCGCGAACGGCGCGACCAGCCTGATCTTCGAAGGCGTGCCCAACTATCCGACGACCTCCCGCTTCTGGGAGGTGATCGACAAGCACCAGGTCGAGATCTTCTACACCGCGCCGACCGCCCTGCGCGCCCTGATGCGCGACGGCGACGATCCGGTGAAACGCACCAGCCGCAAGTCGCTGCGCCTTCTGGGCACCGTCGGCGAGCCGATCAATCCCGAGGCCTGGCTCTGGTATCACCGGGTGGTGGGCGAGGGGCGCTGCCCGATCGTGGACACCTGGTGGCAGACCGAGACCGGCGGCGCCCTGATCGCGCCCCTGCCCGGCGCAACCCCGCTGAAGCCCGGTTCGGCGACCAAGCCCCTGCCTGGCGTGAAGCTGCAGATCGTCGACGCCGAGGGGCGTCCGCTGGAGGGCGCGACCGAAGGCAACCTCTGCATCACCGACAGCTGGCCGGGCCAGATGCGCACGGTCTACGGCGACCACGAGCGGTTCATCACCACCTATTTCACCACCTATCCCGGCAAGTACTTCACCGGCGACGGCTGCCGGCGCGACGCGGACGGCTACTACTGGATCACCGGGCGGGTGGACGACGTGATCAACGTCTCCGGCCACCGGCTGGGCACCGCCGAGATCGAGAGCGCCCTGGTGGCCCACCCTGCCGTCGCCGAGGCGGCGGTCGTGGGCTATCCGCACGACATCAAGGGCCAGGCGATCTACGCCTACGTCACCTTGAAGGCCGACCAGGAGCCGAGCGAGGCCCTGCGCACCGAGCTGGTCAAATGGGTGCGCCAGGAGATCGGCGGCTTCGCCGCGCCCGAGGTGATCCAGTGGGCCCCCGGCCTGCCCAAGACGCGCTCGGGCAAGATCATGCGCCGCATCCTGCGCAAGGTGGCTGAGGGCGACGTCTCCAACCTGGGCGACACCACCACCCTGGCCGATCCCTCCGTCGTCGCCGACCTGGTCGACAACCGCGCCGGCGGGTGACGCCGCCCGCGCCCTAGGTTCGCCGCAGACGGCGGTGATACAGTCCGCCCCTCACAACGGCGGAGCGGTGTTCATGCGTCCAATCCTGGCGGGTCTTGCGGCGGCGGCCCTGATCGCGGGGGCGGCGCCCGCCCTGGCCCAGGCGGCGCCCGAGCAGAGTCCGCCGGGCGCCCAGGCGGTCGTGCCGCCTGTCGACTACCGCACGCGGGTCCTGGCCAACGGCCTTCACGTCTACAGCGTGCTCGATCGGTCGACGCCCAACGTCAGCATCCAGATGTGGTACGGCGTCGGGGCCAAGAACGACCCGGCCGGCCGCTCCGGCTTCGCGCACCTGTTCGAGCACCTGATGTTCAAGGCCACGCGCGACATGCCCGCCGAGTACATGGACCGGCTGACCGAGGACGTGGGCGGCTTCAACAACGCCTCCACCGACAACGACTTCACCGACTACTTCGAGGTGGTTCCCGCCAACCACCTGCAGCGGCTGCTGTGGGCCGAGTCCGAGCGGCTGAGCGGGCTGGTGGTCGACGAGGCCGACTTCAAGTCCGAGCGGGCCGTGGTCGAGGAGGAGCTGCGCCAGCGGGTGCTGGCCGATCCCTACGGCCGGCTGTTCTCGCTGGACGTGCCCGAGGCCTCGTTCGCCGTCCACCCCTACCACCGCCCGCCGATCGGCAGCATCGCCGACCTGGAGGCCGCCACCCTGGCGGACGTGCGCGCCTTCCACGCCGTCTACTACCGGCCGGACAACGTCAGCCTGATCGTCGTCGGCAACTTCGATCCGGCCAGGCTAGACGCCTGGATCGACCAGTATTTCGCGCCGATCGCCAAGCCCGCCTGGCCCATTCCCGCGGTGACCGCGGTCGAGCCGCCGAGGACCGCGCCCCGCTCCGTCGACGCCTATGGCCCCGACGTGCCGCTGCCCGCCGTGGTGCTGAGCTATCCCGGCCCCGACGCCGCCAGCCCCGACGCCGCCGCGCTGGACGTGCTGGACGCGGTGATGAGCACCGGCAAGTCCTCGCGCCTCTACCAGTCGCTGGTCTACCGCCAGCAGGTCGCCGAGAGCGTCTTCTCCCAGCCCGACCTGCGTCGCCAGCCGGGCCTGATCGTCGTCGGCGCCATCCTGGCGGCCGGCAAGACGCCCGATCAGGGTGCCTCCGCGATCGAGGCCGAACTGCAGCGGCTGCGCGATGAACCCGTCTCGGCCGCCGAACTCGCCGCCGCCAAGAACCAGCTGATCGCGGGCGTGTTGCGCAGCCGCGAGACCATCGAGGGCCGCGGCTTCGAGATCGGCCAGGCCATCACGGTCGAAGGCGACGCGGCCAGGGTCAATTCCGACATCGCCGACCTGGAGGCGGTGGGCGCCGCCGACGTCCAGCGTGTGGCCCGCGCCTGGCTGGACGGCCAGCGCCAGGTGATGATCCGCTATCGCCCGGAAAGCGAGCGGCCGGCCGGCCAGCCCGACGCCCTGGTCCAGGACAGCCCGCAGGTCGCCGCCGCGCCCCTCGTCGCCCCGGTCGGCTTCCAGACCGCCGAGGCGCTGCCCGCGGCCGAGCGCCAGGCCCCGCCGGCGCCGACCGCGCCGCTGCCGGCCGTCCTGCCGGTCCCGGTCGAGCGGACCCTGCCCAACGGACTTCGGGTGATCGTCGCGCGCACCGGCGGCCTGCCGATCGTCAGTGCGCAGCTCTCGATCAACAGCGGCGCGGCGATGGACCCGCAGGGCCTGGCCGGCCTGACCGACATGACCGCCAACCTCCTGCCGCAGGGCACGACCAGCCGTTCGGCGGTCGACATCGCCGCCGCCGTCGAGGCCCTGGGCGGGAGTCTGTCGGCCGAGGCCGGCTACGACCAGATGGCCGTCAGCCTGAGCGGGCTGTCGACCACCCTGCCCCAGTCGCTGCCGATCCTGGCCGACGTGGTGCGCCATCCGGCCTTCGCCCAGGACGAGCTGGACCGGCTGCGCCAACAGAAGCTGGACGAGCTGAGCGTCAGCCTGGGCGAGCCTTCGACCCTGGCCGACCTCGTCATGTCGCGGGTGGTGTTCGGCGACGGCCCCTACGGCCATCCGGCCGACGGCGCGCCCGCCTCGCTCAAGCGGATCGACCGGGCCGGGATCCTGGCCCAGTACCAGCGCCTGGTCCGTCCGGACAACGCCGTGCTGGTGCTGACCGGGGACATCGAGCCGGAGGCGGCGTTCGCCCTGGCCGAGGCGACCTTCGGCGACTGGGCGCGCCCCACGTCACCCTTGCCGCACGCGCCCCCGAGCGGCGCGTCCGCGCCGCCGCGGGTCGTGGTGGTCGACCTGCCGGGCGCAGGCCAGGCGGCGGTGGCGCTCGGCGGCCGTTCGATCGCCCGCACGGATCCGGCCTACTATCCGGTCGAGGTGGCCGACAGCGTGCTGGGCGGCGGCTATTCGGCGCGGCTGAACGAGGAGATCCGGGTCAAGCGCGGCCTCAGCTACGGCGCCGGCAGCAGCGTCCAGGCGCGGCGCGACGCCGGCCGCTTCTACGCCTTCGCCCAGACCAAGAACGAGTCGGCCGACGAGGTCGCCGGCCTGATGCTGGACGAGGTCAGGAAGCTCGGCGCCGCGCCGGTCCCGGCGGGCGAACTGGAAGCGCGCAAGGCGTCCCTCACCGGCGAGTTCGGCCGCTCGGCGGCGACCAGCCTGGGCCTGGCGGGCTATCTTTCGCGCTACGCCGCCTACGGGGTCGACCCGCGCGACGTCGACCGCTTCACCGCCCGCACCGAGGCGGTGGACGCGAAAGAGGCCCTGACCGCCGCGCCGAAGGTGGCGATCCCTTCCCAGGTCAGCCTGGTGGTGGTCGGCGACGCCAAGCTGTTCCTGCCGGCGCTGAAGCGGCATTTCCCGAACCTGCAGGTGGTCGAGGCCAAGACCCTGGACCTCAGCGCTCCGGACCTCATCCAGCCCTGAGGCAGACGACCTGGACCACCCTCAGGTCCCGCCTTAGGCCGTCCGCGGCCCGGCCGTAGTTGTCCGTCCCGATCGGCTGGCCCGCGCCCGCCGCGCCAGGCGTGACGCCGGCCGCGGCCAGGGCCCGGCGAAGTCCGTCCGGCGTCGTGGTGTAGATTCGGCCGCGGCGCGGCGATTCCCCGAGCAACACCCCGACCGCCCGGCCCGCGCGGTCCAGCACCGGCGCGCCGACCAGCCCCGGGCGCGCGCCCTTCAGCCCCTCGGTATGGCCGATCTCGGCCCAGGCCAGCACCGGCTCGTTGGCCTCGAAGCGGGCGAGGACCCGCCGGGTCTGGGGTCCGAGCAGGCGCGCGGCGACCTCGCCCGGGCCGCCCTTCGGAAAACCCGGGACGAAGCCCAGCTCGCCCGCCTGCAGGTCGTGCATGGCGGCCAGCGGCACGCCCGGGGCGCCGGCCCCCGGCGTGGTGACCACCAGCACCGCGTCGGCGCCCGGACGACGTACGGCCGGCGCCGCCCGTCCCTCGGCCGCCACCACTCCCGGCGTGCGACACCGGCCTAGCCCCGCGGCCGCCGTCATCCAGACCCCGGCCTCGCCGACGGAAAAGCCGGTCTGGGCGCCGCGCGCCGCCGCGGGCGTGACCGAGGTGATCGGGGAGGCGGCGAGCGGCGAATCCGGCGAAATCGGCATGCCCGCGGCCCCGGGCACCGGTGGCGGCGGCTCGGGCGCCATGGCGCGCTCGCGCCGGCTGAGCGAACCGGCCAGCGCCGCGGCGACGATTGCGCCATAGACCAGCCAGTCAGGCGGCCGCCAGGCTGAGAGGGACAGCCGCACGCCTCAACCGAACAGGGCGGCGGCGAAGATCAGGGCCGCGGACAGCTTGGCCGCGACCAGGACGCCCGCGGCCGAGACGTCGCCTTCCCGGACCCGCTGCGGCAGGCCGGAGAAGACGACATCGACGATCCGGCAGGCGAGCAGCTGGAGCGCCACCACCACCACGCCCCACAGCGCCACCTCGATCACCGAGGTCGAGGCGGCGAGGGAAGCGGCCAGCGGAATGGCGAGCCCCGCCATCAGCCCGCCGAACGAAACCGCCGCCGCGGCGTTGCCCTCGCGGATCATCTGGATTTCGCGGTGAGGGGTCAGCAGAGCGTAGAGCAGGCATCCCGCGACCAGGAGGCCAAGGCTGACGGCGCCATGCAGCATGACCAGCGGAAAGCCGCTCGCGAAGGCCTGGATCTCTGGCGACATGGCGAGAACCCGCCTCCGAGCGGCTGCGACGGCGCCGGTTATCGCCAGAGGCGACGGCTATGGCAAGGCTTAGGAGGCGGCCAGCCGCCGGCGCTCGCTGGCCCGCATCTTCTGGCTCTCCGAGCGCAGCTGGCCGCAGGCGGCCAGGATGTCTCGGCCTCGCGGCGTGCGGATCGGCGAGGCGTAGCCGGCCTTGTTGATGATCGCCGCGAAGGCCTCGATCGTCCCCCAGTCGGAGCAGACGTAGGGCGAGCCGGGCCAGGGGTTGAACGGGATCAGGTTGATCTTGGCCGGCACGCCCTTGAGCAGCTGAACCAGGGCGCGCGCCTCGGCCGGGCTGTCGTTGACGCCCTTCAGCATCACGTATTCGAACGTCACCCGCCGGGCGTTGGAGAGGCCCGGATAGGCCCGGATCGCGGCCATCAGCTCGGCCAGCGGATAGCGCTTGTTGATCGGCACCAGCTCGTTGCGCAAGGCGTCGTTGGTGGCGTGCAGCGAGATGGCCAGCATCGCCTGGGTGCGCTCGCCCAGGGCCTTCAGCTCGGGCACGACGCCGGAGGTCGAGACGGTGATGCGCCGGCGGGAGAGCGCCAGGCCCTCGTTATCCGAGATCACGTCCATCGCGTCGGCGACGTTGTCGAGATTGTACAGCGGCTCGCCCATGCCCATGAAGACGACGTTGGACAGCCGCCGGTCCTCGCGATCGGACGGCCACTCGCCGAGGTCGTCGCGGGCGATCTGGACCTGGGCCACGATCTCGCCGGCCGTCAGGTTGCGCACCAGCGCCTGGGTGCCGGTGTGGCAGAAGCTGCAGTTCAAGGTGCAGCCGACCTGGCTGGAGACGCAAAGGGCGCCGGCGCGGCCGACATCGGGGATGTAGACGGTCTCGGCCTCGATCCCCGGCGCGAAGCGGATCAGCCATTTGCGCGAGCCGTCGCGGCTGATCTGGCGGTCGACCACCTCGGGCCGGGCCAGGGTGAAGCGTTCGGCCAGGCGCGCGCGCGTTTCCTTGGCCACGTTGGTCATCTGGTCGAAGTCGGTCACGCCGCGATGGTGCACCCAGCGCCACAGCTGGTCGGTGCGCATCCGCGCCTGGTGCGGCGCGCACACCTCCGCCTCGACCAGGGCCGCGGCGAGTTGGTCGCGGGTCATCCGCCCGAGGTTCGCCTGCCCCAGGTTCGTTTGCCCAGGGTTCGTTTGCCCGACGGTTGTCTGCGCGGGCGCGCGCGATCTGGCCTGCGACAAATCCAAGTTGACGCCCACGTCGTAGTTTCCTGCATGGATGCGGCGATCCTCATACCAGATGGCGTGTCCGCTCCCAAATCGAAGGGTTGGGCGGACAGGTCCGGCAGCGGCATAGTTTCGCGCTCCCGGCGGGCGTGCAAAGGTGGACGGCCAACCGTCGAGGCCGTCGTGGCGACGTACGAGACTCCCAAGGCCGACCAAAGGACCGCCGCCGATGAGGCGGCGCGCTTCGCGGCGCTGGTCCGGGCCGTGGCCCACGGCGACCGCGCCGCCTTCGCCCAGGTGTTCGACTACTACGCCCCCCGCGTGAAGGCCTATCTGATCCGATTGGGCCTCGACGGCGGCCAGGCCGAAGACCTGTCCCAGGAGGTGATGGTCGCGGTCTGGCGCAAGGCGTCCAGCTTCGATCCGCGCCAGGCCGGCGTCGCGACCTGGATCTTCCGCATCGCCCGCAACCGGCGCATCGACCTCTATCGCCGAGAGCAGCGCGGCGCGCTCGACCCCGACGACCCGTCGCTGCTGCCACTGGCCGAGGCGACGCCGGACGCCGTGCTGGAAGGCGCGTCCCGCGACGCCCAGGTGCGCGCGGCCATGGCCGAACTGCCCGAGGAGCAGCGGGTTCTGGTGCGCGAGGTCTTCTACGAGGACTTGTCGCACAGCGAGATCGCCGAAAAGACGGGCGTGCCGTTGGGCACCGTCAAATCGCGGCTGAGGCTGGCCTTCGCCAAGCTGAAGCGGCGCCTGCGCGATGCGTCCGGGAGGGCGCGGCCATGACCGCCGGCTTTCCTGACGACACCTCCCTGAACGCCTATCTGGCCACGCGCGCCGACGATCCGGCGGTCCGGCTGCTCGCCCAGACCGCGGCGGCGATGCGCGCCGATCCCGGCTACCTGGCGCTGGACGACGACCTGGCGGGCGGGGCCTTCCTGGCCGAGGAGGCGCCGGCCGAACTGGCCCCCGACGCGCTGGCGCGGACGCTGGCCCGCATCGAGGCCGTCGGCGCCCTGGACCAGCGCGCCAGCGCCCGGGCCGCCGAGGCCCGCGACGCCGTCACCGGGGAAATCGCCCGCCTGCCCTCGCCGGTGCGCGAGGCGGCGTTCGAGGCGCTGGAGCACGATCGCTGGCGCCTCGCCCGGCCCGGCCTTCGCCGCCTGCCGCTGGACGTCGGCCCTACCCACTGTGAGCTGATGCGGATCGAGCCGGGCGTGGGCGCAGCCGAACACGACCACGCCGGCGACGAACTGACCCTGATCCTCACCGGGGCCTATTTCGACGGCCATGGCCACTATTCGGCGGGCGACGTCTCCCTGGCCCGCCACGGTTTCGTCCACACCCCGATCGCCGATCCGGGCGAGGTCTGCTACGTCCTGGCGGTCACCTACGGGGCGCCGAGGTTCAAGGGCGTGGTCGGCCTCGTCCAGGCCCTGACCGGCTATCCCCGGGAGCCCAAGCCCGCGCGCCGACGCTGACCGGCCTTCTTGCGCCGCTTCGCCTTTGCGCCGGAGCCGCCTTGGGGTAGCGTCCGGCCAAACATCTGTTTGAGGGAGACGACGCGGATGAAGGCCCTTCTGAGCAAGGCGGTTGGCGGCCCGGACACCCTGGTGCTGGAGGACCTGCCCAGCCCCGAGGCCAAGCCCGGCTTCGCGGTGCTGGAGGTCAAGGCCTGCGGCGTCAACTATCCCGACGTGCTGATCATCGAGGACCTTTATCAGTTCAAGCCGGCCCGCCCCTTCTCGCCCGGCGGCGAAGTGGCCGGGATCGTCAAGGCGGTCGGCGAGGGCGTGACCAACGTCAAGGTTGGCGACCGGGTGCTGGGCAACACCGGCTGGGGCGGCATGGCCGAGGAACTGGCCCTGGAGGCCTCACGGCTGATCCCGATCCCGGATTCCATGCCCTTCGACGTGGCCGCCGCCTTCATCATGACCTACGGCACCTCCTATTACGGGCTGAAGGACCGCGGCCACCTGAAGCCGGGCCAGACCCTGCTGGTGCTCGGCGCGGCGGGCGGCGTGGGCCTGGCGGCGGTCGAGCTGGGCAAGGCCATGGGCGCGCGGGTGATCGCGGCCGCCTCGTCCGAGGAGAAGGTCGCCCTGTGCAAGGCCCACGGCGCGGACGAGGGGGTGGTCTATCCCCGGGGCCCGTTCGACAAGGACGGCCAGAAGGCCCTGGCCAACCTGTTCAAGGACGCCTGCGGGCCGAACGGGGCGGACGTGGTCTACGACGGGGTCGGCGGCGATTACGCCGAGGCGGCGCTGCGCTCGACGGCCTGGGAGGGCCGCTTCCTGGTCGTCGGCTTCCCGGCCGGCATCCCCAGGATCCCGCTGAACCTGGCCCTGCTGAAGGGCTGCGACATCGTCGGCGTGTTCTGGGGCTCGGCGGTCGCGCGCGATCCGGCGGCGCACCAGCGCAACGTCAAGGAACTGCTGGACCTGTACGCGGCCGGCAAGATCAGGCCGCACGTCTCCGAGCGTTTCCCGCTGGCCAAGGCCGGCGAGGCGATCAAGCACCTGGCCAGCCGCAAAGCGATGGGCAAGGTCGTGGTGACCATGGACTGAGCCACGCCGTCCGCCGCCTCATCGGGCTTGTCCCGGCCCGCCGTCCTGTGGCTTATCAGCGTTCACATGAGGGCGCGGCCGGGGCTCGCGCCACGACCGACAGGCAGGAGACGACGATGGCGGGACAACTGGACGGCAAGGTCGCCGTGATCACCGGCGGCTGCTCGGGCATCGGCCTGGGCGCGGTGGAGCTGTTCATCGCGGAAGGCGCCAAGGTGGTCGTCGGCGACGTCCAGGACGGCAAGGGCGCGGGGCTCGAGGCCCGCTTTCCCGGCAGGCTGGCCTACGTCCATTGCGACGTGACCCAGGAGGCCGACATCGAGCGGACGATCAAGACCGCGGCCGAGGCCTTCGGCGGGCTGGACGTCCTGTTCAACAACGCCGGCTCCGGCGGGACCCCCGACGACCTGGAGACCATGACGGCCGAGGCCTGGGACGGGACGATGGACCTGCTCCTGCGCTCGGTGATGCTGGGAATGAAGCACGCCATTCCCCTGATGAAGGCGCGCGGCGGCGGCGCCATCGTCAACACCGCCTCGGTGGCCGGGCTGCAGGCCGGCTGGGGCCCGATCGCCTATTCCACGGCCAAGGCCGCCGTCCTGCACCTGACCCGGGTGGCGGCCGCCCAGCTGTCGCCGCAGAGGATCCGGGTCAACGCGATCTGCCCCGGCCTGATCGCCACCTCCATCTTCGGCGCCTCGATGGGCCTGCCGCGGGAGGTCGCCGACCAGATGGCCGCCCGCATCGCCGACAGCGCCCACAAGATGCAGCCGGTGCCCAAGGCCGGCCTGCCCGAGGACATCGCCCGGGCGGCGCTGTACCTGGCCTCCGACGCCTCGGCCTTCGTCAGCGGCACGCAGATCGTGGTCGACGGCGGCCTGACCATCGGTAGCCGCCACGCCTGGGATCCCGACAGCGCCTCGCCCGTGCTCGAGGCCCTGGGCTTCACCGCCGAGCAGGCGCAGGCGATGCGCGGCGGCGCCTGATGGCCGCACCGGCGCTGACCCCGAACCTGCGGGGCGCGGCCTGGATGCTGGGATCGGCGGTGTGCTTCACCGCCATGACCACCCTGATCAAGTATCTGGGCGCGGACTATCCGGCGAGCCTGCAGACCTTCTATCGCCAAGCCGCCGGCCTCCTGGTCCTGGCGCCGATGATCGCGCGCGACTGGCGCCGGGCGTTCGACACCACCCGGCCCGGGATCCTGCTGTTCCGCTCGGCGGCGGGGGTGCTGGCGACCATCCTCAGCTTCTACGCCTACCAGATGATGCCGCTGGCGGACGCCAACGCCCTGTCCTTCACGCGCAGCCTGTGGCTGACGCCGCTGGCCTTCTTCATGCTGGGCGAGAGCCTGGGCCCGACGCGGATCGGCGCGAGCCTGGTCGGTTTCGCCGGCGTGCTGGTCATGCTGGCGCCCTCGGCGCACCAGTCGCTGGGCTGGCCCCAGGCCGCGGCCCTGGCCTCCGCCTTCCTGTTCGCCCTGACCATCACCGGCATGAAGGTGATGACCCGCGACCATAGCCCCTTCACCATCCTGGTCTACGCCGCGGTGCTGGGGGTGGTCTTCTCCCTGCCGCCGGCGCTGTTCGCCTGGCGCTGGCCTCATCCGCTGGACCTGCTGCTGCTGATGATCATGGGCGTCCTGGGGGTGGTGACCCAGGCCTGCTACATCAAGGGCATGCAGATCGGCGACGCGGCCGCGATGGCCCCGATCGACTACACCCGTCTGGTGTTCGCCGTCGGGCTGGGCTTCTTGCTGTTCCACGAGGTTCCGCGGGCGCGGACGATTATCGGCGCGGCGATCGTGGTGGGCGCGACCCTCTACATCACCCTGCGCGAGCACCACCAGACCCGCAAGGCGGCCGCCACGGCCTAGGCTTCCGGTTCGCCAAAGGCCTTGGCGAGGGCCGCTGCGTCGATCCCCTCGATCTCGAGCTGCTTGATCCGCGCCGTATCGCCGCTGGCGATCCTCACCGCGCCGGCGGGCAGCTTCAGCGTGCGGGCGATCAGCCGGACCAGGGCGGCGTTGGCCTCGCCGTCCACCGGCGGCGCGGCCACCCGGATCTTCAGATAGGCCCGACCCGCGTCGTCCCTCGCCCAGCCGTCGATCCGGTCGCGTCCGCCGCGCGGGGTCAGCCGGACGGGCAGGCGCAACGCGCGCTCCCTAGCCGATGCGATCGATGATCGGGGCGAAGATCCACGGCAGCAGATAGACCTGCACCCCCTGGATCACCAGCAGGGCGATGATCGGGGTGATGTCGATGCCGCCGATCGGCGGGATAAACCTCTGGAACGGCCGCAATATGGGCGCTGTGACGGCGTCCAGGAACCGCGCCACCTGACGGGCGATCGGATGGCGCAGATTGATCACGTCGAAAGCGATCAGCCAGCTGAGGATCGCGTTGGCGATGATGGCCCAGGTCAGCAGCTGCAGCAGCGTGCTGATGATGAACAAGAGAAACCGACCCATTGAGGCTCCGCCATGCGATACCCCACGCTTCTATCGCGCGCCGAACGCCGCGGGCAAGCGCGCCTCGCTTGACAGCCCGGCCGGCCCACCCTTATGTGCGCGCCGACCCGAGGTCGCCTTGGGGCCGTAGCTCAGTTGGTAGAGCGCCTCGTTCGCAATGAGGAGGTCAG
>JARLIQ010000146.1 GCA_031291645.1 Caulobacteraceae bacterium | reverse complement strand
GAGCAGCCGCCCGACGCCCGGCGGCGGCAGGCCGAGCGCCGCGCAGCCCGCGTCCAGCCGCGCGGCGTGCGCCTCGAAGGCCGCGAGCCGGCCGGCGTCGGCCAGCAGGGTCTCGAACAGGCCGTCGCCGAGCAGGAGGCCGCGATCGTCGAGCGGAACCGTCTCCATGGGCGGGTCAGCCGGCCTGGGTCCGGCCGCCGCCGCGCACGAACAGCAGCCCGACGAAGCCAAGCGCCAGAAGCACGGTGATGGTGGCGAACCCGCCCTGCTGGGTCTTGAAGATGTGGGTGCCCAGGTTGACCAGGAACGAGCCAAGCCAGATCGTGGCGGTGCCCGACAAGGCGTAGACCCCGAAGAAGACCCCCGTCTTGTCCGGCGGCGTCAGCCGCGTCAGCAGGGTGCGGCTCGAGGCGTAGTGGGCGGTGATGAACACCGCGTTGGAAAAGCCGATCAGCACATAGATCAGCTCCGGCAGGGTCCGGAATACCGGCCCGCCCCAGATCGGCGCGTGGGCCAGAACGTCGTAGCGCCAAAGGAACAGGATCCGGTCGGGGGCCATGCCCAATATGCCGAGGATGCCGAGAAGCGACATGCCGATCTCGACCTGGACCGCGCGTTTGGGGCCGAGGGACGCGTCCAGCCAGCGGCCGACGAAGCCGCCCAGCACCGCCAGCACGCTGAGGACGATGCCATAGAGCAGCATCTCCAGCGGCCCCCACTTCATGACGCCGCGCGCATAGACGCCGGCGTAGAGCAGGATGGCGGTCATGCCGTCGACGTAGAACATGCGCGCGCCAAGGAAGAGGGCGGCGTCGCGGAAGCCGCGCATGCTCATCACCATCCGCCACAGGTTGGCGGCCCCGTCCCGGAAGGCGCGCAGCGCCGGGGTTCCGGTCGAGGGCGCGTCGGGGGTGAAGAAGAACAGCGGCAGCGCGCCCAGGGCGAAGATGGCCGCGGCCATGGGCGCCACGATCCGCTCCGGCTCGTGCTGCGCCGGATCGAGGCCGAACAGCGGGGCCGCCGGGACGAAGGCCCAGTGCACCTTGCCCGGGAGGGCGAAGGCCCAGGCGCTGAAGGCCAGCGCCGCCACCGCGAAGCCGTTGCCGAGGGCGAGCGCCAGGCCCGAGGCCTTGTGCGCGCCGCGCAGGCCCGCCGCGCGCACCAGAAGCGAGTTGTGCAGCACCTCGGTGTAGGAGAACAGCACCCCGACCAGGGTGGTCAGCAGCATGACGGCGCCGACCGACAGGCCGGTATGGTCGGGCTTGGCCCACCAGAGGGCGGCCATCATCGGGACCATCAGTCCGACCGCCAGGGCCAGCCATCGCTTGCGCCGGCCCAGTTCGTCGATCGAGGCGCCCAAGAAGGGCGCGGTGGCCATCACCGCCCAACCCGAATACTGGCTCCAGCGTGAGATCACCTCCTGGCCCTTGACCGGATCGCCGACCATGGTCGAGGCGACGTAGGGCATGAAGATGTAGATGGTGATCAGGATCACATAGGGGTTGCGCGCGCCCTCGAACATCGACCAGGACACCGCGCCGAGCGACAGCGGCGCCTTGGCGTCGGACGGCTGGGGCCGGACCGCGACCAGGTCCGCCTCGTTGATCAACTCACTCACGCGCGCTCCCTTCGCCGGCCGTCGTTCACTCTGCGGCCGAAAGAAACGAACCTAACGGGATTGGCCGGGCTGTCAGCCGAAAATCCCCGGCGCGCAAGGGATCGCGCTCACGTCGCGGTGATCGCGGCTCAGCGGAAGGGCGGCTCGTCGAAACTGCGCAGCTTGCGCGAATGCAGCCGGTGCCCCTCGCCGCGCAACAGGTCCATGGTCTCGATGCCGATCCGCAGGTGCTGGGAGATCGCCCGTTCGTAGAAGGCGTTGGCCTGGCCGGGCAGCTTGATCTCGCCGTGCAGCGGCTTGTCGGAGACGCAGAGCAGCGTGCCGTAGGGCGTGCGGAAGCGATAGCCCTGGGTCGCGATGGTGGCGCTTTCCATGTCGATGGCCACCGCCCGCGACTGGTTGAACCGGAGGGCGCTGGTCGAGGCGCGCAGCTCCCAGTTCCGGTCGTCGGTGGTGACCACCGTGCCGGTGCGCAGCCGCTCCTTCAGCGCGTCGCCGCTCTCCCCGGTGACGATCTCGGCCGCCCGCTGCAGGGCCTGCTGCACCTCGGCCAGGGGCGGGATCGGAATCTCCGGCGGCAGGACGTCGTCCAGCACGTGGTCGTCGCGCAGGTAGGCGTGGGCCAGTACGTAGTCGCCGATGGTCTGGGTCTGGCGCAGCCCGCCGCAGTGGCCGATCATCAGCCAGGCCTCGGACCGCAGCACCGCCAGGTGGTCGGTGATGGTCTTGGCGTTGGAGGGGCCGACGCCGATGTTGATCAGGGACACGCCCGTGCGGCCGGGCGCCGTGAGGTGCCAGGCCGGCATCTGCCGGCGGCTCCAGGGCGCCTCGGCGGCGACGCGCTCCGGATCGGGCGTCCCGCGGGTGATCACGACGCCGCCGGGGCAGGACAGGCTCTCGTAGCGCGAGCCCTCGCGCGCCAGCTCGGCGCAGCCCCAGCGCACGAATTCGTCGACGTAGCGCTGGTAGTTGGTCAGCAGCACATAGGGCTGGACGTGCTCGGCGGGGGTCCCGGTGTAGTGGGCGAGCCGGGCGAGGGAAAAATCGGTGCGCAGGCCGTCGAACAGGGCCAGCGGCCGCGATGGCTCCAGGTTCATGTCCCAGAAGCCGTCCGCCACCTCGTCGCCGATCAGCGCCAGCTCGGTCGTCGGAAACCAGCGCGCCAGATCGGCTGCGCTGACGTCGGCCTGGGCGATATCGGCCGCATCGAGCACATAGGGGAAGGGGATCTCCTGGTCCGAGCGCACGACCCGCGCCTCGACCTCGAAGTCGCCCATCAGAAGGCCGAGCTGCTCGGTCAGATAGTCGCGGAAGATGTCTGGCCGGGTGATGGTGGTGGCGTAGGCGCCCGGCTGGCTGAAGCGGGCGTAGGCGCGGGTCAGCCTGGGCGGCGGACCGGACGGGCTCCAGGTCAGGCGCAGTTGAGGATAGGCGAAGGCCCGCTCGCGCCGCAGCGCCGGGTCGGGCGTCACCCCATCGGTCATGAAGGCCTGCAGCGCCGCGCGCAGCCGCCCGACCGCGCCCTGGTATTCGATGGTCAGCCGTTCGACGACGGCCGCGGCGTCGCTGCTTGCGCTCATGACCCCTTATACCCGCCCCGCACGAGGCTGGCGCGCGCCGGGCGCGTCAGGCGACCAGCCGCGCCTCGACCTTGGCCCGCATCGCCGAATCGACCCCCAGCGCGTCCTTCAGATAGGCGTCGATCGTGCCGTGTTCCGCCTCGATCTGCGACAGCGCCGCCTCGAGGAAGGCCTCGTCGACGCCCATGGCCACCTTGACCGCGGCCGGCGAGGGCTCGCGCCCCACGCCCTCGGCGATGGCCTGCATCATCAGGGGCATGCGCTGCTCGAAGCCGATGGCCTCGTTGGTCAAGAGGTAGTCGGCGACGATGTCGTCGGGGTGCACCCCGATCAGGTGGTGGGTCAGGGCCGCCAGGATGCCGGTCCGGTCCTTGCCCGCCGCGCAGTGGATCAGCACCGGCCCCTCGGCCTCGGCCAGGGCCGCGAAGTAGCGCGAATAGAGGTCCGCCAGCCGCGACTCGAACGGGGCGGCGCGGTAGTAGCCCATCAGGTAGTCGTGGAAGGCCTGCTCGCTGAGGTCGCTGCTCTTCACGAAGTCCCACCACGGGTCCTCGTCGAGATCGCCGACGTCGGTCTCGATCACCTCGGCGGCGAAGCCGGGCGGCCGGCGCGAGGGCTCGCGATGGCGCTCGTTCGGCCGGCGCAGGTCGACCACCACGGCGATGCCGAGACCGGCGATGGCTTCCAGATCGGCGTCCGTCGCCCGGCCATGGTGGGCCGAGCGATAGAGCCGCCCGGGATGGATGCGCGCGCCCGCGGCCGTGGCGTAGTCGCCATAGTCGCGGAAGTTGACCACGCCTTCGAGCTTCAGAATCCTGCCGTTCATGCGCCCGTGTTAGCGGGCGTGTGTGACAAAAGCGAGATCGGTCTTTCCCGGCTAGTGGGTCGCCTCGGCGCCGCGGTTGGCCATCATCTTGTCGAACTCGGCCCAGACGCCGTCGGTCCCGTCCCAGCGGCCGCGGGTGGCGGCCTTGGAGTATTCGGTGGCCCGGGCCTCGAAGAAGTTGGCGTGCTCGACCCCCGACAGCAGCACCTGCAGCCAGGGCAGCGGGTTCTCCTTCACCCCGAACACCTCGGGCAGTTCCAACTGGCGCAGGCGCCAGTCGGCGACGAAGCGGATATAGGTCTTGATGTCGTCCGGGGTCATGCCCTGGACCGGGCCCATCTCGAAGGCCAGGTCGATGAACTTGTCCTCCAGCCCCACCACCGTCTTGCAGCAGTCGACGATGTCATCGGCCACCTGCCGGGTCACGCAGCCGGTCTCCTTGCGGAAGGTGTGGTAGAGCTTGATGATGCCTTCGCAGTGCAGGCTCTCGTCGCGCACGCTCCAGGAAACGATCTGGCCCATGCCCTTCATCTTGTTGAAGCGCGGGAAGTTCATCAACATGGCGAACGAGGCGAAGAGCTGCAGCCCCTCGGTGAAGCCGCCGAACATGGCGAGCGTGCGGGCGATGTCGGCGTTGGTCTCGACGCCGAAGGTGTGCATGTAGTCGCACTTGGCCTTCATCGCCTCGTATTCGAGGAAGGCGGCGAACTCGCTCTCCGGCATGCCGATGGTCTCGAGCAGCAGGGCGTAGGCCGCGATATGGATGGTCTCCATATTGGCGAACGACGACAGCATCATCTTCACCTCGGTCGGTTTGAAGATGCGGCCGTAGCGCTCCATGTAGTTGTCCGCGACCTCGATGTCCGACTGGGTGAAGAAGCGGAAGATCTGGGTCAGCAGGTTGCGCTCGCCGTCGTTCAGCTTGGTCGCCCAATCCTTGCAGTCCTCGCCGAGGGGAATCTCCTCGGGCATCCAGTGGACCTGCTGCTGCTTCTTCCAGAAGTCGTAGGCCCAGGGGTAGCGGAAGGGCTTGTAGGCCGAGGGGATCATCAGACCGGGCAGATCGGCTTTGGTTTTCATCGGCGCGGACCTCTGGCGAATCGGATTGCGGACTAGACTGAGAGGACGCTAGCAGCCGGACCAGGGTTGGCTACTACATCTGGTGTGGTTTAGCCCCGCAATTCACAAGATAAGGTTATCGCTGTGGATAAGCCAATCACGATCTACGGCGCGGCGGGCTCGGGCTCCGTGCCCATCGAGGCGGCCCTGACCCTGCTCGGCCTGTCCTACGAGGTGATCGAGCGGGCCGACCTCGGCGCCCTGGCCGCCGACGGGGCCTATGGCGCGATCAACCCGCTGCGCCAGGTCCCGGCCCTGGTCTTTCCGGGCGGCGAGCTGATGACAGAGAGCGCGGCCATGCTGATCTGGCTGGCGGACCGCTACCCCGAGGCGCGCCTGGCGCCGCCGCCCCTGCACCGCCGCCGCCCGGCCTTCCTGCGCTGGATGGCCTATGTCTCCTCGGCGATCTACGCCCTCTACTGGATCCGGGACGATCCCTCGCGCCTCAGCGACGATCCGGCCGCCCAGGCCGCCATCAAGGCGCGCACGGCCGAGCGGATCGCCGATTGCTGGCGGATGATGGACGCCCAGGTCACGCCGGGCCGCTACCTGCTGGGCGAGGAGATCGGCGTGCTCGACCTCTATGTGACGGTGATCTCGCGCTGGGGCCCCCGCCGCCGTCGTTTCTACGAGGTCGCGCCGAAGATGAGCGAGGTCGTGCGCCGCGTCGACGCCGACCCGGCCCTGGCCGACGTCTGGGCCGCGCGCTTCCCGTTCAGCGAAGGCTGGGAGGGATAGGCGCCGGGCGCGGCGCTAGAATTCGACGTCGGCGGCGGGGACGACCGTGGCGAAGCTGCCGCTCGGGGTGTCGTTCTGGATCGCGATGATGTCCCTGGCGCGCGCGACCCTGCTGTCGAACGTCGAATGGGCGTCGGAAACCAGGGTGACCACGTATCCGCGCTCGACGGCGCCGCGGACGGCGAACATGCGTTGATTCGAAACGCCGGGGCGTTTCGCGCTCAGCGCGGCCGGAAGGTCAGCGACAGGGCGACCATCGAATCGCTGAAGCTGGCGCCGTCCAGGCGAGTGATCGTCTGGGCCACCGACTTGATCTCCCGGTGGACGTAGCCGAATGAGGCCTGGACCTCACCCTTGCGCCATCCCAGGCCCGCCTGGGCGTCGCCGACCAGGGCGCTGGTTCCCTCGGCCGACCAGCCGGCGTGCTGGAAATCGCCCGGCTGGTCGCTGACCATGTTCAGCCCGACGGCGCGGCCGCTGGCGGCGGCGAACAGGTACCAGTGGCCGCGGTCGCCGAAGGCGGCGGCGTCGACCTCGGGCACGCCCAGCCGGTCCAGGCGCGCGGCCACCTGGTCCTTGAGGCGGGCGCCGAGCCGGACCATGGCCCCGGCCTCGGCCGATCCGCCGGCGTTGTTCGCCCCAAACCCGGCGTGGGGCGACAGGTCGATGTCGTAGGCCCCGGCCTTCAGCCGCACGGCCGACGGCCATCGGCGAACATAGTCGAAGTCGAACGCCTGGGCGCCAGGCATGAGCAGGCCCGCGAGCCGCCCGCTGGCCACGCCGCCGGAGGTCCAGCCCAGGCCGCCGACGGAAAGGCGCAGGGTGTCCACCGCGCCGCCCTTGCCGGCGACCGAGACCTCGCCGGTCCGCCAGACGGCCGGTCCGATGCCGGCGACCAGCGGCGGCGCGGCCCAGGGCCCGAATGGCCCCACGGCCGAACCGCTGAAGGCGGGCCAGCCCAGCGGGCTGGTGTCGGACAGCGGAGCGTGGACGTCCTTGGCGACGTAGACGAGGGTCTGCCCCTCGGCCCGCGTCGCGGACAGGAGGGCTGCGATCGCCAGCAGCAGACCATGCAAGGTCCGCATATCGAGCGCCCCGTCGGCTCCGGCGTTCCTCCCGCGTCACCAAGACCCGGAATCCCACCTGAGCACGTCGCTGAAGCTACCACTTCAGCGCGAGCATTCCTTTGACGCAGATCAGCCGCAGCCGACCCCAACTATTGGCAGGCGAGGCACTCGTCGTAGTCCGTCCGCTCGGGCGGGATCAGGGTCTCGACCACCTCGGGGCTGGCTTCCGCCCCGGCGAAGGCCGCCCGCTGCACCGACTTGGACCGCAGGTAGTAGAGCGACTTCACGCCCCGTTCCCACGCCGAGTAGTGCAGCATGTGCAGGTCCCACTTGTCGACGTCGCCGGGCAGGAAGATGTTCAGCGACTGCGACTGGCAGACCTCGGGCGTGCGGTCGGCGGCGAGTTCCACCACCCAGCGCTGGTCGAGTTCGAAGGCGGTCTTGAAGACGTCCTTCTCGTCGTCGGTCAGGCAGTCGAGGTGCTGGACCGAGCCCTCGTTCTCCAGGATCGAGCGCCAGGTCGCCTCGGTGTTCTGGCCCTTCTCGTCGAGCACCTTCTCCAGGTAGGGGTTCTTCACCGCGAACGAACCCGACAGGGTCTTGTGGGTGTAGATGTTGGCCGGGATCGGCTCGATTCCGGCCGAGGTCCCGCCGCAGATGATCGAGATCGAGGCGGTGGGCGCGATCGCCAGCTTGTGGCTGAACCGTTCCATCACCCCGCGCTCCTCGGCGTCCGGGCAGGCGCCGCGCTCTTCGGCCAGACGGCGCGAAGCCTTGTCCGCCTCGCGGCGCAGGTGCTTGAACAGCCGCATGTTCCAGGACTTGGCCAGCGCGCTCTCGAACGGCACGTTCTGGCCCTGCAGGAAGGAGTGGAAGCCCATCAGGCCCAGGCCCACCGAGCGCTCGCGCATGGCCGCGTACTTGGCCGCCTCCATCGCCGGCGGCGCGCGGTCGATGAAGTCCTGCAGCACGTTGTCCAGGAAACGCAGCACGTCCTCGACGAAGGTCGGATGGTCGCGCCACTCCAGGAAGGTCTCGGCGTTGACCGACGAGAGGCAGCAGACCGCGGTCCGCTCGACGCCCAGGTGGTCCGGGCCGGTGTGCAGCATGATCTCGGAGCAGAGGTTCGACTGGCGCACCCTCAGGCCCAGCTCGCGCTGGTGCTGCGGCATCAGCCGGTTCACCGTGCCCTCGAAGATCAGGTAGGGCTCGCCGGTCTGCAGGCGCACGTCGAGGATCTTCTGCCACAGGGCGCGTGCGTCGACCGTCTTGACCACCTCGTGGGTCTTGGGGCTGCGCAGGCCGAAGGGCGTGCCGTCGCGCACCGCCTCCATGAACTCGTCGGTGACCGACAGGCCATGGTGCAGGTTCAGCGATTTGCGGTTGAAGTCGCCGGAGGGTTTGCGGATCTCGAGGAACTCCTCGATCTCCGGGTGGTGGATGTCGAGGTAGACCGCCGCCGAACCGCGACGCAGCGAGCCCTGGCTGATCGCCAGCGTCAGGCTGTCCATCACCCGGATGAAGGGGATGATGCCGCTGGTCTGGCCCTGGCCCTTGACCTTTTCCCCGATGGAGCGGACCCCGCCCCAATAGGTGCCGATGCCGCCGCCGTTGGCCGCCAGCCAGACGTTCTCGTTCCAGGTGCCGACGATGCCTTCCAGGCTGTCGGAGACCGAGTTGAGGAAGCAGGAGATCGGCAGCCCCCGATCCGCGCCGCCGTTCGACAGCACCGGCGTCGCCGGCATGAACCAGAGCCTGGAAATGTAGTCGTAGATCCGCTGCGCGTGATCGGCGTCGTCGGCGTAGGCCGTCGCCACCCGCGCGAACATGTCCTGGTAGGATTCGCCCGGCAGCAGATACCGGTCCTCCAGGGTGGTCTTGCCGAAGTCGGTCAGGAGCGCGTCGCGGCTGCGGTCGACCTCGACCTTGCGGACGAGTTGCAGCTTGGGCCGTTCGCCCGGCCTGGTGGCCGCGAACTGCGCTTGTTTGGGTGCGCCTACCGACTGAGTCGCCTCACTCCGCATCATGTCCAACTACCTGCGCCCAAATAACCTGCGGACAGCGGAATTACTGCCCAACCCCTACATCTTGTGGGCGAAGCACCCCACAGCCCGAAGATATGGGGCCATAGGGTTTATGGACCGTCAACGGCCCAGAGCCACGGCGCCGAATTTTTTCCGTTAACAAGTCCGCCATCCCCCATAGATCGGCCTCGCCCGGGCCGAGCGCAACCGCCGTCCGGGGCAGGAATCCTGAAGGCGCTTGAAGGGCTTGAAAGGCGCGCCGTCGGCGCCTTCGGATCAGGCGGCGGCGATCGCCGCGCGACTCTCGGCCTGGGCGGCGCGCACGACCGTCGAGATCAGTTCCTCGGCCCTGAAGGGTTTGCCCAGGTGGCCGTCGGCGCCGGCCGCGGCCGAGGCCTCGATATGGTCGCGCATGACATTGGCGCTCAACACCACGATCGGCGTGCGGCGCGTCCCCTCGCCCGATTCGCGAGCCCGGATCATCCGGATGGCGGTCAGCCCGTCCATCTCCGGCATCTGCAGGTCCATCAGCACCACGTCGAACGGCGTGGCCTCGACCGCCTCGACCGCCTGGCGGCCGTTTTCCACCGAGACGATGTCGGCCCCGACGGCGGACAGGATCAGTTCGGCCACCATGCGGTTGGTCGGGTTGTCGTCGGCGACCAACACCCGCAGCGAGGAGGCGTCCGCGGCCACCGCGGCGTCCTCGCGGGCCTCGTCGGGCTCCGGCTCGGCGAGCGGCAGGGGCAGCATCAGGGTGAACACCGCGCCCCGGCCCGGCTGGCCGGCGGCCGAGATGGCGCCGCCCATCAGGCTGGCGAGCTGGCGGCAGATCGCCAGGCCCAGGCCCGTGCCGCCATACTTGCGGGTGATCGATCCGTCGGCCTGCTCGAACCGGCCGAACAGGCGGTCGGCGTCGTGCGGATCGAATCCCACCCCGGTGTCGCGCACCTCGAAGTAGCAGCGATCGTCGATGGCGCTCGGCGCCACGGTCAGGGCCACCCGGCCGCCCGGGGTGAACTTCAGCGCGTTGCTCAGCAGGTTGGTCAGTATCTGCTTGATCCGCGCCGGATCGCCCACCACCCGGCGGCGGGCCTCGTCGCTGATCCGGACCTCGAACTCCAGCCCCTTGGCGCGGGCCTGGTGGGCGAACAGGCCGGCGGCCTCGGCGACCACCTGGTCGAGCGCGAACGGCTCGGAGACGATCTCGATCTTGCCGGCCTCGAGCCGGTTGAAGTCCAAAAGGTCGCTCAGCAGCTGGTTCAGGGCGCCCGCCGAGGCGACCATGGTCGAAAGCATCTCGCGCTGCTGGTCGTCCAGCCTGGTGCGCGCCAGCACCTCAGCCAGGCCCATTACCCCGTTCAGGGGGGTGCGGATCTCGTGGCTCATGTTGGCCAGGAAGTCGTTCTTGGCCCGGTTGGCCGCCTCGGCCCGGGCCAGGGCTTCCTCGAGCGCCACGGCCTGCGCCTTCATGTCGGTGATGTCGATCCGCAGGCCGATCAGGCCGCCGTCGGCGGTGCGGCGCTCCTCCAGCATCAGCCAGCGGCCGTCGGACACCCGCTGCTCATGCCGGGCGCGGGGATTAGTCAGCTGGGCCGCACGCTCGGCCAGCCATTCCTCCTCGCGGCCAATGGCGTCGGGATAGTCGCCGCGCGCGACGCCGATCTTGAGGGTGTCCACCAGCCGGGCGCCGGGGGCGAACAGGTCGGCCGAGCGGTGGTAGATCTCGGCGTAGCGCTGGTTCCACAGCACATAGCGCCCCTCCGCGTCGAGGAAGACCACGCCTTCGGGGATGGCCTCGATCGCCGCGCGCAGCCGCGCCTCGGCCTCGCGCGCCTGGCGCTCGGCCCGGGCCAGGGCCTCGCCGCCGAGCGCACGGCGCAGCCAGTCGACCAGGCGCCGGCCGAATCCCGGGCGCGCCGGCGCGGTCGATCCCGGATCGGCTTGCTGGTCGCTATCCATCCCGTCCCTGAGGTCCAGCCGCGCAGGCCCCGTCCGCGCACGCGACACCCTCAATCAGGCCCGGAAGTTAACCTTACCTTATCGGTGTTGAGATTGCCCGCGGCCGGCGAACCGGCGGACGGCTCCTGCCGCGCGAGCAGGCGCCGCAAGCCTCAATCCTGGGCAGGACAAGGGCTGCGCGGCCGCTCAGCGGACGCCAGCAGCGACCTTGAATTCGGCCTCGGTCTTGGCCTTGATCTCCTCGACGGTGACGCCCGTGGCGACCTCGGTCAGCACCACCCCGCCGCCCTTGCGGTCGATCTCGAACACCCCGAGGTCGGTGATCAGCAGGTCCACCACGCCGGCGCCGGTCAGCGGCAGGTTGCAGGCCTTGAGCAGCTTGGGCGCGCCGGACTTCTCGCAGTGATCCATCGCCACCACGACGCGCTTGACCCCGGCGACCAAGTCCATCGCCCCGCCCATGCCCTTGATCATCTTGCCGGGCACCATCCAATTGGCCAGGTCGCCGGTCTGCGAGACCTGCATGCCGCCCAGGATGGACAGGTCGATGTGTCCTCCGCGGATCATGGCGAAGCTGTCGGCCGAGCTGAAGTAGCTCGACTGCGGCAGTTCGGTGATGGTCTGCTTGCCGGCGTTGATCAGGTCGGCGTCCGCCTCGCCCTCATAGGGGAAGGGGCCCATGCCCAGCATGCCGTTCTCGCTCTGCAGCGTCACATGCATGCCGGCGGGGATGTAGTTGGCCACCAGGGTCGGGATGCCGATGCCGAGGTTGACGTAGAAGCCGTCCTCCAGCTCCTTGGCCGCGCGGGCGGCCATGTCGTCGCGGGTCCAGGCCATCTCAGACTTCCTCGCCGGTGAACGCGCTCTCGGGCCGGGGCCGGGTGGTGACCCGCTCGATGCGCTTTTCGAAATGGGCGCCCTTGACCAGGCGGTCGACGAAGATGCCGGGGGTGTGGATATGGTCCGGATCCAGCTGGCCGATCTCGACCAGCTCCTCGACCTCGGCGACCGTCACCTTGCCGGCCGTGGCCATCATCGGATTGAAGTTCCGGGCGGTCTTCCGATAGACGAGGTTGCCCTCGGCGTCGCCCTTCCAGGCCTTGATGATCGACAGGTCGGCCACCAGGCCCCGCTCCATCACATAGAGCTCGCCGTCGAACTCGCGGACCTCCTTGCCCTCGGCCACCAGGGTGCCGACGCCGGTCTTGGTGAAGAAGGCAGGGATGCCCGCGCCGCCGGCGCGGATGCGCTCGGCCAGGGTGCCCTGCGGATTGAACTCCAGCTCCAGGTCGCCGGACAGATAGAGCTGCTCGAACAGCTTGTTCTCGCCGACGTAGGACGAGATCATCTTCTTGATCTGGCCGCCGGCCAGAAGGACGCCCAGGCCGAAGTCGTCGATCCCGCAATTGTTGGAGACGACAGTCAGCTCCTTCACGCCCGCTTGCTTGATCGCGGCGATCAGGTTTTCGGGGATGCCGCAGAGGCCGAAGCCGCCGGCCATGATCGTCATGCCGTCGAACAGCAGCCCGGCCAGGGCTGACGTCGCGTCGCTAAGCGTTTTTCCAGTCATCGGACCCTCGGCGGAGACACGTGCGTCCGTGTGTCGCAATCGCACGTCGGGTTCAAGTCCGATCTGGCGTACCGGCGGTCGGCGGACAAGCCTTGGTTCGCGTTCGATCAAGGCCGCAGGCTGCGCGGCCGGCGTCCGCCCGGTCGCGGCCAAGCGGTTTGTCATCGGAAAAGGTGGCCGCCGGGGACGCCGGCGGCCCGCGCTTGAACCTAGTGGACGCGTCCCTTCAACATCTCCAGCTCTTCCTTGAGCTTGAGTTTGCGTCGCTTGAGCTCTCGAAGTCGCAACTCGTCGGCCGCCGGTCGGTTCGCCTCGTCCTGAATGGCGCGCTCGAGGGTTTCATGCCGGGAATCCAGTTCACGAATGCGGGCTTCGATCGCCATGGGTTGCGCCTCCATGCTGTTGGCGGTTCAAGTAAACACCCGGCCTCCAGAGCCGTCAGATCACATTCGCTTGCGATCGAGCGGGACTGGCGGCGGCGCCGGATTTTGCGGCGCATGCCGACGATTTTATGGGAGAGACGAGCTTGCCGGGCGCAGCGCCGCAGAGGCTGATCGTGGGCGTATCGGGGGCGTCGGGGGCCGTCTACGGGCTGAGGTTGCTCGAGGCGTGCGCGGAACTGGGTGTCGAGAGCCACCTGGTGGCCAGCCGCGCCGCCGCCCTGACCCTCAAGCAGGAGACCGGCCTGACCCTGGCCGACCTCGGCGCGCGGGCGAGCGTGGTCCACCGCCTGGCCGACGTGGGCGCGTCGATCGCCTCGGGCTCCTATCCGACCCTGGGCATGGTGGTCGCGCCCTGCTCGGTCAGGACCATGTCCGAGATCGCCACCGGCGTGACCTCGAGCCTGCTGACCCGCGCCGCCGACGTCACCCTGAAGGAGCGCCGGCCCCTGGTCCTGATGGTGCGCGAGACCCCGTTCCACCTGGGCCACCTGCGCACCATGGTCCGGCTGGCCGAGATGGGGGCGATCATCGCCCCGCCGCTGCCGGCCTTCTACGCCCAGCCGACCAGCGTCGAGGCCATGGTCGACCAGTCGGTCGGGCGGGCGCTGGACCTGTTCGGCCTGTCCTGGGGACTGGTGCGCCGGTGGGGCCAGGACGTCGGGCCGATCGAGGACCCGGAGGCTTGAGCCTCTGGCAAAGCTTGAGCCTCTGGGACTGGGCGCGGCGGGCCTACGACGCGCCCGGCGTGCAGGCGGCCTGCCTGTCGCTGCAGGACGAGCACGGCCAGTCGGTGTGCCTCTTGCTCTGGGCCGGCTGGGCGGCGGCGGGCGGACGCTGGCCGGACGCCGCCGGGCTGGCCGAGGCCGCCGCCCTGGCCAGGACCTGGGAGCGTGACGTGATCGGCCCGCTGCGCACGGCGCGGCGCGGACTTAAGGCCGCGCCGGCGATCGGCGAGGCGGCGCGGCAGGCGCTGCGGGCGCGGGTCCAGGCCGATGAGCTGGCGGCCGAGCGGGCGCTGCTGGACACGCTGGAGGCCGTCTCCGGCGCGGGCGCCGCCGTTCCGGACGGCCCCGCCGGCGCATTGCGCGCGGCCAGCGCCGCCTGGGGCCACGCAGCGCCGCAGCAGGCGCTGGAAACCCTGGCGCGCGCATTCCCGCGCGGGTGATCCTTTGCTAGATTCGCGGCCTGCCGGGCCGGGCCCCGGGGGACGCTCCGAAGAACCATGAACGATGATCTCGCCGCCGCCGCAAACGACGATGCCATCCTCGTCCGCCTCGCCGACCTGCGCCAGGAGCACCAGGACCTGGACGCCGCGGTCGCCGCGCTGGAGCACCAGCCCAGTCCGGACCAGCTGCTGATCGCGCGCCTGAAGCGCCGCAAGCTGGCGCTGCGCGACCAGATCGTCGCCCTGGAAGACCGGCTGACGCCGGACATCATCGCCTGAAGTCTGCTGGTGAAGACGGCGGGTGAAGGCGGCTGGGCGCGAAGGCCGCTCAGCCGGCCCGCTTGCGCGCGTACATGGCCGCGTCGGCCGCGGCCAGCGCCTGTTCGGGCGAGATCCCGGGGATGATCTTGCGCACCCCGTAGCTGATCTTCAGCGGAGCCAGCCATTCGCCGCACTGCGCCGGCTCGGACTCGACCGCCCAGGCCAGGGCCGCCGCCTTGGCCGTGGCGGTCGCGAGGTCGGCATGGACCAGGATCACCGCGAATTCGTCGCCGCCCAGCCGGCCGACGAGGTCGGATTCGCGCACGTTCCCCGCCAGCCGCTGGGCGACCGTCGACAGGGCCATGTCGCCGGCCGCGTGGCCGAAGCGGTCGTTCACCGCCTTGAACCCGTCCAGGTCGAAATAGATCAGGCTGGCCGGCCCGCCGTAGCGTTGAATGAAGGCGATCACCCGGCCGAGCTCGCGCACGAAGGCGCGGCGGTTCAGCAGCGGCGTCAGGGCGTCCTTGTCGGCCAGGCCCTCGGCCTCGACCAGCCGCGACTTCAGCCGGCCGACCTCCTTGCGCAGCTCGTCGATCTCGTCGAGCAGGGTGGTCAGGGCCGATTGCACCTGGGGCGTCAGATCGGACTCGCCGAGGCCGAGGATGGCGACGCTGTCGGCGGGCGGCGGGCTTTGCGGCGCGGCCGATCGGGCGGCGGCCTGGCCGGAAGCGCGGCGACGCATGCCCGCCAGCGGATCGACGTTCACGCCGAGTAGCTTCATCCCAGCCCGTTCATCGGCGCGAGACCCGGCCCCATGCAGAATCAACCGCCCCGGCCCTGGAATCGTAACCTGATCGGTTGCGGGCGCAAAGCGCGACCCTATACTCCGCCGCTTTCCGGACCGGAGGGGCGCGCATGGCCGCCGCACGAGCGCCGGTCGCGATCATCATGGGCAGCCGGTCCGACTGGCCCACGATGAAGGCGGCGGCGAACATGCTGGAGCTTTTGGAGGTCGGCTACGAGGCCAAGGTGGTCTCGGCCCACCGTACGCCCGAGCGGATGTACGCCTTCGCCAAGGGCGCCAAGGCGGCCGGCTTCAAGGTGATCATCGCCGCCGCCGGCGGAGCCGCCCACCTGCCCGGCATGACCGCGTCGATGACCGAGCTTCCGGTGCTGGGCGTGCCGATCGAGAGCAAGGCGCTGAAGGGCATGGACTCGCTGCTGTCGATCGCCCAGATGCCGGGCGGGATTCCCGTCGGCACCCTGGCCATCGGCGAGGCCGGGGCCAAGAACGCCGGCCTGCTGGCCGCCGCCATCCTCGCCCTGTCCGACGACGCCCTCGCCGCCCGCCTCGCCGCCTTCCGCGCCCGCCAGACCGAGAGCGTGGACGAGACGGTGGAGGACTGAGAAGCGTTGGGCGTATCTTGACCCGATCGGCCTTTCCGACCGCTGATCCCCGCCTAGGCGCGGACGAGCGGAAAAGGGGTGCGCCCCGACGTCCCGACCTGGATTCCTGACCCCTTGTCCATCTTCCCCCTTCCTCCCGGATCGACCATCGGCGTGCTCGGCGGCGGCCAGCTGGGCCGCATGCTGGCCATGGCGGCGGCGCGTCTGGGGTTTGACACGGTGATCCTGACGCCCGAGGCCGGCGCCTGCGCCTCCCGCGTCGCCGCGCGGACCATCGCCGCCGCCTATGACGACCCCGAAGGCCTGGACACCCTGGCCCAGTTCGCCGACGTGGTGACCTTCGAGTTCGAGAACGTGCCGGCCGCCGCGGTCGAAGGCCTGGCCGCCCTCGGCGTCGAGACCGCGCCGGGCCCGCTCGCCCTGGCCATCGCCCAGGACCGGGTGGACGAGAAGATATTCCTCAACGCCAGCGGCGCGCCGACCGTCGACTTCGCCGCCATCGACAGCGCCGAGGACATCCTGGCCGCCCTCGACCGGCTGGGCGCGCCGGCCCTGCTGAAAACCCGCCGCGAGGGCTACGACGGCAAGGGCCAGACCTGGGTCGAGAGCCACGCCGACGCGGCCGCCGCCTTCGAGCGCATCGGACGCGCGCCGGCCATCCTGGAGGCGCGGGCCGACTTCGTGCGCGAGCTGTCGGTGATCGCGGCCCGCGGGCGCGACGGCGACATCGTCGCCTATCCCCTGGGCGAGAACCACCACGAGGGCGGGGTGCTGCGCCGCACCAGCGCCCCGGCGGAGGTCAGCGCCGCCCTGACCGCTCAGGCCCAGACGATCGCCGCCCGCATCCTGACCAAGCTCGACTATGTCGGCGTGATCGGGATCGAGCTGTTCGAACTGAAGGACGGCCAGCTCCTGGTCAACGAGATCGCCCCCCGGGTGCACAACACCGGCCACTGGACGCTGGACGGCTGCGAGGTCGACCAGTTCGAGCAGCACATCCGCGCCGTCGCCGGCTGGCCGCTCGGCCCGGTCACCCCGCTGGCCCACGTCGAGATGGAGAACCTGCTCGGCTCGGAGATCGAGGCCTGGCCGACCCTGGCGCGCGAAGCCCAGGCCCGGGTCTGGTTCTACGGCAAGGGCCGGCCTCGCCCCGGCCGCAAGATGGGCCACGTCAACAGGCTCAGGCCCCTGAAGGACTGAAGCTCAAAGGACTGAAGCTCAAAGGACTGGTCTCAGCGGCGGCGCTGGTCGTCGTCGCCCTCCTGCCGGTCCCAGTCGCTGGCGCGCGAGCCGTCGAATTCGGGCATCAGGGCGATCAGGGCGAAGAGGCCTCCGACCACGGCGACGAGGCTAAGGATTGTGTTCAGGCCGGGCTCCGGCGCGCCCGGCGCCGGCGGATCGCCGGCCGGGTCGGGCGGGGCGGTCCAGCCCACGGGCATGGCGCCGGGAGTTCCGCACCGGGTGGCGACGCCGCCCCTGTCCTGGCAGGTCGGCGCGGCTCGCGCGGCCGGGGCGCACAGCAGCAGCGCGGCCGCGGCGAGGGACAGGATCATTCGGCGCATGACGTTTCCTCCACGACAGAAACGTCCGCCCGCCGTTCGGGCTCCCGAAGGCTAGGCCTTGCCGTACCGCAGCCGCCCGAGCGCGGCGGCGATCTCGCGGCCGAACTCGGCCGGCTTCAAGCGCGCCTTCCAGGTCTCGAAGGCCATGACGTTCTCGATCCGCGCCGCGAGATAGGCGCTGGCCGCCTCGCGTCCGCTGGTCAGGCGGATGGCGAGGGTGGAGGCCAGGATCGCCGCCAGGATCGCGCGCTTGGAATAGTGGTTCTCGTCGACCGAGACGTCGCCGGCCCAACGCCAGACGCCGTCGGCGCTTTCCCAGACCAGGCGCGCGGCGAGCGGCAGGTT
Organism: Caulobacteraceae bacterium; assembly: GCA_031291645.1. Classification (GTDB taxonomy): domain Bacteria; phylum Pseudomonadota; class Alphaproteobacteria; order Caulobacterales; family Caulobacteraceae; genus Poindextera. The sequence continues at coordinate 24,784 of JARLIQ010000146.1, read as the reverse complement.
GAACGGCAGGGCCAGGAAGCCGGCCCAGCGGCGCACCGCCTCGCCGTCGGCCGCGGCGGCCTCGAGCCGGGCCTCGACCGCCTGGGCGATGCGCTGACGGATCTTCAGGCCTTTCGGGTCGACGCCCGAGAGGGCGGCGAGGCCGGCCGCGTCGTGCCGGCGCGACAGCAGGGCCGCCAGGTCTCGCGACCCGTTGGGGACGATCAGCATCGCCTCGCCCTCGCTGAAGCCCGCCTGGCGCGCGGCGCGCGAGACCAGGACCGAACCCCAACCCAGGCTCGGCGCCAGGGTGATCGCGGCGTCCAGCAGCCTTTGTTCGGCCGCTTCGGTCCAGTCGACCGGCGCAAGGGACACTTCAGTCGTCATCAACCCGTCTATACGCCGCTCGACCGCCGGACCGCCATGGACAATCGACTACGCCTCTGATATCAGCCGCGCCAACGTCCGCGGGCTCGCCCTTCGGACGACGTTTTGTGTTCGCCGGGCGCCGGAGGGGCGCGGGCGTGACCAGGAGGACTAGTCATCGTTCAGATTTTCGTGCGCGACAACAATGTCGACCAGGCCCTGAAGGCGCTGAAGAAGAAGATGCAGCGCGAGGGCTCGTTCCGCGAAATGAAGCGGCACGTCCACTACGAAAAGCCCTCCGAAAAGCGCGCCCGCCAAAAGGCGGAGGCCGTGCGCCGCGCCCGCAAGCTGGCCCGCAAGCGCGCCCAGCGCGAAGGCCTGATCGCCGCGCCGAAGAAGCCCGCGCCGCGCAGCTAGGCTGCAGGTTCTACGAGATCTGAAAGGCCGCGCGGGCGACTGCGCGGCCTTTTGTCGTGCCTGGACGGCGCTTCGGCGGCGGGAGCCTAAATCGTCGCGCGGCCGATCAGGCTGGCGAAGAACAGCTTGGGATCGAACCGGCTGGAGGACAGGGCCCCGGCGCGGAAGGCGCGGCCCGCGACCAGCATCTCCAGCCCGGTGACCGCGACCAGCAGGGCGCCGGTGCCGGCGACCTGCCACAGCGGCGGCCCGCTCGCCGCGCGCGCGGCCATCAGGAACGGGGTCAGGGGCGGGACCCACGACAGGATCTGCAGCAGCGGCGCGTCGGGATGGGCCAGGCTCTGGGTCAGGAAGACCATCGGTACGCTGAGCAGGATCATCATCGGCCCGAGCATGGTCTGGGCCTCGCGCGTCGTCTCGCAGAAGGCCCCGATGGTGATGAACAGGGTCGCGTACATCAGGTAGCCGAGCACGAAATAGAAGGCGAAATAGAACACCAGCCCGCGGTGCAGCAGGGCCGCGACGAGGTCGCCCGCGACCTGCGGTTGGGTGGCGGCCAGAAGCGCGGCCCCGATCGACAGCCAGACGCCGAGCACCGTGGCCGCCACCGCCGCCACGCCCAGGATCTTGCCGGCCATCACCTCAGGCACCGAGGCCGAGGTCAGGAGCACGTCGAGGATGCGGCTGGTCTTTTCCTCGATCACGCTGTTCAGCAGCATGCCGGCGCCGGTCAGGACCACCATCCACAGCAGGATGCCCATGCCAAGGCCGATGAAGCCTGGCAGCTGGTCGCGCAATTCGACCCGGCCGCCCGCGGCGCTGGGCGAGAAGGCGGCGACGTCCGGCGTCAGCCGCTCGATGGCCGAGAGCGCGGCCGGGTCCAGGCCCGCCTTCTCCAGCCGCTCGCGCCGCAGGACGTCGGCCATGGCCTCGGACAGCCGCGCCTGGATCGCCGAATTGGCCGGATTTCGGGTCCAGACGTCGATCGCCACCCGCTCGCCCGCGTCTTCGCCGTGCAGCACGGCGGCGGCGTCGAGCGTGCGGCCGTCCGGCAGCAGCCGCTGGCCGGCGACATAGGGCCTGAGCGCGGCGACGACGCCCGCAACGTCAGTCCCGGCGGGGACCGGCGAGGGCACGAGGCGGATGGCCTGTGTCCCGTCCGAGCCGGGCTGCCGCGCGCTCAGGCTGGGCGTCAGCCGGGCCGCCAGGCCCTTGCCGGTCAGGTCGACGATGGCCAGGCTCGCTGGCGGGGTCTGGCGGGCGATCAGGCCCGGCGCCCAGAGCGCGGCGACCAGGCCCATCGGCATCAGGCAGATCGACAGCCAGAAGCCGACGGTGCGCACATAGGCCACGTATTCGCGCACGGCGATGCGCATCAGCCGGCTCATGCGGCGATCTCCTGGCCGGTGAGAACGATGAAGGCGTCGTGCAACTGCGGCTCCTTCAGCTCGAAGCGCGTGATGTCCAGCCCCTGCTCGAAGGCCGCGCGCAGGACGGCCTGGGCCGGCGCGCCGGGCGCCAGGACACCGGTGACCTGCACGCCGCCGGCGGCCAGGGGCGCGCAGACGACGTCGACCAGGCCGGGCAGGGCCGAAGCCGCCTCGGGCGAGATGGCGCCTTCCAGCACCAGCCGGCGCGGCGCGGCCGCCCGGGCCTGCTCGACCGCCCCGTCGAACACCTTGCGACCGCCCGACAGCAGCACGACCTGCTCGCACAGCCGTTCGGCGTGCTGCATGACGTGGGTGGAGAACAGCACCGTCGCGCCTCGCGCCGCCAGGGCCCGGATAATCCCCTCCAGCTCCTGCTGGTTGACCGGATCGAGGCCGGAGAAGGGCTCGTCCAGGATCACCAGCTCCGGCTCGTGCGCCAGGGCCGACAGCAGCTGGACCTTCTGGGCCATGCCCTTGGAGAGCGAGCGGATCTGGCGGTTCATCGCATGGCCCAGGCCGTGCGCCTCCAGCAGCGTGCGGGCGCGGCGGCGCGCCTCGCCGGTCGAAAGGCCCTTGAGCCCGGCCAGAAAGCCGATCGCCTCGACCGGCGTCATGCGGCGGTAGAGGCCGCGTTCCTCGGGCAGGAAGCCGATGCGCGAGCGGACGGCGCGGCCGTCAGGCGCGCCCAGCACGTCGATCCGGCCCTCGCTGGGCGCCACCAGGCCGAGGATCATCCGGATGGTCGAGGTCTTGCCCGCCCCGTTCGGGCCGAGGAAGCCGCAGATGCGGCCCTGCGCCACCTCGAAGCTCAGGTCGCGGACGGCCTGGAAGTCGCCGTAGCGCTTGCCGATCCCCTCCAGCTTGAGCGCTGTCTGCATGCCTGGTCGACCGTCCCCGCGAGCCTGCCCCAACGGGGGTCTTACCAGCCGCAGGTTATCAGGTTCTGTTCGCCATTCCGCGTACGTGCTCGATCGCCGCGACGATCGCGCCGGCGTAGCGGCGGCCGAGCAGGCTGGCGTGGTTGGCGGCCGCGACGTTGACCACATAGCCGTGGCGCGAGGCCCGGGCCGGCTCCGCCATCAGGGCGCGCTGGCGCTGGCCTACCCGGGCGGGGCCGGCGGTGACCACCGCGACCGGCCAGTCGGGGTCGAGCGGCCCGGCCGCCTTGGCCTGGCGCACCGTGGCCTCCCATTCGACCACCTCGTCCGCCGCCGCGCGATTGTGGCCGCCGTGGGCGAAGGCCCAGCGCTTGTGCGCCGCGCCCTCGGTCGAAAGCCCGATGCTGTCGCCGAAGCGGGCGAAGGGCCGCATCAGCCCCCGGCCGGCCGCCCAGGCCGCGACCTGGGACAGGCGCACATACTGGGCCGCGATCCGCTGGGCCGCCGCGCCCTCCGCCGAGGTGGGCGTGATGGCGTCGACCAGCACGATCCCGGCGACGCGCTCGCGATTGCGGCCGGCGAAGAGGTGGGCGTGCAGGCCGGCCATCGAATGGCCGACATAGAGGATGGGTCCGGGCTCGTGCGCAGCCTCCAGCAGGGCTTCGAGGTCGGAGGCGATCGCCAGGCCGTCGCGCGGGGCCGGGCCGACGTCGGAATGGCCAAGGCCGGCGCGGTCGTAGGCCAGCGAGCGCAGGCCGCGCTCGGCCAGCCGCGCCTGGACCACGCTCCAGTCGGCGGAGAAGCCGAACGAACCGGCCTCCAGCAGCACGGTCGGCTGCGCGCCCTCCGGCCCGGCGCGCACCAGGTGCAACCGCCGTCCGCCGCCGATCTCGACCATGGCGCCGCGCGGCGCGGGTGGCGGGCGCGGGCCGGCCACCCCGGCTCAGCCCTTGGCCGCCGCGGCGTCGCGGACGAAATCGATGGCCTTGACGATGTGGTCGGCGAACTTCACGCCCAGGAGGGTGGCGTGGCGGCCGTCCTCCACCGTCTCGGTATAGCCATGGCGGGACTGGTGGGCCGGAGCGAACTGCGCCGACTTGTAACCCAGCCGGTGCAGGCTGGGGCCAGCCACGACCACGGCCACCGGCCAGGCCGGGTCGAGCCGCCCGGCGGCCTTGGCCTCCTCGGCGGTGCGGAACCATTGGGCGACCTCGATCGCGGCCGCGCGGTTGTGGCGGGGCGAGGCGAAGGCGCGTCGCTTCTCGGCCGAGGCTGCAGGCGTCAGGCCGATCTTGTCGCCGAACCAGGTGCCGGCGAGCGGCGCATAGAGGCCCATCGAGGCGCCGAAGCTGGCGAGGTTGGAGGCGCGGGTGAACTGGGTGACGAAGCCGCGGACCGCCGGGTCGTCGATCGCCTCGGGCGTGGTCGCGTCGACCAGCACCAGGCCCTTGACCTTGTCCGGGTTGCGGGCGGCGTAGAGGCGCAGATAGAGGCCGGCCATCGAATGGCCGACCAGGATGAAGGGGCCGTCCTCGTGCGCGCCGGCCAGGAGCCGTTCCAGGTCGCCGACCACCGCCAGGCCGTCGCGCGGCGCGGGGCCGGGATCGGACAGGCCCAGGCCCGCCCGGTCGTAGGAACAGGTGTGGAAGCCCTGGGCGGCGACCTTGTCCTGCACCACGCCCCAGTCGGCGGAGAAGCCGAAGGCCCCGGCCTCGAACAGCACGGTCGGCCCGGCGCCCCTGGGGCCCTCGCAGACCAGGTGCATCCGGCGTCCGCCGCCGACGTCGACCATCTCGCCGCGCATCTTCAATGGCCCCGCGAGGGCGGCCATGGCGCCGCCCAAGGCGATATAGGCCAGAACGGCCAGGATGGTTCCAGAGACAAGCTTGGCGATCAGGCGCATGGCGCGCATCTAGAGCGCGAGCGTGTCGAACGTGCGACGGCCAGGCCGGCCATCCCGGCTCACAGCGCCTTCAGGATGCCCTCGACCATCTTCTTGGCGTCGCCGAACAGCATCATGGTGTTGTCGCGGAAGAACAGCTCGTTCTCCACCCCGGCGTAGCCGGAACCCATGCCGCGCTTGACGAAGAGGACGGTGCGGGCCTTCTCGACGTCGAGGATCGGCATGCCGAAGATCGGCGACTTGGGGTCGGTCTTGGCCGCCGGATTGGTCACGTCGTTGGCGCCGATGACGAAGGCCACGTCCGCCGTGGGGAATTCGGCGTTGATGTCCTCCAGCTCGAACACCTCGTCGTAGGGCACGTTGGCCTCGGCCAGCAGCACGTTCATGTGGCCGGGCATGCGGCCGGCGACGGGGTGGATGGCGTATTTCACCTCCACGCCCTCGGCCTTCAGCTTGTCGGCCATCTCGCGCAGGGCGTGCTGGGCCTGGGCGACGGCCATGCCGTAGCCGGGGACGATGATCACCTTGGAGGCGTTCTTCATGATGAAGGCCGCGTCGTCCGCGCTGCCCTGCTTGACCGGACGGGTCTCGGTGCGTCCGCCGGCCGCCGCGCCCGCGTCGTCGCCGCCGAAGCCGCCCAGGATCACGGAGATGAAGCTGCGGTTCATCCCCTTGCACATGATGTAGGACAGGATGGCGCCGGACGAGCCGACCAGGGCGCCGGTGATGATCAGGGTGGTGTTCTCGAGCGTGAAGCCGAGCGCGGCCGCCGCCCAGCCGGAATAGCTGTTGAGCATCGAGACCACGACCGGCATGTCCGCCCCGCCGATCGGGACGATCAGGGTGACGCCGGCCACCAGCGCCAGGACGGTGACGCCCCAGAAGGCCCATTTGGCGGATCCGCCGCTGATCACCAGGATCACGATCAGGGCCACCACCGCCACGGCGATCGCGAGGTTGATCAGGTGGCGGGCGGGCAGGATGATCGGCGCGCCGCTCATGTTGCCGTTCAGCTTGGCGAAGGCGATCAAGGAGCCGGTGAAGGTCACCGCCCCGATGGCCACGCCCAGCGACAGCTCGATCAGGCTCTCCAGCTTGACCCCGTGGGCCGTGGCGATGCCGTAGGCGGCGGGGGTGTAGAGGGCCGCGACGGCCACCAGGCAGGCCGAGAGCCCGACCAGGGAGTGGAAGGCGGCCACAAGCTGGGGCATGGCCGTCATCGGCACGCGCCGGGCGATGATCGCCCCGACCGAGCCGCCGATGGCGACGCCCACGACGATCAGGCCGATGGTCACCGGATCGAGCGCCCGCTGGCTGGCCAGGGTCATCAGGGTCACGGCGACCGCGATGGCCATGCCCAGCATGCCCAGCTGGTTGCCGCGCCGGCTGGTCACCGGGCTCGACAGGCCCCGCAGCGCCAGGATGAACAGGACGCCCGAGACCAGGTAGGCGACGGCGGCGAAGTTGGCGTTCATGCTGCGCCCGCCCTATTTCTGCTTTTTCTTGTACATGGCCAGCATGCGCTGGGTGACCAGGAAGCCGCCGAAGATATTGACGGCCACCAGGCCCGCGGCCACCGCCCCGGCGCCCTTGGAGATCCAGATCGCGCCCGTGGCGGCGGTCCCGGCCGCGCCGTGGGCCGCGGCGGCCAGCAGGGCGCCGACGATGATCACCGAGGAAATGGCGTTGGTCACCGCCATCAGCGGGGTGTGCAGGGCCGGCGTGACGCTCCAGACCACGTAGTAGCCGACGAAGATCGCCAGGACGAAGATCGCCAGGCGGAAGACGGTGGGATCGACGGCTTCCATGGTCGCGTCCTCTTCTGGGGGATCAGGTCTTCAGCGCGGGGTGGACCACCGCGCCGCCCTGGGCGACGAGAGCGGCCTTAAGGATTTCGTCCTCGTAGTCGGGCGCGAGCGCGCCTTCCTTGTTCAGCAGCAGGCCCGCGAAGGCCAGCAGGTTGCGGGCGTAGAGGTTGGAGGCGTCGGCGGCGATCCGCCCCGCCAGGTTGGCGTAGCCGACGATCTTCACCCCACCGACGTCGGCCACCTCGCCGAGGCGGGAGCCGGCGACGTTGCCGCCCTGCTCGACGGCGATGTCGACCAGCACCGAGCCGGGCTTCATCGAGGCGACCTGCTCGGCCGAGACCAGCTTGGGCGCCGGCCGGCCGGGGATCAGGGCCGTTGTGATGACGATGTCCTGCTTCTTGATGTGGTCGGACACCAGGGCCGCCTGCTTGGCCTGGTATTCGGCGCTCATCTCCTTGGCGTAGCCGCCGGCGGTCTGGGCGTTCTTGAATTCCTCGTCCTCGACGGCGAGGAACTTGGCGCCCAGGCTCTCGACCTGTTCCTTGGTCGCCGGGCGCACGTCGGTGGCGGTGACCACCGCGCCCAGGCGGCGGGCGGTGGCGATGGCCTGCAGGCCGGCGACGCCGACGCCCATCACGAACACCTTGGCCGCCGCGACGGTGCCGGCGGCGGTCATCATCATCGGCAGGGCCCGGCCGTAGACCTCGGCCGCCTCGATCACCGCGCGGTAACCGGCGAGGTTGGCCTGGCTGGACAGGGCGTCCATCACCTGGGCGCGGGTGATCCGCGGCACGAACTCCATGGCGAAGGCGGTCGCGCCCCTGAGCGCCAGGGCGTCGAGCGCGGCGCGGTCGCCGAAGGGGTTGAGCAGGGCCACCACGATGGCCCCGGTCTTCAGCGCGGTGATCTCCTGGTCGGCCGGCGCGCGCACCTTCAGCACGATGTCGGCGTTGGCCAGGGCCTGGACCGCGGCGGGGGCGATGGTCGCGCCGGCGGCGGCGTAGTCGGCGTCGGCGTAGCTGGCGGTGAGGCCCGCGCCCGCCTCGACGGTCACGGCGTAGCCTAGGGCGATCAGCTTCCTGACGGAATCGGGGGTGGCGGCGACGCGCGTCTCGTCGGCGCGCCTTTCCCTGGTCACGGCGATTTGCGCGGTCATGCGGCTGTTTCCCCTCTCGCGCAGGCCTGCCCGTCTCGGCGAAACGCTATCGGACGCGCGGGCGGGCGCATCCGGCGGCGACGGCTCAGTGCGCCGGCGCGGGGCGCGAGCGCAGCAGGGCGCCGCCGATCGCCGCCACCACGATGGCGGTGACCAGGGCGCCGCCGAAGCCGGCGGTGGTGCAGAACCAGAGGGTGAAGAACAGGATCCCCACCGCGACCACGAGGGAGGCCCACTTGGAGCCGGTCATGACGGCCTTGAAGGTCGCCTGCTGGGCGTGGATGTCCATGTCGCCGCGGTGATACTCGCTCGCCTGTCCGGCCATTCGCCCGTCCCCTCCGAAAGCGGCTTGTCCTTAATATTGCCGACTATACCAATGCGCCCCGCCGCTCAAGGGCGTCCGCCGCGCCGGCCTGCTCAGGGCCAAAGCGTCAGAACCGCGCGCAGGGAGGCGATCAGCGCGATCGGCTGGTCGACCATGATGTGGTGCTCGGAATCGGGGATCACAATGCTCTTGATGTGCTTCGGCAGCCTGGCCAGCCCGGCCTCCGCATGGCGGCGGACGATTGCGGAATTCTCGCCGTAGATATGCACCGTGGGGGTGGTCAGGTTCGGCGCCTCGAGCAGGCTTTCCAGGGCGGTGCGGTCGAGCTTGCCCCAGAGGAACGGGTCGAACCGCCAGGTCCAGCCCTCGCCGCCGCCCTCCATCGAGGCGCGCTTGAGCGAGCGGCGGGCGATGAAGTCGGCGATGTAGAGGTTCCTGCAGCCCTGGGGCGGCATGAAGCGGAAGCGGGCCAGGGCCGCCTCCAGCGTCGGATAGACCCGGTTGGGCTGGGTGCGGGCCTGGGGTTGGCGGAAGCCCTCGGCGGCCGGCGGCGGGCCGAAGCCGGTGTCGACCAGGATCGCCGCGCGCATCCACTCCGGATAGCGGATGGCCGCGTGCAGCACCTGGGAGCCGCCGAACGAGTGGCCGATGAACACCGGCTTTTCCGCCGCCTCGTAGAGGCCCGCGGCCTCGGCGCCCGCCCGCGCCTCGTGCGCGAAGGTCTCGAAGGAATAGGTCTCGCGCCAGTCCGAGGCGCCCATGCCCGACAGGGAGATCGCCGCTACCCGGTAATCCATGGCGAGATACGGCGCGATGAAGCTCCACCAGTCGGCGTGGGCGCTGTTGCCGTGCACCAGGAGCAGCCCCGGCTTGCCGCGCTCGCCCCAGGCCAGAAGCTCGATGGCGGCCCCGTCCACCTCGACGACGGCGCGCTCCGGCGCCTGGGCGATCGCCCAGTTGAACCAGTCCGGCGCGGGCGGCTCGGCGCCGTGGAAGGACGCCAGCGGCGCCTGGACCTCGGGCGGCAGCGGAGACGGATCGTCGGCCATCGCAAACTCCCCGGCGGGACCGCAGCCGGCCCGCGCAATCAACAGCAATCTGAAATTCGATCCGCGGACACGGCGCCAATGACGTCCTGACTAAACGGCGTTCAGGCAAATGCAACCCCGTTGCGCGGGCCCGCCGCGGCGGGGCCTGGAAATCACACCAGCTGCTCGAACTCGTCGACCAGCCGCTCCAGCCGCGCGCAGCCGCCGTCCCAGAAGGCCTTTTCGCGGGGGTTCAGGCCGAACGGGGCCAGGGCCTCAACATAGGTCCGCGTGCCGCCGGCGGCGAGCAGGTCCTCGTAGAGCGGGGCGAAGCCCTTGGGATCGGCGCGCCGGGCCTCGGCCAGCGCCTCGACCAGCAGGTTCCCGAAGGCGTAGGCGTAGACGTAGAACGGCGCGTGCACGAAATGGCTGACGTAGGCCCAGTAGTGCTCGTAGCCCGGATTCAGCTTCACCGCCGGCCCCAGGCTCTCGCCCATCACCTCCAGCCAGATCGGGGCGATCTGCTCGGCCGAGACCTCGCCCTCGGCGCGGGCGGCGTGGAAGCGGGTCTCGAACCGGTGGAAGGCGATCTGGCGCACCACCGTGTTCAGCCCGTCCTCGATCTTGCCGGCCAGGAGCGCGCGGCGGTCGGCGGGCGCGGCCTCGGCCAGCAGCCGGTCGAACACCAGCCCCTCGCCGAAGATCGAGGCGGTCTCGGCCAGGGTCAGGGGGGTGTCGGCCAGCAGGGTGCCGAGCGGCGCCGCCAGGGTCTGGTGCACCGCGTGGCCCAGCTCGTGGGCGAGGGTCAGGACATCGCGCCGCTCGCCCATGTAGTTGAGGAAGACATAGGGGTGGCGGTCGGCGGTCACCGGATGCGAATAGGCGCCCGACGATTTGCCGGCCCGGGGCCGCGCGTCGATCCAGGGCCGATCGAAGAAGACCCTGGCCTTGTCGGCGAAGCCGGGCGCGAGCGAGGCGTAGGCGTCCAGCACCATCTCGCGCGCCTCGTCCCAGCCGTACTGGCGCGGCCTAGCCTGGTCGAGCAGGGCGTTGCGGTCCCAGTGGTCCAGGGCCTTTTTGCCCAAAAGCCTGGCCTTGAGCCGGTAGTAGCGGTGCGAGATCGAGGGGTAGCGCTCGACCACCGCCGCCTCCAGCGCGGCGACCGCGTCGGCGTCCACCTCGTTGGCCAGGTGGCGCGAGGCGGCCGGATTGGCGAACTTGCGCCAGCGGTCCTCGACCTGCTTTTCCAGCGCCACCGTGTTCAGGCAAAGGCCCAGCACCGGCGTGCGCTCCTCCAGCGCCTTGGCCAGGCCCTGGGCGGCGGCCTTGCGCCGGTCGGGCGCGGGGTCGGACATCCGGTTCAGCGCCTCGGCCAGGGTCAGGCTCTCGCGCCCCGCCTTGACCGTCAGGCGGCCCAGCGTCTCGTCGTAGAGCCGCGTCCAGTTGGCCACGGCCGGCGCACGGTCGACCAGCATCCGCTCCAGCTCGTCGGACAGCTCGTGCGGGCGTCCGAGCCGCACGCGGCGCAACCACGGCCGGTAGCGGGCGGCGGCCGGATCGGCCTTGAGCGCCGCCTCGATCTCCCATTCCTCGAGCTGGTTTAGCTCCAGGGTGAAGAACAGGCTCTCCGCCCCGATGGCGGCCGAGCGGGCGCGGATATCGGATTCGAACTTGGCCCAGGCCGGATCGTCCCGGGCCACCGAGGCCGAAAGGCCGGCGTAGGCGCCGACGGCCCACAGCCCGTTCACCGCAGTCTCGTAGAGGCCGATGCCCTGGGCCAGCAGCAGGCCGAGCCGGGCCGCATCGCCCCGGGCGCCGACGAAGGCGCCCTTCAGCTTGACCAGGGCGTCGTTGGCCGCCGTGGCGGCGGCGAGCTGAGCCTCGATCCGGGGATCGTCACGGCCGCTGAACAGGTCGTCGAGGCGCCATTCGGGCAAGTCGGCGAAGGCGGTGGGCTTGGCGTGGGCTGTCATGGCCGCAACCTAGACGCGGGCCCGGGGCGGCGGCAAACGAAAGCACGCCGGCCTGCGACAGATTAACGCTTAGGGAACATAACCTCAACCCGACCTTTACCTCGCCGACGTACAACCCACCGGAAGCGACCGCCCCATCGAAGGGCGGCGGCAATGGTGGATGTGGTGTTTCATGGCCAAGACGGTTCTCGTCGTCGATGACGATCCGACGCAGCGTCGCCTGATCCAGGCGGTGCTCGAACGCGAGGGGCTGGTCGTCGCGCATGCGGAGAACGGCGAGCAGGCCATCGACCGCCTGATGGCCGGCGGCGCCGACGCGGTGATGCTCGACCTGGTGATGCCGGGCCAGGGCGGACTGGAGACGCTGAAGGAGATGCGCGCGCGCGGCTTCACCCAGCCGGTCATCGTGCTCACCGCCACCGGCGGCATCGACACCGTGGTCCAGGCCATGCAGGCCGGGGCCCAGGACTTCTTCATCAAGCCGGCCTCGCCGGAGCGGATCATGGTCTCGATCCGCAACGCCCTGCAGATGGGCGAGCTGAAGGGCGAGGTCGACCGGCTGAAGAAGCGCAGCGCCGGCAAGATCACCTTCGAGGAGTTGATCGGCGCCTCGCCGGCCATGGCCATGGTCAAGCGGCTGGGCGAGCGGGCGGCCAGGTCGTCGATCCCGATCCTGATCCTGGGCGAAAGCGGCGTCGGCAAGGAGCTGATCGCGCGCGCCGTGCACGGCGCCTCCGATCGCGCCGGCAAGCCCTTCGTCGCGGTCAACTGCGGCGCCCTGCCGGAGAACCTGGTCGAATCCATCCTGTTCGGCCACGAGAAGGGCAGCTTCACCGGCGCGACCGACAAGCACCTGGGCAAGTTCCAGGAGGCCAGCGGCGGGACCCTGTTCCTGGACGAGGTCGGCGAGCTGCCGCTGGACATGCAGGTCAAGCTGCTGCGCGCGCTGCAGGAGGGCGAGATCGACCCGATCGGCGCCAAGCGGCCGGTCCGGGTGGACGCGCGGATCATCTCGGCCACCAACCGCGACCTCGCCCAGCAGGTCGCCCACGGCCTGTTCCGCGAGGACCTCTATTACCGGCTGAACGTCTTCCCGATCGAGGCGCCGTCCTTGCGCGAACGCCGCGAGGACATCCCGGCCCTGGTCGAGCATTTCATCCGCCGCTTCAACGTCGAAGAGGGCAAGCGGGTGGCCGGCGCGACCGCCGAGACCATGGCCCTGCTGGCCGCCCAGGACTGGCCCGGCAACGTGCGCCAGCTGGAGAACGCGGTCTATCGCGCCATCGTGCTGTCCGACGCGCCCTATCTGCAGCCCTACGACTTCCCGGCCATCTCCGGCCTGCAGGCGCCGCTGCCCGCCCCGGCCGCCGAGCCGTCGGCCCGCACGGTCCCCTCCATTGCGGAGCTGATCGAGGACCTGCCGACCGACTCGCCGGTGCGCATCCTGGACGAGCGCGGCCACCTGCGGACCCTGGAGGAGATCGAGCGCGACCTGATCCAGCTCGCCATCGAGATCTATTCCGGCCACATGAGCGAAGTCGCCCGCCGCCTCGGCATCGGCCGCTCCACCCTCTACCGCAAGGTGCGCGAACAGGGCCTCGACACCATGCTGGACGAGGCGGTCTAGCCCCTTCCCCCACAAACGGGAGGAAGGAAAAGGGCCCTACCGCGGCAGGTTGTCCGTGCGGCGGATGAAGTCCGCGACGTTGTCGTGCAGTTCTTTCAGCGAGACCTCATTGGCGTAAACCATGTGGCCCGACTGGTAGTAGTGGTACTCGATGTTGCCCTGCAGGCTGGCGGGGATCGGCAGGTGGTGCATCTCGTACCAGCCCTCGTAATAGGGCGTGGCGAGATCGAAGTAGCCGCCGTTGACCATCACCTTCAGGTCCGGGTCGTACTTCATCGCCGAGGCCAGGTCCGGCATGACGTTGAGGATGCCCGGCACGGCCTGGGACGCGCCCGGCGGCTGATGGTCGAAGCGCCAGTCCTTGCCGACGTCGATCTCGGACTTGTAGGTCTTGTCCTTGCCGTAGTTCAGCGTCCGGCGCACGTAGTCGTTGAAGGCCGAGACATAGGCCGAGCCGATCGCGGCCGATTGCGGATCGTAGTCGGCCTCCTTGCTCAGGGGGTCCATGCTCGGGCCCGAGAAGCGGCTATCGAGCCGGCCGGTGGTCAGGCCGTCGGGGTCCTGCAGCGTCTTTTCGAACTCGCCGCCCTCGACCCTGAGGTTGGCCTTCAGCACATAGGCGACGGGCAGGCCAGTGTACTGGCTGACCCGTTCGGCGATGGCCTGGCGGCGGGCCTGGTCGAGGCTGGAGCCGGCCTGCAGGGCGGTGGCGTAGTCGCTCGTCGCGAACTGTTCGACCTCGCGCAGGAAGGCCGGCAGGTCGGCGGGCCGCTGGCCCTGCAGCCGGTTGTGGTACCAGGCCGTCGCCGCATAGGTCGGCAGCGCGGTGACATAGGCCTCGTCGCTGCCCGGGTTGAGCTCGGGCTGGTCGGCGGACAGGTCGAAGTTGAGGATCTGGGACAGCAGGATCACGCCGTTGAAGTCGATGTTCTGGTCGGTCTCCAGGGCATTGACCAGCACGGCGGAACGGGGCGTGCCGTAGCTCTCGCCGAACAGGTACTTGGGCGAGTTCCAGCGGGCGTATTGCGACAGGAAGCCCTGGACGAACTGGCCGAAGGCGTAGGCGTCCGCGTCGACGCCCCAGAAGGCCTTCTCCTTGTCCTTGCCGGCGATGCGGCCGAACCCCGTGCCGGGCGCGTCGACGAAGACCACGTCGCTGACGTCCAGCAGGCTGTAGGCGTTGTCCACCAGGCCGTAGGGCGCGGCCGGGGTGTGGGTGTCGTTGCGGGTGACGACGCGCCGGGGCCCGAAGGCGCCCATGTGCAGCCACACCGTCGAGGAGCCCGGACCGCCGTTGTAGAGGAAGGTGATCGGCCGGTCAGCCGAGGGCGCGCCCTTCTTGAAATAGGCGACGTAGAACATCGACGCCTCGGCCTTGGGATTGTCCGGGGCGTCCGCGTCCTTCTTGGCGTCGTCGGCGGGCGCGGGCGCGGCGGCGTCGTCCCAGCCCTTGGGATGGACCACGATGGTCCCGGCCACGGCCTGGTAGTCGATCCGCTGCCCGCCCACCGAGACCGAACCCTCGCTGGTCGCGCTCTCCGGGGTGAACAGGCCGGCGCTCGGCGCGCCGGCCGTGGCCGGCTTTGGCGCCTGCGGCGGTCCGGAAGCCTCGGCCGCAACGGCCGGCCCGGCGCAGACCAGCGCCGAGGCGGCGAGCAAGATGATGGTCTTCAAGGCATGGAATCCTTCTTGCGCCAGCGGGTCGTTCGCGGCGGGCGCGGACCGGTCCGTCCGCGGAGCGCGCCGCAAGGCCCTCCGAGCCGGCGTGATCCTGACAAGCCCCGACGATTACTCAACTTCGCCGGGACGCTCAACGGCGCGCTCGCCCCGGACACCCCTAGAACTCCTTGGTGATCCCGCCGAAGAACCCGCGCCGCGGGCCGAACTGCGGCGCGCCGACCCCGACGCCCGTGCCGTCGCGGATCTCGTAGACCTTGTCGAAGGCGTTGATCAGGTCGAAGCGGACCTCCACCGGGCCGGTCGGGACGTGCTCGAAGCGGTGCGAGACGCCCAGGTTGACCTGGGTGTAGGGCGCAAGCTCGCGCCCGTTGGGCACGGCGCCGTCGGCGCGCAGGCCGCTGCCGTAGATCAGGTCGGCGCTCAAGCGCGTGCCCAGCCACAGGTAGGAGGCGCCCAGCGAGGCCGAATAGGTCTGGTCGTGGTCGAGGTAGATGTAGTGGGTCTTGATATAGGCCAGGTCGGCGGGGTCGAAGTTGAACTGGCTGGAGACGATGTCCTCGCCCTGGGCCTTCTCGTAGGCGAAGTTGGCGTAGGCGCTGAACGGCCCGCGGTCGTAGGACGCGGTCAGCTCGACCCCGTACTGGCGGCCTTTGGCGTAGTTGAACGGGGTCAGGATGATCGGCGCGCCGAACTGGCCCTCGTCGATCAGGTTGCGCGAGATCTTGTAGTAGGTGTCGAGCCCGACCGTCAGCTCGGGCGAGACCTTCTGCGAAACGCCGACGTCGAAATAGTGGGCCCGCTCGGAATAGGGGGTGGTGTCCTTGGTGTTCGGCGGGGCGGCGGTCGAGGTGACGGCCGGATTCCCGGTCGGGGCGACGAACCGGCCCACGCTCTCCGAGGCGATCAGTTCGAACGGCGGCGGGCTGAAGTAGCGCGAATAGCCGACGTGGACGGTCGTGCCGGTCCCGGCCGGCTGCCAGACCAGGTTGACCCGCGGGCTGAGCTGGTTCTCGTCGCGGAAGCCGTCGAACTGGTCGAAACGCAGACCGTAGTTCAGGGTCAGGTCGCTGGTCAGCTTCCATTCGTCCTGCAGGTAGGCGCTGTAGGTCTCAGCCGTCTGCGCGCCGTTGTCGGCGATGGCGTAGGGACTCTGGCCAAGCTGGGCGCCCGTCGCAGCGTCGAGCAGCATGACGTAGGAGGTGGTCGCGCTGGTGGTGCGGTCCACCTCGACGATCACCCCGCCCCGCAGGGTGTGGGCGTCGTTCAGCTTGTAGACGCCCTCGGCCTGGAGCCCGCCGGCGGTGTCGGTCTTGCGCGCATACTGGGCGATGCCGTTGTACAGCAGGTCGCCCAGCACGTCGGGGGTGTAGGTCAGGGTCGAATAGCGGCCGAACACCGAGATCTGGGTGGTCAGCTTGTCGGTCGTGTGCAGCAGGCTGAGCACCGCGTACTGGGTGTTCTCCCGCTGCTGTTCGTTCAGGGCCTCACTGGGATAGCTGGTCTGGCCCTCCACCGACAGCGGCTGGCCGGCGTAGACCAGGCCGCCGTTACTCTTGCCCGCAACGTTGGGGATCTGGAAGCGCTGGTTCGAGGTGCCCAGGATCAGCGAGGCCCGGGTGTCGGGGTTGATGATGTCCTCTAGGTAGGCGAAGCCTTCGAGCTGCTGGGTCTTGTCGTGCAGCGGGTTGGCCCGGCCGTCGGGCGACTCGATCCCCAGGTCGTTCTGCAGGTAGTTGAGCGAGGCGAAGTAGTTGAAGCTGCCCGAGCTGCCGTGCAGTTCGGCGCTGGGCTCGAACTCGTTGTGACTGCCGCCGTAGACCGAGACCTCGCCGCCGTTGGCGTAGGCCCCGCTCTTGGTGGTGATGTCGACGATGCCGGCGGTGCGCAGGCCATACTGGGCCGGCAGGGCGCCGGTGATCAGCTCGACGTTCTGGGCCAGGCGGGGGTTCAGCGCCTGGCTGAACACGCTCAGCCCCTCGGGCAGGATGACGCCGTTCAGCCGGAACTGCAGGCCGTTGTGCTCGCCGCGCACGTGGAGCTGGCCATAGGAGTCCTGGGCCACGCCCGGAGCCTGCAGGATCACCTGGTTCAGCTGGGTGTTGTCGCCGCCCGGCAGGCTCTGGATGACCTTGGCGCTCATCGCATAGGTCGAGGCGCCGAGCTGGGGCTGGATGGTGTCGCGCGCCGCGTCCAGCCGCTGGGCGGTGACCACCACTTCGGAGACGGTGTCGTTCGACGGGCCGGACGACGGCGCCGGGTCGGCGAAGGCCGGGCCGGCCGCAAGGGCGAGAAGCGCGGCGCCGGCGAGCAGCCGCCGCCTTGAACTGTACGAATGCAAGCGATTATCCCCTGGTTGGCCTTTGCGACCGTGGGCATGCCTTAAAGGGCCGTCGCGGCGTGGGCGATAGGCCGGCTTCCCGGCCGGATCGGGAATTTTTCCCGATGGCCCAGATACTGTTACAAAGTAACGCCATGACCGCCCGGACCCCGATGTCGCTTCGCCTGCGGGTGCTCGCCGCGATCGCCCTGGTGGTGGTCCTGGGCGCGGCCGGGGGCCTGGCCTTCGCCGGCTGGCTGGCGCGCCAGACCCTGCGGGCCGAGCTGCAGGCGGCGATGGACGGCGGGCGCCAGACCGTCAGCCGGGCGTTCGAGGACCTGCCCCGCTCCGACCAGCCGGAGCACAACCTTCGCCAGCTGATCGCCACCTTCGACGGCAACCGCCACGTCTCGGCCGTCCTGTACGATGCGGGCGGCCGCCTGGCCGACGCCTCGCGCCCGCCCCCGTCGCCGGCCGTCCCGCCCTGGTTCGCCGCCCTGCTCGATCCCCGTCTCGCGGCCCAGCGGATCGCGGCGCCCGGCGGCGCCAGCCTGGTCCTGACGCCCGCGCCGCAGAACGACGTCGGCGACGCCTGGCGGCAGTTCGGCGACGCCCTGGCGGTGCTGGGCCTGGTCGGGGTGTTCGGCGCGGGCCTGGTCTATGTCACCATCGGCCAGGCGCTGCGGCCGCTGCGCGAGCTGTCGGGCGCCTTCGGCCGCGTCGGCTCGGGCGACTACGACGCGCGGGTGACCGAGAGCGGCCCGGCCGAGCTGGTGCGCCTGGCGCGGCGGTTCAACAGCATGGCCGGCGACCTGGCCGCCATGCGGCGGCGCACGCGCCTGCTGGAGGAGCAGATCCTCAAGCTGCAGGACGAAGAGCGGGCGGAGCTGGCCCGCGACCTGCACGACGAGATCGGCCCGCACCTGTTCGCGGTCAACATCGACGCCGCCATGCTCGGCCAGTCGCTCGCCGCCGGCCGCCAGCAGGAAGCGGCCCAGCGGGTCAAGGCCATCCAGACCGCCGTCGGCCACATGCAGCGCCAGGTGCGCGATATCCTGAGCCGGCTTCGCCCGGCCCAGCTGGTCGAACTGGGCCTGGACGCGGCGATCGGCGAGCTGGTCCAGTTCTGGCGCTCGCGGCGGCCGGACATCGCCTTCACGGTCGAGCTGGCGGTGGACGAGGCCGCCCTGCCCGACTCGGTGCAGGAAACGGTCTACCGCATCGTCCAGGAAGGCCTCAGCAACGCCGTGCGGCACGGACAGCCCGCCAGGATCGAGATCGCCATCCGGGCCAGCGACGCCGGAGACGTCACCGTGCGGGTGGCCGACGACGGCATTGGGCGGCGCGGTCCCGTCGTGGAGTCCGGCTTCGGCCTCGTCGGCATGCGCGAGCGGGTGGAGGCGGTCGGCGGCTCGCTGTCGATCCAGCCGGGCGCGAGCGGCGGCTGGTCGATCCTGGCGCGCGCGCCTCTGGCGCCCAGCCTCGCCCTGGACCCCGGCCGGAAGACGCCATGAACATCCTCCTCGTCGACGACCACGCCATCGTCCGCGATGGGCTCAAGCGCCTGCTGGAGACCGCGCTGGGCGCGACCGTGTTCGAGGCGGTGGACGGCCAGGAAGCCTTGGCCGAGATCGCAGCCCGGCGGCTCGACCTCATCGTCCTGGACCTCAACCTGCCGGGCCTCGGCGGGCTGGAGCTGCTGCGGCGGCTGGTCCAGGCCGGCAAGGCCCGGGTCCTGGTGCTGAGCATGCACGCCGAACCGCTGTACGCCGCCCGGGCGCTGGACGCGGGCGCCGCCGGCTATGTCTCCAAGAACGCCTCGCCGGACGAGCTGCTGGCGGCGGTCCAGCGCGTGGTGGCGGGCGGGCGCTACGTCGAGAACGAAATCGCCCAGGCGCTCGCCTTCCAGCTCGGCGCGCCCGGCGCCTCGCTCGGCCAGCTCACCGCGCGCGAGCTGGAGATCATGCGCCTGCTGGCCGCCGGCCGGGGCCTGGCCGAGATAGCCGAGGCCCTGGGCGTGCGCTACAAGACCGTGGCCAACACCTGCAGCCAGATGAAGTCGAAGCTGGGCGTCTCCCGCACCGCCGACCTGGTGCGGCTGGCGATCGAGACCGGGGTGCATTGAGTCTCCGCCCAGGCGGCGGGAAGGCGCTTCAGCCGTGGCCGGCCAGCAGCGCGGCCAGGCCCTCGGCGTCCAGCCATTCCCGGTTGGTGTCGCTGGAATAGACGAAGCCGTCCTCGACCCGCCGGCCGACGTCCGCGCTGAACGGGGTGCGGGTGTATTCGACGAACTCCGGCTCGATCACGTAGCGGTCTTCGAGCTCGGTCGTCATCCGCGCGTCGTCGCCCGAGATCATCACCTCGTGCAGCTTCTCGCCCGGGCGGATGCCGACAGTCTTGTGCGGCAGGCCGGGGGCCAGGGCGCGGGCCACGTCCGGCATGGTCATCGAGCCGATCTTGGGCACGAAGACCTCCCCGCCACGGGTCAGCTCCAGCGACGAGAGGACGAAGTCGACCCCCTGGTCGAGCGAGATCCAGAATCGGGTCATGCGCGGATCGGTGATCGGCAGCTCGGCCGCGCCCTGGGCCACCAGCCGCTGGAACAGGGGCGCGACGCTGCCGCGCGAGCCGGCCACATTGCCATAGCGCACGACGCAGAACCGGGTGCCGATGTCGCCGGCCAGGTTGTTGGCCGCCACGAAGGTCTTGTCCGAGGCGAGCTTGGTCGCGCCATAGAGGTTGATCGGATTGCAGGCCTTGTCGGTCGAGAGCGCCACCACCCGCGAGACGCGGTTGTGCAGGGCGGCCCAGACCACGTTCTCGGCCCCCATCACGTTGGTGTGGATGAACTCGGACGGATTGTACTCAGCCGCGGGCACCTGTTTCAGCGCCGCGGCGTGGATCACCACGTCCACCCCGCGGAAGGCCAGGGTCAGCCGCGCCTGGTCGCGCACGTCGCCCAGGAAGAAGCGCATGCGGGCCATCGCCTCGGGCGGGAAGGCCTCGCGCAGCTCCTGCTGCATCTCGTACTGCTTCAGCTCGTCGCGCGAGAGCACGATCAGCTTCTTGGGCGCATATTCGGCCAGCACCCGGCGCACGAAGCGCCGGCCGAACGAGCCGGTGCCGCCGGTGACAAGCACCGCCTTGCCGTCCAGCACCCGGGTCTTCGCTGAAAAGGTGCGCACGGCGGCGACGGTGTCTGCGGACAAGTTGGCCCCTCCGGCGCGAATCACCTGCGCCGGGGCTGATCCTC
Organism: Caulobacteraceae bacterium; assembly: GCA_031291645.1. Lineage (GTDB taxonomy): Bacteria > Pseudomonadota > Alphaproteobacteria > Caulobacterales > Caulobacteraceae > Poindextera. The sequence continues at coordinate 4,644 of JARLIQ010000146.1, read as the reverse complement.
GCTCAAGCCAGGCGCGCCCGCACCCCGCCGCAGCGTCGCGACAGGTCAGGCGAGGTTGTAGGCGCCGCCCTTCTCGATCGAGCGCCTGAACGCCGGCCGGGCGTGCAGCCGTTCGACATAGGCGGCCAGGTTGGGATAGGGAGCCAGACGGCCGAAGGCGCGGGCGACCTCGGCGACGAAGCTGATCTGGATGTCCGCGCCGGTCAGGTCCTGGCCCATGATGAACGGCTGCTCGCCCAGGGCCCCTGCGACGTAGGACAGGTGGTTGTCGATCTCGCTGGAGATCCGCTCGTGCAGCGGCGCGGCGGCATCGCCCAGGCGCATCACATAGAGGTTGAGCATCAGGGGCAGCATGGCCGAGCCCTCGGCGAAGTGCAGCCATTCGACATGACGCCAGTAGGCGTCCGAGCCCGGCTCGGGCCGCATCCGGCCCGCGCCGTAGCGGTCGACGAGATATTCGACCACCGCGCCGGACTCGGCGATGGTCAGGGCGCCGTCGGACACCACCGGCGACTTGCCCAGCGGATGGACCGCCTTCAGCTCGGGCGGGGCCAGGTTGGTCACCGCGTCGCGCTGGTAGGGGATGATCTCGTAATCGACCCCCAGTTCCTCGAGCAGCCAGAGGATGCGCTGAGAGCGCGAGTTGTTCAGGTGATGGACTTTGAGCATGGCGCGCTTTCTACGCGCCGCGGCGACGAGCGGATCAGCTCAGCGCATTGCTTTTCGCAAAGCTCAGGGACGGTCTTTCTTGGGCAGGGCCTCGACCTCGGCCGGGGTCAGCTTGTGGATCGCCGTGACCGGGCAGCGCTGGCGCATGCCGACGTCGTGGTAGACCACCTCGACGTCCAGCGGCGAGCAGATCCACGAACTGCCGGGCGTCGAGCGTAGCCCCAGGGACTGGCGGAAGGTCAGGTTCAGGCAGTCCGACATCAGGTCCAGCCGGTAGACGTCCCTCACCCCGACGCGGATGTAGACCGTGCGGTTGTCCGGCGCGTTGAAGCCGTTGACGTTGTTCGCATAGAAGCACTGGCCGGCCTGTTTGTCGGCCGGTTTCGCCGGTGCGGACGGGGCGGCCGGCTGGGCCAGGACGGCGGCGGGCGCCAGCACGGCGCCGGCGAGGGCGATCATCATCAGATTGCGGAAACCGGGCATGGCGCAGCGCCTCCCTGTGGATTGGAGCCCTAAGTATAGCTTGAACGCGCGAGGCGGCGCCTGCGTCGCATCTCGAAGCGTTGCGGATCGACAAGCTCGGCGAGCGGCCGCGGCAAGGGCGACGGCGCGCCGAGCGCCAGGGCCGCCAGGTGCTCAGCCAGGAGGGGCGCGGCGCAGAAGCCGCGCGAGCCGAGGCCCGAGAGGATGAACAGCCCCTCCGCCACGCCGGCCGCTCCAGCCAGGGGCAGGAAGTCGGGCGTCACCGCGCGCACCGCCGCACGCGCCTCGATCGGCGTCCCGGCCAACGCCGCGGCCAGGGCGGGCCGGACCTGGCCGAGCAGGGCGAGGTTGCGGGCCGTATCGCCGGGCCGCGCGTCGAAGCCCTCGTCGTCCCGGTCGTGGGTGGCGCCGAACACCAGCCCCTCGCCGGTCGGGATCAGATAGCCGCCGCCGATCGCCGGATAGGGTTGCTCCCAGGCCGCGACGACGCCCACCTGGCCGCGCACGGCCGATAGCGGCGCCTCCGGCCAGAGCCCACGGCAACCGAGGCCCGCGGCGAGGCAGACGATGTCCGGGCGCCCCGCTTCCCGGCCCTCGGCGTCCAGCAGCCGCCAGCCCCGCCCGTCACGCTCCAGGGCCGCGATCCGGCCGTGATGGACGTCGGCCTGGGCCAGCCAGGGCGCGAGCACCGCCGCGGGGCGGATCACCGTGGCCTCGCTGAGCAGGAGCCCGCCGACGCCGGCCGGCTCGCCCAGCCGCCCGCTCACGGCCTGGGCGTCCAGCCGCGTGACCGCGTCCGGTGGGAAGACGTCGTCGGCCGCGATGCGGTCGAACCGGCCGGCGTCCTTCGGGCCGGCCTCAAGCTGCAGCACGCCCCGGGCGAGGATGGCCCGTGGCTGGCTGGCGTAGAGGTCGGCGGCGCGGGCGACGGCCTGGGCGTAGAGCCGGGCGATGGGACCGCCGCCGGCGTCGAGCCGCGGCATGACCAGGGCGGCGGGGTTGCCGGACGCGCCGGCGCCGGGCCCGTCGGCCTCGAACAGCTGGGCCCGGACGCCGAGGGCCGAGAAGGCCCGCGCCAGCGCCGCGCCGGCGATTCCGGCGCCGACGACGGCCACGCGCGGTGCGGAGCCCGGGTCCGCGGCAGGCTCGCCCGGCCGGCGCGCCTCCAGCCGCTGGCGCTTGCGTCCGAACCCCGGCGCCTTGGCGACTTCGAAGCCGGCGGCGGCCAGGCCGCGCCGCACCGCGCCGGCGACGGTGAATGTGGCCGCCCTGGCGCCGGGCGCCGAGCGGCGCGCCAGGGCCTGGAACACCGCCTCGCTCCACATGTCCGGATTGCAGGCGGGCGAGAAGCCGTCGAGGAACCAGGCGTCGGCGCGGCCGTCCCAGGCCTCGAGCGCCTCGGCGACATCCATCACCGCCAGGTCGAGGGTGGCGTCGATGCCGGGAAAATCGATCCGGTGGAAGCCGGGCGCCGCACGCGGCCAGTGTGACGCCAGCGCGCCCGCCAGGTCGGCGATCTCGGGCCAGGCCGACAGAGCGCGGCGGGCGTCGGCGGCCGGCATCGGGAAGGCCTCGACCGAGAATATGTCGAGCCGCGCGCCGGACGGACGGTGCGCGCGCCAGAGGTCGAGCAGGGCCAGGATGTTCAGCCCGCTGCCGAACCCCAGTTCGCCCACGGTGAAACGCCGGCGCCCGGCCCAGGCCTGCGGCAGGCCGCAGCCCGCCAGGAACACCGCCCGCGATTCCGCGAGCCCGTCGGCGCTGGAGAAATAGACGTCGCCGAACCGGCGCGAGCGCGGCAGGCCGTCCGCGTCCCAACTCACCGGGGAGACGGGCGGCGTGTCGGGGGGAAGGTCAGCCATCGGGCGAGCGCATAGCCCCAAAACAAGAAGGGCCGCCCGAGGGCGGCCCTTCCGAATTCCTTCGCCGGAGCGAAGCTTACTTGTTCGCCGGAGCGGCGCTCATCGCGGCCGAGGCGTCGCTGGCGGCCGACGAGGCGGCTTCAGCAGCGCTGGCGGCGGCGACGGAGGCGTCGGTCGCGGCCGAGGCGGCCACGGCGGCTTCCGAAGAAGCGGCTTCGTCGGCGGCCTTCGGCTTGCAGGCGGCGGTGAACGACAGAGCGGCGACGGCGGCGCCGGCGACGAGGATCTTACGAAGAGCTTCGGAGGTCATGGTCCCTGGTCCCCTGGAAAGGAGGTTGCTGCGCCCGTCCGCGAACACACCGCCCTCCGGCCGAATCAGGGATGCGGCCATCGAGCGCCACACTCACGTGCGCTGGGTAGGAATATGCCGTCATCTGCGAGAAGGGCAAGCACTAGTTCACGGCGGCGTGATCGAAAGCGTGATCAGCCCTCGGCCGGAATGGCCCCGAGGGTCTCTTCCAGCTCCAGGAAACTGGGTTGCGCCGGGGTCGGAACACTGCCGCGGCCGATCTCGACCGATATCTGGGCGGCGTTGCCGTGCAGGTGGGCGACCAGCACGGACTGGATGATCCGGTAGAAGGCGCCCTCCTCCTCGGTCACGTCCTTCATCCGCGCAGCCATCGGCCCCACCATGCCATAGGCCAGGAACACCCCGAGGAAGGTGCCGACCAGGGCGCCGCCGATCATCATGCCCAGCACCTCGGGGGGCTCGGTGATGGCGCCCATGGTCTTGATCACCCCGAGCACCGCCGCGACGATCCCGAGCGCCGGCAGGGCGTCGGCCAGGCTGGACAGGGCGTGGGAGGGCGCCAGGGCCTCGTGGTGGTGCTTTTCGAGCTGTTTCTCCATCGCGTCTTCGACCTGGTGCGGATCCTCCAGGTTCATCGTCATCATCCGCAGCGTGTCGCAGATGAAGTCGATCGCGAAGTGGTCCTTCATCAGCTTGGGATAGCGGGAGAAGATGGTGCTCTCGGCCGGCTTTTCGATGTGGCTTTCCAGCGCGATGACGCCCTTGGACTTCATCGTCTTGGTCAGGAGGAACAGCAGGCTCAGGAGATCCTTATAGTCCTGGGGCTTCCATTTAGGTCCCTGGAACACCTTGGCGAAGCCCGCGCCCGTGGCCTTGATCGTGGTCATCGAATTGGAGATCAGGAAGGCCGCGACCCCGGCGCCGCCGATCGCCATCAGCTCATGCGGCAGCGCCTCCAGCACGACGGCGATCTTGCCGCCGGAGATGATGAAGCTGCCGAACACCATGCCGAACAGCAGGACGATGCCGATGATCTGGAACATGAACCGCCGAGAATCCCCTAAAGCACAGGTTCGGCAGCTTCACCGTTAATGCTTAATTCCGCGTTTGCGATCGACGATTGTGGCACGCAGTGCGCAGGATGGCGCCGCCTGAGATGAATGGCCTGAACGACGCTCTTTCCCGCCTCCGCAACCGCGCCGCCGCCACCCCCGAACAGGTGCGGGACCGCTCGTTCGCCCTGCTGTTCTGCGTGTCCGTGGTCACCGCCCTGGGCAACACCGGCATGCAGTCGGTGCTGCCGGCGATCGGCCGCCAGAT
>JARLIQ010000025.1 GCA_031291645.1 Caulobacteraceae bacterium | reverse complement strand
GCCTGCATCACCAAGGTCTTCCCGACCCGCTCGCACACCGTCGCGGCCCAGGGCGGCATCTCGGCCAGCCTCGGCAACATGGGCCAGGACGACTGGCGCTGGCACATGTACGACACCGTCAAGGGGTCGGACTGGCTGGGCGACCAGGACGCGATCGAATACCTGGTGCGCAACGCGCCCGCGGCGGTCTACGAGCTGGAGCACTGGGGCGTGCCCTTTTCGCGCACGCCGGAGGGCAAGATCTACCAGCGCGCCTTCGGCGGCATGACCCGCAACTACGGCGAGGCGCCGATCCAGCGCACCTGCGCCGCGGCGGACCGCACCGGCCACGCCATGCTCCACACCATGTACGGCCAGAGCCTGTCGCATGACGTGGATTTCTTCATCGAGTACTTCGCCCTCGACCTGATCATGGACGGCGAGGCCTGCGTCGGCGTCACCGCCTGGAAGCTGGACGACGGCACCCTGCACCGCTTCCAGGCCCAGTCGGTGGTGCTCGCCACCGGCGGCTACGGCCGCGCCTATTTCAGCGCCACCAGCGCCCACACCTGCACCGGCGACGGCAACGGCATGGTGCTGCGCGCCGGCCTGCCGCTGCAGGACATGGAATTCGTCCAGTTCCACCCGACCGGCATCTACGGCGCGGGCTGCCTGATCACCGAAGGCGCGCGCGGCGAAGGCGGATACCTGACCAACTCCGAGGGCGAGCGCTTCATGGAGCGCTACGCCCCCAGCGTGAAGGACCTGGCGCCGCGCGACATGGTCAGCCGGGCCATGACCATCGAAATCCGCGAGGGCCGCGGCGTGGGCCCGAACAAGGACCACATCTTCCTGCACCTGGACCACCTGGACCCCAAGGTGCTGCACGAGCGCCTGCCGGGCATTTCGGAAACGGCGAAGATCTTCGCCGGCGTCGACGTGACCAAGCAGCCGATCCCCGTGCTGCCGACGGTCCACTACAACATGGGCGGCATCCAGACGAACTATCACGGCGAGGTGGTCAACAAGGTCGCGGGCGATCCCGACAAGGTGGTCCCCGGCCTGTTCGCCGTGGGCGAGGCGGCCTGCGTCTCGGTGCACGGCTCCAACCGCCTGGGCTCCAACAGCCTGATCGACCTGGTGGTGTTCGGCCGCGCCGTCGGCCTGCGCCTGGGCGAGATCCTCAAGCCCGGCGCGCGCCAGCCCGAGCTGAGGACCGACCAGACCGACCCGGCGCTCGCCCGGCTCGACCGGCTGCGCAACGCCAAGGGTTCCACGCCCACGGCCAAGTTGCGGCTGGCCATGCAGCGCGCCATGCAGGAGGACGTCGCCGTCTTCCGCACCGGCGAGACGCTGCAGAGCGGGGTCGAGCGGGTCGAGCAGGTCCGCCAGGGCATGGCCGACATCCAGACCTTCGACCGCGGCCTGGTGTGGAACACCGACCTGGTCGAGACGCTCGAACTGGACAACCTGGTCGGCCAAGCGATCGTCACCGTCAACGGGGCGCTGAACCGCACCGAAAGCCGCGGCGCCCACGCCCGCGAGGACTATCCGAACCGCGACGACGCCAACTGGATGAAACACACCCTGGCGTCCTACGATCCGCACACCGGCAAGGTCTCGATCGATTACCGCCCGGTGCACGCCTACACCATGACCAACGACATCGATTACATCGCGCCCAAGGCGCGGGTGTACTGAGGAGCCGACGATGGTCCAGCTGACGCTCCCCAAGAACTCCAAGATCGGCAAGGGCAAGCACTGGCCCGCCCCGGCCGACGCCAAGAAGGTCAAGACCTTCCGCATCTACCGCTACGATCCCGAGGGCGGCGGCAACCCGCGCTGGGACACCTACGACGTGGCGGTCGACCAGTGCGGTCCGATGGTGCTGGACGCGCTCATCCACATCAAGAACACCATGGACCCCACCCTGGCGTTCCGCCGCTCGTGCCGCGAGGGCGTCTGCGGCTCGTGCGCCATGAACATCGGCGGCCGCAACACCCTGGCCTGCACCCACGGCTGGGAGGAGATCCCGGGCAAGGAGGTCCAGATCGCGCCCCTGCCCAGCCAGGCGGTGGTCAAGGACCTGATCCCGGACCTTTCGGTGTTCTACGCCCAGTACGCCTCGATCGAGCCGTGGCTGCACACCACGACGCCCGAGCCGCAGAAGGAGTGGATCCAGAGCCCGGACGACCGCGCCAAGCTGGACGGCCTCTACGAGTGCATCCTGTGCGCCTGCTGCTCGACCTCGTGCCCGAGCTACTGGTGGAACGGCGAGCGCTACCTGGGTCCGGCGACGCTGCTGCATGCCTACCGCTGGCTCATCGACAGCCGGGACGAGGCGGCGGGCGAGCGGCTGGACGCGCTCGAGGACCCGTTCAAGCTCTATCGCTGCCACACCATCATGAACTGCGCCCAGGTCTGCCCCAAGGGGCTGAACCCGGCCAAGGCGATCGCCGAAATCAAGATGATGATGGTCGAGCGGGTGGTTTGAGCCGCCAGGTTCGGGCGCCCGCGGGGGCGGGATTCGAATTCGGCGCGAATAGCCCCTTGCAAACAAATGACGCCCCCGTCATTTTCGCGCGCAACCGGGGAGGAGATCGGCAGTGAGCGATCCGCAGGCGCGGGTGGTGATTGTGGGCGCGGGCCATGCGGGCGGCACGGCCGCCGCGCTGCTGCGCCAGTATGGCTACGCCGGTCCGATCACCCTGCTCGGCGACGAACCCATCGCGCCCTATCAGCGCCCGCCCCTGTCCAAGGCCTGGCTGAAGGGCGAGGCGGACGCGGAGTCCCTGGCCCTGAAGCCGGTGAGCTTCTACGCCGAGCACGACATCGTCCTGCGCCTGGGGGTGAAGGCCGTGGCCATCGACCGGACGGCCAAGGTGGTGCGGCTGGAGGGCGGCGAAGCCGTCCCCTATGACATCCTGATCCTCGCCACCGGCGCGCGGGCGCGGCGGTTGGCGCTGCCCGGCGCGGACCTGAAGGGCATGCTCGAACTGCGCACGGCGGCGGACGCCGAGGCGCTGAAGGCCGCCATCGGCGCCGGCAAGACCCTGGCGATCGTCGGCGGCGGCTACATCGGCCTGGAGGCCGCGGCGTCGGCCCGCGCCCTGGGCGCCGAGGCGGTGGTGATCGAGGTGCTGCCGCGGGTGCTGGCGCGCGTCGCCTCCGAGCCGCTGTCCAGCTTCTTCCAGGATTATCACCGCGCCCGCGGCGTGCGCTTCGAGCTGGGCGTCGGCGTCGCCGGCTTCGAGGGCGAGGCGGGCCACGTCACCGGCGTGAAGCTGAGCGACGGGCGCGTGATCGCGTGCGACGCGGCCCTGGTCGGCGTGGGCGCCGTGCCCAACGAGGAGATCGCGCGCGACGCCGGGCTCGACTGCGCCAACGGCGTGGTGGTGGACCTTGAGGCGCGCACCTCCGATCCGGCGATCTTCGCCATCGGCGACCTCACCAACAGGCCGATGCCGCTCTACGGGCGCGCCCATCGGCTGGAGAGCGTGCCCAACGCCCTGGAACAGGCCAAGCAGGCCGCCTGCGCCATCGTCGGCCGTCCGGCCCCCGCCGGCGAGGTGCCGTGGTTCTGGTCGGACCAGTACGACGTCAAACTGCAGATCGCCGGCGTGCCGTTCGAGTGCGACGAGACCCTGGTGCGCGGCGATCCCGCCGCCGGCAAGTTCGCGGTGTTCCACCTCAAGGGAAACACCGTCCAGGCGGTCGAGGCGGTCAACGCCCCGCCGGAGTTCATGATGGGCAAGCAGCTCATCGCCCAGCGACGAGCCGTCGCGCGCGAGAAGCTTGCGGACCCAACCGTTTCTATGAAAGAGGTCGCCGCCTAGGGAGGGCGCGAGGTATCCATGGCGAAAATCACCTACATCGAACACGATGGGACCGAGCACACCATCGACGTGAAGCCGGGCCTGTCCGTCATGGAAGGGGCTGTGAAGAACAACATCCCCGGCATCGACGCGGACTGCGGCGGCGCCTGCGCCTGCGCCACCTGCCACGTCTATGTGGACGACGCCTGGCGCGAGAAGACCGGCACGCCCTCGGCCATGGAGGAATCCATGCTCGACTTCGCCGAAGGCGTCGAGCCGAACTCCCGCCTGTCTTGCCAGATCAAGGTCACCGACGCCCTCGACGGGCTGGTGGTGCGCCTGCCGGAAAGCCAGCACTAGGTCAGAGGCGAGCCGGCTCGGCCGCGTCGTGATTCCCGCGCGCCTACCGGCGGCGGGGTGTTGACGGCGGCCGGGCGGACCGGCGAGGTTGCGGAAAGGGTCCTGGCCGAAGACGGCCTGCGGCCCGAGCGCAAGGGAGTCGCCGATGCCGTTCGTAGACTACGCCGACTATGATGGCCTGGGCCTAGCCGAACTGGTCCGGCGGCGCGAGGTCTCGCCCGCCGACCTGGTCGAAGCCGCCATCGAGCGTATCGAGCGTCACAACGGCGTGCTCAACGCGGTGGTCTACAAGGCCTACGACGAGGCGCGGAAGGCGGCGGCCGGGCCGCTGCCCGACGGGCCGTTCACCGGCGTGCCCTTCCTGATCAAGGACCTGGGCGCCCAGGTCGCCGGCTGGCCGCGCACCTCGGGCTCCAACTACGCCCAGACCGACGCCGATCCGGGCGACAGCGAACTCGTCCGCCGCTACCGCGCCTCGGGTGTGATCCTGCTCGGCAAGACCAACACCCCGGAATTCGGCATTCCCGGCGTGACCAACTCCGAGCGGCTCGGTCCCTGCGGCAATCCGTGGAACCCGGACCATATCTCGGGCGGCTCCTCCGGCGGGGCGGCCGCGGCCACGGCCTCGGGCATGGTTCCTCTGGCCCACGCCAGCGACGGCCTCGGCTCGATCCGCATCCCCGCCGCCAACTGCGGCCTGGTGGGCATGAAGATCACCCGCGACCGCACGCCGATCTGCGAGGTGAGCGACGGGGCCATGGGCTTCAGCGTCCACCACGTGGTCAGCCGCACCGTGCGCGACAGCGCCGCCATGTTGGACGCCACGGGCTACGCCCAGCCCGGCGATCCCTTCCAGGCGCCGGCCAAGGCGGGTCCCTATCTCGACGAGGTCTCGCGCAGCCCCGGGCGCCTGCGTATCGCCTGGTCGGCCGAAACGCCCAGCGGCCGGCCGATCGACGACGAGATGCTCTCGGCCCTGCACCGCACGGCGGAACTCCTGAAGGGGTTGGGGCACGAGGTCTTCGAGCAGGGGCTGGGCATCGACTACCGCCTGCTCTACCGCGCCCAGGGCCTGGTCAGCGCCTCCAACTTCGCCGCCAACATCCAGCGCTGGATCGACCGGCTCGGCCGCGAACCGCAGGCGGGGGAACTCGGACCCCTGGCGCGCCGCGCCTACGAGGTCGGCCAGCGGATCACCGGCCAGCAGGCGTTCTGGGGCTGGCAGCAGCTGCGCCTGATGAACCGGCAGATCCTGGAGCGGTTCGAGGGCTTCGACGTCTACCTCACCCCGACCATGTCGCGCACCTCGCCGCGCCTCGACTGGCTGAACCCGCTGACGGTCGAGCTGAAGGACTTCGACCGCCGCCAGGCCGACACCTACGCCACCACGCCGCCGTTCAACTTCACCGGCCAGCCCTCGCTCTCCCTGCCGCTCTGGCAGTCGCAGGCCGGCATGCCCATGGGCATGATGTTCACCGGCCGCTTCGCCGACGAAGCCACCCTCTACCGCCTGGCCGGGCAGCTGGAGAAGGAACTGCCCTGGAAGGACCGCAGGCCGCCGGTGTGGAACTAGGCGCGCCTAGACCTCGAACAGTTCCGGCCGCCCCGCATCGCCCAGCGCGGTTTCCGGCAGGTGGCAGGTGAAGGTGGCGCCGTGGTTGGGTTCGCTTTCCAGCGCCACCCAGCCGCCATGCAGCTCGATCAGCGACTTGACCAGCGCCAGGCCGAGGCCCGGGCCGCCGCGGTCGCGGCCGACGAAGCGGTCGAAGATGTGGGCCTGGACGTGGAAGGGGATGCCGCGCCCGGTGTCCGACACCTGGATCTGGATCTCGCTCAACGCCCGGCGGCCCGACAGGGTGACGGCGCCGCCCGACGGGGTCTGCAGGATGGCGTTCTCGATCAGGTGGTCCAGGCTCTGGGCGAGGCGGCGGGCGTCGGCGCGGATGACGCCGATCTCCGGGTCGCAGTTGATCTCGAGGGCGACCCCGGCGGCCAGGGCCTCCCGGCGCCAGCGTTCCGCGGCCTCGGACAAAAGGTCGGCGATGCGCACGTCGCCCAGGTCGAGCGCCATTTCCCCCGCGTCGATCTGGGCCATGTCCAGCACGTCGTCGATCGAGCGGGCGAGCTGGCTGGCCGCCGCGCGCACCGAGGCGACATGGGCGCGGGAGCGTTCGGGCAGGGCGTCGCCCGCCCGGTCCAGCAGCTCGGAGTAGCCGATGATGGTCGTGAGCGGCGTGCGCAGTTCGTAGGAGACGTTGCCGACGAAGTCGCGCTTCAGCCGCTCGGCTTCGTGCAGGGCCGCCTCGCGCTCGGCGACCGCCTTCTCCAGCCGGCGCGTGTCGGTGATGTCGGCGAAGGCCACCAGCGTCGCCCCGTCGGGCAGCGGCCGCGACTGGAAGGCGACGATGCGGTCGTCCGAGGTCTTGGTCTCGCCGCTCATGGCGATGCGGGCGCGCGGATCGGGGTCGGTGACGCGGCCCTTCAGCTCGCGCCAGAACTGGGCGTCGTGCAACCGCGGCACGCACAGCTCGACCACGCCGTCGAAGTCGAACGCCCCCTCGATCGCGCCCGGGCTGACGTTCCAGAAGCTGGCGAAGGCCTCGTTGTGCAGCCGCAGCCGTCCGTCCGAGCCGAACACGGCGACCGCGTCGTTCAGTTTGTCCAGGGTCGCCTGCTGGACCTGGATCAGGGCGTTGTACTGGGCCTTCAGCCGCAGCTCGCCGGTCATGTCGGAGAAGAGCAGCAGGAGCCCGCCTAAGGGGTGAGGCTGGCGCACCACGCGCAGGGTGCGCCCGTCGGGCAGGGTCCACAGGTCGTCGGGCGCCGGGCCCAGCGCCTCGTACCAGGACAGCTCCCCGGTCTTCCAGCGGCTGTAGTCGGCGGTCTCGGGCAGGCGGCGGCGCTGGCGCAGCCGGTCCAGCACCTCGCCGTGGCTCGGATGCTCGGCCAGCCAGGCCGGCTCCAGGCCCCACAGCTGGGCGAAGGCGGTGTTGTGGAAGGTCAGCTTCTTGGCGGCGCTGAAGATCGCCACCGCGTCGCCCAGGTGGTTCAGCGTCTCGTCGTGCGCCTCGATGTGCCGCTTCAGCGCCTCGCGCGTCTCCTCCGCGTCGGTGACGTCCAGCGCCCAGACGCCGACGTCGCCGCCTTCCAGCGGCCGCGCGCAGACGCGGAAGGCGCGCCGCTGGCCCTTGACCGGGGTCCAGCGCAGGGTCTCGCCCGGCTGGCCGTCGCGGGCGACCTCGGCGATCAGGGTGGTGGCCGCGCGGTCGAAGGCGAGCTTGCGGGCCACGGCGTCCTCCAGCGAGGCCGCGTCGACCGCCTCCAGGAAGGCCTTGTTGGCCCAGATCAGCCCGCCGGCGGCCGAGCAGACCCAGGCCGGCTGGGGCAGGGCGTCCAGCAGGGCGGCGAAGCGCGCGGCCGGCGGCAGGCCGCCGTCGGTGGCGATCATCGGCTGCAGCCGCAGCCAGGCGCAGGCGCCGGCGGCCCGGCCGTCGACCGAGACGAAACCCTGTTCGCCCCGCACCTGGAAGGCGCAGCCCTCGCCGGCCTCGAACAGGGCGGTCAGCCGCCGCCGGTGGTCGGGATCGGCGCCCATCAGGGCCTCGACCACCAGCCACGGCTGGGTCAGGGCTTGGTCCTCGCCGACCCCCAGCAGCTCCGCGCACAGGGCGAAGCTGTCGCCGCCCCAGGCGAGCTGGGCGCGGCCGTCCTCGATGGTCAGCATGGCGCTGTCGAACGCCTCGGCCGAGGCCTGGGTCGCGTCGACCAGCCCTTCCAGACGCTCGATCCGCTGGCGCACCGAGGCCACTCGGCGGTCGGCCTGCCGGCGCACCGACAGCGCGCCCAGGGTCGCGGCGAGCGCCAGGCACACGGTGCCTACGGCCGCGATGACCAGATCGGTCGCGGCGATCATCCGGGCGCGTGTCCCGCGGGGCTGGATGAGCGAATCATCGCTCAAACATAACGCCAGGAGGCGTGTAAAGGGCAGGCGCGTTGTCGCTGTTGGCCAAGCGGCCTCCCGTTCGAGCGCCACTTGCTGCAAAATGGACCGATGACCGCCGTAGCCTATCCCATCGCCGTCTCCGCCGAGGCCGCCCTTGTCGCGCCGCTGGGCCGCGCGGCCCGCCAGAGCCAGGCCGCCGCCCTGGCCGGCGAGGCGGTGGCCTTCGTCACCGAGGCGGTCGGCCCGGCGTTCGCCAGCCGGGAGGCCGCGCTCGACGCCTATCCCGGCCGGCTGGACGACGAGCGGCCGGGCCGGACAGCCGCGGTCCAGCCCGAGGACCGCTTCTGCCAGCTGCGCGAGCTGGCGGCGCAGCCGCCCCGCCGCGCCCGCGCCGGGCAGGGCATGCGCCCGGTCTACCGGGACGGCCGCCGCTGGCCCGAGCCGCTGCCGCCGCCGCAGACGGTCTGGCGGCTTTCGATCAGCTACTGGCGCGTCGGCGAGGCGGCGCAGCCGGTGCTGGCGCCGCCCGAGCCGCCGGCGCGGCGGGGACGGGCGGCCGCCGCCGATCCCGCGGCGCTGCGCCGGCTGGCGGCCGAGCCGTTGCGCCCGATCAAGCCGCAGCAGCCGCTGGACATCGGCCTGTTCGAGTTCCGCCCGCCCGAGGCGCCGCACATCATCATGCCGGACGAATAGGGATAGCGCCGATGGACTGGACCGCGGCCGCCGCGCCCTCGCTGGACGATTTCGCCGCCGTCGCCGAGGCGGCGTTCCGCGCGCTTCCCGAGGCCTTCCGCCGGATGACCGGGCAGGTCGTCTTCCGCGTCGAGGATTTCGCGGACGAGGACGTGCTGGAGGAGATGGGGATCGAGGACCCGTTCGAGCTGACCGGACTGTACCAGGGCGTCGACCTGACCCGCCGCTCGCTGTTCGACCCCGCGCCGGAGATCTCGATCGTCCTGCTCTATCGCCGCCCCATACTGGACGAGTGGGCCGAGCGCGGCGACGTGACCCTGGGCGAGCTGATCGGCCACGTCCTGGCGCACGAGATCGGCCACCATTTCGGGCTTTCCGACGAGGCCATCGAGGCGATCGAGGCCGACTGAGTCACGGGTTCGGCGCGAATGAGACGCACAAATCGGTGACGCCCCCGTCATTTTCCTTGACGCGGAGCGTTCCCGCCCGCATTTTTCAGCCATAAGCCGGCGTCCGGAAACGCCGCTCGACTTGGGAGTTAGGCAGGATGACGATCAAAAACATCACCAAGGACGCCATGTACGAGGCCGTGGCGCCCGACGACTTCGAGTCGATGCTGAACCTCGACCGCTACGGCGCCCGCTCGACCGCGTTCGACAAGATCATCTCGGCCACCCATGACCACTTCTGGGATCCGCTCGACAAGAAGTACATCGACTTCGACGAGCCGTTCGACATGGAGAACGAGCCCCTGCTGCCCGAGGAGATGATCGGCGCCCTGCAGACCAAATACGTCTCCGACGCCCTGTCCGACCCCAAGGACCGCGTCCGGTTCATCAACCAGCAGACCCTGCGGATGTTCTCGTCGATCCTGCACGGCGAACAGGGCGCGCTGAACCTGTCGGCTTCGCTCTGCCACGTGCTCTACGACCAGGGCGCGCAGGAGTACGCGGCCAACCAGACCCGCGAGGAAGCCCGCCACGTCACGGCCTTCGCCAAGTACATCAAGGCCCGCTGGGGCAAGCCGGCGGCCTGCAGCCAGGTGCTCCAGGGCCTGCTGGTCGACATCATCGGCTCGCCCGAGGTCTACAAGAAGATCATCGGCATGCAGATGCTGGTCGAGGGCCTGGCCATGGGCGCCTTCGCCACCTTCTTCCAGAAGCTGAACGATCCGCTCGGCCGCAAGCTGATGCAGCTGGTCATGACCGACGAGGCCTTCCACCACAAGTTCGGGAAGATCTGGGCCGACCGCACGGTGCCCAAGCTCGACCCGGAAGAGCACGCCATCGTCGAGGACTGGGCGGCCCACTGCTTCCAGACCCTGCTGTTCAACCTGCTGGCCCCGACCGAGCAGCGCGAGCTCTATGAGCAGTTCGGCCTCGATCCGGACAAGGTGATCGCCGAGTTCCAGGAGATCGCCACCGACGAGGCGCGTCGCGAGGACATGAAGGAAGCCACCAACATCTTCCGCGTCCTGATCAAGACCCTGCTCAACGCCGGTATCATCACCGACCGCACCCGCGCCTTCTACGGCATGTACGTCGACATGGACGAGCTGAAGGACGAGGGCGACAAGATGGTCGGCGACGCCATCGCCGAAGAGGGCATCAAGTACCTCCAGACGGTCAACTTCAAGGAAGGCGCCCGGCCGATCAGCCTGATCGCCGCGGAATAGCCCAAGTTCTAGGCCTAGGTGCGCCGCCCCGCCGCGAGCCGGCGGGGCGGTTTCGTGTTATGCGGGGCCGTTTCTGTCAGGGAAGGGCGCAATGAGCTTAGAGTTTGGGGGCGTGCGTGCGCCCATGGTGCGTCGATTGGTGTTGGGGCTGGCGCTGTTCGCGGCCACCGCGGCTCAGGCGACGCCGACCGCGCCGGAGCCGCGCAAGGGCATCGATCCCGAGCGCTACATGGGCCGCTGGTACGAGATCGCACGGGTCCCCAACGCGCTGCAGGATCGTTGCGAAGGCGCCACGTCCGACTGGTCCAAGGCCTCGAACGGCCAGTACACCGTCGTCCAGACCTGCCACGAGGGCTCGCCGGCCGGGCCGGCCAAGGTGTGGCGCGGCGCCGCCCGCATGATCGCCCCCTCCAAGATCCGCATCGGCTTCTTCGGCGGCTTCGTGCACCAGGACTACTGGGTGATCGACCGCGGCGACGACTACAGCTGGTCGATCATGGGCACGCCCAATCCGCGGTACATATGGATCATGTCGCGCCAGGCCGTGCTGAGCCCGTCGCAGAAATCCGCCCTGGTCGCCCGGGCCCGCGCCCTGGGCTACGACACCTCGGACCTGATCTTCGACCAGCAGCCGCCGGCGGCCTGAAGCCGCGCCAGGGCTCTTGCCTGGCGAACGAAGCCGGAACATTGTGCCTCGATGGACGTCGAGATCAATCTGGTCGTCTCCCGCCCGGAGACCACCGACGCGGTGACCCGCGGGGCGGCGCGCCTGTTCGTGGCCATGGGCTACGCGCCCCTGGCCGAGGTCGGGCTGCCCAACGGCCGCCGGGCCGACATCATGGCCCTGGGGCCGCGCGGCGAGATCGCCATCGCCGAGGTCAAGTCGAGCCTCGAGGACTATCGCACCGACCGCAAATGGGGCGAGTACGCGCCGTTCTGCGACGCCTTCTATTTCGCGGTCGCGCCGCATTTCCCACAAGGGGTGCTGCCCGAGGGCCCGGGGCGGATCGTGGCGGACGCCTTCGGCGGCGCGGTGGTGATCGAGGCGCCGGTCGCGCCCCTGGCGCCCGCGCGGCGCAAGTCCCTGACCCTCGCCTTCGCACGGCTCGCGGCCATGCGGGCGATCATGGGCTGACGCTCAGCGGGGCGCGCGCTTGGCCAGGATGCGTTGCAGGGTGCGCCGGTGCATGTTGAGCCGGCGCGCGGTCTCGGAGACATTGTGTCCGCACAGCTCGTAGACCCGCTGGATGTGCTCCCAGCGGACGCGGTCGGCGCTCATCGGGTTATCCGGCGGGGCCGGTGTCTCGTCCGGACGGGCCAGCAGGGCGCGGACCACGTCGTCGGCGTCGACCGGCTTGGTCAGGTAGTCGACGGCCCCGGCCTTGACCGCGGCCACCGCGGTGGCGATGGCGCCGTAGCCGGTCAGCATGATCACCCGCGCGTCGGGCCTGGCGCTCTGGATCGCCTCGACCACCTGCAGGCCGTTGCCGTCCTCCAGCCGCATGTCCAGCACCGCGAAGGCCGGCGCCTGGGCCTTCACCGCCGCCAGGGCCTCGGCCACCGTCGCCGCCAGCCTCGGCTCGAAGCCCCGGCTCTCCAGCGCCCGGCCCAGCCGCGTGCGCAGCGGGGCGTCGTCGTCCAGCACCAGAAGGCTGCGGTCCGGCAGTTCGGCCACTGCGTCAGCCAGGGTGTCCATGGCCTATCCCTCGGTCTCGCCCAGCGGTTGCGCCGGAACGCGCATGATGGGCGTGGATAGATTGTCGCAGCAAGCGCCTTTTCAGATGGTTACTGGAGGGCGTCATCATCGTCGGAGCCGAAGCCGCCCAGTTCGAAGCCGTCGGGCAGGTCCGGGGCCTCGATATCGGCCCGCAGCCAGCGCGCGGCGATCACCGCGCCGCCGCGCCGGCCGTTGTGGAACTCCATCACCGCCCCGGTGCGCTCCAAGAGGGTCTTGGCGATGAAGAAGCCCAGGCCCATGCCCACATGGCCCGAGCGCGAGCCCTCGCCCGAGGGGCGGCTGGTCACATAGGGCTGGCCGAGCCGGCCCAGGATCTCGGAGGAGAAGCCCGGCCCGTCGTCGCGCACCTCGACCGAGACCCCGGCCTGGTCGAAGCGTACGCTGACCAGCACCTCGGAACGGGCGAAGTCGACCGCGTTCTCGACCAGCGAGGTCATGGCGTGCAGCACCTCGGGCATCCGCCGGATCTCGGGCGGCCGCATGCCGGGCGGGCCGGTGACCACCGCCTCGACCCGGATCGGGGTGTCCAGGTGCGGCTCGATCGCCTCGTTGGCGAACTGCAGCAGGGTCATGCGGGCGTGGACGGCGTCGTCGGTCTCCGGCTCCTCGGTCAGGCGGGTCAGGATCTCGCGACACCGCTCGGCCTGGGAAACCAGGAGCTCGGCGTCCTCGCGGATCTGACCCTCGGGCGCGGCGTGGACCATCTCCTTGGCGACCACCGAGATGGTCGCCAGCGGCGTGCCCAGCTCGTGCGCCGCCGCGGCGGCCAGGCCGCCCAGGGCCGACAGCCGCTGCTCGCGGGCCAGCACCGTCTGGGTCACGCTCAGCGCCAGCTCCATCCGCGCCGCTTCCGCCGCCGCCCGCCAGGCGTAGCCCCCGACCGTCGTGAGCCCGCTGAGCAGCGCCGCCGCCATGATCAGCCGGTAGACCAGCGCCGGATGCGGCCCGTTCGCGTCGGACCAGGGCAGTGGCTCGCCCCAGAGCGCCAGGGCGATCACCGCCGTGACGGTGAGCCCGCCCAGCACCAGGGCGTAGCGCGTGCTCAGCGTCGCCGCGGCCAGGCTGACCGGCCCGATCAGCATCAGGCAGTAGGGGTTCACCACCCCGCCGGTCAGGAAGACCAGCGCCGACATCTGCAGGACGTTGAACGCGAGCTGCAGCATCAGCTCCCATTCGCGGGCGGGCCGGCGGCCCTGGCCGCCCAGGCCGAGCGCCAGGTTGAACGTCGCCGCCACCGCGATCAGCACGAAGCAGGCGGCATAGGGCGCGGCCAGCCGCCCGGCCATGGCGGCCAGCACGACGACCGTCTCTCCGGCGATCAGGGCCCAGCGCATCCGGATCACGAAGGCCAGGGTCAGGCGTTCGCGCGCCAGCGGGCTCCCGCCCATCAGCCCGTCCTTGGGCGGGCTGGCGTCTTGCCTGCGGACGGGGCCAGGACTATCCAGGCTGGCCCGGCCGGCCGATGTCTGCGCCGAGGCTGTCACGGCCGCCAGCCTAGCAGGCTCGGCGGCGGGAGATACATCCGCGATGACCAGAAAGTTCGCGCCCTGGATCCTGGTCGCGGTGGCGGCCCTCGTGTTCGCCGGCCTGGCCGCCTGGCGTTTCGCGGGCCCGGGCGGCCGCGCGCCGGCGGCATCGTCGAGCCCGGCGGTCGGCGGACCCTTCCAGCTGGCCGACCAGAACGGCCGGCCCGTCGACCAGCGGGTCCTGCGCGGCAAGTGGTCCGCGGTGTTCTTCGGCTACACCTTCTGCCCCGACGTCTGCCCGACCACCCTGCAGACCCTGGGCGCGGCCAGCGAGGAACTGGGCGCGCGGGGCAAGGACTTCCAGGTGGTGTTCGTCACCGTCGATCCCGAACGCGACACGCCGGCCAAGCTGAAGGACTACCTGTCCAGCGCGGCCTTCCCGCGCGGGACCATCGGCCTGACCGGCTCGCCGCAGCAGATCGCCGCGATCACCAAGGCCTATGGGGTCTTCTACGAGAAGGACGGTTCGGGCCCGGCCTACGCCGTCAGCCATTCCTCGGCCATCTATCTGATGAACCCAAAGGGCCAGTACGACAGCGTCATCGCCTACGGCCTGACCCCGGACCAGACCCGCGACCAGATCCTCAAGGCCATGCGGCAAGGTGGCGCGAGCTGATCCAGGCCGCGGGCCCCGCTGAAATGTTGCGGCGCATCATGCGCAAGGCCATATGTGTCGCCCAAACAAGGATCGCAGATGCTCTACGCGATGCATGAGGCGGCCTATTACGCCTCCACCCCCATGCGACTGGCCGCCCGGCTGGCGCGCGATTTCTGGAATTCGCCGCTGAACCCGGCGGCGGAAAGCCGTGCGGGCCGCACCCTCTATGCGGCCAGCGACCTGTTCGCCAACGTCACACGCCGCTACGGCAAGCCGGCCTGGAACATCGACACGGTCGAGATCGAGGGGGCCGAGGTGCGGGTGCGGCCGGTGACCGTCTGGTCCTCGCCCTGGGTCAAGCTGGTGCACTTCGCGCGCGACATGTCCGACATGCGCCGCGCCGGCCGGCGGGGCCTGGAGCCGGCGGTGCTGATCGTCGCGCCCCTGTCTGGCCACTACGCGACCCTGCTGCGCGGGACCGTCCAGGCCTTCCTGCAGGACCACGAGGTCTATGTCACCGACTGGTCCAACGCGCGCAACGTGCCGATGCTCGAGGGCCGCTTCGACTTCCACGACTACATCGACCACGTGCGTGACATGCTGACCGCCCTGGGGCCGCGCCCGCACGTGGTGGCCGTCTGCCAGCCCGGGCCGCCGGTGCTGGCCGCCGCCAGCCTGATGGCCGAGGACGGACATCCCTCGCGTCCGGCGTCCATGACCTTCATGGGCTCGCCGATCGACGCGCGCTTCTCGCCCACGGTGACCAACCGCCTGGCCGAGGAACGGCCCTTCACCTGGTTCCAGCGCCAGATGATCTATACCGTGCCCGCGCCCTATCCCGGGGCCCTGCGCCGGGTCTACCCAGGCTTCGTCCAGCTCTACAGCTTCATGTCGATGAACCTGGAGCGCCACCACGAGGCCCACCAGCGCTATTTCGACGACCTGGTGCGCGGCGACGGCGACAGCGCGGACAAGCACCTGGAATTCTACGACGAATATCTCTCGGTGCTCGACCTCTCAGAGGAGTTCTATCTCCAGACCATCGAGATCGTGTTCCAGAAATACCTGCTGCCGCGCGGCGAGCTGGTCCATCGCGACCGGCCGGTGCGGCCCGAACGGGTCACCGACATCGGGCTGATGACCGTCGAGGGCGAGAAGGACGACATTTCCGGCATCGGCCAGACCCAGGCCGCCCACGCCCTCTGCTCGGGCCTGCCGGCGGAGCTGAAGGAGGACTACGTCCAGCCCGGCGTCGGCCACTACGGCGTGTTCAACGGGCGGCGTTTCCGCGAGGAGATCTATCCCCGCGTGCGCGACTTCATCCGCCGCCGCGAACTCGGCCAGGCCCGCGGCTCCGCCGCCGCCTGAACCACTGGCGGGCGGCTGATTCCTGGCCTATCTGGAGCCATGGTCCTATTTCGTTCCCGGCGCTACGCCCACGGCGACCGCATCGAGGTGGCTGGCGCGCCGGTCGTGCTCCGGGTCAGTCCCAGGGCCCGTCGGGTCAGCCTGAGGCTCGACCCGACGCGGCGCGAGATCATCGCCACCGCCCCCGCGCCGCGCCTGCTGGACGAGGCCGTCGCCTTCGCCGGCGAGCGCGCCGGCTGGATCGCCGCCCAGCTGGCCGAACTGCCGAACCGCACCTCGCTCGCGCCCGGCGTCACGATCGAGGTGCTGGGCGAGCCCTGCCTGTTGCAGGCGGCGCCCGGCCGCGCGCGCTGGCGGCCGGCGGCGGATGGCGCGCCCCAGGTCCTGGCGGCGGCCGGTGAGGGCGAGGCCTATGCGCGCGCGGTCGTGCGCCTGATCCGCGCCGAGGCGCGCCGGGTCCTGACCGAGCGGACCGAACGGCACGCGGCCGCCCTGACCAAGCCGATGCCGACCGTCGCGATCATGGACGCGCGCGCCCGCTGGGGCTCGTGCCGCCCGCCCCGGACCCGCGGCTTCGGCGCCCAGGCCGAGGTCGGCCGTATCCGCTATTCCTGGCGCCTGATGCTCGCGCCGTTCGCGGTGATGGACTACGTCGCCGCCCACGAGTGCGCCCACCTGGTGGAGGCCAACCACTCGTCGCGCTTCTGGGCCGTGGTGCGCGACCTGGTGGGCGACGAGCGCCCGCACCGCGCCTGGCTGCGCGCCAACGGCGCCCGCCTGCACGCCTTCGGTTAGATTACGGCTCGCCGCCGGGCGGTCCGAACAGCGCGTGATGCTGCGGCGGCGCATAGGGCTGCAGATCCGAGATCTGCTGGCTATCGAGCCGGAAGCTGACCTTCTCGCCCACGCTCGCCCCCTTCAGCAGGTCGGTCTTTTCGACGACGAACGGCATGGTCCCGGCCGGCCAGTTCAACGCCTCCACCGGCTCGTAGGCGATGGTGACGCGATCGGGCTCGGGACCGATCGCCTTGATCACCCCGACGATCTGGACCTGGTTCGTCGGGATCTTCGCCTTGACCGGGGCTGGCGGAGGCGGCAGCCCGGCGCCGTCGGGCGGCGGACCGCCGGGTCCGCCGCCGGGCCCGGGCCCGCGTCCGCCACCCATCTGCGCGTGCGCCGAGGCGCCCGCCATCAGGAAGATCATCACGAGGAAGACGATGGGTTTGCGCATGACCTTGGCCGGCGGCGGGAGCGGCCGATCTTAGGCGCGGCGAATGAGGCGGGCTGAAGACGGTCAGGTCTCGCCGCCGCAATCCGGCGTTACCAATGAAACCTTGCGCGCCGGCTCAGCCCGGCGGCGGCTCGACCTCGGGGGTCTTGGCGGCGGGCGCCTTGGCGGCAGCGCTCTGGGCGGCGGGCTCGGCCGGCTGGCCGCTCTGGCCATTGGCCTGGTCGAGGATGTCGCCGATCAGGTCGCCCGAGGCGGTTGGGGCGACGGCCCCCGGTATGGGCTGAACGTTCAGCCGCGGCAGGCTCGCGGCCATGAAGCCGCGCCAGATCTCCGCCGGCGTCGCCCCGCCGGTGACCCGCCGCATCGGGGTGTTGTCGTCGCGGCCGGTCCAGACGGCGGCGGTGAAGCCGCCGGTGTAGCCGATGAACCAGGCGTCGCGGTAATCGCTGGTGGTGCCGGTCTTGCCCGCCAGGTCGTAGCCGCCGATCTTGGCCCGCGCGCCGGTGCCGTCGGCGACCACTTCGCGCATCATCTGGATCATGTAGGACAGCGCCGGCTGGCCGATCACCGGATTGCGGGTCGGCGCGGCGAGGTTGTGGTCGTACAGCACCCTGCCCGAGGCGGTGCGGATGCGCTCGATGCCATAGGCCTTGGTCTGGTAGCCACCGTTCGAGAAGGCGGCGTAGGCCTGGGCCATCTCGACGGGCGTCACCTCGACCGCGCCCAGGGCCATGGACGGGCCGGTCTGGATCTGGGAGGTGATGCCCAGCCGGTGGGCGGTGGCGGCGACGTTGGTCGTGCCGACCTCATTGCCCAGCCTGGCCGCGACGGTGTTGATCGACTGGGCCAGGGCGGTCTGCAGGGTGATGGGGCCCAGGTACTTGCCGGTGTAGTTGCGGGGCTGCCAGGCGCCGATGGTCACCGGCTCGTCGACCACGGGATCGCTCGGCGTGTGGCCGTGCTCCATGGCGGTCAGATAGACGAAGGGCTTGAACGAGGAGCCGGCTTGGCGCTGGGCCAGGCTCGCCCGGTCGTACTGGCTGGCCACATAGTCCTGGCCGCCGACATAGGCCCGCACCCGGCCCTCGCCGTCGAGGGCCACCAGCGCGGCCTGCTGCACTCCCTTGCCGGGGCCGTCGCGCATCAGCACGTCACGCACCGCCCGTTCGGCGTTCTGCTGGATCGGCAGGTCGAGGGTCGTCTCGACCACCAGGTCCTCCTGCGGCTGGCCCACCAGGGCGCGGACCTGCTGGTCGACCCAGTCGACGAAATACTGGGCGTTCTGGTTGGCGAGCGTGGCCGAGACCCGCACCGGCTGGGCGAAGGCCTGGTCGCGCTGGGCGGCGGTGATGGCGCCGGTCTCGACCATCTTGTCGAGCACGATGGTGGCGCGGCGCTCGGCCCGGTCGGTCGCCGAGACGGGGCTGTAGCGCGAGGGGCCCTTCATCAGCCCGGCCAGCAGGGCCGCCTCGCCGATGGTCAGGTTGGACGCGGGCTTGTTGAAGTAGCGCTGCGAGGCCGCCTCGATGCCATAGGCGCCTTCGCCGAAGTAGACCCGGTTCAGATAGAGCGACAGGATCTGCTTCTTGGTGAACTTGGTCTCCAGCCAGACCGCCAGGATCAGCTCCTGGATCTTCCGCTTGGGCGTCTGGTCGGGGGTCAGGAACAGGTTGCGGGCGAGCTGCTGGGTGATGGTCGAGGCGCCCTGCACCACGTGCCCGGCGCGCAGGTCGGCGATCAGCGACCGGGTCATGCCGATCGGGTCGAAACCGAAGTGGTGGTAGAACCGCTGGTCCTCGATCGCCACGAAGGCCGCCGGCACATAGGGCGGCAGCTGGTCGAGGTTCACCGGCGGGGAATACTGGCTGCCGCGGACCGCGATCTGGCCGCCCGAACGGTCGAGATAGGAGATCGACGGCTGGCGCGTGACGTCGAAGATCTTGGAGGTGTCCGGCAGGTCCGTGGCGAATACCGCGAACACCGCGACCAGGGCGATCAGGCCCCAGACGCCCAGCACCAGGGTCCAGTAGACCAGGGCCTGCAGCAACGAGCGCTTGCGGCGGGGCTCTCCCGCCGGCCCGCCGCCCGCCTGGCCTGATGAGCGGCCTCGGCCGTTCGCCATCGTGTCGTTCTCCGCGCCGCGGCCTACCCCCGCGCCGCCCGCTCATAACCCAACCCGCAGGGGTGGCGCGATAGGGTTGACGAAGGATGAATCCGGCGCTCGCCCAGGGTCATGACTTCGCCTTGGGACACGGCTAATTTCAGGCCCAGAGCCATACACGGGGCCCTGCACGTGGGGAAGGTCATGGGGAGGCCGGTCGCAATGGGATCGACGAGATTGGCGGCGGCGCTGGCGAGCGCCCTGGTGCTGGCGGGGTGCGCCAGCACGCCGCAGGGCGGCGACGGCTGGGTCGGCGGCGACCAGGCCCACCTGGCCGCGGACACCGACGCCTGCCGCAAGGAAGCGGCCGGCGTCGACGTGAACCAGGCCTCGGGCTACTCCGATTCCCGCTACGGCATGACCAGCGCCATGGCGGCGGCCGTGGCCAAGGACAATCCCCTCAGCGACACCAAGCCCCAGATCCGCGCGGCCACCTTCACCGCCTGCATGAACGACAAGGGCTGGCGCCAGCCGTAACGTCCGGTTGGCGTGCGCCGGGGGCTCGGCCATAACCGGGCGGTGAGTTCCGAATCGCCCCTCGCCGCCGCCCGCGCCGTCCTGCGCCGCACGTTCGGCCACGCGGATTTCCGCGGCCTGCAGGCCGAGGTGATCGGCGAGGTGCTGGCGGGCCGCAGCGCCATGGCCGTGCTGCCCACCGGCGGCGGCAAGAGCCTGTGCTACCAGGTGCCCAGCCTGATGCGGCCGGGCCTGGGGCTGGTGGTCTCGCCGCTGATCGCCCTGATGACCGACCAGGTCGCGGCCCTGCAGCAGTCCGGCGTCGCCGCCGCCCGGCTCGACTCCAGCACCGATCCGGCCGAACGGGCTCAGACCTGGCGGCGGATCGAGGCGGGGGAGATGGACCTGCTCTATCTGTCGCCCGAGGGCCTGATGCAGCCGGCGATGCTGGAGCGGCTGGGCCGGCTGGACATCGCCCTGGTGGCCATCGACGAGGCCCACTGCGTGAGCCAGTGGGGCCACGACTTCCGGCCCGAGTACCGCATGCTGGGCCGTATCGCCGAGCTGTTCCCCAACGCCCCGCGGCTGGCGGTCACCGCCACGGCCGATGCCCGCACCCGGCACGACATCGTCACCGAGCTGCGGCTGGAGGGCGCGCGCGAGTTCGTCGCCAGCTTCGCCCGGCCGGAGCTGATCCTCTCGGCCGAGCGCAAGCAGGGCCGTGGCCGCAAGCGGGTGATCGACCTGGTGACCCAGCGCCGGGGCCGCGCCGGGGTGGTCTATTCTGGTTCGCGCGACGGGGCCGAGGAGCTGGCCGCGGCCCTGGTGGAGGCCAAGATTCCCGCGCTGGCCTACCACGCGGGCCTGGACAAGACGGTGCGGGCCGAGCGGCTGGACCGGTTCCTCCAGGCCGAGGACGCGGTGATGGTCGCGACCATCGCCTTCGGCATGGGCATCGACAAGCCGGACGTGCGCTTCGTCATCCACGCCGATCCGCCCGCCTCGATCGAGGCCTACTGGCAGGAGATCGGCCGGGCCGGCCGCGACGGCGAGCCGGCGGAGGGCATCACCCTCTATGGCGCGGCCGACTTCAGCTGGGCGCTTCGCCGCATCGAGACCCG
>JARLIQ010000145.1 GCA_031291645.1 Caulobacteraceae bacterium | reverse complement strand
GGCGGCTGGACCGGATACTACGGAAAACCCGGCCCCCTCGTCATGCTCAACGGATGGATCGACTTCCAAGCCGCCAAGCGCGGCGCAGCCCTCATCAAAGGCCAGCCAGATGTGTGAATCCGGTAGCCGCAAGGGGGAGGGGCTCTCGCTTTAGCGCCTAGATCAGCGCCCCGTGACAATGTTTGAATTTCCTACCTGAACCGCAGGGGCACTGGGCGTTGCGGCTGGTGCGCTCCCAGTCGGCCGGCAGGGCCGAGACCGGCAGGGCCGCGCGCTGGTCGGCGGCCAGGGCGTCGGGGATGGTTCCGCCGCGCTCGTTCTCGCCGGTGCTGGGGTCCATGTGCACCTCGACCAGGCCGCCGCGCGGGGCCGGTTCCGGCTCGGGCTGCTCGAAGCGGAACTCCACCGTCATCAGCCAGCGGGTCACGTTCTGGCGCAGGTCCGCCAGCAGCTTCTCGAACAGCGAGAAGGCCTCGGTCTTGTACTCGTTCAGCGGGTCGCGCTGGCCATAGCCGCGCAGGCCGATGACGTTGCGCAGGTGATCCAGGTGCATCAGGTGCTCGCGCCACTGCAGGTCGATCATCTGAAGCAGGAAGTTCTTCTCGACGCCCCGGGCCTGTTCCGCTCCCAGCAGCGCCTCGCGCTCGGCGGCCTTGGCGTCGGCCGCGGCCTTGATCCGGGTCTCGATCTCGTCGTTGGCGATGCCGTCCTCGGTCGCCCATTCGGCGACCGGCAGCTCCAGGCCCAGGATCTCCTTCAGCCGCTCGTTCAGGCCCTCGATGTCCCACTGCTCGGCGTAGGCCTTGGGCGGCAGGTGGCGCAGCACCAGGTCGCTGATGGTGTCGGCGCGCATGTCGGTGACGACCTCGGACAGGTCGCTGGCCTCCATGAACTCCTGGCGCTGCTCGAACACGGCCTTGCGCTGGTCGTTGACGACGTCGTCGTACTTCAGGAGGTTCTTGCGGATCTCGTAGTTGCGCTGCTCGACCTTGCGCTGGGCGGTGGCGATGGCGCTGTTCAGCCACTTGTGGGTGATCGCCTCGCCTTCCTGGACGCCGAAGGTCTTCATGATCGAGTCCAGCCGGTCGCCGGCGAAGATGCGCAACAGGTCGTCTTCGCAGGACAGGAAGAACTTCGAGCGGCCTGGGTCGCCCTGGCGGCCGGTCCGGCCGCGCAGCTGGTTGTCGATCCGCCGGCTCTCGTGGCGCTCGGTGCCCAGCACATAGAGGCCGCCCTCGCGCAGGGCGTGCTGCTTGGCCTCGGCAATCTCGGCCTCCAACTCGGCCTTCTTCTGCAGCGCCTGATCGGGCGTGACCTCGATGCCCAGGCCCCGCTGCTCGTGGCGCCAGCGCTCGACGCGCATCTCGATGTTGCCGCCGAGCTGGATGTCGGTGCCGCGGCCGGCCATGTTGGTGGCGATGGTCACCGCGCCCGGGACCCCGGCGTCGGCCACGATGAAGGCTTCCTGCTCGTGGTAGCGGGCGTTCAGCACCTGGTGGGGGATGCCGACCTTGGCCTTGCCGTCGATCTCGTAGCGGTGCTTGGCCAGCAGTTCCGACAGGGTCTCGGACTTCTCGATCGAGACCGTGCCGACCAGGATCGGCTGGCCGCGGCGGTAGCAGTCCTCGATCTGGGTCAGGATCGCCTGGTTCTTCTCGTTCTCGGTGCGATAGACCTCGTCGTCCTCGTCGATCCGCGCCACCGGCCGGTTGGTCGGGATCTCGGCCACGTCCATCTTGTAGATGTCGCCGAACTCCTGCGCCTCGGTCGAGGCGGTGCCGGTCATGCCCGAGAGCTTGGTGTAGAGGCGGAAGTAGTTCTGGATGGTGACCGAGGCCAGGGTCTGGTTCTCGGGCTGGATCTCGACGCCTTCCTTGGCCTCGATCGCCTGGTGCAGGCCTTCCGACAGCCGCCGGCCGGTCATCATCCGGCCGGTGAATTCGTCGATCAGCACCACCTCGCCGGCCTTGACGATGTAGTCCTTGTCGCGCTGGTACAGCTTGTTGGCCCGCAGCGCCTGGTTGACGTGGTGCACGGCCGAGATGTTGGCCGGGTCGTACAGGCCCGCGCTGTCCTCGGCCAGGTGGCCGCCTTCCTCCAGCAGCTCCTCGACCTTCTCCGAGCCGTACTCGGTCAGCATCACCTGGCGCTGCTTCTCGTCGTGCTCGTAGGTGTCCGGGTCCTCGATCATCTGGCGCACCACCCCGTCGATGATGCGGTAGAACGAGGAGCGGTCCTCGGTCGGACCGGAGATGATCAGCGGCGTGCGCGCCTCGTCGATCAGGATCGAGTCGACCTCGTCGACGATCGCGAAATGGTGGCCGCGCTGGACCATCTCCTGGGTCGAATAGACCAGGTTGTCGCGCAGGTAGTCGAAGCCGAACTCGTTGTTGGTGCCGTAGGTGATGTCGCTGGCGTAGGCGCGCTGGCGCTCGCCCTGGCTCAGGCCGTTGACGATCACCCCGACGCTCATGCCGAGGAAGCGGTAGACCTGGCCCATCCAGTCGCTGTCGCGGCTGGCCAGGTAGTCGTTGACCGTGATGGCGTGCACGCCCTTGCCGGCCAGGGCGTTCAGATAGACCGGCAGGGTGGCGACCAGGGTCTTGCCTTCGCCGGTCCGCATCTCGGCGATGCCGCCGTTGTGCAGCACCATGCCGCCGACGAGCTGCACGTCGTAGTGCCGCTGGCCCAGCGTCCGCTTGGCCGCCTCGCGCACGGTGGCGAAGGCCTCGGGCAGCAGGTCGTCCAGGGTCTCGCCGGCCGCCAGGCGCGTGCGGAAGATCTCGGTCTTGCCACGCAGTTCGGCGTCGCTCAGCGCGGCGAACTGCGGTTCCAGGGCGTTGATCTGGGCGACGCGGGCCGACATTCCCTTGACCTTGCGGTCGTTGGAGGAGCCGAATAGTTTTCTGGCGAAGCCAAGCATGCGTGCGGGGTCCGGATGAAGTCGTTGCGGCGCGCCGGCCGCGCCAGGCTTCTTCTACAAAGCCCTCAGCCCGTTCGTAAGCCGCTCATTCTGCGCGCGCGAGACTTAAGCAGCGCCCCGCCGGGTGTCAACGCGGCCGGCGGTCCGCTCGCCGCGTCCGCGGCCGCCGCCAGCGACTAGAGTGCTCCCCGCCGTTCGCTCCACAGGGCCTCGTAGAGCTTCAGCCATGCGTCCGCCATCGCCAGCGGGGCCGGCTCGATGCGGCAGACGTGGGCGCGGCCCTCGATGCGCCGGCGCACCAGGCCCGCCGCCTCCAGCACCCGGACGTGCTTGGACGCCGCGGCGAAGGACATGCTGTGCGGCGCGGCCAGCTCGCCGATGTTCCGCTCGCCGTCGGCCAGGCTGCGCAGCATCGCCCGCCGGGTCGGGTCGGCCAGGGCGTGGAAGACGCCGTCGAGGCTCGCGGCTTGTTGTGAAACCATACGGTTCAATAATCGCACCTCGGGGAGGCGGCAAGCGCCCGGCTCGACGGCGCTCCGGATCAGGCGCCGAGCAGGGCCGCGCCCACCAGCTCCTGCAGCAGCGGGCTCGTGGGGTAGGGGGTGTTTCGGTACTGGCGGAAGCCCTCGGCCTGGTCGACGCCGAAGTCGCGGCCGCGCCGGTGCGACCAGGCGACCATGGCCCCGACATAGTCCTCGATGCCGTGCTGTTTCAGCAGCCATTCGGCCTGGCTCTCGTGCTTGGCCATCATCGCCCGCTTGGTCTCGGATTGGGCGGTGATGTCGACCGCGAAGTCGGGCGGCACGGGGCGGCCCTCCCGGTCGCGTCCGCCGATCGGGTCCATGAAATAGAGGTGCGGGATGGCCTCCAGCGGCGCCGACGGTCCGGTGCGGTAGTTGGGGGCCGAGGCGGCGAAACAGGCGTCGCGCACCAGGATGGCCGTCGCCTCGTGGTCGGGGTGGTAGTCCACCGGCGCGGAGGTCAGGACGATGTCCGGCGCCGCCCAGCGGACCAGCTCGGTCACCCGCCGGCGCGAGCCGTCGTCGTTGAACACCCCGAGGTCCGGCAGGCCCGCGCAGCGGTATTCGGCCCCGATCAGGGCCGCGGCGGCCGCCGCCTCGCCCTGGCGGATGCGGGCCGTCTCCTCCGGTGGGAAGGCGTTGGACCCGCAGTCGCCGGCCGTGGCCGTGACGATGGCCACCCTGTGCCCCAGCCCCGCCAGCAGGGCCAGGGTCCCGGCGCCCAGGGTCTCGACGTCGTCGGGATGGGCGTGGAAAGCGAGAATGACGGCCACGGCCGGGCTCAGGCGCTGGCCGCCGCGCTCGGGCGGGCCGCCATCCGCTCGAACCAGGCCGCGATGTTCCGGTTGTCCTTGTTCACCGGCTGGCCGACCACCTGGCCGAAGTCGAGGAAGCAAAAGAGCAGGATGTCGGCCAGGGTCAGCCGCTCGCCGGCGATGAACGGCCGGCCCGCGATCAGCCCGTCCAGCCAGGCCAGCCGTTCCTGGGCGATGGCCTTGAGGTCGTCGGCGGCCTGGGGAATGCAGTGCACGCGGGTCTGGAACAGCCCCAGGCCCTCGCAGAAGCGGAAGCCGTTGGCCAGGGGCTCGCAGATGTTCAGGTCGACCCGGCGCGTCCACATGCGGGTGACCGCGCGCTCCTCGGCCGTGGCGCCGATCAGCGGCGGGGTCGGATGGGTCTCTTCCAGGTATTCGCAGATGGCGGTGATCTCGGCCAGCACGACGCCGTCCTCGAGCTCCAGAGCGGGGGTCTGGCCGGCGGGATTCTTGGCCTGGTAAGGCGGCTGGCGGTTCTCGCCGGCCCGCAGGTCGACCTCGACGCGCGGCAGGTCCAGGCCCTTCTCGGCCATGAACATCTTGACCACCCGCGGATTGGGCCCGATCGAAGTGTAGAATTTCATCCCTGATCCCTTTTTCTTATCGGCCCGGCGCGGTCGCCCGCCATGGCGCCGCAGGCTGTATAGGGCTAGGAACGGGCCCCGCCTAGCGCGCCCCAACGTCAAGGAAACCCCGCCGCCGCCATGACCGCGACGCCGAAAACCAGAGCCCTTCTGCGCCCCGGACGCGCGGCGGCGCTGGCGCTCGGCCTCCTGGCGCTGGCGGCGTGCGAGCGCCACGCCCCCCAGAACCGCCCGCCCGAGCCGGGCGACCGGGCGGTGGCCACGGTGGGCGACCAGACCGTCTGGGCTTCGGACGTCAAGCGCGAGGCGGTGGCCCAGGGCCTGATCGGCGAGGGTGAGCCGCTGGACATCTCTTCGCTGACCTTCCACCAGGTGCTGGACGAGGTGATCGACCAGAAGCTGCTGGCGGCCGAGGCGATCCGGCGCAAGTTCGACGACGAGCCCCTGGTCAAGCGCCGCCTCGCCGCAGCGCGCGAGCGGATCCTGGGCGACGCCCTGATCGAGGCCGAGGTCGAGCACGCGGTCAGCGACAGCGCGATCCAGGGCCTCTACGACGAGCAGGTCCGGCTGTCGAAGCAGACCGACGAATTCCACGCCCGCCAGATCGTCTCCGCCAGCCAGGCCGACGCCGACGCGGTCAGGAAGGCGCTCGGCGGCGGCGCGCCGTTCGACGCCCTGGCCATGCAGCGCTCGACCGACGCGGCGACCCGGTTCAACGGCGGCGACCTCGGCTATGTGGCCGCCGACGCCATGCCCCAGGCCTATGCTTCGGCGCTGGCCGGCGCCAAGCCGGGCGACATCGTCGGCCCGTTCAAGGCCGACGCCGGCTGGGTGGTGCTCAAGCTCGAGGACCGCCGGCCGGAGAAGCCGCTGTCGATGGAGCAGGCGCGTCCGCAGATCGTGCGCTTCCTGCACTTCAGCGAGGTGCGGGACGTGCTGGGCCGCCTGCGCCAGAAGACCCCGACCAAGCTGCTGATCGGGCCCGCCCAGGATGTTCCCGGCGCCCCGCGCGAGCCGGCCTCCGCGCCGGCCGGGCCTGCGGCCAGCGCCACGCCCGCCGCCGCCTCGGCGGCCGCCGCCAACCCGACGGAGAAGACGCCATGAGCGCCAAACCGCCCCGCACCCCGCCCGCCACCGCCGCCGCCAAGGCGCTCGAAGTCGCCGCCAAGCCGGCCGAGATCGTCGGCCAGACGCTCGAACGCGCCCTGGACCCGCTCGCCTCGGCGCTCAAGCGCGCGGCGCTCAAGCGCGCCGACCGCCAGCACCGCCAGCTGACCTCCGAGCCCGCCCCGCCGGCCAGGAGCAAGGCGGACGCCGCCCTGGTCTCGCCGCTGGCCGTGCCCTTCCCGCGGATCGAGCCCATCGCCGGGGTGGAGCTGGCGATCGGCCGGGCCGGCTTCTACAAGCACGATCGTCCGGACCTCCTGGTCATGCGCTTCGTCGAGGGCTCGACCTGCGCGGGGGTGTTCACCCGCCACGGCGTCGGCTCGGCCCCGGTGGACTGGTGCAAGCGCCAGCTGGAGCTCTCCGGCGGCGAGGACGTCCGCGCCCTGGTGGTCAACGCCGGCTGCGCCAATTCCTTCACCGGCAAGCCCGGGGCGGACGCCGCCCGCCGCGTCGCCTCCGCCCTCGCCAAGCATCTCGGCTGCCGCCAGCGCGACGTCATGCTGGCCTCGACCGGGGTGATCGGGGTGGTGCTCGACGACGGCAAGATCGTCCACCATCTGCCCGGCGTCGCCGCCCGCCTGCAGGCCGACGCCTGGGAGCCCGCCGCCCGGGCGATCATGACCACCGACACCTTCCCCAAGGGCGCGGTCGCCGAGTCCGAGATCGACGGGGTCACGGTGCGCATCGCCGGCATCGCCACGGGCTCGGGCATGATCGCGCCGGACATGGCCACCATGCTCAGCTTCATCGTCACCGACGCGTCCATCTCGGCGGCGGCGCTGCAGACCCTGGTCTCGCTCTACACCCGCTCGACCTTCAACGTGGTGACGGTGGACGGCGATCGCTCGACCAACGACACCTGCCTGCTGTTCGCCACCGGCCAGGCCGGCGCGCCCAGGATCAGCCGCGCCGGCGACAAGCGCCTGGCCGACTTCCGGGTCAAGCTGGAGGCGGTGATGCTCGACCTCGCCCAGCAGCTGGTGCGCGACGGCGAGGGGGCCAGCAAGTTCGTCAAGATCACCGTCAACGGGGCCGAAAGCGCCGCCTCGGCCCGCAAGATCGCCCGCACCGTCGCCGAATCCCCGCTGGTCAAGACCGCCTTCGCCGGCGAGGACGCCAACTGGGGCCGCATCGTCATGGCCGTGGGCCGGGCCGACGAGCCGGTCAACCGCGAGCGGATGGGCGTGCGCTTCGGCGATCTGGTGGCCGCCGAGGACGGCGCGGTCTCGCGCACCTACGACGAGGCCAAGATGAGCGCCTACATGAAGCGGTCCGAACTGGAGGTGTCGGTCGACGTCGGCGTCGGCCGCGCCTCGGCCAGCGTGTGGACCTGCGACCTGACCAAGCGCTACGTCGAGATCAACGGCGACTACCGCAGCTGAACGACGGACGGGTCCGGTGACGAAAATCCTCCTGGTCGCGGCGGCGGCGCTGGTCGACGGCGACGGCCGGGTGCTGATCTGCAAGCGGCCGCAGGGCAAGTCCCTGGCGGGGCTCTGGGAATTCCCCGGTGGCAAGCTGGAGCCCGGCGAGACGCCCGAGGCCTGCCTGATCCGCGAGCTGGACGAGGAGCTGGGAATCCAGGTGGCCGAAGCCTGCCTGGCGCCGTTCGTCTTCGCGTCCCACGGTTACGATTCGTTTCACCTGCTGATGCCAATGTTCCTCTGCCGGCGCTGGACGGGGGTTGTCCAGGCCAAGCACCATGAGGCGATCGCGTGGGTCAGACCGAACCAGATGGCCGAGTATCCCATGCCGCCGGCGGACGCGCCGCTGGTCGCATGGCTGAGGGACTTGCTCTAGCGCTGGCGCGCGATCGGCGCGGCGCGACCGCGATCGAATACGGCCTGATCGCCTCGCTCATCTTTCTCGTCATCGTCGGATCGATGAGCGCGTTCGGCGCGACCGCGACCGGTGTGATCAACAGCGCCGCGAACGCCGTCAGCGGCGCCATGTAGAGCGGCCGGGCCGCCGCTCAGCCCGCCTTCTCGCCCGTCGACTGTTCACGGGTCCCCAGCGCGTCGGCCAGGCGCATCTTGGCCGAGCCGGGCTTGAGCGGCTTCTGCTGATCGGGATGCGGGGCCCAGCCGGTCATGGTGATGATGTCGAAGCTGGCCCGCACCCGCCCGTCCGGCTCGGAGAACCGCTCCAGGTAGAGCTCGCAGGCCCTGGCCAGCACCACCCGCGACAGGGGACGGCGCGCCCGGTCGCTCAGCGCGTTGGTCTCGCCCATGGCCCTCAGGTCGGCCAGCAGCTTGAGCGGGTGGCTGTAGCGTACGATGAGCCGGTCGACGTCGGCGACGGGCAGGGCGAAGCCGGCCCGCTGCAGGAGGCCGGCGGCGTCGAAGGTGTCGGCGAAGGGCGAGACGCGCAGGCCCGCCCCGTCGGAAAGCTCGGCCTCGGCCGCCAGCAGCGACTGGCGAAGCTCGGTCAGGGTCGCCCCGCCCAGCACCGAGGCCATGAACAGGCCATCGGGCTTCAGCGCGCGGCGGATCTGGACCAGGGCGCCGGGCAGGTCGTTGACCCAGTGCAGGGCGAGGCTGGAGACCACCAGGTCCAGGCTCTCGGCGGCGAAGGGCAGGGCCTCCTCGTCGGCCTGGACGCGCAGGCCGCCGCGACCGGCCAGCATGGCGCCGGACAGGTCGGTCTCGATCAGGGTCCCGACGCGCCTCGCCGCCTCGCTGGCGGCCAGCGCCCGGGCGAAGCCGCCGTCGCGCGCGCCGAGGTCGACGGCGAGCGGAAAGCTGCGCACTATGGCTTCCAGGCGTTCGACCATGTCCTCCGCCGCCCGCGCCTTGAGGAAGTTGGCCGCGCCGAACCCGGCGGCCGCGCGCTCCAGGCGCCGGCAGTGCAGGCTGCGGTCGAACAGGCGGGGTGGGGCGGCGCTCATGGGCCTTCAACATGGCGGTCGAGGCGGCGTCTGGAAACCCGGTCCGCGCGCCAGCGCCATCTTTGGCCGCACGCTGGACCTGATCCTGCCGCCCGAGGCGCTGGACGCCGCCCCGCGCCACCAGTCGCGCCCCCAATCGCCGGGGCTGTCGGCCGAGGCCTGGTCCAAGATCCGCTTCATCGCCGAGCCGCTGTGCGACGGCTGCGGGGCGCCTTACGAATACGACGTCGGCGAGCGTTGCGCGGCCTGCCTGGCGCGGCCCCGCGCCTTCGCCCGCGCCCGGGCGGCCTGCCTCTACGACGAGGCCTCGCGCGATCTGGTGCTCAAGCTGAAGCACGCCGACCGCACCGACCTGGCGGGCCTGTTCGTCAACTGGATCGGCCGGGCGGCGGCCGAGCTGCTGGCCGAGGCGGACGCGGTTGCGCCGGTGCCCCTGCACCGCTGGCGCCTGCTCGGGCGGCGCTACAACCAGGCGGCCGAGATCGCCCGCCCGCTGGCGCGCCGCGCGGGCCTCGCCTATCTGCCCGACGCCCTGGTCCGCGCCCGCCACACGGCGAGCCAGGGCGGCAAGTCGGGCTCGGGCCGCCGCCGCAACGTCGCCGGCGCCTTCCAGGTCCCCGCCTCGCGCCGCCGCCGGGTCGAGGGCCGGCGCATCCTGCTGGTTGATGACGTTCTGACCACCGGCGCCACCGCCGAGGCCTGCGCGCGGGCGCTGCTGGCCGCCGGCGCCAGCGCGGTGGACCTTGCTGTCGCAGCCAGGGTGCGCGAGGCGCCCAGTCCCTCTATATGAGCAGGCCGCATCGTTCAGAGTTCGCCATGCAACCCGTCACCATCTACACCAAGCCCTTCTGCCCCTACTG
Organism: Caulobacteraceae bacterium; assembly: GCA_031291645.1. Classification (GTDB taxonomy): domain Bacteria; phylum Pseudomonadota; class Alphaproteobacteria; order Caulobacterales; family Caulobacteraceae; genus Poindextera. Next base: position 11,569 of record JARLIQ010000145.1, on the reverse strand, counting down.
CGCGCGGGCGCTCAACCTGCTGCAGAAGAAGGGCGCGCCGGTCACCGAGATCGAGGCCGGCTTCGACCCCGCCCTGCGCAAGGAGATGATCGCGCGCGCCGGCGGCCGGTCGACCTATCCGCAGATCTTCGTCGGCGAGCGGCACATCGGCGGCTGCGACGACATGCTCGCCCTCGACCGCGAAGGCGAACTCGACCGGCTGCTGAACGGATGAGCGTGATGAAGGTCGCCCTGATCCAGATGCGGACCCCCGCCGACCAGGCGGCGGCCTTGGCGCAGGCCGAACCCCTGGTCCGCCAGGCCGCCGCGGCCGGCGCCCAGTTCATCGCGACGCCCGAAGGCTCCAACCTGCTGCAGCGCGACCGGGCCCGGATGTTCGAGGTGCTGAAGGACGCCGAGGACGACGTCTGCGTCCAGGGCCTGATCGGGCTGGCGGCCGAGCTCGGGGTCTGGCTGCTGATCGGCTCGGCCCTGGTGCGCCGCGAGGACGGCGGGGCGGCCAACCGCTCGATGCTGGTCGACCCGAAGGGCCGCCTGGTCGCGACCTACGACAAGATCCACATGTTCGACGTCGACCTGCCGACCGGCGAGAAGGCGCGCGAATCCGAGGCCTATACGCCGGGGACCGAGGCGGTGGTGGCCGACACGCCCTTCGCCCGGCTGGGCCTGACCATCTGCTACGACATGCGCTTCCCCTACCTCTACCGCGCCCTGGCCCAGGCGGGGGCCAGCGTGATCACCGTGCCGGCGGCCTTCACCCGCCCGACCGGCGAGGCGCACTGGGAGGTTCTGCTGCGCGCGCGGGCCATCGAGACGGGCTCCTTCGTGCTGGCCCCGGCCCAGGGCGGGCGGCACGAGGACGGCCGCGGCACCTGGGGTCATTCGATCGTCATCGGCCCCTGGGGCGAGGTCATCGCCCGCTCCGACGACGACGAGCCGGGCGTGGTCATGGCCAACCTTGACCTTGACGCGGCCGCCAGAGCACGGCAGGCGATCCCGGCCCTCAAGAACGGGCGCGAATTTTCGGGTCCCGACACCGCGCGATGATCAAGTACGCCCTCGTCTGCGAGCACGAGCACCCCTTCGAAGGCTGGTTCGGGTCGTCGGCCGACTACGAGGACCAGCAGGCCAGCGGCCTGGTGGAATGTCCCACCTGCGCCTCGCACGCGGTGCGCAAGCAGATCATGGCGCCGGCCGTGGCGGGCACCAAGGCCCAGACCGGCTACATCGACGCGCCCGCGCCCACGCCGACGCGCGAGATGATGATGCAGGCCATGGGCAAGATGCGCGAGTTGGTCGAGGACAACTTCGACTACGTCGGCGACGCCTTCGCCTCCGAGGCCCGCGCCATCCACGAAGGCCGCTCGGAGGATCGCGGCATCTATGGCGAGGCGACCCCGCAGGAAGTGCGGGCCCTGGTCGAGGACGGCGTCAACGTCGCGCCGCTGCCGCCCGCGGCGCCGAAGAAGACCGAGGTGAACTGACCGCACCGCTGGCCTTGATCCGATTCAAGGCGCAGTGAAAAGCTGTCGGCGATCGCGCGAGGCCGGGACGCCGGCGAAGCCAGCCAAGACACATAGGGAGCCGCCCGCTCATGACGACGGACGAGGCGACGCCGCCGGCCCGCGACGGCCTCTGGCGACGACTGATGCGCCATCCCCTGGCCCGGATCGGCCCGGGCCTGATCACCGGCGTCGCGGACGACGATCCCAGCGGCATCGCCACCTATTCCCAGGCTGGCGCCCAGTTCGGCCTGAACATGCTCTGGACCATGCCGCTGGCCTATCCGCTGATGGCGGCGGTGCAGTCGATGTGCGGGCGCATCGGCCGGGTCACCGGCAAGGGGCTCGCGGCCAACGTCAAGATCGTGTTCCCGCCCGCGGTGCTGCGGGTGGTGGTCCTGCTGTTGCTGGTGGCCAACACGCTGAACATCGCCGCCGACGTCGCGGCCATGGGTGACGCGGCCACCCTGGCCACCGGCTGGAACCACCACCTGATGACCATCATCCTGGCCCTGACCACCCTGGGCCTGCAGATTTTCGTTCCCTACCACCGCTACGTCTTCTTCCTGCGCTGGCTGACGCTCTCGCTGCTGGCCTATGCGGCGGTGCTGTTCTGCGTGCACGTGCCCTGGAGCCAGGTGGCGCTGCGCACCCTGGTCCCCCAGTTCAAGCCGGACGGCGCGGCGGCCATGGTGATCGTCGGGGTCTTCGGCACCACGATCAGCCCCTACCTCTTCTTCTGGCAGGGGTCCGAGGAGATCGAGGACATGCGCGCCCACCCGGGCCAGCATCCGCTGATCGAGGCCCCGGCCGAGGCGCCGGTCGAGCTGCGCCGCATCCGCTGGGACACCTGGAGCGGCATGCTCTATTCGGACGTCACCGCCTATTTCATCATCCTGGCCACGGCGGTGACCCTGAACGCGGCCGGCGTGACCAACATCGACACCGCCGCCGAGGCCGCCAACGCCCTGCGTCCGCTGGCGGGCGACTTCGCCTTCTTCCTGTTCGCCCTCGGCATCATCGGCGTGGGACTGATCGGCGTGCCGGTGCTGGCCGGCTCGGCCGGCTACGCCCTGGCCGAGGCCATGGGCTGGCCCTGGGGGCTGGAGCGCAAGGCCAAGGACGCGCGGGGCTTCTACGGGGTGATCGCCGCCTCGGTGCTGATGGGCGTGGCGCTGGACTTCTCGCCGATCAACCCGATCAAGGCGCTGTTCTGGAGCGCGGTGATCAACGGCGTGGTGGCGGTGCCGCTGATCGTGGTGATCATCATCCTCGCCTCGCGCAAGTCGGTGATGGGCCCGTTCGTCGCCAGCCGCAGCCTTGTGATCCTGGGCTGGATCGCCGCCGCCGTGATGGCCGCGGCCGCCGTGCGCATGATCCTGCCGGGCTAAGGGGCTGGATTGGCGCGCCGGCCGTTGACCTGAGCCGCACCCACATCGACGCCTGCCGCGGCTTCCAGACGCTGCTGTCGGACGCCCCCTGCCAGCATCCCTGACCCGATCCGGGTCCGTGTGTCGGTCCGGACATCGGCCGGTTACAATGACCCGCGAGAACGCCCGCAGTAAGCGTACGGACCGCCGGGCCACCCCTCGGCGGTCTGATGGTCCGCTCCGGCCGGCAGCCCAACCGCTGGGCCGGGGCGGGCGTTTACCCGCCCTCCCGCTTCAGCTGTCCGCCGCCGCCCGGGTCAGGGTCATCATGTAGTTGATGTCGCAGTCGTTCGACCTGGACCAGCGCCCGGTCAGGGGATTGAACGCCACGCCGAACGGCCCGTCGATCTCGACCGGCTCGCCGTAGAGCAGCGCGCGGACCTCGTCGGGCGTCAGGAACTTCTTCCAGTCGTGGGTCTCGGGCGGTAGCCAGCGCAGCACGTATTCGGCGCCGAACTTGGCCAGGGCCAGGGCCTTCAGCGTCCGGTTGAGGGTGGCCAGCACCATCAGCCCGCCCGGCGCCATCAGGGCGACGCAGCTGCGCAGATAGGCGCCCGGGTCGGCCACGTGCTCGATCACCTCCATGTTCAGGATCAGGTCGAACGGGCCCGCGCCCTCGGCCAGCAGGGCCTCGGCGGTGGCGCAGCGGTAGTCGATCGATAGCCCCCCGGCCTTGGCGTGGGCGGCGGCGGCGGCGATGTTGGCCTCGCCCGCGTCGACCGCGGTGACCGCAAAGCCCAGCCGGCTCATCGGCTCGGACACAAGGCCCCCGCCGCAGCCGATGTCGAGCAGCTTCAGCCCCTCGAACGGCGCGCGCGCCTTAGGGTCGCGCCCGAACCTCGCCAGCGCCTGCTCGCGGATGAAGCCCAGGCGCACGGGATTGAACCGGTGCAGCGGCGCGAACTTGCCGCTCGGGTCCCACCATTCGTCGGCGATGGCGGTGAAGCGGGCGACGTCGTCCGGCACGACGCTGGAGGCCTGGGGCAGGGGCGGGCTCAAGGTCTGGCTCATGGCCGTCTTCTAGCGCCGATGCGGGCGATTGTCCCGCCGCGGCCCTAGCCCATTGCCCCGCCGTGCTCTCGCCGCTAGAAGGCGGCGCCCGCGGCGGAAGCCCTTCCGACACGGCGGGAGAGTCGGAGAGGGCGGTTTGTCTCGCTTGGTGATGAAATTCGGCGGCACTTCGGTGGCCGACCTGGAGCGCATCCGCCGCGTGGGCCGCCTGGTCGCCGCCGAGGTCGAAGCCGGCCACAGGGTCGCCGTCGTGGTTTCGGCCATGGCCGGCAAGACCAACGAACTGGTGGCCTGGACCGACGGCGCCGGGCAGGCCGCCCAGGGGCTGGATCCCTCCGACGACGAATACGACACGGTGGTGGCCTCCGGCGAGCAGGTGACCGCCGGCCTCCTGGCCATGACCCTGCGCAACATGGGCCTGCGCGCCCGCTCCTGGCTCGGCTGGCAGGTGCCGATCATCACCGACGAGGCGCACGGCCGCGCCCGCATCGACGACATTCCGCCCGAGAAGCTGGTCGCCGCGCTCGACGCCGGCGAGATCGCCGTGATCGCCGGCTTCCAGGGCGTCACCCGCGACGGGCGCATCTCGACCCTGGGGCGGGGCGGCTCGGACACCAGCGCGGTCGCGATCGCCGCCGCGGTGGGGGCGTCCTGCTGCGACATCTACACCGACGTCGACGGGGTCTACACCACCGACCCCCGCATCGAGCAGCGCGCCCGGCGGCTGGCCAAGATCTCCTACGAGGAAATGCTGGAGATGGCCTCCCTGGGCGCCAAGGTGCTTCAGACCCGCTCGGTCGAACTGGCCATGGCCCAGCGGGTGCCGGTCAGGGTTCTGTCCAGTTTCGTCGAACCGGGCGAAGCGCCCGGCCAGGGCACCATCGTCTGCGACGAGGAGGAGATCATGGAAAAGCGCATCGTCAGCGGCGTGGCCTACAGCCGCGATGAAGCCAAGATCACCCTGTTCGGCCTGCCCGACCATCCGGGCGTCTCGGCGCTGATCTTCAGCCGCCTGGCCGACGCCAACGTCAACGTGGACATGATCGTCCAGTCGCGGGCGCGCACCACCGACGTGGCCAACATGGAATTCACCGTCGGCAAGCGCGACGCCGCCCGCGCCGTCGAGATCGTCCGCGCCGCCCAGGCCGAGATCGGTTTCGAGGACGTGGCCGTCGACGAGGACGTCGCCAAGGTCTCGGTGATCGGCGTCGGCATGCGCAGCCACGCGGGCGTCGCCAAGACCATGTTCACCGCCCTGGCGGACAAGGGCGTCAACATCCAGGTGATCTCGACCTCCGAGATCAAGATCAGCGTGCTGATCGACGCGGCCTACACCGAACTGGCCGTGCGCGCCCTGCACGCGGCCTACGGGCTGGACCAGCTCTAGGAAGCGGCGCGCTCACCTCGGCGGCGCGGTCTCGTCGTTGACGTAGGCGAGGCAGCCGGCCCGGTAGGTCGACGGCGGCGGCGGGCAGCCGGCCGCGCCGGCGACGCCGTTCTGCTGCGCCCAGCGATAGCCGGCCGACCGTCTGTCGTCGCCCGTGGAATCACCCTGCGCCTGGCTCTGGGCTTCGGCCGCGCCGGTCGCCTGCTCGTCGGCTCCCTGCACGTTCGCTTGCTGGACGTTGGCTGGCTGCGCGACGGTCCCTTGCTGGTCGGGCGTTTCGATGCTGGGCGCCGACGCCAGCTTCAGGTCCTTCGAGGCCTTGACGAACGACGTCGGGTTGGACGGCGACAGGCTGGCCGCGCCGAGCACCAGGCCCTTAGTCAGCTGGCCTTCTACGAAATAGGTCTCGCCCGCGTCGATCTCGAGCCTCAGGCGGTCCTTGAACTCGGGCTCCTCGGTGGCGGTGTAGGTGTGTTGGCCGGGGTCGGCGGTCTGGACGAAGTAGGCGCCGTTGGACAGCTTGCCCAGCGCCTTGCCGTCCTCGCGTACGTTGAACCACTGGCCGGTGCCCATCAGCGACTTGCGTCGGAAGAACACCACCTGGCCCTCGCCCGGCGGCGGCGGCGTGATTCCGATCGAACCCTGGGCGACCGGCTCGGCGTCGACTGCCGCCGAGGCGGCGGCGAGCGTGGCGGATCGGGACGCGCGCCCCATGGACGGCAGGTTGACGTCGGCCGCCAGCTTGGCGATCGCCGTCGTGCCGGCCGGGAAGTCGACGTTGCCGCCCTGCACGGCGAAGCCGACGAAGCCGAGCGGCGCAAACGCGATGCCCGTCAGTCCGACCGCCTGGGCCGCCGTCGCGTTGTTGTGGCCTCCGCCGGCCAGTTGCAGGCTCTGCAGCGGCACGCGGCCGCGGCGGACGGTGAGATAGCGGGCCGCCAGCACCAGCTTGGCCGGCTTGCCGCCCATGCCCGGCTTGGCCGAGTCGACCACTTCGCCGACGCCCGGCGCGCCCGCCGGCAGGACGATCTGGCCCCGTACGATCACGGGCGCGGCCAGGCGCAGGGCGAAGGTGTCGCCGCGCTTTTGCGTCTTGGTGCTTATCGGGTCCACGAGTTCGACCTCGACAAAGGTGCCCGCCGGGACGTGGCAGCAGGACCGCGCCGCCGGCCTCGGCCTTGGTTTCGGCTTGGCGTCGGCCGGCGCCGCCGCCAGCGCGGCCGTCAGGCCCAGCGCCACCCAAAACGCCGCGGTCGCAGCCCCTGAACGCGTCATCGATCGTGTCTCCCGCTGGTCGAATTCATGCACGCCGCCCGCCGCCCCGATACTCGCGCCGGGGCGCCCAGGCCAGCGGCAAGGCTAAGGATGTAGCGCGGGAGAATTGAGCGAGTTCCCATAATTCGCGCGGCGCCTGGGTCTGAGGCGCCGTCAGGTCGCGGTCGCCGGTTCCGCCGCCATTCGCGCGTCGTAGTCCAGATAGCCCTCCTCGATCGCCGGGATGATGTCGACGACCTGGTAGTAGGGCGCGCCGAAGAAGGCCGTGTCGCGCAGGTCCTCGATCAGGTCGGAATAGTCCAGCAGGTTCTCGGTCTCGAACACGGCGATGTCGCTGCAGCGCCCACTGAAGGCCTCGGCGTCGTAGTAGCGCAGACGGGTCTGCGGATGGGCGTTGAGGATCGGCGCCAGCGACTGGGCATGGAAGGCGCGCCGCGCCGCCCGGTCCAGGCTCAGCCACTGGGGCAGGGCGTTCAGCAGCATGAAGATGGTGGTTTTCATCGGTGGGGCTCCTTGTGTTGCGGGGCGTTTCGGTCAAATATGAGCAAATGCTCGCAAATGCCGAAACTCGCCTTCCCCAGCGGCCTCCGCCGCCGCTGGGGCCGCGCAAATCCCCGCGCCAGGGGCGTTCGCGGGCCACGGTCGAGACCATCGTCGAGGCGGCGGCTCGCATTCTGGAGGCCGACGGGCCGGACAGGTTCAACACCAATGCGGTGGCCCGCCGCGCCGGTGTGTCGGTCGGCTCGCTCTACCAGTACTTTCCGGGCAAGCAGGCGCTGGTCGCCGAACTCAGCCGGCGCAACGCCGAGGCGGCCATGGCGGGTCTGGCGGCGGCCGTCGCGCGGACCGAGGGCCGGCCGGTGGTCGAGCGGTTGAGGGCCATGGTGGCCTTCGCCGTCGCCCAGCAGGGCGAGCGGCCGCGCCTGTCGCGGGTGCTGGACCGGCTTGAGCCCGGCCTGGAGCTCGACACCGACGAGCAGGCGACCGCGCCGGCCATCGTGGCCATGCTGACCCCGGTGCTGGCCCCGGCGTTGGACCCCGGCGCGGCCTCGCCCGAGGCGCTGGCCCCGGCGGTCGGCGACTGCCTGGCCCTGGCTCGGGTGCTGATCGACCGGGCGCTCGACGCCGGCCCGCAGGCGCGGGCGGGCCTGGAGGAGCGGGTGGTCGGCGCGCTCGCCGGCTATCTGCGCGCCGCCGGCGCACGGCTCTGAGGCGCCGCGATCCGAGGCGAACAAACTGCGCCGTGGTCCAATCGCGGCAAAAAGCGCCAATCGGCGCCGATCACGTTCATGTGGGGCCTCGTGGGATAGCTAAATTGCCCCGGCGTCTCCATTCCGTTAGGTAGCCCTGCTAGGGAGCGCCGAAATAACAAAGGGAAATGACCCCGGGATGCCGACGCCAGGGCTGACCATCCGTGGACCACGCAGTCTGCTTCGGCAGATCCGCGAATCCATGGCCGGCGGCGGGCCGGTCCAAGCACGCCTCGACATGGCCGTGCGGATCATCGCCGGCTCCATGGTGGCGGAGGTCTGCTCGCTCTACCTGCGGCGGGCCAGCGGCGACCTGGAACTGTTCGCCACCGAAGGCCTCAGCCCCGAGGCCGTGCACGTCACCCGGCTCAAGCCCGGCGAAGGCCTGGTCGGCGAGATCGTCCGGCTTGGCCGGCCGCTGAACCTGTCCGACGCGCCCAGCCACCCGGCCTTCGCCTACCGGCCGGAAACGGGCGAGGACCCCTACCACGCCTTCCTCGGCGTGCCGCTGCTGCGCGGCGGGCGGACCATCGGGGTGCTGGTGGTGCAGAACCGCACCGAGCGGGTCTATGGCGAGGAGGAGGTCGAGGACCTCCAGATCATCGCCATGGTGCTGGCCGAGATGGTCGCCGGCGGCGAACTGATCGCCCAGGGCGCCCTGAAGGACGTCGAGATCGCCCCCCACAGGCCCGAGCGGCTCAAGGGCGTGCGCTTCGCCGACGGCTTGGCGCTCGGCGTGGCGGTGCTGCACGAGACGCCGGTCGCGCCGGAGCAGCTGCTGTCCGAGGATTCCGCGGCCGAGGAGCGCCGGCTCAAGACCGCCATCGCCGATCTGCAGCTGCAGATCGACCACATGATGGACGGCCAGCACGGCCTGGTGGGCGCCAGTTTCGAGGTGCTGGAAACCTATCGGATGTTCGCCCACGACCGGGGCTGGAACCGCTCGCTGGAAGAGGCGGTGCGCTCGGGTCTGACGGCGGAGGCGGCGGTCGAGCGGGTGCGCTCGGAGCATCGCGCCCGGCTCGGCCAGGCGCGCGACCCCTATCTGCGCGAGCGGCTGCACGACCTGGAGGACCTCAACGACCGGCTGCTGCGGCACCTGTCCGGCGACGGCGCGGCGCCCGCGCACGTGCTGCCGGAGAACGCCATCCTCATCGCCCGCAACCTCGGCCCGGCCGACATCCTGGAATACGACCGCGGCCGCCTGGCCGGCATCCTCTTGGAAGAGGGCTCGGCCGCCAGCCACGCCGGCATCGTCGCCCGCGCCCTCGACATCCCGTGCGTCGGGCGCCTGCAGGGCCTGCGCGACCGGATCAACCAGGGCGACCCGGTGATCGTCGACGCCGAGACCGGCGAGGCCTATCTGCGGCCGCGGGCGGACGTGGTCTCGGCCTTCTCCAGCCGGATGGCGGTGCGCGCCCAGCGGCGGGCCGAGTTCGCCAAGCTGCGCGACACCCCCGCCTTCACCCGCGACGGGGCCAAGATCAGCCTTCTGATGAACGCCGGCCTGGCGGTCGACCTGGACATCCTGCAGGAGACCGGGGCCGAGGGCATCGGCCTGTTCCGCACCGAATTCCAGTTCATGGTCGCCGAGGAGCTGCCGCGCTTCAACGCCCAGACCCAGCTCTACCAGCGCGTGCTGGACGTGGCCGGGGACATGCCGGTGATCTTCCGCACCCTCGACCTCGGCGGCGACAAGATCCTGCCCTATCTGGAGGCCGAGCGGGAGGACAACCCGGCGCTCGGCTGGCGCGCCATCCGCATGGGGCTCGACCGCCCGGCGCTGTTGCGGCTGCAGCTTCGCGCCCTGATCGCCGCCGCGCGCGGGCGCGAGCTGCGGGTGATGTTCCCGCTGGTCGCCAGCGTCGAGGAGTTCCGCACCGCCCGCGCCCTGGTCGACCATGAGATCGCCTGGGCGCGCAAGCGCGGCCGCCCGACGCCCAGCCTGCTGCACGTGGGCGCGATGATCGAGGCGCCGGCCCTGGTCTGGCACCTGGACGCCCTGCTGCCGATGACCGATTTCGTCTCGGTCGGAACCAACGACCTGATGCAGTACATGTTCGCCGCCGACCGCGGCAATCCGCGGGTGGCCGACCGCTATGACCCGCTGTCGCCGCCGGCGCTGCGGGCCCTGCAGGCGATCCAGCTCGCCTGCGCCGACAGCGGCACGCCGGTCTCGGTGTGCGGCGAGATGGCCGGCCGGCCGCTCGAGGCCTTCGCCCTGATCGCCCTCGGTTTCGACCGCCTGTCCATGCCGCCGAGCGGCGTGGGGCCGGTCAAGCAGATGGTGCTGTCCTGCGACCGCGAGGCGGCCCGGCGCGGTGTCGCCGGGCTTTTGAAGGGCGCCTCCGGCTCGGTCCGCAACGAAGTCGAAACGCTCGCCCGAAAACTGTCTGTGGCGATTTAGATCGTTGAGACTCGTACATTATTCTGTTACCCGGAAGATGCATACACGGCGGGGGCGACGGCGTTGTTGCTTAGCTTGCCCGACGAAAAAGCAGGGTCGCGGCAAACATGCCGTTGGATACAGGCGCGATTGCTGAAGGGCTGGACTCGTCGACGGCGGCGAGGCTCGCGGCCGAGCGCGGTCCGCCGCCGACCCTCTCCAGCCCCGACAGCCTGGGCCAGATCCTGCGGGCCATGCGGCTCTATCGCGGACTGGACCTCGACGACCTTTCCCAGGTCACCCGGATCCGGGTCAACTACCTGGCGGCGATCGAGCACATGCGCGTCGACCAGCTGCCCTCGCGCCCCTTCGCCCTCGGCTATGTGCGCACCTACGCCCAGGCGCTGGGCCTGGACGGGGACCTGGCCGCGGCCCGCTTCAAGGTCGAGGCGCCCGACGGCGCCGAGCCGCTGCGCGCGCCCCTGGGCGTGCGGCGCGAGACCGATCCCCGGCTGAAGCTTCTGGGCGGCGCCGGCGTGCTGGTCACCGTCGCCATCTTCGCCTGGAACATCGCCCAGCACCTGCCCGGCCACCACGTCCTGGCCCCCAAGACCGTCGAGCGGAGGGCGGGCGCCGAGGTGGCGGCCAGCGCGGCCCGGCCGCGCGTCGCCTCCGTCGCCGGCCCGCTGACGCTGGGCGCGCCCCTGCCGGCGCCGGCGGAATCGACCACGCCCCAGCCCTACATCACCCCCGGCCTGGAACAGCAGCTGGGCCCAAGCGCGGCGGAGGCCGCCGCCCAGCAGTCGGCCGCCGCCCGGGCCGATCCTGTCGGCAGTCCCTTCACGCCCAAGGGCGCGGTCTACGGCGTCCCGCCGGCCCAGTCGAACGTCATCCTGCAGGCGCGCAAGGGCGCGGCCCTGGTCGTGCACGGCGCCGACGGCTCGGTCTATTTCGCGCGGGAGCTGGCCGCGGGCGAGGCCTATCGCGCGCCGCTGATCAAGGGCCTGACCATCGACGTCTCGGACCCCGACAAGTTCGAGGTCTACGTCGGCGGCGCGCTCAAGGGCCCGCTGACCAGCCCTAAGACCGAGACCAGCACCCTGGCGGCGTCCGCCTCGGCGGGGTAGAAGGTTCACCGCTTCAAGCCCGCAGGTCGAGGCGGGCGCGCAATGGCCTAGACTCGGAGACCGCGCATGGCAGTGCATGATCCCAGCCGCGCGCAAGACGCGAGCCACGTGAGACCGTGGCGGATGATTGAGCGTCGCAAGAGCCGCAAGATCCGGGTTGGGTCTGTTGAGGTGGGGGGCGACGCGCCGATCACGGTGCAG
>JARLIQ010000144.1 GCA_031291645.1 Caulobacteraceae bacterium | reverse complement strand
CGATCTAGCCTGTGGAGCGAATGGCGAAGTCCTGCCCGCTCCATTTCTTCGCGCACTGTGGCGAGTAGGCGGCGCACATCGTCCGATCCGCCAACCAGCTCAAGGCCATGGCCCCACATGCCAACCCGACCAAGGAAGTGGGCGAGATCGGCGAGATTCTCTGCCCTGTATCGTTCCACGATGTCCCAAAGGCTCCACAACCGGCCCGGTTTGGCGCGAGTGGTCATGCTAGTTCCCCAAGTCGGGTTTGCAAAAGATAATATCGCCGATCGGGCTCTTCGCCTCGCTCGAGCCGCTGCCAGATGACGGAGGTGAAGTACGAGCTGCTGAGCGCCATCGCCGCCTCGAGAGGCAGGCTGAATTCAGGCTCGTTCGAGCTCTCGCTAACGAGCCTGGCGGCGTAGGCCTCTTCCGAGGCGCTAATGGCGAGTGGGGCTGAGCGCATCACCCGTTAACGATTTCACACCGTCGCCATGTCGAGCGAGAGCGGATCGTACCCGTCTACCGAATTTCGCCGCCGGTAGAAGCGGATGTAGCGCGACGAGCCGACCACCTTGATCGAGTCGCGGATCGCCTCCATCGCCGAACGCCAGCGTTCGTCATCGATGTCGTAGCGCAGGAGGGCGAGCACCGCGCCGCGGTTCAGCTTGCCGTCCTTATCCTTCTGGAACGCCCTCGACAGGATCGCCCGCAGCTCCGGCCGGGTGTCTTCCGACCATTCCTCGATCAACGACTGGACGATGTCGCGGGCCACCTGGAGCTCGGGCCCGAAGTCGATCCGGTCGGAGACCTGCACCTTCAGCTGCATCAGGCCGTCGAAGGTGGCCATCGTCAGGTTGCCCTTCTCGCCGCCCGCCTTCTGGCCGTACTTCTCGGACAGCAGGTCGACGAAGCTGTCGATGTCGGCGAACGCCGCCTCCTTGAACTCGGCCATCGCCGCGGAGAGCTGCTCGGCCTTCTCGAACAGGCGGCGTACGACCTGGTCCTCGAGCTTGTGGTGGGGACGGATGACCTCGTCCGGGACGTACGAGCCCTTCGGATCGATGCGGTAGCGCTTGCCGTTCATGAGCACGACGCCCGGCGGCAGCTGCTCCTCGGCGGCCTCGGCCGGCTTGGTCATGTCGCGTCCGTTCGGTTGGGCCAGTCGTCGACGAGCCAGCTCAGGAATTTCGCCTCGAGCGCGCGCGCCTCGGGACCCGTCAGACCCACGACGTCGACGTTCAGGCTGACCAGGCCGGCGCGGGTCTTCGACCGCACCACCCGATACTCGAAGCCATAGCCCTTCGCCTGCTGCGGGCTCAGCGGTCCGCCGAAGCCGACGTCTACGGTCACCCGATCCTCCGCACGATGATCGTCCTGGCGCCGCCGCGAATGCGCTTGGGTCCGGTCGCCACGCCGGGGCGATAGGTGGTCAGGTCCTCAAGCGGCGTCTCCCGCGGCGCGCCGGCGCGCTTCGCGATGCGCCGCAGCCGCCTCACCAGGTCGTCGCGGCGCTCAATGAACATCTCGGCGTCCAGGCGGCGGTCCTTGAGCGCGTTCAGCTCGGTGGCGATGTCGTTGATCGCCTGGGCGACGCTCTTGGCGTCGTCCCGGTCGGGATGCGACGGCGCGGGCGCCCTGACCGGCGCGCGCCGGCTCACAGGCCGACCTTGCCGGCGGCGTTGCGCTTGAAGCGGTCCGCGTCGCGGATGTAGCCGAGCACCGTGTCGGCCTTGGTGTGACGCGTCTGGCGCATGATCAGCTCGACGTCGAGGCCGGCGTTCGCAGCGGACGTTACCAGGCCCGCCCGCAAACTGTGGCCGCTGAAGACTTCCGGGTCGAGGCCGGCGCGCTCGCACGCCCGCTTCACGATGTCGGCCACGGCGCGGTCGCTGATCGCCGCCGCGGCGACGCGGCCGTGGCGGTCGACGGCGCGGAACACCGGGCCCGCGGCGATCGCCGCCGCCTCGAGCCAGGCCCTCAGCGCCCTGACGGGGCAGAGCTTGGTCTTGCCGTGCGGGATGGCGACGACGTGGCCCGCGCCTTCCTGGTCGGTCTTTGAGCGGTCGAGCCGGATCTCGAGGCCGCCGGGCACGAAGCGGATGCGGGACGGCCCGCACAGGGATTTGCCGTCGTCCAGCTCAAGCGGGGCAAGCTCTGATCGGCGCAGCGCGCCGGCGAAGCCCACCAGCAGCAGCGCCCGGTCGCGTTGACCGCCCAGGTCCTCGGGCAGCCGCTGTACGACACGCCGCAAGTCGGCGGTCACCAGGGCGAACTTCTTGCGCGGCGCCCGGCCGTGCTCGCGTCGGATGCCGCTCCACACGCGCTCTAGCTCGGGACCGCCAGGCGCTGGCAGGTCAGCGAGGCGATGCTTCGACCGGATCGCGGCCAGGTGCCGCGCCAGGCTCGCGACCGACAGGCGTCCGGCGTGGTCGGTGAGGAACAGCAGCACCGTGCCGGGGTGCGCCGGCAGCGCGACGGCCTGGTGCGCGGCGCACCAGGTCTCGAACGCGCGCCAGCTCGAATCGTAGGCCCGCCGCGTCGACGCGGCCGAAGCGGCGTCGGCGTATGCGGCCGCCGCGGCGGCGAGCCTGTCGACCTCAGCGCCGGCGGCCGCGGGGGCGAGGTCGCGCGCCGGCGGGATCGTGACGATCTCGTTGCCGGGCATCGATGGTTCCGTGCGTGGGCCCCGGGTGGGATTCGAACCCACATCCTCCGGATTACGAGTCCGGCGCTCGCCATTGAGCTACCAGGGGCGTTCTTCCCAGGCGCCGCGCGTACCCTCGCGACCGGTGCCGAGCCGGCGGCGTTCACCGCCGGCGCCCGTTGGCGTTCGCCTAGTCGGCCGTCGACAGGTCAGGGACCTCCGCCGGGAGAGCGCCCAGGAAATCGTCCAGGTGCAGGACTTCCTTGAGGTTTGGGCACGGATCGCTCGGGCCGATCGGCGCCAGCCTTCCGTTGCAGTAGTCGTTCCCGGCCTGCGCATCGTAGAGGATGCCGATCACGGGGGGGCCATAGCTCGGGATGAGCACGACCTTGTCGCCGTTCTTGGCCGGGCGGCCGTTCTTGTAGTGCATGTCGTCCTCCTGGAACCGCCTAGCGGCGCTAATCTGTGTGCGTGAGGTCACGTCGCCTTAGCGGCAGTGTGAGCTCGATGATGTCGACGAAGTCCTGCGGAACGAGGAAGCCGCCGGCACGCATCGCCGCGCTTGCCCGCGCGGTGACGCCGTGGTCCACCGCTTCGGAAACGCTGAGGACCGCCGTCTGACGCCCGGCGCGTGGAAACAACGCGGCAACGGTTCCGCCGCCGAATAGCCCAAGGAATCCGCGGCGATCCGTCTTCATCGTCACGCGAGCTCCGGAAGATCATTTCGCCAGCTCGGCGAATGACTTAGGCCCGTCATGAGATCATGGTTTCATGATCGCTCTGGCTTCCGAGAATGGATATTCCCGGCGGTCAGGCCTAGCCTATGCAACAAGGGGAAAACGGAGCCGACCCGGCATGACGGCCATAGCGCCATCGCTCGAATCTACCAGCTGGCGCTCTATCAAGAGCGCGCCGGTCGATGGCCGGCCCGTCTGGGTCCGACGGGTCCACGAGGGCCGGGTCGTCGCCGAGGGCTTCGCTCGCTGGTCGAGCCTGGCCGCCGCCGCGCCGGCGCGTTCTCCGATCTGGACGCCGCCATGGCAGGCGCCGCTCGAGGAGAGCCAGGCCGATCGCGACGCGTTCGCCGATACAGCCCGGTGGGTCTGCGACGATCGGCTTTACCTGTTTCCAGAACCCACGGAATGGGACCCACAACGAACGCCGGAGGGCTAGGTCCGCGTGGCGTCCGGGGTCTCGCCCACCGACAGCATCACGGGCGGATGCGCGCTCGCGAGCACCTTGAGGTAGATCGGCGCGCCGGCGACCAGGCGCAGCAGCTCCTCGGGCGTCGGGAACCAGGCGCTGGTCATCGCCGACAGCTTGCCGCCGACCAGTTCGTCACGCACGGGCAGCGACTGGCAGGGGCCGTCCCGGTCCGGGTCCCAGTTCGGTGGCGCGCCGAGATTGCGCGTCGATCCGGCGATGCGGCCGATGTGCACGGCGCTCAGCCGGTCGCGGCGAGCGCGGGCCCCAGGCCGCGCGGAATCGATGGCGCGCGCCGGCGCACGACCGGCGCGCCGGCCGAGGTTGCGAGGGCGATGTGGGGAACGTCCGGCGCGCGTTCGCGGGCCTGTTCGGCCGCGACGCGGTCAAGCAGCAGCTGCTTCACCTTGGGCGTCATGCGCAATCCTTCGGATCGGGCGATGTGCGGGCATGAAAAAGCCCCGAGGCGTGGCCATCGGGGCTGGGCGGGCGCTGTCGCGCACCTCTCGGGTCTATCTGCGCCCATAGCCTAGTTTATTTAGAAACGCAAGCGCGCGTTGGCCGTCAGTCGGCCCGGATGGCTGCGGAAATGGCGCTCGAGCAGGTCCAGTGCGACGCGCAGCGTCGTCTCGATCTCCTCGCTCTCCCGCTGGACGGTGGTGATCTGGCGTGGCCGAAGGCCCCGCCCGCAGATCAGGTCGACGGTGGCCACCATGCCGACGTGATGGCCCAGCGCGACCTGGGCGTCCACCAGGCGCATCCGCGCCTCGGCGATCCACTCGGCCGCGGCCAGGTCGGTGGTGGGGATGGCGCCGGCGCCGGAACCGCGCGGCGTGTCGTCTAGGCAGGACCTGAGCGCGGCCGAGCCGGAGATCTGCGCGGTCCGCCACAGCATGGCGTAGATCCGGCCCGCGTCGGCCTGGCGTCCGGTGATCCGACCGCGGCTCAACAGGAAGTCCATCCCGTCGTCCCGTTCGGCGATCGCTGGAGATCGGCGCCGGGCCCGCGCCGCCGCGGGCGCCATGACGGCCGCCGGCGCCGAAGCGCCGGCCTGGACGGCCTTGGCGGCGGTCGCACGCGCGATCGCCCGCGCCCGCCTCCGTCGCTTGGCGTCCGCCTTGCTCACCATGGACGCTTTACTCCAACGACGCCAACAAGCGTAACCACGGATGAAGTTGACGCAAGGTTCGCGCGCAGAACGGGTATGGCGCCCATTCAGGTGCGTGCAGGCGCCACTTTGACGCGGGGTTCGCCCCTGGCCGTTTCGCTGTCCTCCGCCGTCCCGGCCGGGGCGAGCAGCAGCTCCTGCAGCGCGGCCGCGGTGATCGGCAGGCGGGGCTCGATCAGGCGCTGAAATACGTCCATCCCCGCCTCCGGCGTGAATGCCTTGAACATCGTCCAAGCCTCCGGCGCTTCCAACGGCCCCAGGTACTCCCGGAGGTCCACGCGTCCAGGTCGTAGGAGCGCCGGATCGATGTCGTCAGCGCAGTTCGAGGTCATGAACAGGATGCGGCCCTGGCGCGCGCCGATGCCGTCGATCGCATTGAGCAGGCCGCTGAGCGTCACCCGCTGGGCCGGCTGCCCGACCAAAGCGCCGATGGCTACCGGGATCGCGGATTG
This sequence comes from Caulobacteraceae bacterium, assembly GCA_031291645.1. Taxonomy (GTDB): domain Bacteria; phylum Pseudomonadota; class Alphaproteobacteria; order Caulobacterales; family Caulobacteraceae; genus Poindextera. The sequence continues at coordinate 6,606 of JARLIQ010000144.1, read as the reverse complement.
GTCGGGGGCCTTGTCCCTGTCCTGGGCGACCCTGATGGTGTCGATGTCTTCCAGCGCGACGATCGCATCAGGCCCGGCGGCGTTGAAGGCGGAGAAAAGCTCGTTGTCGCCGACCAGGTTGGCGATGTTCACGACGTAGACGTCCCGGTCGAGCAGTCCGGCGATCGCGCAGATCGTGGTGGTCTTGCCGGTTCCGGGCGGTCCTTCGAGTAGCACGCCGATGCGCCACGGCACGCCCTTGCGCGCATAGTCTTCCCTGGCGGCGACAAACGCCTGCAGGCGCCCCGCGATGCGCTGCTTTTGCGCGGGCGGCATGTGCACCGTGTCCATGGACCGCTTCGGCCGCGTGTCGGCGTAGACGAAGGCGCCTGCGTTCCAGAAGAAGACCCGTAGCCGTGCGCCGCCGCGATAGGTTTCCTCGGCCTCGGCAAACAGGGCGCGCAGGACGTCCTGGCGGCGGCCGAGCGTGGTGATCGTCAGCCGCCCTCGCCGCGCGCCTGCCACCAGCTGGGCCAGGCCCTCCTGGTCGCGGATGTCCCGGTGCACCAGCACGTGGGCGCCGAGAAACCGGATCAGATGCCAGCCGCGGCCCAGGGTCATCTCCCAGCCCCACCGCTCGCGGTCGTAGTCGTAGCCCTGCTCGAGCATCAGGCGCCGGGCGCGTCGCGCTTTCTCGTGCCGCGCCAGCCATAGGCCGACCTCCGCATAGGGCTGCTGGTCGTGCTCGACGACGACAGTCGTGCTGAAGGCGTCGCGCAGATGTCCCCATAGCCAACCGGGCGCACGGCGCACGGCGTAGAGCACCGAACCAGCCAGCGCCGCGCCGGCCATGCCGATCAGGATCTGCTGGTGAGCGACAAAGCTGGAGATCGGGATCGTGGCCATGGGCGCGATCAAGCCTAGCAGCAACATAGGCCTGGGGCGTTAACGCGGCCGCCGCGCGGCGGCCCGTCCCGGCGTTCCCGCAGGCTGTCTCTCCCGGCGACGCATGCCTCGGCCCGGGGCCCCCGCCCCCAGTTCGATGCCGCCGCAGGCGGGATCGGACGGACGCCCCCCGTCCCGATGGCCTCGCAAGAGCGGCGCGCGCAGGCCTGGTCAAGGCCGCGCGAAAGCGCGCCCGCGATAGCGGGTTGCCTTGGGCAGGCTGAGCACGACGCTAGGCTCGTGGGCCAGGGAGGGGAGAATGTTGTCGCCCGCCAGGGCGACGCCGCATCAAGACCTCTTGGATTCTAACGACACCCGGAATCTCCGGCTCGCAGCCAGTCGCGTTCAATCCGGCGGCTCGCAGGCCCTGGCCGCGACCTCCTGGTCGGCCTTGGCCTGGGCCCGGGCGATGGCGGGGCTGAGCGCCTCCTGGTCGGCCCGGTCGTGGGCCATGAGCTGGGCCACCATCGCGGCCTTGCGCGCGAGCTCGTCGTCGGGCGTCGGTCCCCACCACCTGTCGAACAGCGCCTGGGCCCAGGGCGGCACTGGCAGCAGGTAGTGGTTGGCGATCTGCTGCACCTGCGGCCCGCGCCGGCCGGCCTGTCCCGTCGGCTCGCACTGGCGGATCCAGTCCAGCAGCCCCAGCGCCTTCAGCTTGCGCTTGGCCCGGTGCACCGTCTCGGCGCAGCAGTTGGCGAACCTGGCGATCGCCGACACGGCCAGCTCCGCCAGGCCGCCATGGCCGGCCGCCCAGTCGACCAGCACCTCATAGACCGCCACGTCGTAGTGGCTGATCGTCCCGAGCTCGCCGTCCTTCCAGCGGCCGCCCGCCCGCCGTCCCGCGACGCGTCGGCGCTGGGCCTCGACGCGCAGCGCCTTCTTGCGGCGCCCGGCCTCCTTGCGGCTGATCGGCGACGGCCTCAGCTGGTCGCCCGGATAGCGGCTGCCGGCGCGCACGCGCTGGTTCGTGCGCCGCCCATCCGTCTCGCGCGGCCGTTCGGCCAGCAGCGCCTCGGCCGAGACGCCCGCCATGGTGAGGGAGAGCCGGTTCATGACGGCCGCCTCCCCTCGGCGAAGGCCGCGGCGCGGACGTGGCCGCAGCGCTGCTCGAGCGCGTGCACCAGCACCTCGATCGCCTGGGTCTCGTTGAAGCTGAGATGGCCGTCCTTCAGCGACGTGCGCACGAGCCGCTGCAGCGACGCCGCCGCCTCGCAGCTCTCGCAGGCCTCCTCGATCAACGGCCCCGGCTCGGGCGCGTGCGGCCGCGCCGCCACCAGCGCCCGGCTGTAGAGCGGGTCGCCGCAATAGGCCTCCAGGTCGGCCACCACGTCGACCGGCATCGAGCCGGGCGTCGTGGGGTCCATGCAGTCGTAGAGCCTGCTCGCCTTCAAGCGGCAGGCCTGGTTGCGCACGACCTCGTCCACCCCGCCGCACGCCGCGACGAGGAGACGGGCCAGATGCGCGTGTTGGCGCGCTTCCACCGGAATCTCTCCGTTGGGCTCCGATCGACGGGCAAGCCGCTCGCGTTCACGCCGGGCAGCCAAGCCTGGCGCGTGGTCGCGACGCCTTCGGCCCGACGCAAAAGACGCCGTTCACGCTCAGCACGCTGGGCGCGGGACGGCCGTCTGCGTCCGGCCGGAGCGTCCCGGCGCGCCTGACAGGCAGGCGCGAAGGGACGGGCGATAACCGCCGTGGTCGGAACCAGTGATGAGGGTGCGTCAGCCCGCGCGGGCCTTCGGGGGCCGGCGGGTCACCGCGAGCAGTCCGAGGACGCCCGCGCGGTCAGGACGCGAATGGGAACCTTGGCCTCAGGGTCCCTGTCGCTGGCGGTCACGGCAGATCCGCGCGAGCAGCCGCCGGCGCCAGGCGATCGCCCGGGCGCCAGCACGAATCGGGAACGGGTTGAGCCAGGGCCTTTCAGGTTCGTCCGGAGGCAGCCAGAACGCGTCCCCCAGGCGCTCCATGGCCTATGTCGCCCGCTGGCTTCCGGCCGGCCGGGGCCGGACCTTCTCGAGCATCGCCGCCATCTCGCGGGCGATCATCGGGATCTGCTCGGCCTGCCAGGCCTCGATCTCCTCGCGGACGATCTTGCGCACCTGGGCGACCTGGCGAGGGCTGAGCGGGAGCTCGGTCATAACCGGCCGTCCAGCATCGCCCTCAATAGGGCGGCGAAGTTGTCGAGAACCTTGAGGTGCTGGGCGACGCCGCCGCAGCTTTCCTGGATGGCCTTCCTCAGCCGCTCGCGGGCCTCGTCCCCGAGCGGCGACGAGTCCGCCGGCGGGTCGACCTCGTCCGCCGCGGTCTTCAGCAGGGCGGCGAGGTGGCGCGCGGCGCCCGGACTCAACATCGCGCTCAGAGAGCCCCCGCCGTCGGACCTCACCTCCAGGCCGATGCAGCGGCTCTCGGCGTCCCACGTCGGAACGATCGAAACCCCGACGCTGCTCGTCTGCGCATGGGTCGACGTCCGCGTGACGAGTTGCCGGATCTCCACGCCGTTCGCCGTCGGCTGCTCCTCGATCCGGACGGATTCGGGGGCGGTCATGCCGAGGCCTCGGCCGTTTGGAGTTCGGTCGCCTTCAGCCGCTCAAGCGTCAGATCGGGAAAGGCTTCGATCAGGTCGGGCCACGCTCCACGCGGAATGGAGTTGCGATGTTTCCAGGCCCTGACAGCCCCTCCGCGTTTGCGGATCGCCCGGGCGACGACGCTAGGGCCGCCCTTCTCGTCGATGATTGTAGCGGCGGTCTCAGCCATGACTCCAACTTGTTACATAACGTAACGATGACTCGCAAGGTGCCTGTCGCACTTCGTAACGTCGCTTTCGCTAGCGTGGGCGCTATGGCGGACGAGTCATGGCGCAACGCTCGTGAGACCTGGGAGCGCGTCCGCTGGGCGCGGCGCAGGCACTTTGACTCAGCCGAGGCCGCAGCTGCGGCTCTCGGCATGGTTGGAAGCACTTACCGCCAGTACGAACGTGGCCCCGGCAGCTCGCGATGGGCAAATCTTGACCACGACCAAGCGATAGAATTCGCCCGGAAGTTCAAAGTGAGTTGGCTGTGGCTATTGCGCGGCGAGGGACGGCCAGACGATCCCGCCCCCTCGCAACTAGGCGTGGCGTCGGAGCTCGTTGAGATTTTTCAGCGGCTGACCGGTCCTCAGAGAGATCGCCTCCTCGATATAGCACGCGCATTTGAATCGGCTCTCGATCCGATAGCCTCAGAGATCAAGGTCGACGAGCCCCTCGTTCACCACGACGAGGATGACGAGCCGCAACCTAAGCGTAGCGCGGGCAATCGCTAATATCTGGGGATTCGGTCGATTCTCAAGGTGAGTTACGAACTTGACTTCAATTGGGGGGGCCATATGCTTCGATTGCTGGTTGTCTTATGTGCGTTGTTGGCGTTGCCGTCCGCATCACAAGCCAGAGGATCAAGCTACCGACCCTGGCCGACTGCAGCTCAATTTGATTCCGCAGCTTTCGGCTGGTCCAGCCAAGGCGGCTCTGCATCGGTGGCGGGCTCGGCGCTCCTTCGAACGCGCGGAGGCGACATCAAGACCTGCGGAGCGCTTCCGGTGCAGCTAATGCCATCGGCTGCATATAGCGACGAGCTCATCACCCGAAATTTTGGAAATGGTGCGACTGGATTTGCATCTTCTCCAGACCTCATTGGTCCAGCTTCGCTATTTGCGCAATTTGTCCGCCAAACATACTGCGACGCACAGGGTAATTTTGAATTCGACGAGCTTCCTCCCGGAGATTATTACGTCATTGCACGTGTGACGTGGGAGGCCTTCGATATGATCGGCGGGACGCCTATCGGATCGACCGAAGGAGGCTACCTCATGCAGAAAGTGCACCTTAGGGTCGCAGACCGGCTGAAGATCATGCTCACGGACTGATCACAGCATTTCGGGTGCCGATGTCCCGTGGTCCTCCGCGGCGATCTGCCGGGCCGATTGTCGAATATTTCGAAGCGCCAGGGCGTCCTCGGGCCGCATGAGCAGCTCGTACTGCTCGATGCCGAGCCATCCGGCGATCTCGTTGACGACGTCGCGCGTGTACGGGATTCGGCCATGCCAGACGTAGGACGCCCGCGCCTTGGTCCACCCCAGTTCGCGCACCATCGAGGCCTGCCGCTTGCCGAAGTGCTGCAGCCACTCGCGCAGGTACCAATCGTTCGCTGATGATTTGATCATACTCGTCGGCTCAGGTTGGTTTGCAGCTTAGCTTCATGAACGTTACGTTTCGTCACATTCCGCTTGCGCCGGCACGTTACCTTGTGTAACGCTTCCTTTCGCGCATTCGGGGCGGTGGGCGTTTCCACCTAAAATAGCACCCCCGCCGACCGCCTCGGGTGCGCACCCCATTCGGCGGAGCGCACCATGGCGGACGACGCATCCAGTATCGAGGTTCTGAACAGCTCGGCCCAGGGCCAGCTGAAGTCGGTCATCCACCGCATCGAGCGCCTGGAGCGCGAGAAGGCCGACCTCTCGGCCGACCTCAAGGCGGTCTACGCCGAGGCCAAGGGCAATGGCTTCGACGCCAAGACGCTGCGCAAGGTCGTGCGCCTGCGCAGGCAGGACAAGGCCAAGCGCCAGGAAGAGGACGCGATCCTCGACCTCTATCTCAGCGCGCTCGGCGGCCTGTGATGGCCAGCGGCTCCCTTCGCTATCGCATCCGCCACGGCGTGCTGCCGCACGAGATCGAGCCCGGCCGCGGCGTCCCCGCCAACTGGGACAAGGCCCTCGTCGAGACCTGGGCCCAGCGCAAGGCGCGCCTAGCCCGGCAGCGGGCGGGCGCGAGCATCCCCGCCGACGCCGCGGGCGCCGGAGTCTCCCGCCAGGCTCGCGCCGTCGCCACCCTCTCTCAACCCCGGCATCCCGCCGGCTAACCGGAGCGCTTCAGTGACCGACACCTACGACCCCACCAAGATGCCGATCGAGGTCGGCCAGCACGTCCGCCAGGGCGACGTGCTGCTGATCCGCCGCAGCCGCCTCGGCCCCGGGGCGGTCGAACTGCCGCGCGAAAAGGGCGCCGTCGTCCTGGCCCACGGCGAAGTCACCGGCCACATGCACCAGCTGCGCGGGCCCCAGGTGACGATGTTCCGCGACACCTCCGGCCACGAGTATGTGCGGGTGACGCACCAGCCCGAGGCGCTGGTGCACGAGGAACACACGGCCCACGGCATTCCGCCGGGCCCGTTCGAGCTCGGCGCCCAGGTCGAGTACACGCCCGGCCCGCTGCAGCTCGTGGCGGACTGAACCGATGGCGTTCGCCTGCGCCGCGCCGTTCCGACATGACGTCGCGGGCGCAGGCGGACCGCTCCCGCTGATCCCTTTCCTCAGGACCTGGTGACCATGCACCAAGATCACGATCGCTTCTGCGCGGCCTGCGACTACCCCGGCGTTCTGGACGAGGCGGCCGTCGAGCGCCAGCTGGCGGACTACCTCAAGGCGCTCGGCATGCAGCGCCAGGTGGTCAGGTTGCGCCAAGGCTGGACGCTCGACGAGCATCCCTCGATCCGACGAAGCGTCGACCAGATCCTGGACGACGTCGCGAAGCGCATCGGGTGGAAGAGAGGCGACGCCCGCGCCGCCCGCGCCGCCCGCCCAGCCCTAGCCCCACGCCGATCGCAAGAGCGTCGTGATCGGAAACAGTGTAAATATAAATATTCGCCGGTTCTT
>JARLIQ010000143.1 GCA_031291645.1 Caulobacteraceae bacterium | reverse complement strand
CCGCGCCGCCGCGCGTGCCCTCGCCCGCCGAGGCCGAGCGCGAACTGGCGGCCGGGACCGCCATCGGCGCCAAGCTCTTGTGCGCCGGCGAAGCCGCCTTCCCGCCCCTGCTGGCCGCGCTCGACCCGCCGCCGCCGCTGATCTGGGCGCGGGGCAAGGCGCAGATCGCCGCGCGCCCCGGCGTCGCGGTCGTGGGCGCCCGCATCGCCTCGGCCGCCGGCCAGCGCTTCGCCCGCGACCTCGCCCGCGACGTCGGCGCGGCGGGCTATCCGATCGTCTCGGGCCTGGCGCGGGGCGTCGACGGCGCGGCCCACCAGGGCGCGCTGGCCAGCGGCACGGTGGCGGTGCTGGGCGGCGGGGTGGACGACGTCTATCCGCCCGAACACGCCGGCCTCTACGCCCAGATCGTCGAGCAGGGCTGCGTGATCAGCGAAAGCCCGCCGGGCGCGCGGGCCCAGGCCCGCGACTTCCCCCGCCGCAACCGGCTGATCTCCGGCCTGTCGCTCGCCGTGGTGGTGGTCGAGGCCGAACTGCGCTCCGGTTCGCTGATCACCGCGCGCCTGGCCGCCGAGCAGGGCCGCGAGGTGCTGGCCGTGCCCGGATCGCCGCTCGACCCCAGGGCCAAGGGGACCAACGACCTGATCCGCCAGGGCGCCGCCCTGTGCGAGGGCGCGGACGACGTGCTGCGGACGATCTCGGCGATGTCGCCCCTGCGCGAAGACGGGCACCCGCCCTACGAGGGGCCCGAACAGCCGGACCTGGTCGACGAGGCCCTGCGCCGCCGCATCGAGGCCCTGCTGTCGCCCACGCCGGTCTCGCGCGACGAGCTGGCCCGCCTCACCGGCGCCCCGGCCGCGGCGGTCGGCGCGGCCCTGGTCGAGCTGGCGCTGGCCGGGGCGGCGGAACTGCTGCCGGGCGGCCTGGTGGCGAGGGCCTGAGCCGTTGAAAGCCCCGCTTCCACCGGCCAAATCCGCCAGCCCGTTGACAGGCTGGGGGCGCCGCCCCCACTTTCGCCGCTCTTTCGCTTGGCCGAACCAGCCACCCTCTCCGTCCTCCTCCCCGCGGTGCGCATGAACGTCGTCGTCGTCGAAAGCCCCGCCAAGGCCAAGACCATCAACAAGTACCTGGGCTCCGGCTACACCGTGCTGGCCAGCTATGGCCACGTGCGCGACCTGCCGTCCAAGGACGGATCGGTCGAGCCGGACAACGACTTCGCCATGACCTGGGACATCGAGCCCAAGGCGGCCAAGCGCCTGGCCGACATCGCCGCGGCGATGAAGGGCGCGGACACCCTGATCCTCGCCACCGACCCCGACCGCGAGGGCGAGGCGATCAGCTGGCACGTGCTGGAGGCGCTCGGCCGCAAGAAGGCGCTCAAGGACGCCAAGATCCAGCGGGTGGTGTTCAACGCCATCACCAAGTCGGCGGTGACCGAGGCGATGCGCCATCCGCGCGACATCGACATGGAGCTGGTCGACGCCTACCTGGCGCGCCGCGCGCTGGACTACCTCGTGGGCTTCACCCTGTCGCCGGTGCTGTGGCGCAAGCTGCCTGGCGCACGCTCGGCCGGCCGGGTGCAGTCGGTCGCCCTGCGCCTGATCGTCGACCGCGAACTCGAGATCGAACGGTTCAAGACCCAGGAATACTGGACCGTCGAGGCCGACGTGACCGCCGGCTCCGATCCCTTCCTGGCCCGGCTGGTCAAGCACGACGGCAAGCGGCTGACCAAGTTCGACCTCGCCAACGAGGCCTCGGCCCACGCCGCGCGCGCGGCGGTCCAGGCCGCCGAGTTCAAGGTGGCCTCGGTCGAGAAGAAGCCGGCCCGCCGCTCGCCCGCCCCGCCCTTCACCACCTCGACCCTGCAGCAGGAAGCCGCGCGCAAGCTCGGCTTCTCGGCCCAACGCACCATGCAGGCGGCCCAGAAGCTGTACGAGGGGATCGATATCGGCGGCGAGACCGTCGGCCTGATCACCTACATGCGGACCGACGGCGTGCAGACCGCGCCCGAGGCGATCGCCGAGGCGCGCGAGGTCATCGCCGGCCGCTGGGGCAAGGAGTACGTGCCCGAGGCGCCGCGGATCTACAAGACCAAGGCCAAGAACGCCCAGGAGGCCCACGAGGCCATCCGTCCGACCAGCATGGCCCGCAACCCCGGCTCGCTGCGCCTGGAGCCCGACCTGGGGCGGCTGTACGAGCTGATCTGGAAGCGGACGATCGCCTCCCAGATGGAGGCCGCGCGCATCGAGCGCACCACGGTCGAGCTGGAGAGCGCCGACGGCAAGACGGGCCTGCGCGCCACCGGCCAGGTCGTGCTGTTCGACGGCTACCTCGCGGTCTACGAGGAAGGCCGTGACGACACGGCCGCGACCGGCGAGGACGACGACGGCGGGCGCCTGCCGGTCATCCGCGAGGGCGCCGACGCCCGGGTCGTCGAGGCCCGCGCCGACCAGCACTTCACCGAGCCGCCGCCGCGCTATTCCGAAGCCTCCCTGGTCAAGAAGCTGGAGGAGCTGGGCATCGGCCGGCCCTCGACCTACGCCTCGATCCTGACCGTGCTGCGCGACCGCGCCTATGTGCGGATGGACAAGAACCGGTTCGTGCCCGAGGACAAGGGCCGGCTGGTCACCGCCTTCCTCGAGCAGTTCTTCCGCCGCTACGTCGAATACGACTTCACCGCCGCGCTGGAGGAGAAGCTCGACCTGGTCTCGGCGGGCGAGCTGGACTGGAAGGCGCTGCTGCGCGACTTCTGGAAGGACTTCCACGCCGCGGTCGGCGAGATCGGGACCCTGCGCACCACCCAGGTGCTGGACGCGCTGAACGACGCGCTGGGCCCGCACATCTTCCCGGACAAGGGCGACGGGAGCGACCCGCGCGCCTGCCCGACCTGCGGAACCGGCCGCCTCAGCCTGAAGACCGGCAAGTTCGGCGCCTTCATCGGCTGCTCCAACTATCCGGAGTGCCGCTACACCCGGCCCATCGCCCAGCCCGAGGGCGAGGAGAAGGCGGACGGCGGCGACCGCGAGCTGGGCGTCGATCCCGAGATCGGCCAGCCGGTGTGGCTGAAGGCCGGCCGCTTCGGCCCCTACGTCGAGATGGCCAACGGCGAGAAGCCCAAGCGCGCCAGCCTGCCCAAGGGCTGGCCGCCGCCCTCGGTGGACCTGGAAAAGGCGCTGCGTCTTCTGCGCCTGCCGCGCGAGGTGGGCCCGCACCCGGACGACGGCCAGCCGATCCTGGCCGGCATCGGCCGCTATGGCCCCTACGTCCAGCACAACGGGACCTACGCCAATGTCGAGAGCGCCGACGAGGTGTTCGACATCGGCCTGAACCGTGCCGTCACGGTGCTGGCGGAAAAGCGCGCCGGCGGCGGGCGGCCGCAGCGCGCGGCCGCGGCTGCGCTCAAGGAACTGGGCGCCCACCCGACGGACGGCCAACCGGTGCGCATCCTGTCCGGCCGCTATGGGCCCTACATCAAGCATGGGGCGACCAACGCCAACGTGCCCAAGGGCGCGGATCCGGCGGCCCTGACCATGGAAGAGGCGGTGGCCCTGCTGGCCGAGCGCGAAGGCAAGGGCGGCGGCAAGAAGCCCGCCCGCGCGGCCAAGGCGGCCGCCGCCCCGGCGAAAAAGCCTGCGGCCAAGAAACCCGCCGCGAAGAAGCCGGCCGCCAAGAAGCCCGCGACCAAGAAGAAAGCGTCCTGACCGGCGGGGCGGCATGACCAGGACGACGTCCCTCCCCTGGCCGCACGCCCTGCTGGCCCTCGTTGTGATGGCGGTGTGGGGCACGAATTTCGTGGTCATCCGCATCGCGCTCGAGCACTTGCCGCCGCTGCTCCTGGCGACGCTGCGCTTCGCGCTCGTCGTCGCGCCAGCGATCCTGTTCGTCAGAAAGCCCGCCGCGCCCTGGCGACACCTGGCCGCCTACGGCCTTCTGATCGGCGCCGGCCAGTTCGGCCTCCTCTTCATCGCCATGCGCTCGTCGATCTCGCCGGGCCTGGCCTCGCTCGTGATCCAGACCCAGGTGTTCTTCACCATCGGCCTGGCCATGCGGCTGACGGGCGAACGGGTGCGCGGCTACCAGTGGCTGGCCCTAGTGCTGGCGTTCGCGGGCCTGGGGGTGATCCTGGCGCACTCGGGCAAGGGGGCGACGCCCCTGGGCCTGGCCCTGACCCTGGCGGCCGCCCTCTGCTGGGCCGGCGGCAACGCGGTGAGCCGCGCCAGCGGCCGGGTCAACATGCTGGCCTATGTGGTCTGGTCGAGCCTGTTCGCCGTGCCGCCGCTGCTGGTCCTCTCACTGATCTTCGACGGCTGGCCGGCGATCCGCGACGGCCTCATGAGCGCGAACGCGGCCACCTGGGCGGCGGTCGTCTGGCAGTCGGTCGGCAACAGCCTGTTCGGCTACGCCGCCTGGGGCTGGCTCCTGGCCCGCCACCCGGCCGCGACCGTCACGCCCATGGCCCTGCTGGTCCCGGTGTTCGGCATGGCCGCCTCCGCCTTCTGGCTGGCCGAACCCTTGCCCGTGTGGAAACTCGCGGCCGCGGCCCTGATCATGAGCGGCCTGGCCCTCAACCTCCTCTGGCCGGTCCTGCGGGCGCGTCTGCCCGCGCGGGCTCGAGCCGCAGCCTGAGGCGGCGCGCCGTGGCCCGGCTCCATCCCGCGATCGAGCCTTACGACCACGGCCTGCTCGATGTCGGCGACGGCCAGCGCCTCTATTGGGAGACGTGCGGAAATCCCGACGGCAAGCCGGCGCTGATGATCCACGGCGGCCCCGGCTCGGGCTGCAACATCGGCATGCGCCGGCTGTTCGACCCGGCCGCCTACCGGATCGTGCTGTTCGACCAGCGCGGGTGCGGCCGCAGCCTGCCGCACGCCAGCGACCCGGCCGTCGGCCTGGCGACCAACACGACGGCGCGCCTGCTGGCAGACATCGAGGTCCTGCGCCGTCACCTGGGTGTCGAACGCTGGATGATCTACGGCGCGTCCTGGGGCGCGACCCTGGCCCTGGCCTATGCCGAGGCCTGGCCGGACCGGGTGTCGGAAATGGTGCTGTCCCACGTCACCAACACCACCGCCTTAGAGATCGAGTGGTTGTACCACGGCCTTGGCCGCTTCTTCCCGGAGGCCTGGGCCAGGTTCCGCGCCGGCGCGAGCGCCGACGATCCCAGGGCCGACCTCGTCGAAGCCTACGCGAGGCTGCTCGACAGCCCGGACGCCGCGATCCGCGACCAGGCGGCCAGGGACTGGTGCGAGTGGGAGGACGCGATCGTCTCGGTCGAGCCGAACCGGCCGCCGAACCCGCGCTATCAGGATCCGCGCTTCCGCATGGCCTTCGCGCGCATCGTCACCCACTATTTTCGCCATCACGCCTGGCTGGAGGACGGCGTCCTGCTGCGCGAGGCGCACAGGCTGGCCGATATCCCCGGCGTTCTGGTCCACGGTCGCCTGGACCTGGAAGCGCCGCTCGCGACGGCCTGGACCCTCTCCAAGGCCTGGCCCGGCTGCCAACTGGTCGTGGTCGAAGGCGCCGGGCACGAGACGACGACCCCCGGCATGAGCCAGGCCATCCTCACGGCCATCGACGGGTTCGCCCCGCGGCGCTGAACACGCCCGCGCACCGCGCAGGTTGACTCGCGCTGCGACGCCGCGAACAATACAGGAACATCTACCGCAGGAACCCCGCCATGGCCGAGCCCAAGCATGTGATCCGCACCGGGAACCTCGATCGCGGCCAGAGCTTCCATGGCCGTCACCCGTTCAACCCGAACTCCGAGATGATCATGACCCGGCTGGGCGACCAGACGGGGCTCAAGCGGGTGGCGGTCAACCTGATCCGCCTGCCGCCGGGCAAGGAGAGCTTCATTCCCCACGCCCACGCGATGGAGGAGGAATATGTTTTCGTGCTGGAAGGCCAGGGGACGGTGACGCTCGACGGCGTGGCGACGCCGATCGGGCCCGACGACTTCATCGGCTTCCCGACCGACGGGGTGGTGCATCAACTGACCAACACGGGAGCGGCGGATCTCGTCTACCTGACGGGCGGCGAGCGCTCGGCCGTCGAGGTCGCCCGCATGCCGACGCTGGGCAAGGTGGCGGTGTTCAAGGACAACGCGGTGACCTTCTACCCCGAGGACGGCGCCGAGACCCTGACCATGGCCGAGTGGTTCGCGCGGGCGCAGATCGCGCCGGAATAGGTTTCTCGAACCACCGTGGCCAAACCATCTGGGCAGATCGCCGGCAAATCAGTTATCAATGTTCACCTACCTTGATCTCGATCAAGGAGCCGCGCCGCCGGCGCCTAAAAATCGGCGGTGAGGAACAACCCAGGAAAGCCATGACTGACACAGCGACTCTCGAACGCCCCGCCGCCCAGAAGACCGAACATTTCGACGTGCTGATCGTCGGCGCCGGCATCTCCGGCGTGGGGGGCGCCTATCACCTGACCCAGCAATGCCCCGGCACGAGCTTCGTCGTCCTCGAAGGACTGGAAAGCTTCGGCGGCACCTGGCTGACGCACCGCTACCCGGGCATCCGCTCGGACAGCGACCTCTACACCTTCGGCTACCGCTTCAAACCGTGGGTCAGCGCCCCGATCGCCTCCGCCGAGGAGATCCTGCGCTACATGGGCGAGGTGATCGAGGAGAACCACCTCGACGACCACATCCGCTATGGCCACCAGATCCGCTCGGCCAGCTGGTCCAGCAAGGACAACCAGTGGACCATCGAGGCGGTGCGCAAGAGCGACGGCTCGCTTGCCCGCTTCACCGCCAACTTCCTGTGGATGTGCCAGGGCTACTACCGCCATTCCGAGGGCTACACGCCCGACTGGGAGGGCATGGAGACCTTCAAGGGCAAGATCGTCCACCCGCAGACCTGGCCCGAGGACCTGGACTACAAGGGCAAGAAAGTCGTCATCATCGGCTCGGGCGCGACGGCCGCGACGCTGGCCCCAGCCATCGCCGGCGACTGCGAGCACGTCACCGTGCTGCAGCGCTCGCCGACCTATTTCATCCCGGGCCGCAACGCCAACGAACTGGCCGACGTGCTGCGCGAGCTGGAGATCGACGAGAGCTGGATCCACGAGATCGTGCGCCGCAAGATCCTGCACGACCAGGCCGCCTTCACCCAACGCTCGTTCACCGAGCCGGAGGCGGTCAAGCAGGAGCTCCTGGCCGGCGTCGCCGCCTTCCTGCCCCCGGAAGAGGTGGAGAAGAACTTCACCCCCACCTACCGCCCCTGGCGCCAGCGCATCGCCTTCGTGCCGGAAGGCGACATCTTCCAGGGCATCCGCGCCGGCAAGGCCTCGGTGGTCACCGACGAGATCGAACGGTTCGACGAGGCCGGCATCCGGCTGAAGTCGGGCAAGCATCTCGAAGCCGACATCATCGTCACCGCGACGGGCTTTAACCTGAACGTCCTGGGCGATATCGACTTCGTCATCGACGGCAAGCCGCTGGTCTTCTCCGACACGGTGACCTACCGCGGCATGATGTTCACCGGCGTGCCCAACATGGTCTGGGTGTTCGGCTATTTCCGGGCGAGCTGGACGCTGCGCGCCGACCTGATCGGCGACTTCGTCTGCCGCCTGCTGAACCACATGAAGGAGAAGCGCGCCAAGAAGGTCTCCGTGGCCCTGCGGCCCGAGGACAAGGACATGCCTCTGCTGCCCTGGATCGATCCGGAGAACTTCAATCCGGGCTATCTGATGCGCGGCATGCATCTTCTGCCCAAGCGGGGCGACAAGCCGCAATGGCAGCACACCCAGGACTATTGGGCCGAGAAGGACGAATTGCCCGCCATCGACCTCGATGCGCCGGAGTTCGTCTACCAATAGCCGACGGCCGGGCGGCGCTTATCGGTTCGCGTTTCGCCGCTCGGGGCGCTAATGCGTGAGGATGGCTCCGCCCAAACGTCCCCGCACCGCCAAGCCGCCGACCAAGGCGCCACAGGGTCTTCCTGACCGGGAGACCCTGATCGCCTACCTGCGCGAGCATGGCGAGGCCGGCAAGGCCGACCTCGCCCGCGCCTTCGGCCTGAAAGGCGCCGACCGCCGCGCCCTGCGCGAAATGCTCAAGACCCTGGAGGCCGAGGGCGCGCTCGGCCGCCGCGGCCGCAAGGGCTTCGCCGAGGCCGGGGCACTGCCGCCGGTCGGCGTGGTGGACGTGACCGAGCGGGACGCCGACGGCGACCTCTATGTCCGGCTCGCCCGCGGCGGCGAGGACGCGCCCGCCGTGCGGCTGGCGCCGGGCGCGCACGAGGTCATCGCCGGCGCGCCGGGGCTGGGCGACCGGCTGCTGGTCCGCTTCCAGCGGCTCGAGGACGGGACGTTCGAGGCCCAGGTCATCAAGCGGCTGGGCCAGAGCGCGCACAAGATCCTGGGCGTGATCCGCAAGTCGCGCCGCGAGGTGCGGGTCGAGCCGGTCGACCGCCGCTCGCGCGAGACCCTGGTGCTGACCGATCCCGACGCTGAGGCGCTGCGCGACGGCGACCTCGTGATCGCCCAGGTAGGCGCGGCGCACCAGCGCTATGGTCCCAAGCGCGGCAAGGTGCTGGAGGTGGTCGGCCGTGAGGACCAGCCGCGCGCCGCCTCGCTGATCGCGATCCACACCCACGGCATTCCGACCGGCTTTTCTCCCGCGGCCGAGGCCGCGGCCGAGGCCGCCGAGCCTCCCAGCCTCGCCGGCCGCACCGACCTGCGCGACCTGCCGCTGATCACCATCGACCCGGCCGACGCGCGCGACCACGACGACGCGGTCCACGCCCATCCGGACGACGACGCGGCCAATCCGGGCGGCTGGATCGTCTGGGTGGCGATCGCCGACGTCGCCAACTATGTCGTCGCCGGCTCGGCCCTGGACCGCGAGGCGCGGGAGAAGGCCAACAGCGTCTACTTCCCCGACCGCGTCGAGCCGATGCTGCCCGAGCGGCTGTCGAACGGGCTCTGCAGCCTGCACCATGGCGAACTGCGCGCCTGCCTGGCGGTGCGGATGGTGTTCGGCGCGGACGGGCGCAAGCGCTCGCACCGGTTCGTCCGCGGCCTGATGCGCTCGGCCGCCAAGCTGGCCTACGAGCAGGCCCAGGCGGCGATCGAGGGGCGGACCGACGACGTCACCGGCCCCATCCTCGAGCCCGTCCTGAAGCCCCTGTGGGCCGCCTACGCCACGATGAAGGCCGGACGTGATCGCCGCTCGCCGCTGGAGATCGAAAGCGCCGAGCGCCGGATCGTGATCAGCCCGGAGGGCGAGGTCGTCTCGATCACCCCACGCCAGGTGCTGGAGGCGCACAAGCTGATCGAGGAGATGATGGTGCAGGCCAACGTCTGCGCCGCCGAGACCCTGGAGCAGCGCAGGACGCCCCTGATCTACCGCGTGCACGACACCCCCAGCATGGAGAAGATCCAGGCCTTCGCGGACTTCCTGGGGACGCTGGGCGTACCCTGGAACAAGGGCGAGGCGCCTCGCACCGACCGCTTCAACCGCCTGCTCGCCCAGATGCGCGAAGGCCCCCACGCCGAGATCGTCAACGAGGTCGTCCTGCGCACCCAGATGCAGGCCCACTACAGCCCCGACAACATCGGCCACTTCGGGCTGAACCTGGAGCGCTACGCCCACTTCACCTCGCCGATCCGGCGCTACGCCGACCTGACGGTGCACCGGGGCCTGATCAAGGCGCTCGGCCTCGGCGACGGCGCCCTGACCGACTACGAGGCCACGCGCCTGCGCGAGACGGCCGAGCACATCACCCTGGCCGAGCGGCGGGCGATGGCCGCCGAGCGCGACGCGACCGACCGCTATGTCGCCGCCTTCATGGAAAGCCGGCTGGGCGCCGAGTTCGAGGGCCGCATCACGGGCGTGACCCGCTTTGGCCTGTTCGTGCGGCTGAAGGACACGGGCGCCGACGGCCTGGCGCCGGTCTCGAGTCTCGGCGACGAATACTTCATCCACGACGACCGCGCCCACGCCCTGGTCGGCGAGCGCACGGGCCGCCGCTGGCGCCTGGGCGCGCCGGTCACCGTGCGGCTGCGCGAGGCGACGCCGATCACCGGCGGGCTGCTGTTCGAGGTGCTGAGCGAGCCCGAACCGCCCCAACCCGGGGCGATGCGGCCGAGGCTGGGCGTGCGGCGGCGCGGCGACCGCCCCGGCGGCCGCAAGAAGGGACGTTAGGGCTCCGCGAGCGGCGAAGGCGGCGGCTCGAACCCCTGGCGGCGCAAGAGCTGCGTCAGGTCGGTGATGGCCTGGGTGAGATACAGGACCTCCTTCTCCCGCAGCTCGTCGATCTTCTGGTGCAGGAGCTCGATCTCGAGTTCGGCCTTGATGTTCACCTGGCGATCGTTCTCGGCCTGCTTGCGGTCGATGTCCTGCTGGCGGTTCTGGCTCATCATGATGATCGGCGCGGCGTAGGCGGCCTGGAACGACAGCGCGAGATTCAACAGGATGAAGGGATAGGGGTCCCACTTGCGGATGTAGGCCGTCACGTTCAGCACGATCCAGACGAGCAGGATCGCCGACTGGATGATGATGAAGCTCCACGACCCCATGGTGGCGGCCACCGCGTCGGCCACCCTCTGGCCCAGCGTCAGCTCGTGGATATTCGTCGATCCGGCGCTGGCCCGCAGGTTGCGGCGCAGGACCCGAAGCTCGGCCAGCAGCCGCTCCTCCGCCGCATGCAGGTCGTGTTTCAACGTATCGATCGCGCCCATCCGACGCCCTCCGTGAACGGCCCGTTACAGCGCAAGTCGGTGAACCATTTTCACGAGCCGCCGCGGGCGTCGAGCCGCAATTTCAACCTCTGCGACTGCCGCACCCGTTGGCGCGCAGAGCCGTCGCCGCGCGCGCCTTCCCCAAGGACAGGCTTTCCCCCCGCCGCGCGGCTCCTAAACTGAGGGCATGAACGAACCGATCCTGGATCCCAACTACGACCCGCGCAGCGACGGGGCGATGCGTTCCTCCGGCGCCAAGCTGGTGCGGCCGCGCGACGCGGCGACGCTGATCATCGTGCGGCGCGACGCGGCCAAGCCGCGCCTCCTGATGGGCCGCCGCCACGGCGGCCACGACTTCATGCCCGACAAATGGGTGTTCCCCGGCGGGAGAATCGACCGCAGCGACTTCCGCGCCCCCTACGCCAGCGACCTGCGGCCGGAGGTCCTGGCCAGGCTGGAGAAGACCGCGCCCCAGTCCCGCTGCCGCGCCCTGGCCTTGACGGCCGTGCGCGAGACCTTCGAGGAGGCCGGGCTGCTGCTCGCCCGCGCGGCGGCGCCGCGTCCAGGGGCCGGGCCCTGGCGCGAATTCCTGGCCCAGGGCGCCGAGGCGGACCTCTCCGCGCTCGATTTCATCGCCCGGGCGATCACCCCTCCCTACCGGCCCAAGCGGTTCGACGCGCGCTTCTTCATGGCCCCGGCCGAAGCCTTGCTGAGCCTGGAGCGGCTGCCCGACTGCGGCGAGCTGGACGAGATCGCCTGGGTCGACCTGGACGAAGCCCAGGGGCTGGACCTGCCGAACATCACCCGCTTCGTCATCCAGGAGCTGGCCCTGAGGCTGCACGACCCGGACCGACCGGCGCCGTTCATGCGATTCCTGCGCGGCGCGCGCCAGCTCGCCTACCTCTGATGCCGCTGAAGCCGCGCGCCGCCCGTCCGCGCCACGCCGCCAGCCTGATCCTGATCCGCCGGACGGCCAAGGGGCCCGAGGTGTTGATGGGCCGGCGGCCGCGGCGGTCGGCCTTCGCGCCGAACGTGTTCGTCTTCCCTGGCGGCGCGGTCGAGCCCGACGACTACGCGGCCCGGCCGGTCCGGCCGCTCGACCCGGCCTGCGCGCGGCGCACGGGCGCCTCGCCGCGCCTGGCCGAGGCGCTGGCCGCAGCGGCCCTGCGCGAGACGCGTGAAGAGACCGGCCTCGTCCTGCCCGCCGACCACGGCGCCCTCGCCCTGGTGGCGCGGGCCATCACCCCGACGATGAGCCCGATCCGCTTCCACGCCCGCTTCTTCCTGGCCGACGCGGAGACCGCCGCTGGCGACCACGCCGACAGCCACGAGCTCAGCGACCTCGCCTTCCGGCCGCTGGCCGAGGCGCAGGCCCTGGCGCTGATGGACGTGACCGAGGCGGTGCTGGCGGCGGTCGCCGAGGCCGAGCGGCCGGCGCCCTTCCTGTTCAGCTATCGCGGCGGCAAGCCGGCGCGGCGCCCGCTGCCCTGAGCGGCCCTGAACGGCGCTCAACCGTTCGGAAAGGAGAGCCGTTGGATGCTGCGGCCATCGAGCGGCCGAGGCGGCGGACATGACGTTGGACATCGGCGGGACGGATCGAGCGGCCAGGCCGCCGGCGACGAGCCGGATCGGCGCGATCCTGGCGCTGGCGGTCCTGGCGCTCTACGTGCTGTTCGGCGTGGTCGTCGGCCTGCACACCCACGCCCGCCTCGGCCCCAGCGGCGCGCCGCTGTTCTACGATTTCAGCGCCTTCTACGAGGCGGGCCGGTTCGCCGACGCCGGCCACGCCGCGGCCGCCTATGACGACAAGGCGATGATCGCGGCCGAGCGCGCCGCCTTCCCGGGCATCACCGTGCGCCTGCCCTGGAACTATCCGCCCAGCTTCCAGATGCTGTTCATGCCGCTGGCGGCCCTGCCCTACGTCGCGGCCTGGCTGATCTGGTCGAGCGTCCTGTATGGCCTCTATGCGCTCCTGGCGCGGCGGCTGCTGCCGACACGGGACCTTTGGGTGGCGCTGCTGCTGCCCGCGGCCGCGATCAACCTGCTGGTCGGCCAGAACGGATTTCTCAGCACCGTCCTGATGGGCGCCGGCGTGCTCGCGCTGGAGCGCCGGCCGATCGTGGGCGGCGTGCTGCTGGGTCTCCTGAGCTACAAGCCGCATTTCGCGGTCCTGGCGCCCGTGCTGCTGGTCTTCACCCGCCAGTGGCGCGCCCTGGGCGGGGCGGTCGTCTCCGGCGCGGCCCTGCTGTTGCTGTCGCTCGCCATCCTCGGCCCCGACGCCTGGCTGGCCTTCGCCGACAAGGCGCTGCATCCGGCCGTCTTCACCTCCAGCTCGTCGGACTGGCGCAACATCCCCAGCGTCCAGATCCTGGCGCGCACCCTGGGCCTGCCCCCTGTGGCGGCCTCGGTCCTGCACTGGGCCGTCGCCCTGGCGGCCACGGTGGGGGCGGCGTGGGTCTGGCGCCGGAGCGACGATGCGCGCCTGCGCGCCGGGGCCCTGGCCGCCGCCACCCTGCTGGTGACGCCCTATCTGCGGCTCTACGACCTGACGCTGCTGATCCTGCCGATCGCGGCCCTGATGGCGCCGGCGGACGGCGAGCCTGGCCTGGGCGAGCGCGCCATCCTCGTCGTCGCCTGGCTGGCGCCGGCCGTGCTGCTGTTCACCCCGCCGGGCGTGCAACTCGGCCCGCTGGTGACCCTCGCCCTTATGGCCCTCGTGCTATGGCGCATGCGCCGCACCGCCGGCAGCACTATGAGATTGACATTGCACGCGTCCTGAGTAGGTTCCGCCGTTCCCGATTTACCGGCGTTCGGCCCCTGCCGAGCGTTTCCGAAAAGGTCCCGCCATGGCTAAGCCAGCCTCCATCAAGATCCGCCTGAACTCCAGCGCGGACACCGGCTTCTTCTACGTGACCAAGAAGAACGCCCGCACCATGACCGAGAAGCTGGTGCTGAAGAAGTACGATCCGGTGGCCCGCAAGCACGTCGAATTCCGCGAAGGCAAGATCAAGTAGGATCGCTTTTCCTTCCTGGATCATCGACGCCCGGCCGAAAGGTCGGGCGTTTTGATTCATCCCCGCCGCAAAGGGCCAGCTCATGGCCGACACCCTCCGTCAGATCCACGGCGTCAACGTCCTCGAATGCGACCCGCTCGGGCCGCTGATGCGCGGCGGCGACGCGACCGACCGGATCGGCGCGGCCTGGAGCGGCGAGGCCAGCCTGGTCGCCATCCCGCTGACCCGGCTGGACCAGGGCTTCCTGACGCTCTCCACCGGGATCGCCGGCGACATCATCCAGAAATTCGTCAACTACGGCCTTCGCCTGGCGATCGTAGGGGACGTCACGGCCGCGACGGCGGCCAGCGCCGCCTTGCGGGATTTCGCCTACGAATCGAACCGCGGCCGGCATGTCTGGTTCGTCGCCGACCGCGACGCCCTGGCCGAACGGCTGGCGGACGAGGCCTGACAGGCCAGGCGGACGGCCTCAGGCCGCGCGCGAAATCACCTTGTTGCGGCCCTGGGACTTGGCCTCGTAGACCGCCGCGTCGGCCCGCTTGAGCAGGGTCTCGGGCGTGTCGTCCGGCGCGTCGGCGGCGGCCACGCCGATCGAAATGGTGACGCTCAGCAACTCCTTGCCCGCGGCGACGCGGAAGGGCGAGCCGGCGACGTGCAGGCGGATGCGCTCGGCGATGCGTTCGGCCGCCGACAAGGGCGTGTCGGGCATGATCACCACGAACTCCTCGCCCCCGTAGCGGCACGGCAGGTCCACCGCCCGCACGTTCGACGCCAGCCGCACGGCGAACTCCTGCAGCACCTCGTCGCCGACGTCGTGGCCGAAGCTGTCGTTGATCTTCTTGAAGTGGTCGATGTCGATCAGCAATGCGCCCACCGGCTCGCCGCCGCGCGTGGCGCGGGCGACCAGCGCACTCAGCTGGCCGGTCATGTAGCGCCGGTTGTGCAGGCCGGTCAGCTGGTCGGTGACCGCCAGCTCCAGCGAATGGTCCAGGTTCTTGCGCAGGAAGTCGGTATAGCGCTTGCGCTTGATCTGGGTGCGGGCTCGGGCGGCCAGCTCCTGCGGGTCGATCGGGCGGGGCAGCACGTCGTTGATGCCGATCTCCAGCGCCTTGACCATCTTGGGCCGCTCGTCCGGGTCGATCACGGCCAAGATGGGCAGGTGGCGCGTCGCCTCGTCCGAGCGCATCTGCGCCGCCAGCCTCAGGCCGTCGAAGGTCCGGGCGTTGGCGTTGACGATCAGCAGGTCTACCGGGCCACGCGCGGTCAGCAGCGCCTTTTCCGGGTCGCTCTCGATCACCGGCCGGTGCTCGACGGCGAGTTCGGAGGCGATTCGCTGGGCCTGGCGCTCGTGGTCGTCGCAGATCACGATCCGCCCGCCGGAGCCGGCCAGGCGCGCGGCCGCGCCCGCGATGACCCCGATGCGGCGGCCGGACGCCTCGCGCTGGCGCAGCTCGTCGATCACCGTCTTCAGGCGCGTCAGGCTGCGCACGCGCGAGAACAGCATGACGTCGTCGATCGGCTTGGTCAGGAACTCGTCAGCCCCGGCCTCCAGCCCGGCGATCCGGTCGGAGCGGCCGTCGAGGGCGGTGACCAGGACCACCGGAATATGGCGGGTGACCGGATCGTCCTTCAGCCGGCGGCAGACCTCGAAGCCGTCCATGCCAGGCATCATCACGTCCAGGAGCACGATGTCCGGGTGTTCGGCCGCCGCCACGGCCAGGGCCGTCGGGCCATCCGAGGCAGTCACCACCTCGTAGTATTCCGACGTCAGCTTGGCCGCGAGCAGCCTGACGTTCGCCTCGATATCGTCGACCACCAAGATACGCGCGGTCATCGCGGGCTCACCCCAGGAAGCGGCGGATGGTGTCGAGGAAGTGCGACACCGATATGGGCTTGGAGATATAGGCCTCGCACCCGCCTTCGCGGATCCGTTCCTCGTCGCCCTTCATGGCGAAGGCGGTCACCGCCACCACCGGGATGTGGGACAGCTCGTCGTCTTCCTTGAGCCACTTGGTGACTTCCAGACCTGAAATTTCCGGTAGCTGGATGTCCATCAGGATCAGGTCGGGATGGTGTTGCCGGGCCAGGGCGAGCGCTTGCAGACCTTCGCGGGTCTGCAGGGTCTCGTAGCCCTGGGCGTCGAGCAGATCATGAAAAAGCTTCATGTTCAGCTCGTTATCCTCGACGATCAGGACCTTTTTCGCCATTCCCAACCCGAACACGGCGCGGCGCTTCGGGCGAAAGACTCACCCGATCCGCTGTCATCAAGCTAATCACACGATATCCTTAAGCCCCCGTTGACTGCGCAGGTCCCCCCTTGAGCGAGCCCCAGGCCCCATCGACCGTCGAGGTGCGCGCCGACCGGCCGCTGCTCATCGTCGACGTCGACGAGGTGCTGGGCCTTTTCATGCATGGGTTTGGGCGGTTCGTGGCCGAGCGCGGCTACGAGCTCAGGCTCGAACGTTTCGCCCTGTTCCAGAACCTCTACCGGGCCGGCGCGAGCGAGCCTTTGGACCTGGCGACCGGGCGGGTGCTGTTCGACGACTTCTTCCGATTCGGCGCCGAGGACATGGATCCGGCCCCGCACGCGGTCGAATCGCTGACCCGCCTGTCGCGCAACGCCCACATCGTGGTGCTGACCAACGCCCCCGGTCACGCCCGTGAGCCGCGCGGCCGCTGGCTGGCGCGCCACGGCATCGACTTTCCGCTGGTGATCAACGAAGGCCCGAAGGGCGCAGCGGTGGCGACGCTCGCCGCCCGCACCTTAGGCCCCGCAGCCTTCGTCGACGACCTCCTGCCCAACCTCGATTCGGCGGCCCTGGCCGCGCCGGCGGTGCACCGCTTCCAGCTGGTGGCTGACGAGCGGCTGCGGCTGCTGGCGCCCGCCGCCCCGGAGCGGCACCGGCGGATCGACCACTGGCCCACCCTGGCGGACGAGATCGAGGCTGTCTTGTCGGGACGCTCCTTATGATCCGCATCGGCGTCGACTTCGGCGGCACCAAGATCGAGGCGGCGGCGATCGACGCCGCGGGCCGCTTCCAAGCCCGGGTGCGCGCGCCCAATCCGCGCGAATACGACGCCGCCCTGGCCGTGGTCGCCGATCTGGTCGCCGAGGCCGAGCGCCAGGCCGGTCCGGTGGGGAGGATCGGGGTCGGCGGCCCCGGCTCGATCTCGCCGCGCACCGGACGGATCCGCAACGCCAATTCGACCTGGCTCAACGGCCGCCCGTTCCTCGAGGACCTGGAGCGCGTCCTGGGCCGGCCGGTCCGGCTGGCCAACGACGCCAACTGCATGGCCCTGTCGGAGGCGGTCGACGGCGCCGGGGCGGGCGCAGGGGTGGTGTTCGGGGTGATCATCGGGACCGGCTGCGGCGCGGGCCTGGTGGTGGACGGGCGGCTGGTTGAGGGGCGCAACGGCTTCGCCGCCGAGCTGGGCCACAATCCCCTGCCCTGGCCGACGGCGGACGAGATCCCCGCCCCGGTCTGCTGGTGCGGCCAGCCCGGCTGCCTGGAGCTCTACGTCTCCGGTACGGGCCTTGAGCGCGACTACGAGGGCCGGGCCGGCTGCCGGCTGGCGGCCGAGGCTGTGGTGACGGCGGCGCGCCGGGGCGAACAGCCGGCCGCCGCTGCATTGGACACCTATGTCGACCGGCTGGGACGGGCGCTGGCCATGGTGGCCAACCTGATCGATCCGGACGTGTTCGTCCTGGGCGGCGGCATGTCGAACGTACCCGAGCTGTACGACCGCCTGCCCGCCGTCATCGCCCGCCGCATCTTCTCGGACGTGTTCGAGACCCCGATCCGGCCCGCCCTGCACGGCGACAGCTCCGGGGTGCGCGGCGCGGCCTGGCTGTGGCCATTGGAATGACGAGCCTCTGCCGGGACTGCCTGACGCTGGACGGGGCCGACCTGGCCCGCTGCCCGCGCTGCGGCTCGCCCCGGATGGTCAGCCACCCCGAGCTGGCCCGGCTGACCACGGCCCACATGGACTGCGACGCCTTCTACGCCTCGGTGGAGAAGCGCGACCGGCCAGAGCTACGCGACGTGCCGGTGATCGTCGGCGGCGGCAAGCGCGGGGTGGTCACCACCTGCTGCTACATCGCCCGGATCTATGGCGTGCGCTCGGCCATGCCGATGTTCAAGGCGCGCAAGCTATGCCCGCAGGCGGTGGTCATCCCGCCGGACTTCTCCAAATACCGGGCCGACAGCGCCAGGATCATGGCCAAGCTGGCGGTCCTGACGCCCTTGGTCCAGCCGCTGTCGCTGGACGAGGCCTGGCTGGACCTGGCGGGCTCGGAGCGGCTGCACGGCGGCTGCGCGGCCCTGGTCCTGGCCAGGCTGCAGGCCGAGATCGAGCGCGAGGTGGGCATCACCGTCTCGATCGGCCTGGCGGCCAACAAGTTCCTGGCCAAGATCGCCTCCGACCTCGACAAGCCGCGCGGCTTCTCGGTGATCGGCGCCGCTGAGGCCAAGGATTTCCTCGCCCCCCGGCCGGTGACCATCCTGCCGGGCGTGGGGCCGGCCTTCGCCCGCTCGCTGGAGACGGCGGGGTTGCGCACGGTCGGCGACCTCGCCCGCGCCGAGCCCAAGGACCTGGTCGAGCGCTGGGGCGCCTACGGCCTTCGCCTGTCGCAACTCGCCCAGGGCCAGGACGCCCGCGCCGTCGACCCCGACCAGGCCCGCAAGGCGATCAGCGCCGAGACCACCTTCTTCGACGACCTGAACCGGATCGAGGACCTGGAGGACAAGCTCTGGCCGCTGTGCGAGCGGGTGGCCCACACCGCCCGCAAGACCGGCGTCGCCGGCCGGGTCGCGACCTTGAAGCTGCGCACGACGGATTTCCGCATCATCACCCGCCGGCGCACGCTCGCCGTGCCGACCCAGGCGGCGCGGACCCTGTTCGCCGTGGCCCGCGAACTGCTAGCGGCCGAGGCCCGCGGGCGCGACTACCGTCTGATCGGCGCCGGCCTGTCCGACTTCGTCGACGCCGGCGAGGGGCTCGACCTGTTCGCCGACGAGGAGCGGCGCGCGCGCTCCAGCGAACAGGCGATCGACGCCCTGCGCGCCCGTTTCGGCGCCGGCGCGGTGGTCAGCGGCCGATCTTTGAAGCCGAACCGCAGCTGAGGGGTGACGGCGCCGGGCCCTTGAGGCTATGACCGGGGCGAACAAGGAGCGCCTATGTCGAAGGTCGAAGAACGTCTGAACGCCCTCGGCGTGGTCCTGCCCGAGCCGCTGGCGCCGGTGGCCAACTATGTGCCGTTCGTCGTCGCCGGCGATCTGGTCCACATCTCCGGCCAGGTCTCGGTGGACGCCAGCGGCGGCTTTCGCGGCGTGGTGGGCGAGGACGTCGACCTGGAAACCGCCCAAAGGGCCGCGCGGCTGTGCGGCATCAATCTGCTGACCCAGATGAAGGCCGCCGCCGGCGGCGACCTCGACCGCGTCGCCCGGGTGGTCAAGCTGGGCGGCTTCGTGCAGGCGGGCCCGACCTTCTTCGACATCCCCAAGGTGGTGAACGGCTGCTCGGACCTGATGGTCGAGACCTTCGGCGACGCCGGCCGCCACGCCCGCTCGGCGGTGGGCGTCTATCGCCTGCCGCTGAACTTCGCGGTCGAGGTCGACGCCGTGGTGCAGATCCGATGAGCCTTCTGGGCGACACCGAGCCGAAGGCCGTCTTCGGCGAGGCCTGGGAGCGGGTGTTCGACCCGCCCATCGCCCACCGCGGCCTGTGGTCGCCCGACGGCGCGCCGGAAAACTCGCTGGGCGCCTTCCAGGCGGCCTGCTCGGCCGGCTACGGCATCGAACTGGACGTCCAGCTCAGCGCCGACGGCGAGGCCATGGTGTTCCACGACGGCAAGCTGGCCCGCATGACCGGCGCCGAGGGCCGGATCAGCGACCACACCGCCGCCGACCTCGGCCAGCTGAAGCTGGCGGGGAGCGAGGAGATCGTTCCCACCCTCAGCGAGACCCTGACCCTGGTCGGCCACCGCGCCATGGTGCTGATCGAGCTGAAGACCGGCGCCGGCGACGTCGGCGCGCTGGAAAAGCGGGTGCACGAGATCCTGATCGATCACAACGGCCCGACCGCCGTGATCGGCTTCAACCCCTATTCCCACGCCTGGTTCGCTCACCACCATCCCAAGGTTCTGCGCGGCCTGGACAGCTACGGCTACGCCGACGAGAACGCCCAGAAGATGGCCCCCGAACAGCGCAAGGCCTTCGCGGCGCTCGAGCACGTGGCGATCGCCAAGCCGCACTTCCTGGCCCTCGGCGTCGACATGCTGCCGTCCGCCCGAGCCGACGAATTCCGCCGGGAAGGCATGCCCATCGTCGCCTGGACCGTCCGCTCGGCCGCCGAATGGGACGGGCTGCGCGAGCACTGTGACAATCTGATTTTCGAGGGTTTCGCCGCGTGACAGGCGTCAGGCCGGCGGTGAAGGTTCACGGCCGCGTCAAGGAAATCGGCAGGACGGCCTGGGACGCCTGCGCCAGCGCACGAGATTATCAGGCCAACCCATTCGTTTCTTACGATTTTCTGGACATTCTCGAGGAGTCCGGCTGCGCGGTCGAGCGCACCGGCTGGGGCCCCCGCCACATCTCGGTCGAGGACGAGGCCGGCGAGGTCGCCGCGGTCATGCCGCTGTACCTGAAGTCTCACAGCCAGGGCGAATACATCTTCGACCACGCCTGGGCCGACGCCTATGAGCGGGCCGGCGGCGCCTATTACCCCAAGCTGCAGTGCGCCTCGCCATTCTCACCGGTCACCGGGCCGAGGCTGATCGTGCGCGAGGACGTCGACCGGGAAGCGGGCCAGCGGGTGCTGCTGGGCGGGGCGCTGGCGGTCTGCGAGCGGGCGGGCGCCTCCTCGCTGCACGTCACCTTCCCGTCCGAGGACGACTGGCGGTTCATGGGCGCCCAGGGCCTGCTGCAGCGGCAGAACCAGCAGTACCATTGGCGCAACGCGGGCTATCAGACCTTCGACGACTTCCTGTCCGCCCTCTCCTCGGGCCGGCGCAAGACCATCCGGCGCGAGCGGCGCGACGCCCAGGCGCAGGTCGAGATCGTCGGCCTGACCGGCTCGGACCTGACCGAGGACCACTGGGACGCCTTCTTCGGCTTCTACATGGACACCGGCTCGCGAAAATGGGGCCGGCCGTACCTGAACCGGCTGTTCTTCTCGCTGCTGGGCGAGCGGATGGCCGACCGGGTGCTGCTGCTCATGGCGCGGCGCAACGGCCGCTGGATCGCCGGGGCGCTGAACCTGATCGGCGCGGATTGCCTCTACGGCCGCAACTGGGGCTGCGTCGAGGACATCCCCTTCCTGCACTTCGAGCTCTGCTACTACCAGGCGATCGAGCATGCGATCCGCCTCGGCCTGCCGCGCGTCGAGGCCGGCGCGCAGGGCCAGCACAAGATCGCCCGCGGCTACCTCCCCTCGCCCGTCTATTCCGCCCACTGGATCGCCGATCCGGCCTTGCGCAGCCCCGTCGCCCGCTTCCTCGAACAGGAGCGCGCGGCCATGGCCGAGGAGATGGAATGGCTGGAAGAGGAGTACTCCCCCTTCCGCCACGAAGGCTAGAAGCACGGCCCCTCAACGCTTGCCAGCCCCGCGCCCAGCGGCGAGAACAGCGCGCTGGAGGAAGCGATGGCCTGGCCGGACCCTGTCACCCTGGAAGGCGCGCACGCGCGGCTGGAGCCGCTGACGCAGGCGCACGCGGCCGCCTTGGCCGAGGCCGTGGCGGACGGCGAGCTGTGGCGGCTGTGGTACACCACCGTTCCCGAGCCCGAGGGCATGGCGGCGGAGATCGAGCGGCGCCTGTCGCTGCGCGAGGCCGGCCTGATGCTGCCGTTCACGGTGATCGACCGCGCGTCCGGCGCGCCCGTCGGCATGACCACCTACATGAACATCGACGCGGCCATGCGGCGGGTGGAGATCGGTTCGACCTGGTGCCGCCGCTCGGTCCAGCGGGGGCCGTTGAACACCGAGTGCAAGTTCCTGCTGCTGCGCCACGCCTTCGAGACGCTGGACTGCATCGCGGTCGAGTTCCGCACGCATTTCTTCAATCACCAGAGCCGGCGGGCGATCGAGCGCCTGGGCGCCAAGCTGGACGGGGTGCTGCGCAACCACGCGCGCATGCGCGACGGCACGCTGCGCGACACCTGCATCTACTCCATCATCGCCGGCGAATGGCCCACCGTTCGCTCCCACCTGACCTGGCAGATGGAGCGGCCGCGCTGACGGGCCGCCCGCAACAAGGAACCCACCCATGAGCCTCGACGGCGTCTATGACGAGAACAACATCTTCGCCAAGATCCTGCGCGGCGAGGCGCCCAGCGCACGGGTGTTCGAGGACGACCATGTGTTCGCCTTCATGGACGTCTTCCCGCAGGCGCGCGGCCATACCCTGGTGATCTCCAAGCACAGCCGCGCCCGCAACCTGCTGGACGTCGAGCCGGAGGTGCTGCAGCCCCTGATCCTGGGCGTCCAACGGGTGACCCGGGCGGTGCAGGCGGCGCTGAAGCCGGACGGCATCCAGGTCTCCCAGTTCAACGGCGCGACGGCGGGCCAGACCATCTTCCACCTGCACTTCCACATCATCCCCCGCTGGACCGGCGCGCCGCTGCGCCCGCACGGCCAGGGCGGCATGGCGGACAAGGCCGAACTCGAAGCCCTGGCGCGTCAGATCGCGGAGATGATCAGCTAGGGCGTCCTAGACGCCGGTCCGCACGACCAGCCGCAGCGAGCCTTCGAAAGTCGGCGCGGTGCGCCAGGCGCCGTAGCGGGCGTCCCAGGCGCCCGAGGCCAGGTCCGCCGCCAGGGTCCGGGCGAAGCGCACCTCGACGCCGGGATCGACGAAGCCCCAGGCCGACTGGGCGCGACGCACCTCGGCCTCCAGCAGCCGTTCGGGACGGGCGTAGAACGCTTCCGTGAAGCCATCGACGCAATCGATTGGAATCGCGATGGATTCGACCTCGCTTCTGCCGCCCAGACCGACGACCAGGGCGTCGATCGGCGGATAGCGGCCGCGCTCGACCGCCATCAGCTCGGGCGCATAGTCCGCCAGCCAGAACCGGTCCAGGGCGTCGCCGTCGAAGGTCAGGATGACGATCGG
>JARLIQ010000142.1 GCA_031291645.1 Caulobacteraceae bacterium | reverse complement strand
TTCCGCGCCAGCGCCCGTTCCCGAAGGTCCATCGAATAGGGAGCCGTCATCCATGCCAGCCTCCTTCACCAGCATGGACTCTGAATCAGATCACCCCTGACTTGGGAATCCCGATTCCGTCAAATGACGGCGTGCTCTAAACATCTGGCCGACCCGGCCTGAACGGCCTCCGTCCGACACACAGAAAAGGCCCCGGAGGCGACTCCGGGGCCTGTCTGTCTTGATCCGGGCTCTGCGGCTTAGCCGCTCGGCACCACGAACCGGATCGGAACCACCACGGTGGCGCCGCCGACCGGCTGACCGTCTTCGGTCTTGGGCTTCATCTTGAACAGACGCGACAGCTTGAGGGCCGCGTCGCCAAAACCGAAGTCCGCCGGGTCTTCCGAGACGATCGAACAACCGGTCAGGGTGCCCGAGGCCGTCACGGTGCAGCTCATCCGCGCGCTGCCGTTTTGGTTCATCCGCTGCGCACGGTCCGGGAAGTACCGGGCCATATCGTCCGGGTCCGGCTTACGCAGCCATTCCGGATTGGTGATCTTCGGCGGAGCCTTCGGCGCCGCAGGCGCAGGAGGAGCCGCCGGAGGCGGAGGCGGAGCTTTCGGCGCCGGCGGGATGGGCAGCGGCGGCGGCGGCGGCACGCCCGGGGGGGGCGGGACCGGCGGACGCGGCTGCACCTTCGGCGGCGGCGGCGGCGGCGTGTTCTTCGGCGGCGGCGGAGGCGGCGGAGGCGGCGGAGGCGGCGCCTTGAGCAGGCTGACCTTCACGGCCTCGTCGGAGAACTCCTGATACTTGGGCTCGAACTTCGCCTTCCAGACATAGGCGCCGATGGCGAGGTGGAAGATCACCGCGACCATGACACCCGCAAGGAAGCCGCCACGACCGCGCCGCGGCCGACCTTCCGCGGTCAACGGGTCGTAGTGGTGCTCGGGGGGATGCTGTTCGTCAGCCATGCGTCCGCGAGCCCTACTTGCCGCCGCCGCGTTGATCGGTACCGATCAGCGCAACGCTGTAAAAGCCATTGTCTTGGAGCTTGTTCATCACGCCCATAAAGTCGCCGTAGATGGTTTCCTTATCAGCGCGGATGTAGATCCGCTCCTTGCTCGGGTCACGCGTGCCAATCTGCTTGTGCAGATCATCGCCCATCGAGTCCAAATCCGTGGGGAAGTCTCCAATATGGATGTCCCCATTTTTCTGGATCGAGATGTAGATCGGCTTCGGCGGGTTTGGCGAGGGTCGCGCCACCGCTGGAGGCAGATCCACCTTCACCGACACGGTGGCCAAAGGCGCGGCCACCATGAAGATGATGAGCAGAACAAGCATGACGTCCACGAACGGCGTGACATTGATCTCGTGGTTTTGCTCAATGTCGAACTTGCCGCCGCCGGAGCCTGCGAGTTTTGCGGCCATCGGTGTTAGGCCCCCTTGTCGAGCTGACGCGAGATGGCGTTCATCAGTTCAGCGACAAAGCCTTCCGAGCGGTTCCCGTAGGCGGAGATCCGGGTCTGGAAGTAGTTGTAGAACACCACCGACGGAATAGCGGCGAACAGGCCGATACCGGTGGCCAGCAGCGCTTCGGCGATGCCGGGCGCCACGACGGCCAGGTTGGTCGTGTTGGTGTTCGCGATCCCGATGAACGAGTTCATGATCCCGTAGACGGTGCCGAACAGGCCGATGAACGGACCGGTCGAACCGACGGAGGCCAGGAACTGCATGCCGTTCGACAGGCGACGGGCCAGCGAGGCCTGCACCGCGGCGACGGCCGAACCGACGCGGACGATGGTGGAGTCGCGGTGTTCGCCAGCGACCTGGAGGCCGGCTTGACGCGACAGCTCGACTTCCGACGAGGCCGCCGCGGCCATGTCGGCCAGCGGGTTGCCCTCGAACTCTTCCGAGGCCGAGATGCGGTTGATGTCGCTGATCGACTTGGCGGTCCGGAACGATTCCAGGAACTTGTCCGACTCGCGGTTGAGGCTGGCGAACTCGAAGATCTTGGTGATCAGGATCGTCCAGGACAGGAGCGAGCAGAGCACCAGGCCGACGATCACCACCTTCACGACGATGGTGGCGTTGCCGAACATGGTGACCAGGGTCAGCTTGCCGGCGCCCTTGATGGTGGTCGGCGGGTTCGCGTCGGCGGCCGGGGCGGCCGAGGCGGAAGAGTCGGCCGGAGCAGCGGCGCTATCCGCGGCCGGAGCCGCAGAAGAGGCCGCGGGGGCGGCAGAGGACGTCGCGGCCGTCTGTGCGAAGGCCGCAGGGGCGCTCATCATCAGCGCGATGGCGCCGACGAGAGCAATGAGGGGGGTCAGTCGTTTATTGTCGAGCATCTGTCGCCAGTTCCTGCTTGGGCTAGCACATGTGGACCGAAAGGGTCGTCGCGCGATAGCGTCTCCACCCTACTCAATTGAACCAGAACACGACCGCATCACGATCAGGCTCCAGCACCGCTGTCGCTGCGCCCGACCCGATACGCCCCGAAATTGCCCGTGGGGGACAAGCTGAGGCGGTTCGAAGGCGCGTGGACACCCCGCCGCCAACCGACGACGAAGTCTTACCGCAATGTTAGACTTGCGGCAGGCGTCCTTTGGCAACCCCTTTCTGCAACGTCAAGGGGCCTAAGGTGCATTTCTGCGAATCCGCCGGTGGCCAGGCGATCTGCTATATTGCAGTGCACACGCCTATCATTGCGGAAGCGCCGCTAGCTTTTTGGCTGTAAAGCGAAGCCGAATGCTGCGCTGCAACATTGACTGTTATCTGAGGGGCGAGTTCCAGAGATAGGAAGCCAGGTCGCCGAATGCAAAGGCGTGAGGCGCCCGTTGTTCCGCCTTGCGGGACAAGGCCGCGCGACGGGCGGATTTCCCCGCGCCCCAAGCGCTCCACGAAGCCTGTTCCAAGGCCTCGGCTCCTCGATATAGCGGCGCCTCACGCGTCGCTTTAACGCCGCGCTGGACGGCGGCGCGTCCGTCGGGCTGGGGACGGGCCGGGTGCAAGCTCTCCGGGGCGACGCCTTGCGAGCCGAAGCCACGCGAAGCGCCGGTCGTCGATTTCATGGAGGAAAATGGTGCCTGGGGGCGGATTCGAACCACCGACACGCGGATTTTCAATCCGCTGCTCTACCAACTGAGCTACCCAGGCCGCCGCCGCGGCGTGGCCCTGTGGGGCCGCGAAATCACGGGAGCGCCGTCTATACGCAAGGCGCCCCGCCCTGTCCAGACACACGGCGTCCTGAGGCGCGTCAGCCTTCGTCGCTCTCCGGGCCGGGCGGCTCGTCATCGTCCTCGACCGCCGGAATGGCGTAGGCGCCGGTGAACCAGCGTTGCAGGTCGATATCGGCGCAGCGCTTGGAGCAGAACGGGCGGAAGGCCTGGACCGGCGGCCGGGTCTTGCAGATGGGGCAGAGCGCGCGGGTCATGGGGTCTCGATCTCGAAACGGTCGGCGGCCAGCGCGGGATCGGGGCGCAGTTCGACCCGGGCGCCGACGCGGGCGGTCAACACATTAATATGACGGCCGGCGGCGAGAACCACATCGGCCGGCGCGCGCGCGACGATCCGGCCGCCGGGGTCGGCCAGGGCCGCCCGCTCCAGCGCGCGCAGCACGGCCAGGCCCCGGCTCTCGGCGCTCAGCCGGCCGTCCGAGTCGCACAGCACCTCGGCCAGCGGCCGCCAGCGGCGCGGGATGACCAGTTCGAAAGCGCCGAAGCGGCTGATCGGACCGATGGAAACCCCCGGTTCGTCCGGCGCGAAGGCCGCCTTGGCCGCCGCCGACAGCGCCGCGCCGTCGTGGCCGCGGCCGACCAGGTCGATCACCACTAATCCCCCCAGGCCCTTCAGCCTCAGGACGCGGGCCGCCTCGACGATGGCGGCCAGGTTGGCGGCGCGGGCGATTCGGCGCGGATCGCCCGTGCGGGCGCCGAGGTCGACGTCGATGGCGGTGAGGGCGCGGGTCGGCTCCACGGCGATCGAACCGCCGCCCGGCAGGGGGTGCTCGGGGCTCAACGCAGCGTCCTGGGCGGCGTCGGCCGCCTCCCGCGCCTCGGGTCCCTCGACCACCACCGCGCCCACCGCAAGGGCGGCCAGGCGGGCGGCGAGCCCCGGCGCGGCGGCGAGCAGCCGCGGCGGCCCCTCGGCTGGTCCGAGCAGGCGCGCGACCGCCCCCTTCCCGGCCCGCGCCTCGCCGGCGATCTCGACCTCGACCGCGCCGCCCTCGACGAGGCCGGGCGCGAGCGGCGTCATCGCCTGGGGCCCTTCGCCGAGATCGAGGAAGGCGCTGGCCAGGCTGCGATCGATGCGGGCGACGCGGGCGACGGCGCGGGCGCCGTAGCGCTGGACGGCGACGTCGTCCGGGCGATCGATCAAGAGCCGCTCGGGCCGGCCGTCCAGGGTGACGACCCCGCGCGTCTCGCCGGGACTGCGGTCGACATAGAGCCGGCGGCCCTTCATGGCGCGCGGAAGCCCAGCCCCTCGAGCACGCAGCGGGTCTCGTAGAGCGGCAGGCCGACCACGGCGGTGTAGGAGCCCTGGAGCGCGGTGACGAAGCCGCCCGCCGCGCCCTGGATGGCGTAGCCGCCGGCCTTGCCCTCCCATTCGCCGCCGGCCAGGTAGGCTTCGGTCTCGGCCGGCGTCAGCCGCTTGAACCGCACGCGGGTCTCGGCCAGGCGCACGGCGGCGCGGCCGTCCGGCGCGGCGGCCGCCACGGCGGTCAGCACCATGTGCGCGCGGCCCGACAGCAGCGCCAGGCACTTGACGGCCTGCGCCCGCGTCTCGGCCTTGGGCAGCATCCGCCGCCCGACCGCCACGATAGTGTCGGCGGCCAGGACGAAGGCGTCCGGCGCGCGCGCGCGCGCCGCCTCGGCCTTCAGCCGGGCGAGGCGGATCGCGGCTCGGCGCGGGGTTTCGTTGGCGAGTGGGGTCTCGTCGATGTCGGCCGGCTCGATGCGGTCGGGCGCGAGGCCGATCTGGCGCAGGAGTTCCAGCCGGCGCGGACTGGCGCTGGCGAGCACGAACGGAGCGATGGTCGGAGACATGGCCTTCAGCCGGTGACTTTCAGCCCGGAACGCAGGTCCGGCTCGGCCGGGCCGCGGACGCGCCGCGCTCGCGAGGATCGGGGGCGTGGCGCGGTCAGCTATTTGAACCGGTAGGTGATGCGGCCCTTGGTCAGGTCATAGGGCGTCATTTCGACCAGGACCTTGTCGCCGGCCAGCACGCGGATGCGGTTCTTGCGCATCTTGCCGGCGGTGTGAGCGATGATCTCGTGCTCGTTGTCGAGTTTCACGCGGAAGGTCGCGTTGGGCAGAAGCTCGCTCACCGTGCCCGGAAATTCCAACAGTTCTTCTTTAGCCATGCGGCCTCTCTGGATGGGGAACACCTATAGCAACACGGCCCGCGCCGGGTGCTGGCCGGTGCGCGAGCCGTGTTTCGAAGCACATTATACCGCAGTCATCCGCCAAACGTCGATGGTTTGCCGAAACGCCGCAGGATATGGGCGCGCAACTCGTCGCGCACGCGCCGGTAGACGTCCAGCACCGCCTCGCGCGAGCCGGACGCCAGGGTCGGATCCATGGTCGGCCAGTATTCGACGTCGACCGCCCGGCCGCGGGCCATCTCGACCGCGCGGTGCTGGGCCTCGGGGGTCAGGGAGACCACCACGTCGAAGGAGCCGTCCTCCAGGTCCTCGAACCGCTTACCGCTGTGTTGGGACAGGTCCGCGCCCAGTTCGTCCATCACCGCCACGACGAACGGGTCGATCCCCTCGCCTTCCTTCAGGCCGCAGCTGTCGACGAACACCCGATCGCCGTAGATCAGCGTCATCAGCGCCTCGGCCATCGGCGATCGGACGCGGTTGAAATTGCAGGCGAACAATACGGCGCCCGGAAGCTCACCCTCCACCGTCATCCTCGCCAGTGCAGGGCGCAGATCAGGGTGAAAAGCCGTCGGGCGGTGTCGAGGTCGGTGTCGACCTTGCCCTTCAGCCGCTCGCGCAGCAGGCTCGAGCCTTCGTTGTGCAGGCCGCGCCGGCCCATGTCGAGCGCCTCGATCTGGGCGGGCGTGGCGTTGCGGATGGCGTCGTAGTAGCTCTCGCAGACCAGGAAATAGTCCTTGATCACGCCGCGGAACGGCGACAGCGAAAGCAGGTGCCGGTGCTGGTAGCCTGGCCCGGTGATGTCCAGCGCCAGGCGGTTGTCGATCAGGGCGATCTTCAGGTCGTAGGGCCCGCCGTCCGCCCCTTCCGGATGGAAATAGTTCTGCTCCAGAAGGTCGAAGATCGCCACCTGGCGCTCGTGCTCCTGATCGCGCGAGACCGACGCGAGCGAGGCTTCGTCGAGGACGACGCTCTGCAGGCGCTGATTGGCATTCTCGTCGGTCATTGAGTGGCGGTCATCAGGCGCGGCGAAGGACGCCCTGCAGCTTTAGGACACAACGGCGGTGGTCGTCATCCCGAAGCACGCCCAAAGCCTGGCTCAGGGCCGCCGGTTCAGCCGAATGGCGGCGGACCGGGCGTGGGCGGGCAGGCCCTCGGCTTCGGCCAGGGCGATGGTGGCGGGGGCCAGGCGCGCGAACGCGGCCGGGTCGCACTTCACGATCGAGGTCCGCTTGAGGAAGTCGTAGATCGACAGCCCGGACGAGAACCGCGCCGCGCGGCTGGTCGGCAGCACGTGGTTCGAGCCGGCCACATAGTCGCCGATCGCCTCGGGGGTATGACGGCCGAGGAAGATCGCGCCGGCGTGCCGCACCCGGTCGGACAGCCGCTCGGGCTCGTCCACCGCGAACTCGACGTGCTCGGGCGCGATCCGGTCGACCAGGCCCGGCGCCTGGTCCAGCGGCGCGATGATCACCGCCCCGTGCGCGCGCCAGGAGAGGCTCGCGTCCTCGGCCGTCGCCAGGGTCGCGAGCTGGCGCTCGATCGCCGAGACCACCTCGGCGGCGAAATCCGCGTCGTCGGTGATCAGGATCGACTGGGCCGAGGGGTCGTGCTCGGCCTGGGACAACAGGTCGGCGGCGATCCAGTCGGGATTGTTCTTGCGGTCGGCCACCACCACGATCTCGGACGGGCCGGCCAGGGCGTCGATGCCCACCACCCCGTACAGCCGCCGCTTGGCCGCGGTGACATAGGCGTTGCCGGGCCCCACGATCTTGTCGACGGGGCGGATCGGCCCGGCGCCATAAGCCAGGGCGGCCGCGGCCTGGGCGCCGCCGACCCGCCAGATCTCGCTGACGCCCGCGGCCTGGGCGGCGGCCAGCACCGCCGGCTCCAGACGGCCCGGCGGGGTGACCATGGCGATGCGCCCGACGCCAGCGACCTTGGCCGGCACGGCGTTCATCAGGACGGTCGAGGGATAGGCCGCCCGGCCGCCCGGCACATAGATCCCCACCGCCTCCAGCGGCGTCCAGCGCCAACCAAGTTCGACCCCCGCCGCGTCGGTGAAGGCCGCGTCGGCCGGCCGCTGGCGCTCGTGATAGGCGCGGATGCGTTCGGCGGCGAAGGCGATGGCCTCGCGCACCTCGGCCGGGCACTGGGCGGCGCCGGCCTCGATCTCATGGGCGCCGACCCCGATGGTCTCCTCGTCCAGTTCGACCCGGTCGAAGCGGCGCGAATAGTCCAAGAGCGCGCGCAGGCCCTCGACCCGCACCCGCTCGATGATCTTGGCCACGGCCTCGTCCACCTCGGCCGGCGAGCCGCGCGGCTCGTCCAGGAAGGCGGCGAAGGCGGCCTCGAAGCCGGGGTCTGAAGCGTTGAAGCGTCGCATGCCGCCTAGATCGCCCATCTGACCGCAAACTCAAGGGACAAATGGCGACTTCGCGCGCCGTCGCGATCAAGCCGACGCAGAGGGCGCCGTCCTACCCCTCGTGCGAGGGCTTGCGCTTGGCCGGCCAGGGTTCGGA
This sequence comes from Caulobacteraceae bacterium, assembly GCA_031291645.1. GTDB lineage: Bacteria > Pseudomonadota > Alphaproteobacteria > Caulobacterales > Caulobacteraceae > Poindextera. Next base: position 2,721 of record JARLIQ010000142.1, on the reverse strand, counting down.
GATGTCGGCCAGGGCCGCGTCGATACATTCGACCTCGAGCCTCAGGTCGCCGCCGCCGGCGAAGCTCAGCTGGATCACCCCGCCCGGCGCCTCGCCCGGCTGGAAGTCGATGGTCAGGAGTTCGACCACCGCCTCGGGCGCGTCGCGCCGTAGCTTGCGCGCCTTGGCCGACAGCACGCCGCCGAATTGCAGTCCCGCGCGCACCCGCTCGCCCGCGCGCCCGTCCGCCTCCCAGCGGAAGCGGTTGAGCACCAGGGTAACCCGCCGCGCCGCCGCCTCGTACTGGATGTCGCCGATCCTGCCGACGGCGTCCTGCAGCGCGGCGGCGATCACCTCCAGGTCCTCGGCGTCCTCGGCAAGCAGCCGCAGATGTTCAGCCTGCCCCACCATGCGGCCCTACCCCTCTTCCGTCCGGTCGTCCTTAAGCCGCCGCACGATCGCGCCGCAGGCTCCGAGCTTCTCTTCCAGCCGTTCGAAGCCGCGGTCCAGATGGTAGACGCGGTTGACCACCGTCTCGCCGCGCGCGGCCAGGCCCGCGATCACCAGGCTGACCGAGGCCCGCAGGTCGGTGGCCATCACCTGGGCGCCGTCCAGCGCCGGAACGCCCCGCACCCGCGCCTCGCCGCCCTGGACCGAGATGTCCGCCCCCAGCCGCGCCAGTTCCGGCACGTGCATGAAGCGGTTCTCGAAGATGGTCTCGCGGATCACGCTCTCGCCTTCGGCCAGGGTCATCAGGGCCATGAACTGGGCCTGCAGGTCGGTGGCCAGGCCCGGATAGACGTCGGTCTCGATGTCCACCGCCTTCAGCCGCGCGCCGTTGCGCCTGATCGTCACCCCGTCGTTGTTGGGGATCACGTCGGCGCCGGCCTCCTCGATCTTGTCGAGCAGCGCCTGGATGAAGTCGGCCCGGGTCTTGGTCAGCCGCACCTCGCCACCGGCCATGGCCGCGGCCACCGCATAGGTGCCGGTCTCGATCCGGTCGGGGATGACCGCGTGGGTCGCGCCGTGCAGGCGGCTGACTCCGGTGATGGTGATGGTCGAGGTCCCCGCCCCTTCCACCTTGGCGCCCATGGCGTTCAGGCAGATGGCCAGGTCCTCCAGCTCGGGCTCGCGCGCGGCGTTCTTCAGCACGGTGACGCCGTGGGCCAGGACCGCCGCCAGCATCGAGTGCTCGGTGGCGCCGACCGAGACGATCGGGAATTCGATCTCCGCCCCGGTCAGGCCGCGCGGCGCCTGGGCGTAGACATAGCCCTCGTGCAGGTCGATGTGGGCGCCCAGGGCCTCCATCGCCTTCAGGTGCAGGTCCACCGGCCGCGCCCCGATCGAACAGCCGCCCGGCAGGCTGACTTTGGCGTGGCCGGTCCGGGCCAGCAGCGGGCCCAGCACGTTGAACGACGCGCGCATCTGCCGCACCAGGTCGTAGGGCGCATAGGCGCTCGTCACCTCCGGCGCGTGCAGCACCATGGACGGGCCGTCCTCGTCGTCGACCTCGGTCACCTCCACGCCCAGCCGGCGCAGCAGCAGGCCAAGGAAGCGGGTGTCGGCCAGCCGCGGCATGTTGGTCAGCCGCAAGGGCTCATCGGTCAGGAGACCGGCGGCCATCAGCTTGATGGCGGAATTCTTGGCCCCGCTGATGGCGATCTCGCCCTCGAGCCGGACGCCGCCGGTAATCGCGATCCTGTCCATGGAACCCCTTCGAGCGGCCGTCTCCAGCGTCGGCCGAATAGATCATCTGACGGCGGGCGCCGCCCCAACGCAAGGGGCCCTAGCGGGTCCCGGCCTCGTCGTCCCCACCCGATTCGCCATCCAACCGGCCGGCCTTGCGCCGCCGCAGGTTGTCGCGCAGCGCCTTCGACAGCCGCGCCTCACGCGCACCGGGCGCCCGCGAATTCGGTCCGGAGCCAGGGGCGGGCTTGGCCTCGGCGTTGGGATCGGACGGACCCATGCGCCGGTCAGGTGGGCCACGCCCTCGCCGACGTCAACTGATTTCGCTTTGCGGCGGCCGCGACGTTCGCTATAGGCGCGGGCCTCACCTGTCGCCGCCGTAGCTCAGTGGTAGAGCGCATCCTTGGTAAGGCTGAGGTCGACAGTTCGATCCTGTCCGGCGGCACCACCGGAACCCAAGCCTTTTCAAGGGCTTGGGTTTCGACCAATCCAATGATCCCCACATGGTGGCGACACCGGCGCGCGCAGGGCGAGCGCCATCGCCGGATTGAGGCGGAATTTTACGTTCTGCTTCTGGCCTGACCGGCATGGGTAGGTTTCACGCGACCCCAGACCAAACGCGCGCCACTGGACCAGAGGCGGCGGCGCGAGCGCCTTGGCGCAATTGACAATGCATGCCGTATGCGCACCCACTGAAGCCGCCTCGAGCTTGGGCTCGATGGTGACGACGCGCCCGGCAGGCGGATAGACGCCCCGCCCGAGCGCCTCGCCGTCCGTCCACCGATCAAGCCGCGAACGCCCAGTGACCCAGGACCGCGCCGCCCCGCCTCCAGCCCTGTCGCGCGTGGTCGGCAAGCTCGGCCTCTTCACCCTGTCCTTCGGCGGCATGGTGGGTTCGGCCTGGATCGTCATCCTGGGCCAGTGGCTGGACCAGGCCGGCCCGCTCGGCGCGATCCTCGGCCTGACGGCCGCCGCGGCGGTCATGATCGTCATCAGCCTCGCCTATGCCGAGCTTGCTTCTCGCATGCCGGCGGCGGGCGGAGAGATCGTCTACGC
>JARLIQ010000141.1 GCA_031291645.1 Caulobacteraceae bacterium | reverse complement strand
CCCCCCGCTTTTTAAATAATTGGCGCACAACAGAAAATTACAAATTTACCCCCCACGAGGCTCTTCCGATCTCGCCGGCGCCGGCCATGGCCGCGCCGGCGACGGCGAGTCCGGTTCCGGCCGCGGCGCCCGCGCCGAGCTGCGGCGCGCCGGAGACCAGGCCGGTGGCGACGCCCGGCCCGAAGATTCCGAGGCCCAGGAGGGACAGCGCCGCGAGCGCCACCGACAGCGCCTGTTCGATGGTCGGCTGGCCGCCGGGGAAGCTGGTCGCGAACTGGGAGAAGAGGCCGCTGCCGATGCCGACGATCACCGCCAGCACCATGACCTTGACGCCCGAGGCGACCACGGCGCCGAGCACCTTCTCGGCCAGGAAGGCGGTCTTGCCGAAGAGGGCGAAGGGGACCAGCACGAAGCCGGCGAGGGTCGTGAGCTTGAACTCGATGAGCGTCACGAAAAGCTGCACCGCCAGGACGAAGAAGGCGATCAGCACCAGGCTCCAGGAGGTCATCAGGACGATGATCTGGACGAAGTTGGCGAAGAAGCTGGAGAAGCCCGCCAGCTGGGCGACGGCGTCCAGCAGCGGCTGACCGGCCTGGAGGCCGACCTCGGCCAGCCGGCCTGGCCGCAGGAAGTCCGCCGTCGAGAGCGACCCGCCGCCGGCCTTCAGGCCGAGGCCCGCGAAGCTGTTGAAGACGATCGCCGAGAGGTGGTTGAAGTTGCCGATGACGAAGGCGAAGAAGCCGACGTAGAGCGTCTTCTTCACCAGCCGCTGGAGGATGTCCTCGTCCGCCCCCCAGGCCCAGAAGAGCCCGGCCAGGGTGATGTCGATGACGATCAGGGTCGAGGACAGGTAGGCGACATCGCCCCCGACCAGGCCGAAGCCGGAGTCGATGTAGGTGGTGAAGGTGTTCAGGAAGGTGTCGATGACGCCGACGTTGTTCATCGCGCTTCTCCCGCTGGCGTGGGCTCGCTGGACCGCCCGGCCACACCGAAGAAGCGGCGGCGGTTCTGCGCCCAGGCCGCCTCGCATCGCGGCTCGCCCGGGTCCTCGGGGCCGATGGCGCCGCAGCCGCTGATCGCCGCGTCGGGGCGGTCGCTCGGCGCCGGGCGCGCCGCGGCCGGACCCGGATCGGACTTGGCGGAGGGCTTGCTGGACGCGGCCAGCGCCGCGGCGGCGATGACGGCCAGGACGGCGATGGCCGCCGCCCGTAGGCTTGGGGATGGAACCATGGCCCTTCGCCTCAGTTGGGGCCGAACATGGCGACCGTCCCCGGGACGTAGCCGCTCTGGGCTCGGAAGGTCTGGTACTGCTGCTGGCCCTGCGACTCGGCCGCGGCGGCTCTCGCCTGTTCCAGCGCATCGGCCCGGCCCTTGGCGGCGAGGACCGCGATCAGGTCGGAGATCTCCTGGACCTGAAGCGCCAGGAGCTGGTTGCCGGCCTGGGCGGCCTGCAGCGCGCCGCTCGCCGACTGGCTCGCCGAGACCAGGGTGTTCATGGCGGACGCATTGGTCGGGATATTGCCGACCGCCCCGGCCTGGACCTTGAGCGAGTCCTCGAAGGCGCCGACGGAGGTTTGCCAGCGGGTCTGGGCGAGCGCCATGAGCGCGGTGTCGGAGGCGGCGGATGGCGCCTGGCCGTAGTTCGCCGAATAGGCCTGCTCGACCGCCTGAACGTTGAAGGCGATGGTCTGGGCCTGGCCCAGCAGCGTCTCGGTGCGGGTGATCGAGGCTTGGAGCTGGTTCAGCGTCGAGGCCGGCAGATTGGCCAGGTTCTTCGCCTGGTTGGCCAGCATCTGGGTCTGGTTCGTGAGCATCTGCAGCTGGTTGTTGATCTGCTGCAGCGACCGGGCAGCGGTCAGCAGGTTCTGGGCGTAGTTGCTCGGGTCGAACACGGTCAGCTGGGCGGCGGCCGGCGCCGTGGCGACAGGCGAAAGCGCCAAGGCCAGCGCGAGGGCCGCAGCGGCGGCGCGCAGTCTTTCGCGGGCGATCATGAGGAGGTCTCCAGGTTCGGAAGGTCGGGGATGAGGTCTGCGGCCCAGCCGAGGCCGCGCTGAACCAGCCAGGCGCCGGCGAAGCCGCCCTGGCCGTGATCGGCGAGGAGCCGTTCGAGCGCCGCGTGGTCGGCCTTGGACGAGGCGGCGCAGAAGGCGAGGGCGACGGGCCCAAGACCGAGCTCGAAGAGGCGGTTGCCGCGCCGGGACTGGCAGTAGTAGTCCCGCTTGGGCGCAGCGCGCGCGATGATCTCGATCTGCCGGTCGTTCAGGCCGAAGCGCCGGTAGACGGCCGTGATCTGCGGCTCGATCGCCCGCTCGTTCGGCAGGAAGATTCGGGTCGGGCAGCTCTCGACGATGGCCGGGGCGATCGGGCTGGCGGCGATGTCGGACAGCGACTGGGTGGCGAAGACCACCGAGGCGTTCTTCTTGCGCAGGGTCTTCAGCCATTCGCGCAGCTGTTGGGCGAAGGCCGGATCGTCCAGGACCAGCCATCCCTCGTCGATGACCAGCAGGGTAGGCCGTCCGTCGAGACGGCCCTCGATGCGGTGGAACAGGTAGGTCAGGACCGCGGGCGCGGCGGCCGAGCCGATCAGCCCCTCGGTCTCGAACGCCTGGACGTCCGCCCCACCGAGCCGCTCGGCCTCGGCGTCCAGCAGCCGGCCGGCGGGTCCGCCGACGCAATAGGGCTGGAGGGCCTGCTTCAGCGCCGCCGACTGGAGGAGCACGGCGAGGCCCGTGAGGGTCCGCTCGGCCGCCGGCGCGGCGGCGAGCGAGGTCAGCGCCGACCAGAGGTGGTCCTTGGCCGTCGGATCGATGACGATCCCTTCCCGGGCGAGGACGGCCGCGATCCATTCCGCGGCCCAGGCGCGCTCGCCGGCCTCGTCGATCCGCGCCAGCGGCTGCAGCGCGACGTCGGCGCCGGGGTCGGCGGAGAGCCCGCCGCCGAGGTCGCGCCAGTCACCGCCGAGGGCCAGCGCGGCGGCTCGGACCGAGCCGCCGAAGTCGAACGCGAAGATCTGGCTCCGGGCATAACGGCGGAACTGCAGCGCCATCAGCGCGAGCAGCACCGACTTGCCGGCGCCGGTCGGGCCCACGACCAGGGTATGGCCTACGTCGCCCACGTGCAGCGAGAAGCGGAACGGTGTGGAGCCCTCGGTCTTGGCGAAGAACAGCGGCGCCGCCTTGAAGTGATCGTCCGCCGCCGGTCCCGCCCAGACCGCCGAGAGCGGGACCATGTGGGCGAGGTTCAGGGTCGAAAGCGGCGGCTGGCGGACGTTGGCGTAGGCGTGACCGGGCAGGGAGCCCAGCCAGGCCTCGACCGCGTTGACGGTCTCGGCGATGCAGGTGAAGTCGCGCCCCTGGATCACCTTCTCGACCAGGCGAAGCTTCTCGGCTGCGAGCGCCGGGTCCGCGTCGGAGACGACGACGGTGGCGGTCACCAGGGCCTGGCCGACGTCGTCGGAGCCCAGGTCCTGCAGCGCCAGGTCCGCGTCCGCGGCCTTGTTGGCCGCGTCGGAGTCGACCAGCACGGAGGCCTCGTTGGTCATCACCTCCTTGACGATGGCGGCGATCGACTTGCGCTTGGCGAACCACTGCCGGCGGATCCTCGCGGTCAGGGCCACCGCCTCGGTCTTGTCGAGCAGGATGGCCCGGGTCGACCAGCGGTAGGGGAAGGCCAGCCGATTGAGCTCGTCGAGGATCCCCGGATAGGTCGCGCTCGGAAAGCCGATCACGGTCAGGGCGCGCAGGTGATGGGACCCAAGCCGCGGCTCGAGCCCGCCGGTGAGCGGCTGGTCGGCCAGCAGCGCGTCGAGGTGCATGGGGATTTCGGGGACCCGCACCGCCTGGCGGCGGGTCGAGACCGCCGAATGCAGGTAGGTCAGGGTCTCCCCGTCGTCGAGCCAGGCGACCTCGGGCATGAAGCCCTCGACGAGCTGCAGGACGCGGTCGGTGCGGTCGATGAAGCCCGCCATCAGCGCCAACGGATCGACGCCGGAGCGCGAGCGCCCTTCGTAGAGCCAGCCCTCGACGCGGGAGGCCTGTTCCGCCGGCGGCAGCCAGAGGAAGGTCAGAAAGTAGCAGCTCTCGTAGTGGGCGCCGGCAGCCTCAAAGGCGTCCTGGCGCTCGAGGTCGACCAGGGCCGAGGCGGCGTCCGGGAAGACGCCGTGCGGATAGGTCTCCGCGGCCACGCGCTGGGCCTCGACGAAGATCGCCCAGCCGGAGCCGAGCCGGCGAAGGGCGTTGTTCAGGCGCGAGGTCACCGCCACCAGCTCGGCGGGAGTGGCGCTGTCGAGGTCGGGTCCGCGCAGGCGCGCCGTGCGCTGGAACGCGCCGTCCTTGTTGAGCACGACGCCGGGCGCGACGAGGGCGGCCCAGGGCAGAAGGTCGGGCAGGCCGGCGGGACGCTTGCGATATTCGGCGAGGTTGAGCATCGCGTGGGGCCTCAGACGCCGAGATGGGTGGGCAGGCGCAGGTGGCGGCGAACCACCTCGACGAATTGGGGATCGCGCCTGGCCGCCCAGACGGCGGCGGCGTGTCCCACCGCCCAGATCAGCGCGCCCAGGATCCAGAGCCGAAGCCCGAGCGCGACGGCGGCGGCGAGGGTGCCGTTGGCGATCGCCACGGCCCGCGGCGCGCCGCCCATCAGCATGGGCTCGGTCAGGGCGCGGTGGACCGGCGCGAAGAAGCCGGGGACCTCGGGATCGACGCGCGCGGCCATCAGACCAGCGCCCCGCCGGAAAAGGAGAAGAAGGAGAGGAAGAAGCTCGAGGCGGCGAAGGCGATCGAAAGCCCGAAGACGATCTGAATCAGCCGCCGAAAGCCGCCCGAGGTGTCGCCGAAGGCGAGGGTCAGGCCGGTCACGGTGATGATGATCACCGAGATGATCTTGGCCACCGGTCCCTGGACCGACTCCAGGATCTGGTTGAGCGGGGTCTCCCAGGGCATGGAGGAACCCGAGGCGTGGGCGGCGCTGGCGGCGGCCAGCGCCAGGGCGGCGAGCGAGGCGGCGGTCCAGAGGCGCCCAGCGGCGCGCCGAAGGGACGGCGAGGTCATGATCATGGACGGTCTCCATTGAGGGCGGGCTCGCCGACCGCGGCGGGGGCGAGGCGGTAGTCGTGGGTTTCGGGGTCGAGGCTGGCGGGGACGGCGAGCTCGGCCAGCCGCCGCTCGGCGCCGCGGCCGGCGAGGACGGCGATCACATCGATGGTCTCGGCGATCAGCGCCCTGGGGACGGTGACGACGGCCTCCTGGATCAGTTGTTCGAGCCGCCTGAGCGCGCCCAGCGCCGATCCGGCGTGGATGGTGCCGACGCCGCCCGGGTGACCGGTGCCCCAGGCCTTCAGGAGGTCGAGCGCCTCCGGTCCCCGGACCTCGCCGATCGGGATGCGGTCGGGCCGAAGCCGGAGCGAGGAGCGAACGAGATCGGAGAGCGAGGCCACCCCGTCCTTGGTGTGCAGGGCGACGAGGTTCGGCGCGCGGCACTGCAGCTCGCGCGTGTCCTCGATCAGCACCACCCGCTCGGAGGAGCCGGCGATCTCGGCGAGGAGGGCGTTGACCAGGGTGGTCTTGCCGGTTGACGTGCCGCCGGCGACCAGGATGTTCCGGCGCGCCGCCACCGCCCTGCGCAGGGCCTCGGCCTGGCCCGCCGTCATCGTCCCGGCCGTGACATAGTCGGCGAGGGTGAAGACGGCGACGGCCGGCTTGCGGATGGCGAAGGCGGGTCCCGCCACGACGGGCGGAAGCAGCCCTTCGAAACGTTCGCCGGTCTCTGGCAGCTCGGCCGAGACGCGCGGGGCGCGGGCGTGGACCTCGGCGCCGACATGGTGGGCCACAAGGCGCACGATCCGTTCGCCATCGGCGGCCGAGAGGGTCTGGCTGGTCGCCTCCAGCCCGCCCGAAAGCCGGTCGATCCAGAGCCGACCGTCCGGGTTCAGCATCACTTCGACGATCGAGGCGTCTTCCAGGAAGGCGCAGATCGCCGGCCCGAGCGCGGTGCGCAGCATGCGGGCGCTGCGGGCGCCGGCTTCGCTCTGCGGGTGCGGGAGGCTGGACAATTCTGATCCCCGGGCGGTGGCCGGCGCGGGCTGCGCCAGGCGTCGAGAAAGATTAGAAGGGGCAGGAAATTACGGGATTCAACAATGATTTAGCGCCGTTAGTTGAGGAGCGTAGCGGGGCGCAAAAAGACTTGCGACGTGCGAGCGCCTCGGGCGGCGCCCGCCTTGGCCGCCGGCTCAGGCGCCGTCCGGACCGACATCATCGAGGATCTCCTGGCGCAGTTTCGGGCCCTGCCGCACGCGCCGGCCGACCGCGGTCACGAAATGCTCGTAGCGCGCCGCCGCCTTGGCCCGCGCCGCCTGGGAGGCCTGGTCAGGAAGGGGCGGGGTCGCGTTCAGGAACAGCCGCACGAAGAGGGCGAGCGTTTCCAGCGATATGGCCGCGTCCCGCTCAAGCCGGTCGAGGCGCCGGTCGATCCGATCGATGCGCTTGGCGATCGCCGCCTCGCGTCGGACCTCCGCGTCTGGCGACAGGAAGGAGGCGAGGGCGGCCTCGGCGACCTGCGACATCGACCGGCCGGTCCTGGCTGCGAAGGCGGCCAGGAGCAGGGTCACGTCCGGGTCCAGGTAGACCGAGATCTGGGATTTTTTGGGCGGCCGGGCCATGGCGCGCTCAGAGACCCAAGTCGTCGTCCGGGTCGAGCGCGGCCTGTCTGGCGATATCCTGCATGTCCTGCTCGAGCCGTTTGGCCCGGACTGCGTCCTCGTCCAGTTCGCCAAGCTCGTCCGGCGCCAGCTCGGCCTCGGGCGCCGACGGCTGGTCGGCCGCCGCGGCGTCCAACTCGGGCTGCCGGCGGCGCTCCGGTGGCGCGAACTCATCCTCGTCCACGTCCATCCCGTCGCCGCCCGGGCGGCCCGTTGGGGTGGCCGCAGGTGCAGACGGCGCCGCGGCCTCGGGCTGAGTGAGCCCCGTCCAGTCGTCCGGGCGCGCGCCCTTCCCGGGCTCTGGCGCGGGGGCGGGCAGGAGACGCTCGCGGAACCGCACGTCCTCGTAGTAGCGGACCTTGCGGGCGCGGATGGGCGCGAGGCCCGCGACCATGACGATCTCATCGGCGGGCGGGAGCTGCATGACCTCGCCGGGCGTCATCAGCGGCCTGGGTGTCTCCGAGCGCGAGACCATCAGATGGCCGAGCCACGGCGAGAGGCGGCTGCCGGCGTAGTTCTTCATCGCTTTCAGCTCGGTCGCGGTGCCAAGGGCGTCGGAGACACGCTTGGCGGTGCGCTCGTCGTTGGTCGCGAAGCTGACCCGCACATGGCAGTTGTCGAGCACCGAGTTATTGGCCCCGTAAGCCTTCTCGATCTGGTTCAGCGACTGGGCGATCAGGAAGGCCTTCATGCCGTAGCCGGCCATGAAGGCGAGCGCAGATTCGAAGAAATCCAGCTTTCCGAGAGCCGGGAACTCGTCGAGCATCAGAAGCAGCCGCCGGCGCGCCTCCCCCACCTCCAGGTCCTCGGTCAGCCGCCGGCCGACTTGGTTGAGGACCAGCCGGATCAGGGGGCGGGTCCGGGTGAAGTCCGAGGGGGGGACCACCAGGTAAAGGCTGGCAGGGCGCGCGCCGTCGACCAAATCGTCGAGCCGCCAGTCGCTCCTTCGGGTCAGCGCGGCCACGACCGGGTCGCGATAGAGGCTGAGGAACGAGAGGGCGGTCGAGAGCACCCCGGACCGTTCGTTGGCGGACTTGTTCAGGAGTTCGCGGGCTGCCGACGCGACGACGGGGTGCGCGCCGGCCTTGCCGAGGTGGGGGGTGCGCATCATCGCCATCAGGGTCGACTCGATCGGCCGCCTGGGGTCGGCGAGGAGCTCGCCCACGGCCGCGAGGGTCTTGTCAGGCCCGGTGTAGAGCACGTGCAGGATGGCCCCGACCAGCAGGGCGTGGCCGGTCCGCTCCCAGTGGTTGCGCTTTTCGAGACTGCCTTCCGGATCGACCAGGATGTCGGCGATGTTCTGGACGTCGCGCACTTCGCGTGCGCCGCGGCGGACCTCAAGCAGAGGATTGAAAGCGGCGGAGGCCGGATTGGTCGGGTCGAACAGCAACACCCGCCCAAACTGGGACCTGAAACCGGCCGTCAGCCGCCAGTTCTCCCCCTTGATGTCGTGGACGATGGCCGAGCCCGGCCAGGTCAGGAGGGTGGGGATGACCAGGCCCACGCCCTTGCCGGACCGGGTCGGCGCGAAGCAGAGGACATGCTCGGGTCCGTCATGGCGCAGGTAGGCGCCGCGATAGCGGCCGAGCACCACCCCGTCCGGGCCTGTGAGGCCGGCCCGCGCGACCTCCTCGGGCGCGGCCCACCGGGCCGAGCCATAGGTCTCGACGCGCTTGGCCTCCCGCGCCCGCCAGACCGAAAGCGCGATGGCCAAGGCCGCGGCGATCACCCCGCCGGAGGCGGCGATGTACGCGCCGTGGACGAAGACGCCCGGCGCATAGGCGTCATAGGCGAACCACCACCACAGGAAGGCCGGCGGCGGATAGACCGCGAAGTGGCCGAGCCAGACCATCGGCCGGCCGAGCTCCGGCTGGAAGCCGAGCCGCCAGGCGGTCCACTCGGTCGCGGTCCAGAACGCGGCGAGCACGACGCCCAGCACGGAGAGAATCTGGCCCCAGAGGATCTTGGTCGCGGTCATGGTGGGTTCCTCACGACGGTGGCGCATTTCAGCGGCTGAGCCCGCGGTCGCGGCTCAGCGACCAGGCGATCCCGCCATCGGCGCGGGCCATGCCGAACACCGGCCGGCCGAGCTCTTTCTCGATCGAGGGCTCCCAGGGCACGAGCTGGAAGCCGAGCCCGTCGTCGATCATGGCGAAGCGGCCGGAAGCCAGGCTCAGCCGCTGGCGGTAGACGCCGGCCACCGGCTCGCCCTCGGACCCGCGCTGGAAGGAAAGACCGGTCTCGGCTGCTAGTCGCTCGCCAGCCCGGTCGAGCTCGTCACGCCGCAGCCGGCCGATCAGGCCCCAGGCGAATAGGATCCGGCCCGCCTGCCGCTCGGCGAGGCCCCGCTCGATTAACTGCTCGGCCCGCCGTCGTAGTGCGGCGCGCGCCTCCGCGCCGAATCCGGTCTGAGCCAGCGATAGGGGCTCCTTGGCGACCAGCTGGCGATCGAGCCAGGTGGCCCCCTCGGCCTTCACCTGGTCCTCGATCGAGTGGTCGGAGCGCACAGCGAGGGCGACCCGCTGGCGGCCGCGCGAGTCCTCGAACCGGCGCAGCTCGACAACGGAGCCGATTGGGCCGTCGCCGGCGAGCGCCAGGTCCGGCAGGCGAAGGTGATGGACCTTCCCGTCAACGCCGTCGACGATGGCGTAGGCCGAACCGGCCAGCTCGTCGTCGAGGCCGCGGTCCAGCAGGCGGCCGACGACCGGCCGGCTCTGGTCCTCGCCGGTCACCACAAAGCTCGATGTCGACCGCTCCGCGCCACGCGCGGTCAGGCCTCGATGGATGCGCCGGATGATGTCGCCGCGTTCGCCCAGCGCCCGCAGCGCAGGTTCGGCCGCCTCGTCCAGGATCCACTGGCCGCCGCCGATCTCGTGGGCGAGGCCAAGCCCCTCCAGATGGCGAAGCCGGCCGATCTTCATCACCTGGGCCGGATCGGGTTGTTGGCCGGCCCGAGGCGCCAGGTCGATGCCCCCGCGCCGACCGGACTCGCGCTGCAGCGCCCGGTCGAGGTCGGTCCAGCGTTCGGCGCCGACCTGGCGCTCCAGGCTGACCTGGATCTCGTGGTCCGTGCGCGGGCCTAGCTCGAGCGTCGCCAGGTCCTGGGCGCGCGCCCTGAGGCCGCCGTTGAGGTAGTCGCGGACGATGACGAGGTCCTCGCCCTTGTCGGTGACGCCCCGCACCAGGATGTGCAGGTGCGGATGGCCGGTGTTCCAGTGGTCGACCGCGACCCAGTCGAGCCGGGTCCCAAGATCCTTCTCCATCTGCTCGACCAGCTCGCGGCCAAACCCTCGCAGGTCCGCCAGCGCCGCAGCGTCCTCCGGCGACACGATGATCCGGAAGTGGTGACGGTCGTCCCGGCAGCGTTCGGCGAACGCGGCCGCATCGACCGGCCCTGGGTCGGGGCCGAACAGCTCGGCCCGCTCCCCGTCGCGGGTCACGCCCTCGCGGCGCAGGTAGCCGAGGTGGGTCGCGAGCGCGGCCGTCTTCGCCGAGCGGCGGACGATGCGGGTCTTCACGGTCACCCGGCGCGAGCGGCCGGTCAGGTTGCGGTCGGCCACGGTGCTGGCGATGCGTCCCCGCCCGAACCGGGAGCGGCTCGGACCGCCGCCGCGGCCGGCGCGGGACGGTCCCCCGGCCTGGCGGGCGGCGGCGAGCACCATCGCTGCGAACGGCCGCTCGGCGCGGGCCCGGTTCGAGCGCGAGCGACCGAGCCGGGGGCGGAATTCGCGCTCGTCAGTCACGGCGGACCCCCGCAGGGTGCGAAATGACGGCGCACTTCGAGGGTTCGCTCAACCCGCGCACGGTGCGCCGCCTGCGCCACAGGGTGTCCTTCGAGCGCCCAAACCCAGGCCCTACAACCGACCGGCCCGACCGCAAGGTGCGGGCTTGAATCTTGCCCTCGGTCGGTCGGTTGCAAGCGGCTGGCCTCGAGGAGCCTCCCCACATGTCCGGAGGCCGCCGGCGCGCGCCGAAACCCGCTTGCACGCGCCCGGCGCCCTCGCGACCCAGCCTCTGGAATGACGGCATTGTTCGAGGACCGCCCAGTCATGGTCGTCGCGCGCCGCCGGCGCTGGACAGCGGCGCGAAAAGGCCGTTCGACGTCGGCGCGACGCTTGTCGTCACGCCAGCGAAGACACCGTCCCGCGCGTCCGCCGCGCGCGGCGCGAAGAGCGGCGCGCCGGTCCAGGCGAGCGGCGCGGGCAAGCGCGCGAAAGTCGCTCGGACGGCGCCGTCGGCGCCGATCCGCGGCAGCACCGCGGCGACATAGGCCCGGGTCTCGGCCGGCAGCGGCAGCCGTCCGGCGCGATAGGCCTCGTAGCGGGCGGGACCGGCGTTGTAGGCGGCGAGGAAGCCGGGCGAGCCGTACCGATCGAGCAGTTCGCGCAGGAAGGCGGCGCCCGCGATGATGTTGTCGTGCGGATCGAAGACGTCGTCGCCGAGACCCAGGCGCGCGCGCAGCGCCGTCCAGGTCCCGGGCATGAGCTGCATCAGCCCCAGGGCGCCCTTGGCGGAGACCGAGTGCGGCGCGCCGCCGCTTTCGGCGCGCATGACCGCCAGGATCCAGGCCTCCGGAAGGCCGAAGCGCCGCGCGGCCTCGGCCGCGATCGGCGCATAGGGACCGCTGGCGCCGCCTTGCGGCGGCGCCAGCGGTTCGGCGCGGCTCGCGCCGCCCAGGGGCAAGGCGATCGCGAGCAGGAGCGCGGGGAGGGGAGCGCGCCCTGTGCGCCGAAGGGGTCGGTCCGGCGCCGTTCTGCGGCGGGTGACGGCGCCGGCCACGGCGTCAGGCGCCCTGGGTGTTGGGCCGGTGGTTCCGGCTCCAGGTGAGCAGCCAGAGCGTCCGGTCGACGGTGGACTGGAAGAGGTTGGCGCTGATCGGCGCGGGAAGGCTCGGATCGTCGATCAGCAGCGAAAGGTAGTCGCCGGCCTTGTCGCTCTTGCGCTTCCAGGCGGCGCCGACGTCGGGGCCGTCGTCGCCGGTCAGACGGACGCGATAGTCCGGCGCGGCCTCGCTCTCGGACGGCTCAGCCAGGGTGAGACTGAGCGGGCGCTCGAGGAGAAGGGTGCGGAGTCGCCCGGAAAAGCCGGACGGGTCGCGGGTGAACTGGCCGATGGTCGCCATGGAAAATCTCCTTGATTGGCGGGGGGAAACCGATGTCGGCGCGGCGCCAAGGCGCCAGCCGAGGCGGCCGGCGCGGCGCGCCTGCGTCCAGATCGGCAGCGCGCGGCCGACGACGGCGGCGGCCGGCAGCGGGCCGAAGTAGCGGCCGTCGAGGCTCTGCGGGATGGCCGGGTTCATGACAAAGATCTCGCCGGGCCGAAGGCTTCGGCAGCCTTGCCAGCGCGGGAGCGGGCGGCCGAGATGGTCGCGGTCCAGCGCCGCGCCGACCCGCCGCCCGTCAATGCGGACGGTGTCGCCGTCGCGGCAGACCGTCTGCCCAGGCAGGGCCGCCACGGGCTTCAGGAGCAGGCCGCCGCGGGGCAGGAAGCCGCCCGCCGCGAGGAAGCGCGCGACAGGCTCCGGCGGCCGGACGGCGACCAGCTCGCCTGGGCGCGGCGCGCCGGGCGCGCGCAGCGCATAGAGACCGACGGGCGTGCTGGCGGTCGCGTTCCAGACCAACCATGGCGCCGGCGGCGCCAGGCTGACGCTCGCCAGGGCGAGGCTGGCGAAGCCCGCCGAAAGCAGGATGGGGGCCTGGGTCATGCCACCAGGCTCCGCCGCTTGAGCCAGGCCCGGTGCTGTTCGCGCGTGTAGGCGCCCGGCTCGAAGCCGGCGGCGAGGCGGTTGTGCAGGCGCCGCCAGAACGCGGGCGCGACGTCGGCCGGATCGATCCCGAGCGCCTCTACCGCGTCGATCGCCTGCAGCACCGGCTCGACCTTCGCCCAGCCGGAGACGCGCAGCAGGATCTCGCCGCCGGGCCGCACGAAGGGCAGGGTCTGGAACGCCTCGCCCGGCGGGACCGCGCGCACGATGTCGAGCCGCGAGACCACCGTGCCGAAGTCGTTCGAGGCCCAGCGGACGAAGGCGAACACCTCGCCCGGCGCGAAGGCCGCGAGGCTGCGGCGGCGGTCGAGGATGGTCTCCCGGGCGCGGCGGCCGAAGCGCAGCCAGCGCTCGATCTTCTTCTCGACCCAGGTCAGCTCGACCTCGGTGAGCGCGGCGCCGTCGCCGTTCGGGCGCGGCGGCAGGCGGTCTGGCGATGGGGCTCGCTCGGTCATGAGGGGGCTCTCCGGGCGGCCTGGCGGCCCCGGCTTGGGTCTGAGGTTGGTGATGGCGGAGGCGTGGACCGGCGCGGCCGGGTTCAGCGCCGGACGAGGTCGCTGCGGCCGTTGGCGCGCGCCTCGGCGTAGCGGGGGTCCGAGGTCGAGCGGCAGGCGGCCTGCTCGGCCCAGGCCTCGAGATCGGCGATGGCGTAGACGACGCGGCCGCCGAGCTTGCGGAAGACCGGGCCGGCGCCCAGGCAACGGTATTTCTCGAGCGTGCGCGGCGAGAGGTCGAGCAGCCTGGCGGCCTCGGGCGTGCGGACGTAGCGCGTCGAGCCCTGTGCGTTGCGATCGGTCATCCGGCGGCTCCGTCCTGGTTGCTGGCGCCGCCGCGAAGGCGCGCCGTCCTGGGATCACCTTGGCGGAGAGGCCCGGCGCAGGGGGTGGACGAAATTCGGGCGCCGGATTCTGTCCCCCTCGGTGAAGGCGCGAGACGGCGAAAGGCGCGCCGCGCCCGAGCCGCCGCGCCGCCCGTCAGGCGCCGGCCAGCAGGGCGCGGTAGCCGCCGTCGACCAGGCCGATGGCGTCGCGCAGCAGCCGGTTGGCCATGCGCCGCGCCGCGCTGTCCTTCCACTCCACCGCCGGCAGGCGCGCCTGCGCGCCGTCGCCCAGGGCGGTGGCGATGTCGCGCGGGCCGCCGCCGGCCTCATGGACGTCGTGGGCCTTCAGGAGCAGGATCAGCCGCCGTCGCTGCATGCCGGTGAGCGCGGCGGTCCCCGGCGGCGGGGGGGCGGCCCGCCCCCCCCCGGGCACACCCCCCCCCGCCCAGCTCCCCGCGGCCTGCCACTACATAACATTAAGCT
>JARLIQ010000140.1 GCA_031291645.1 Caulobacteraceae bacterium | reverse complement strand
CGGCGCGCGCGCCGCGACGCCGGCCGGCAGGTGGGCGGCGGCCGTGACCTCGGAGGGCGCGCTCAGCGCCGCGCCCATCGCCCTGGCCGCGACCGCGTCCGGCGCGCCGGCGACCAGCAGGGTCACCGCCTCGGGCGGCCTCGGCGTGACCTTGACCGTCACCTCGGTCAGCACCGCCAGCGTGCCCCAGGAGCCGGCGATCAGCTTGGAAAGGTCGTAGCCGGTGACGTTCTTGACCACCTTGCCGCCGGCCTTGAACGCCTCGCCCCGGCCGGAGACGCCCTCGAAGCCCAGGAAGTGGTCGCGCGCGGCGCCGACCTTGATCCGGCGCGGGCCCGAGACGTTGGCGGCGATGGTCCCGCCGAGGGTGGCCCGGCCGGGGGGCTCGCCGAACAGCGGGCCATAGTCCATCGGCTCGAAGGCCAGCATCTGGCCGCGCGCGGCCAGCAGGGCCTCGACCTCGGCCAGCGGGGTTCCGGCGCGGGCGGTCAGCACCAGCTCGGACGGCTCATAGCCGGTCACGCCCACCAGACCGGCCGTACAGACGACCAGGTCGTGCTCGAACGGACAGCCGACCCCGGCCTTGGTCCCCGCGCCCTCGACGGCGATCCGCCGCCCCTCGGCCAGGGCCGAGCCGACCGCGTCGGCGACCTCGCGCGCGCTGCGCGCCTCGATCCTCTGCATTGAAACGCCCATGCTAGAACCGCGGCAGGTCCGGGAAGGGCAGGGCGCCGTGGTGCACGTGCATCCGCCCCAGCTCGGCGCAGCGGTGCAGGGTCGGGAACACCTTGCCCGGATTGAGCAGCAGGTCCGGGTCGAAGGCGCACTTCAGCCGCTGCTGGTGGGCCAGATCCGTCTCGTTGAACATCTCGGGCATCAGGTCGCGCTTCTCCACCCCGACCCCGTGCTCGCCGGTCAGCACGCCGCCGACCTCGACGCAGAGCCGCAGGATGTCGGCGCCGAACGCCTCGGCCCGCTCCAGCTCGCCAGGCTTGTTGGCGTCGTAGAGCACCAGCGGGTGCAGGTTGCCGTCGCCGGCGTGGAAGACGTTGGCCACGCCCAGGCCGTAGGTGTCCGACAGCTCGCGCATCCGGTGCAGCACCCTGGGCAGCTGGGCGCGGGGAATGGTGCCGTCCATGCAGTAGTAGTCGGGCGAGATGCGGCCGACGGCGGGGAAGGCGGCCTTGCGCCCGGCCCAGAACAGGGCGCGCTCGGCCTCGTCGGCGGCGGCGCGGGTCATGCTCGCCCCGTTGCGCTGGGCGATGGCCAGGACCTGGCCCAGAAGATGGCCGCACTCGGCCTCCGCCCCGTCCAGCTCGACGATCAGCAGGGCGTCGACGTCCAGCGGATAGCCGGCGTGGACGAAGGCCTCGGCGGCGTGGATCGCCGGCCGGTCCATCATCTCCATGCCGGCGGGGATGATCCCCTCGGCGATGATCTCGGCCACGCAGCGGCCGGCGTCCTCGATGTCGGGAAAGCCGATCAGCAGCGCCCGCGCCGTCTCGGGCGCGGGCAGGATGCGCACCGTGACCTCGGTGACCACGCCCAGCAGGCCCTCGGACCCCACGGTCACGCCCAGAAGGTCGTAGCCGCCGGCGTCGAGGTGCTTGCCGCCGATGCGGATGACTTCGCCGTCCATCAGCACCATCTCGACCCCCAACACGTTGTTGGTGGTCAGGCCGTATTTCAGGCAGTGCACCCCGCCGGAGTTCTCCGCGACGTTGCCGCCGATCGAACAGGCGATCTGGCTGGACGGGTCGGGCGCATAGAAGAAGCCGCGATGCTGCACCGCCTGGGTGATGGCCAGGTTGGTCACGCCCGGCTGGGCCACGACCACGCGGTTGTCGAAATCGATCTCGAGGATGCGGTTCAGGCGCGAGAGGCCCAGCACCACCCCGTCCTCCAGCGGCAGGGCCCCGCCGGACAGCGAGGTGCCAGAGCCGCGCGGCACCACCTTGACCCTGTTCGCCGCGCACCAGGCCAGCACCTCGGACACCTCCTCAGTGGTCGTCGGCAGCACCACGGCCACCGGCGTCTGGCGGTAGGCGGTCAGGCCGTCGCTCTCGTAGGCGCGCAGCCGGTCGATGTCGGCCACCACCCCCTCGCCGGGCACGATCCGGGCCAGGGCCTCGGCGATCTCGGCCTTGTGGCGCAAGACCTCGGGATCGGGCGCGGGCATCTTCATCAGGGCGGTTCTCCCGGCCGCGGATTCGCGGCCCCGGCCATTCATCACACTTTCGCATCTGGCCCGGCGATCGCCAAACCCGGATCGCCCGATCCGGATCGCCTCCGGCCCAGCTTCGGCCCTTGTGCGATCGGCCGTAGCAGGCTTCAGTCCGCTCAACGACAGGATGATCGGGAGGCGGGGAATGAGGGCGATGACCACGGCGCTGGCTCTGGTGGGCCCAATTCTGGCGGGCCTAACTCTGGCGATGGGGACGCTGGCCGGCCCGGCGCGGGCGGCCGGGGCCTGCGAGGACCTGGCGAGCCTCCGGTTGCCGCACGTCTCCATCACCTCGGTCCAGGTGGTCGGCGCCACGCCCGCCCTGACCCCCGCCGCGCCGGCGCTGCCGGCTGTCTGCCGGGTGCTGGGCGTGGCCCGGCCGACCGCCGACAGCCAGATACGCTTCGAGGTCGCCATCCCCGAGAACGGCGCCTGGAACGGCCGCTACCTCCAGGTCGGCAACGGCGGCTTCGCCGGCGAGATCCCCGAGCGGACGATGGCCATGGGCCTGGCCGCGGGCTTCGCCGTCGCGGGCACGGATGACGGCCACCCGTCGGCCGACGGCACGGACGCCAGCTGGGCCCTGGGCCACCCGGAGAAGGTGGTCGATTTCGGCTACCGCGCCCTGAAGGAGACGACCGACGCGGCCAAGGCGATCATCCGGGCCTACGCCGGCAAGGCGCCGCGATATTCCTATTTCGCGGGCTGTTCGGACGGCGGGCGCGAGGCGCTGATGGAGGTCCAGCGCTATCCGGGCGACTTCGACGGCGTCGTGGCGGGCGATCCGGCCAACCACTGGACCCACCTGCTGGCCGACGCCGCCTGGAACGTCCAGGCGCTGGAGGCGCCCGGCGGCTACGTCGGCGCGGCCAAGCTGAAGGCGATCGAGGCGGCGGCGCTGAAGGCCTGCGGCGATCAAGACGGCGTGATCGAGAACCCCCTGACCTGCCGTTTCGACCCCGCCGTCCTGCGCTGTTCCGGGGCGGAGACCGACCAGTGCCTGACCGACGCCCAGATCGCGACGCTGCGCAGGATCTATGGCGGGGCGGTCGATCCCAAGACCGGAAAGCGCGTCCTGTGGGGCTTCGATCCGGGCGGCGAGGCCGAGCCCGGCGGCTGGGCGACGTGGATCACCGGCACCGGCCCGGGCGCGGCGGGCCACGCGCTTCAATACCGTTTCGGCGACAATTTCTTCAAATACGTGCAGTTCGCCGACCCGAACTACCCGTTTCCGAAACTTGATTTCGACGCCGACGTGGCGGCCACGGACGCAAAGTACGCAGGCATTCTCAACGCCTACGCCCCGGACCTGGGCGCCTTCCGCAAGCATGGCGGAAAGCTGATCCAGTACCATGGGTGGGCCGACCCCGCGATCCCGCCGCGCGATTCCATCGAGTACTTCGGCCGGGTGCAGGCGCGGATGGGCGACACCGCCGACTTCTACCGCCTGTTCCTGGCGCCGGGGATGCTGCATTGCAGCGGCGGGGCGGGGCCGAACGTGCTGCCGACCCTGCAGGCGATCACCGCCTGGGTCGAGCAGGGCAAGGCGCCGGACGTCCTCGTGGCCACCAAGTACAGGTCCGATTCGCCGGCCCTGGGGGTCGAGCGCACCCGCCCGCTCTGCGCCTATCCCAAGCTCGCTCAATGGGATGGCAAGGGCGAGCGCGACCGCGCCGAAAGCTGGCGCTGCGCCGCGCCGCCCCCGCCGCCAGCCTGACCCGGGGGCGAACAAGCGCCGCCGTTCGCCCTACTTCCGACGCAACTTCGTCACGATCGGGCCCAGGTCGGGCGCGCCTATCGGGCTTTGCGTTGCGTTGGAGATCTCCGTGAGGGACCAGATCGACTGCCGGGTGGGGTCAGGCGAGCACCTCAGATTCGCTCTGTTCAAGGAAGGCCGGCCGCTGTCGCCGATGGGCGGGAACTATCTTTACGTGAAGGAGGCGGAGGACGGGGCGATCCACGTCATCTACGCCGGCCAAGCCGACAACCTGGCTCTGCACGCCCAGTCGCGCTGGGCCGAGGCCCAGGCCGGGTTCGGGGCCCAGGCGCTCTACACCCGGCTGAACATCACCGCCGTGGTGCGCCGCCGCGAGCACGTCGAGCTGCTGGAGGCCCTGGAGCCGCCGATGAACGCCGACGAGCCGCGTCCGCCCGCCCGCGCCCGCGGGGCCTCGGGCGAGGACGGCGCGGCCCAGGGCGGGTTCTAGAAACACCTGCCCCTCCGCCTCGCGACGGAGGGGCAGGCTTGGATCAGAAGATTTCGAACAGACCGGCCGCGCCCATGCCGCCGCCGACGCACATGGTGACGACGCCCCACTTGGCGCCGCGACGCTTGCCTTCATGCAGGATGTGGCCGGTGCAGCGCGCGCCGGTCATGCCGTAGGGGTGGCCGATCGAGATGGCGCCGCCCGAGACGTTCAGCTTCTCGTTCGGGATGCCCAGGGTGTCGCGGCAATAGAGCAGCTGGCTCGCGAACGCCTCGTTCAGCTCCCACATGTCGATGTCGTCGATGGTCAGGCCATTGCGCTCGAGCAGCTTGGGGATGGCGAACACCGGGCCGATGCCCATTTCCTCCGGCCCGCAGCCGGCCACGGCCATGCCGCGGTAGGCGCCGAGCGGGGCCAGGCCGCGGCGTTCGGCTTCCTTGGCTTCCATCAGCACCACGGCGGCGGCGCCGTCGGACAGCTGCGAGGCGTTGCCGGCGGTGACGAACTTGCCCTCGGGCACATAGCGGCCGCCTTTGAACACCGGCTGCAGCTTGACGAGGTCTTCCATGGTGGTCTGCGGGCGGTTGCCCTCGTCCAGGGTCAGGCGGACCTCCTTTTCCGAGGTCTCGCCGGTCTCGCGGTTGACCACGGTCATGATTGAGGTCATCGGCGCGATCTCGGCCGCGAAGCGGCCTTCGGACTGGGCCTGGGCGGTGCGCTGCTGGGATTGCAGGGCGTATTCGTCCTGCGCCTCGCGGCTGATCTTGTAGCGGTCGGCGACGATCTCGGCGGTCTCGATCATCGAGGTGTGCAGCTCGGGCACGTGCTCGTTCAGCCAGTCGTCGCCGGCGCGGAAGCGGTTGACCTTGTCGTTCTGGACCAGGGAGATCGACTCCAGGCCCGCGCCGATGGCGACCGGGGCGCCGTCGTTGATGATGTACTTGGCGGCGGTGGCGATCGCCATCAGGCCGGACGAGCACTGGCGGTCCATCGACATGCCGGAGACGGTGTTGGGCAGGCCCGCGCGCAGGGCGGCCTGGCGGCCGATGTTCGAGCCGGTGGTGCCCTGTTGCAGGGCGCAGCCCATGACCACGTCGTCGACTTCGGCCGGGTCGATGCCGGCGCGCTTGACCGCCTCGGCGATGGCGTGGCCGCCCAGCGTCGGGCCGGTGGTGTTGTTGAAGGCGCCGCGATAGGCCTTGCCGATCGGCGTGCGGGCGGTGGAAACGATAACAGCTTCGCGTGACATACAATAATCCTGTCGTTTCAGGGTGTTGTGGAAATAATCAGAGGTCCTGGAAGCGCTTGCCTTCCGCGACCAGCTTTTCGAGCAGGGCCGAGGGCTTGAACTGGTCGCCCATGGTCGCCTGGAATTCCTTCATCTTGGCCAAGACCTTATCCAGGCCGATGAAGTCGCCGTACCACATCGGGCCGCCGCGATAGACGGGCCAGCCGTAGCCGTTCTCCCAGACCACGTCGATGTCGGAGGCGCGGATGGCCTTGCCTTCCTCGAGGATCTTCGCGCCCTCGTTGATCATCGGATAGATGCAGCGCTCCAGAATCTCCTGGTCGCCGATCTGGCGCGGGTTGACGCCGGACTTGGCGATGAAGTCCTTGATCACCTGCTCGGTGAACGGCGAGGGCTTGGCGTTGCGGTTCTCGTCGTAGTCGTAGAAGCCGGCGCCGGTCTTCTGGCCGCGGCGGTCGGCTTCGCAGAGCACGTCGCGGACGGTCTCGCCGTGCGACTTCTCCTTGACCCAGCCGATGTCCAGGCCCGCCAGGTCGCTCATGGCGAACGGCCCCATCGGGAAGCCGAAGTCGTACAGCACCCGGTCGACGTCCCAGGGCATGGCCCCTTCGAGGATCAGCTTCTGCGCCTCGCGCTGGCGCTGGCCCAGGATGCGGTTGCCGACGAAGCCGGGGGTGACGCCCACCAGGACCGCGATCTTGCCGATCTTCTTGGCCAGCTTCATCGAGGTGGCGATCACCGGCTTGGAGGTGTGGTCCGCGCGGACGATCTCGAGCAGCTTCATGACGTTGGCCGGCGAGAAGAAGTGCAGGCCGATCACCGCCTCCGGCCGCTTGGTCACCGAGGCGATCTCGTCGATGTTCAGGGCCGAGGTGTTGGTGGCCAGGATCGCGCCGGGTTTGCAGATCGCGTCGAGCTTGGTGAAGATG
>JARLIQ010000024.1 GCA_031291645.1 Caulobacteraceae bacterium | reverse complement strand
TTGGCCGGCGAGAAGAAGTGCAGGCCGATCACCGCCTCCGGCCGCTTGGTCACCGAGGCGATCTCGTCGATGTTCAGGGCCGAGGTGTTGGTGGCCAGGATCGCGCCGGGTTTGCAGATCGCGTCGAGCTTGGTGAAGATGTCCTTCTTGATGTCCATCCGCTCGAACACCGCCTCGATCACGAGGTCGACGCTGGCCAGGTCGTCCATCGACAGCGAGCCCTTGATCAGGGCCACGCGCTCCTCGACCTGGGCGGGCGTGATGCCGCCGCGCGCGGCGGTGCGCTCGTAGTTCGAGCGGATCACCTTCAGGCCGCGCTCCAGGGCGTCCTGCTTGACCTCGACCAGGGTCACCGGGATGCCGACGTTGGCGAAGTTCATCGCGATGCCGCCGCCCATGGTGCCGGCGCCGATGATGCCGACGCTGTTCACCGGGATCAGCGGGGTGTCGTCCGGCACGTCCGGAATCTTGGCCGCCTGGCGCTCGGCGAAGAAGGCGTAGCGCTGGGCCGCCGACTGCGGGCCGGTCATCAGTTCCATGAACAGCTTGCGCTCGACCGCCAGCCCCTCGTCGAAGGGCAGGTTCACCGCCGCCTCGATGCAGCGGATGTTGTACTCGGGCGCCAGGAAGCCGCGGAACTTGCGGGCGTTGGCCTTGCGGAAGGCGTCGAAGATCTCGGGGTGCTTGCGGTCCGCCTCGACCTTGTCGTTCAGGTCGCGCACGCGGTTCAGCGGCCGGTGCTCGGCGACGATCTTGCGGGCGAAGGCCAGGGCGCCGTCGCGCAGGGCGCCTTCCTCGACCAGTTCGTCCACCAGGCCCATGGCCAGGCAGGCCTTGGCCGGCACGTGCTGGCCCGAGGTCACCATCTCCATCGCCTTCTGGGCGCCGACGATGCGCGGCAGGCGCTGGGTGCCGCCGGCGCCGGGCAGCAGGCCCAGGTTCACCTCCGGCAGGCCGCACCGGGCCGAGGGGACGGCGACGCGGTAGTGGCAGGTCAGGGCGACCTCCAGCCCGCCGCCGAGCGCGGTGCCGTGGATGGCCGCCACCACCGGCTTGGTCGCGTTCTCGATCGCGCTCTGCACGTCGAACAGGCTCGCGCCCTTCTGGGCCCCGCCGAACTCGGTGATGTCGGCGCCGGCGATGAAGGTGCGGCCGTCGCAGATCAGCACCACGGCCTTGGCGGCCGGATCGGCCAGGGCCTGGGCCATGCCCAGGGCGATGCCGTCGCGCACGCCGGCCGAAAGCGCGTTCACGGGCGGCGAATTGAGCGTCAGGACGGCGATGTCGCCTTCGACGGTCAGGTCGGCGACGGAATTGATGGCGGTCATATGGATGTTTCCTCGAAAGCCTTTTCCGACAAGGGCTGCTTCAATCGGCGCCCTGAAATTCAAACGGTTGTTATAGGCCCCAGCCGGACGCCTCCCGTCAATGGTCCCCGACGGCGGCTGGCGCGAGCCCCTTCCGCCACCGTCAAGCCTACCTATCTTAGCGTTGTCAACATCACTTGGGGGGCGGGATGAGCGAACAGGCGACGGTGCTGGTGACCGGCGGGTCCGGTTACATCGGCGGTTGGTGCGTTATCGGGCTTCTGCAACAGGGTCATGTCGTGCGCACGACGGTGCGCAACCTGGCCCGCGAGGCCGAGGTGAGGGCGGCGCTGGGCCAGGTGGCCGACCTCGGCCGGCTGAGCTTCCACCAGGCGGACCTGACGGCCGACGCCGGCTGGGACGAGGCGGTCGCCGGCTGCGACTACGTCCTGCACGTGGCCTCGCCGCTCGGCGTGGCCGAGCCCAAGGACCCCAACGTCCTGATCGGCCCCGCGCGCGACGGCGCCCGCCGGGCGGTGGGCGCGGCGATCAAGGCCGGCGTCAGGCGCGTGGTCCTGACCTCCTCGGTGGCGGCGACCAGCAAGGCCGTGGGCGGCCCCGACAGCGTCTGCGACGAGACCGTCTGGACCGATCCCGACGGCCCGCGCGTCAGCGCCTACGCCCAGTCCAAGACCCTCGCCGAGCGCGCCGCCTGGGACTTGATCGCCGCCTCGGGCGGGACCACCACCCTGGCCACGGTCAACCCGGCCCTGGTGCTGGGCCCGGTGCTCAGCCAGGACTTCTCGGGCTCGGTCCAGGTGGTCGAGCGGCTGCTGTCGGGCCGGGTGCCGGGCCTGCCGCGGCTGGGCTTCAACGTGGTCGACGTGCGCGACGTCGCCGACCTGCACATCCGCGCCATGACCGCCCCCGAGGCGGCCGGCCAGCGCCTCATCGCCGCCGGCGCCTTCGCCTGGATGGCCGACCTCGCGGCCCTGCTGCGCGAGCGCCTGGGCCCGGACGCCGCCAAGGTCCCCACGGGCAAGGTCCCCGACTTCGTCCTCAGGCTCGCCGGCCTGTTCGACCGGGAGTTGGCGTCGGTGACCCCCAGTCTCGGCCACAGGCACGACTTCACCTCGGCCAAGGCCCGGAGCCTGCTCGGCTGGACGCCGCGGCCGATGGAGGAGACCATCCTCGATTGCGCCCGCAGCCTGATCGCCACCGGTTCGGTCTAGGCGGGGCGGGGAGGGCGGCCGGCAAACCGGACTTTCGAAAAACGCCCAGCCCCGGTTGCGCCGGCCGCGCAATTCAAGACAAGATCGCAGCCGAACCCCGCCGCCAGAGCGGGGCGCTGTCTTGGGGGCGCGTAGGGCGCCGGCCGCTCGGGAGGAAGAGCACATGGCCAACGCCGCGGCCTCGGCGCCTCCGGTCAGCCGGGGGATCAAGCTGTTCTACGGCTTCGGCTCGGTCGCCTACGGCATCAAGGACAACGGGTTCCAGACCTTCGTCCTGCTGTTCTACAACCAGCTGGTGGGTCTGCCGGCCAGCTGGGTCGGCGAGGCGGTGTTCCTGGCGCTGATCGTCGACGCGGTGATGGACCCGATCGTGGGCCAGGTCTCCGACCACTGGCGCTCGCGCTGGGGACGGCGCCACCCGTTCATGTACGCCGCCGCCCTGCCGGTCGCGATCTCTTACCTCGCGCTCTGGAACCCGCCGCACTGGTCCCCGCCGGCGCTGTTCGCCTACCTGGTGGTGATCGCGGTGATCGTGCGCACCTTCATCACCTTCTACGAGATCCCGAGCTCAGCCCTCTCGGCCGAGCTGACCGACGACTACGACGAGCGCACCTCGATCCTCGGCTACCGCTACATGTTCGGCTGGGGCGGCGGGCTCGGCATGACCTTCCTGGCCTACGCCGTCTTCCTGCGGCCCACCGCCCGCTATCCGGTCGGCCAGCTCAATCCGGTCGGCTACGCCCACTACGGGACGGTCTCGGCCGTGGTCATGCTGCTGGCGATCCTGATCTCGGCGGCCGGCACCCACCGGCGCATCCCCTATCTGCGCAAGCCGCCCCAGACGACGCCGCGCTCGCTGGGCGCGCTCGCCCGCGAGATGGCCTCGACCCTGTCGCACCGCTCCTTCCTGATGATGGTCGCCGTCGGCCTGTTCACGGCGATGGGGCAGGGGCTGAGCTTCGCCCTGGCCCTCTACCTCGGCACCTTCTTCTGGGAGCTGACCTCGGCCCAGCTCTTGATCCTGATCGCTCAGGGCTTCGGCGGGGCGGTGGTGGCGATGATGCTGGCGCCGTTCCTGTCGCGCCGGTTCGGCAAGAAGGCGACGGCCCTGGGCGCGCTCAGCCTTTCGATCCTCAGCGGCGTGTCCCCGCTCTGCCTCAGGCTGCTGGGCCTCTTCCCGGCCAACCACACCGCCGGCCTCCTGCCCAGCCTGCTGGCCTTCGGGGTGGTGACCTCCTCGCTCGGCATCTCCGCCTCGATCCTGATCTCCTCGATGATCGCCGACGTGGTGGAGGACAGCGAGCTGAAGACCGGCCGCCGGTCGGAGGGGCTGTTCTTCTCGGCCGCCAGCTTCGTGCAGAAGGCGGTGTCCGGCACGGGGCTGCTGCTATCCGGCCTGATCCTGGCGGTGGTGGGCTTCCCGGCGAAGGCCCAGCCGGGCCACGTGCCGCAGAGCGTGCTCACCCACCTGGCGATGGTCTACCTGCCGTCCTACGCCGGCCTCTACGCCGTCGCCCTCTGCTTCCTCGCCGCCTACCGGATCGACCGGGCGACGCACCAGGCCAACCTCGCACGGCTGGCCGAGGCCGCGGCCGCCGCCGAGACGGCCGAGGAAGCCTCCGGCGTCGCCGTTCCCCTCTGAGCCCGAAGGATACGCACCGCATGGCCGAAGCGACCGCCGCCGCGCCGCCCCTGGGGCTTTGGACCAAGCTGAACTACGGCCTCGGCGCGACCGCCGCGGGCGTGGCCTACGCCGCTCTCTCGGGGGCGGTGCTGCAGTACTACCTGAACCAGGTCATGCGCCTGCCGGCCATCCTGGTCGGGACCGCGATCATGATCTCCCTGGCCGCTGACGCCGTGGTCGACCCCTTGCTGGGCCAGTGGTCGGACAATTTCCGCTCGCGCTGGGGCCGGCGCCATCCCTTCATGTACGCCTCGGCCATCCTCGCCTCGGCCTCGTTCTACGGCCTCTGGCACGCGCCCCAGTCGCTGTCGGGGCTCGGCCTTTTGGCCTACGTCCTGCTGCTCCTGGTGCTGGTGCGGATCTCGGTCAGCCTGTTCGACGTGCCCAACAACGCCCTCGCGCCGGAGCTGGCGCCCGACTACGACCAGCGCACGGTGCTCTCCAGCTTCCGGTTCTTCTTCTTCGTCTTCGGCCTGGCCTCGATGAGCTACCTGCTCAACGGCGTCTTTCTGCGCAAGGACGCGACCCATCCGCTGGGGCTTCTGAACCGCGAGGGCTACGCCCAGTTCGGGCTCGTGGGGGCGCTGGTCATCCTGGCGACCATCCTGGCCTCCAGCCTCGGCACCCACGACCGCATCCCCCACCTGCACCGCCCGCCGCAACGCCATGTGACCCTGGCCCAGACCTTCGGCGAGATCATCGCCACCCTGACCAACCCCTCGCTGGTGGCGCTGCTGGTCGCCGGGGTCGTGGGCGGGGCGGCCGCCGGGATGCAGGGCGGACTGGACTATTACTTCTACACCCACCTCTGGGGCCTGGCGCCGGGCCAGCTCGCGGCCCTGCTGCCGGTCGCCTCGCTCGGCTCGGTGATCGCCGTCTTCGCGGCCCCGCCGCTGTCCCGCCGCTTCGGCAAGAAGCGCACGATGATCGGCCTCTTCAGCGGCTCGACCCTGGCGGGCCTGACCCCGATGTCGCTGAGGCTGTTCGACCTGATGCCGCCCAACGGCGCGCCCCTGACCTTTGCGATCCTGCTCCTGACGGCCGTGGTGGTCGGGACCCTGGCGATCATGGGCTACATCATCATCGCCTCGATGGTCGCCGACGTGGTCGAGGACAATGCGGTCCGGACCGGGGTCCGTTCCGAGGGCCTGCTGTTCGCCACCAACGGCCTGGTGCCCAAGTTCACCGCCGGCATCGGCGCCTTCTTCGCCGGCCTGCTGGTGACCCTGGTGCATTTCCCGACCCACGCGGTCCAGGGCAGCGTGCCGGCCGAGCTCATGCGGCGGTTGATCCTGCTCTACCTTCCGACGTATGCGGTGCTGGTGGCGGCCTCCATCGCGGTGCTCGCCCTCTACCGCATCGACCGCCACACCCACGAACACAACCTCGAACGGCTCAAGGAGATGGCGACGCTGGGCGTCGTCGACGAGCCGCCCGAGGCCGAGCCGCCCCAGACTGGGCCGCTTGCGGCCGAGCCCGGCGCCGCGGCGTCCGCCTAAGGCGCGACAGCGCCGATTTCGAACCTGGAGTACGTCCGATGAAATACCGCCAACTCGGCGCCAGCGACCTCCAGGTCTCCGAGATCTCGCTCGGCTCCTGGCTGACCTACGGGGTGGGGGTGGAGCGCGACAGCGCCGCGGCCTGCCTCGACCGCGCCTTCGAGGTCGGGATCAACTTCATCGACACCGCCAACGTCTATGGCCGCGGCGCCGCCGAAAGCGTGCTGGGCGAGGCCCTCGCCGGGCGGCCGCGCGACAGCTACGTGCTGGCGACCAAGCTGATGGGCGACATGGGCGGTGGCGACAAGGGCCTGTCCCGCGCCCAGGTGTTCAAGCAGATCGACGCCTCGCTCAAGCGCCTTCGCACCGACTACGTCGACCTCTACCAGTGCCACCGCTACGACCCGGACACCCCGCTGGAAGAGACCATGGAGGCGCTGAGCGAGGTCGTCCGCCAGGGCAAGGTCCGCTGGCTGGGCTTCTCCGAATGGTCGCCCCAGAACATCCGCGACGCCTTCGCCATTCCCGGCGTCGAGCGGTTCGTCTCCTCCCAGCCGCAGTATTCGCTGCTGTGGCGGCGCCCGGAGAAGGAGGTCATCCCGCTGTGCGCGGCCAACGGCGTGTCCCAGATCGTCTGGTCGCCGCTGGCGCAGGGCGTGCTGACCGGCAAGTACGACCCGGCCTCGCCCCCGCCGCCGGGCACCCGCGCGGCCAGCGATTCCATGGGCGCGCCGATCCGCGGCTGGATGCGGCCGGAGATCCTGCAGGCCGTGCAGAGGCTCAAGCCCCTGGCCGCCGAGGCCGGCTGCACCCTGGCCCAGTTCGCCCTGGCCTGGGTCCTGCGCGAGCCTAACGTGGCCTCGGCCATCGTCGGCGCCAGCCGGCCGCAGCAGGTGGACGACAACGCCGCCGCCAGCGGCCTCGTCGTCGATCCGGCGCTGTTCGCCCGGGCCGAGGCGATCGTGGCGGGCCTGCCGGCCCGGACCTGACGGGCGCCCAAACGTCCCCAGCCAATTCCGCCTTGGTCCGATTCTTCCGTCGCCTGACCGCTCGATCTGGGTCCATTATTGCCAAGATGCCCGACTCCCAGCCCGCCGCAGCCCCGCCATCCGCGGGGGCTCATGCGCGCCACGCGCGCCGCAACCTGACCGAGGGGCCGATCACCAGCACCCTGCTGGTCTTCTCCCTGCCGGTCCTGGGCGGCAATGTGCTGCAGACGCTGAACGGGACGGTGAACCAGTTCTTCGTCAGCCACACCCCGGGCCTGGGGGTGACGGCGATCACCGCGCTGGGCAACGCCAACACCCTGATGTTCCTGCTGATGGGCGCGGTGTTCGGCATCAGCATGGCCTCGAACATCCTGATCGCCCAGGCGGTCGGGGCGGGCGACCTGCCGCAGGCCAAGACGGTGATGGGCACGGCGGTGACCTTCTTCTTCGCCGTCTCCATCGCCCTGGCGCTGATCGGCTGGCGGCTGACGCCGGGCATCCTGGGGGCGATGCACACCCCGCCCGCGGCCCGGGACGACGCGATCATCTATCTGCGCATCATCTTCATCGCCATGCCGTTCATGTACTTCTTCATGTTCCTGCAGATGGCGCAGCGGGGCGCGGGCGACTCGAAGACACCGTTCTATTTCATGGTCCTGGCCGTTCTTCTTGAGATCGGCCTCAACCCCTGCCTGATCCGCGGCCTGGGGCCGTTCCCCCGGCTCGGCATGGCCGGATCGGCGACCGCGACCCTGGTCAGCCAGGCCATCTCGCTGGTCCTCTTGATGGTCCACCTCTACCGCCGGCGCAGCGTCCTGATGCTGAGGCCCAGCGAACTCCACCTGTTGCGGCCCGACATGAGGATCCTGCGCGCCCTGGTGCTCAAGGGCATGCCGATGGGCGTGCAGATGCTGGTGATGAGCGGCGCGGCCGTGGTCATGCTGGGCTTCGTCAACAGCTTCGGGGCGCTGACCGCGGCGGCCTATGCGGCGGCGTCCCAGGTCTGGGCCTACGTCCAGATGCCCGGCATGGCGATCGGCGCCTCGGTCTCCTCCATGGCGGCCCAGAACATCGGCGCGGGCCGCTGGGACCGGGTCAACCGGATCGCCGCCTCGGGCCTGGCGTCCTCGACGGCGATCACCGGCGCGATCGCCGCGGTGATCTATGCGCTCGGCGCCCTGTCGCTGTTCTTCCTGCTGCCGGCCGGATCGCCCGCCATCGCCGTTGCGGTCCACATCAACCGCATGGTCCTGTGGTCGTTCGTGCTGTTCAACGCCACCTTCGCCCTGACCGGCGTGGTGCGGTCCACCGGCGCGGTGTTCCCGCCGCTGATCATCCTGACGGTCTCGATGTGGCTGATCCGCGTGCCGTTCGCCAGCGCCCTGACCCCGCATTTCGGCTCGGAGGCGATCTGGTGGAGCTTCCCGCTCGGCACCATCACCTCCAGCGTCCTGACCGGCCTCTATTTCCTCTTCGGCGGCTGGCGCAAGGCGCGGATGCTGCAGCCGGAGGCCAGCGGCCAGGCCCCGGACGCCGGCCAGGGCCCGCCCGCGATGGACCCGCAGGAGGTCGACGACGAGGCCGCTGACGCGCTCGAAACCGCGGGCCAGCGCGCCGGCTGAACCGAACAGGCGTTCGGTTGCGTGAGCCCCTTGCCGCGCCTATGGGGATAGTCTCGCTATCGGGACGCAGGGGGCGGCCGGCGGCATGAACGAGGGATCGACCGCTCCGGCCTTCACCGCCCGCTACGCCCGCAAGCGCGAGGCGATCGTCGCGGCGGCCGCCTGCACGATCAACCGGGCGGGGATCAAGGGCATGACCCTGGCCGACGTCGCCGCCAGCGTCGGGCTGATCACCACCAGCGTCACCTACTATTTCAAGCGCAAGGAAGACCTGGCCGCGGCCTGCTTCCTGAACGGCATCGCGCGGCTGGACGCCCTGGTCGGCGAGGCGCTGGCCGAGCCGACCCCGCAGGCCAGGCTGGCGCGCCTGCTTGACCTCTATCTCGACCTCGACCGGCGCATCCGGGCGGGGAAGGCGCCCCCGATCGTGATGTTCAGCGACATCCGCGCCCTGGGCGAGCCCCATCGCACCAGCGTCGGCGCGGCCTTCGGCACCCTGTTCCGCAAGGTGCGCAGCCTGTTCGACGCGCCCGGCTTCGAGTGGATGAGCCGCAAGAAGGCGACCGCGCGCACCTTCGTGCTGGTCGAACAGGTGCTCTGGCTGGCGGTCTGGCTGCCGCGCTATGAGGTCGAGGACTATCCCCGGGTGCGCGAGCGGATGCTCGACATCCTGGTCAACGGCCTGGCCGCACCGGGGGCGGCCTGGGCCCCGTCGCCGCTGGCGCAGGCCCTGCCGGCGCCGGCCGACGCCCAGGCCCGCTCGCGCGAGGCCTTCCTGCTGGCCGCGACCCGGCTGATCAACCGGCGCGGCTATCGCGGCGCCTCGGTCGAGCAGATCTCGGCCGAGCTGAACGTCACCAAGGGCTCGTTCTACCACCACAACGAGGCCAAGGACGACCTCGTGGTGGCCTGTTTCGAGCGCAGCTTCGAGGTCGTGCGCCGGGTGCAGAGCGCGGCGATGCGGCTGGACGCCGATCCCTGGGTCCAGCTGTCCTCGGCGGCGGCCCAGCTGGTCGAGCACCAGCTTTCGGACGAGGGGCCGCTCTTGCGCACCTCGGCGTTCAGCGCCCTGCCGGAGACGATCCGCCATCGGATGATCGACAGCCAGAACCGCCTGTCCGAGCGCTTCGCCGCCATGATCTCGGACGGCGTCGCCGCCGGCGCGATCCGCGCCGTGGACCCGGCCATCGCCGCCCAGATGCTCAACGCCACCCTGAACGCCGCCGCCGACCTGCGCGTCTCCGCCGCCCAGGTGACCAGGGACGAGGTGGCCCGGCTCTACGCCAAGCCGATGCTGGTGGGGCTGTTCTCACGGTAGGGCGCGCGTTTTCGAATTTCCGGTTTGCCGCTCAACCGCCCCTTGTTATCAATGTTCAGGAACAACATCCGGCGCAGATCGGATCAGGGACGGAGACGGCCATGAGGTTCGGCATCTTCTACGAGCACCAGCTGCCGCGGCCCTGGACCGAGGGGCTGGAGCAGAAGCTGTTCCAGGACGCCCTGGACCAGGTCGAGCTGGCCGACCGGCTGGGCTTCGACAACGTCTGGGAGGTCGAGCACCACTTCCTGGAGGAATATTCCCACTCCTCCGCGCCGGAGATATTCCTGGCCGCCTGCTCGCAGCGGACGAAACAGATCCGGCTCGGCCACGGCATCGTGCTGATGCCGCCGGGCTACAACCACCCGGCGCGCGTCGCCGAGCGCATCGCCACCCTCGACCTGGTCTCCAACGGCCGGGTGGAGTGGGGGACGGGCGAAAGCTCGGCCCTGCTGGAGCTCGGCGGCTACGGCGTGCCGGTGGCCGAGAAGCGCAACGCCTGGCGCGAGGCGGTCGAGCAATGCGCCAACATGCTGGCCATGGACCCGTACCCGGGCTTCGAAGGCCAGTACTTCTCCATGCCCACCCGCAACATCGTGCCCAAGCCGGTGCAGAAGCCGCACCCGCCGCTGTGGGTCGCCTGTTCGAACCGCGAGACGATCAAGCTGGCCGCGCGGCTGGGCGTCGGCGCCCTGACCTTCGCCTTCGTCGATCCGGCCGAGGCCCGTCAGTGGGTCGACGACTACTACCGGATCTTCAAGGAGGAATGCGTGCCGATCGGCCACGCGGTGAACCCCAACGTCTGCATGGTCTCCAGCTTCGGCCTGCACCACGACGCCGAGGTCGCCCGTGCGCGGTTCCAGGACGGATTCCGCTTCTTCCAGTTCGCGCTCGGCTGGCACTACGGCTTCGGCGAGCACCTGCCGGGCCGCACCGACATCTGGGAGAAGTTCCAAAAGGCCCTGCCCAACATGCCGGCCAACGCCCCGGCCGAGGGCGGCATCGCCACGCCCGAGGGCCTGCGCGAGCACCTGCGCAAGTTCGAGGCCTGCGGCGTCGACCAGGTGGCCTTCATCCAGCAGGGCGGACGCAACCGGCACGAACACATCTGCGAGGCGCTCGAACTGTTCGCCGACGAGGTGATGGGCGAGTTCAAGGCGCGCGAGGCCGAGCGGGTCGCGCGCAAGGCCGAGGCCCTGGCGCCCTACGTCGAGGCGGCGTTCAAGCGCAAGCAATGGATGGCGCCCCTCGCCGACAGC
Organism: Caulobacteraceae bacterium; assembly: GCA_031291645.1. Lineage (GTDB taxonomy): Bacteria > Pseudomonadota > Alphaproteobacteria > Caulobacterales > Caulobacteraceae > Poindextera. Next base: position 44,537 of record JARLIQ010000024.1, on the reverse strand, counting down.
GAAATCCAGCCGGTCGTAGCCCTCGGCCGCAAGATCGCCGAGGAGGCCGCCGCCCGCGGCGAAGCCGTCCCAGAGCCGCCCCGCCGCACCGTCTGGCGCGAAGCCTTCGAGGCGGGCGAGGCGCACAAGGCGGTCGAAGGGGCGGCCGAAGGGCCGAAATAGGGGCCTTGCGCGCCCCCTCGGCGGCGTCCGATCAGAACGGGACCACGATCCGGCCATCGACCTCGCCGGCCTTGAGTTCGGCGAAGACCTTGTTGATGTCCTCCAGCGGCCGCTTGTGGATGTGGGCCTTCACCTTGCCTTCGGCGGCGAATTCGATCGCCTCGGCCAGGTCCTTGCGCGTGCCGACGATCGAGCCGCGCAGGGTGATGCGCTTGAGCACGACGTCGAAGATCGGGGTCGCGAAGTCGCCTGGCGGCAGGCCGACCAGGCTGACCGTGCCCTTGCGCCGCACGAGCTGCAGCGCCTGGGAGAAGGCCGGGGGCGAGACCGCGGTCACCAGCACCCCGTGGGCGCCGCCGCCGGTCAGCTTGACCACCTGGGCCGCCGCGTCCGGCGCGCGGGCGTTGATCGCCAGCTCCGCGCCCAGGCTGCGGGCCAGGGCCAGCTTCTCCTCGGTCACGTCCAGCGCCACGACGTGCAGGCCCATGGCCTTGGCGTACTGGATGGCCACGTGGCCCAGGCCGCCGATGCCCGAGATCGCGATCCACTCGCCCGGGCGGGCTTCGGTCTCCTTGATGCCCTTGTAGGTCGTCACGCCGGCGCACAGGATCGGGGCCATGGCGGCGAAGTCGACCCGGTCGGGCAGGCGCCCGACGTAGTCCGCCGCCCCGATGGCGTATTCGGCGAAGGTGCCGTTGACGCTGTAGCCGCTGTCGTTCTGGGTCTCGCACAGCGTCTCCCAGCCGGTGATGCAGTGCTCGCAGCAGCCGCAGGCGTCGTGCAGCCAGGCGATGCCGACCGGATCGCCCTCCTTCAGCCGGGTGACGCCCGGCCCGATCGCGGCGACGATCCCCGCGCCCTCATGGCCGGGGATGAAGGGCGGCGAGGGCTTCACCGGCCAGTCGCCGTCGGCGGCGTGCAGGTCGGTGTGGCACACGCCCGTGGCCACGATCTTGACCAGCACCTCGCCCGGCCCGGGCGTCGGGATGGGAACCTCCTCGATGGTCAACGGCCCGCCCAGCGTCCGCACCACGGCGGCCTTCATAACCTTAGCCATCACACCGGCTCCTTGTTCGGAATGCGCGGCGAGCATTGCGGCCGGACGGACGCGGCGGCCTTGATACCGATCAAAGCGATCGCGAACCGGTTGGCTCAACCTGTCAGCGTGTCGTGCGGAGTGCGCTTGGGGCCGGGATTTCTGGCGGGGCGGGTGGCTCGGCCGACCGTGTCAGTGAACCCCCAGGAGCGATCCATGCTCGACAAGCCCCAACCCCTTCAGATCGACCAGGCGCTGCTTCGCACGCGCTATGACAACTTCATCGGCGGCGAGTGGAAGCCGCCGGCCGCCGGCCGCTACTTCACCGACAAGAGCCCGATCGACGGCTCCGTCCTGTGCGAGGTCGCCCGCTCCGACGCCGAGGACGTGGAGCGCGCGCTGGACGCCGCCCACGCCGCCAAGGACGCCTGGGGCCGCACCTCGCCGGCCGAGCGCGCCCGGGTCCTGAACCGGATCGCCGACCGGATCGAGGACAACCTCGAACTGCTGGCCCGGGTCGAGACCCGCGACAACGGCAAGCCGATCCGCGAGACCCTGGGCGCCGACGTGCCGCTGGCCGCCGACCACTTCCGCTACTTCGCCGGCTGCATCCGCGCCGAGGAGGGCGGGATCAGCGAGATCGACCAGGACACGGTGGCCTATCACTTCCGCGAGCCGCTGGGCGTCGTCGGCCAGATCATCCCGTGGAACTTCCCGCTCCTGATGGCCTCGTGGAAGTTGGCCCCGGCGCTGGTCGCCGGCAACTGCGTGGTGATCAAGCCCGCCTCCGACACGCCGATGAGCCTGGCGGTGCTGATGGACCTGATCGGCGACCTTCTGCCGCCGGGCGTGCTGAACGTGGTGTTCGGCCACGGCTCGGAGGTCGGGACCCCCCTGGCCGCCAGCCCGCGCATCGCCAAGATCGCCTTCACCGGCGCGACCGACACCGGCCGGGACATCATGCGGCTGGCGGCCGACAACCTGATCCCGCAGACCATGGAGCTGGGCGGCAAGTCGCCCAACATCTTCTGCGCCGACGTGATGGACCAGGACGACGCCTTCCTGAACAAGGCGCTGGAGGGCTTCGCCCTGTTCGCCTTCAACAAGGGCGAGGTCTGCACCTGCCCCTCGCGGGCGCTGGTGCAGGAATCGATCTTCGAACGCTTCATGGAGAAGGCCGTCGCCCGCGTGGCGGCGATCCGGGTCGGCGACCCGCTCGATCCCACGACCCAGATGGGCCCGCAGTGCTCCCACGGCCAGCTGGAGAAGATCCTCAGCTACATCGACATCGGCAAGCAGGAGGGCGCCAAATGCCTCACCGGCGGCCGGCGGGCCGAGCTGGGCGGCGCCTTGAAGGACGGCTTCTACGTCGAGCCGACCGTCTTTTCCGGCGACAACAAGATGCGCATCTTCCAGGAGGAGATCTTCGGGCCGGTCCTGTCGGTCACGACCTTCAAGACCCTGGAGGAGGCGATCGAGATCGGCAACGACACCGTCTACGGCCTCGGCGCCGGCGTCTGGTCGCGCAACCTCAACAACACCTATCGCATCGGCCGGGGCATCCAGGCCGGGCGGGTGTGGACCAACTGCTACCACACCTATCCGGCCCACGCGGCCTTCGGCGGCTACAAGCAGTCCGGTTTCGGCCGCGAGACCCACAAGATGATCCTGGACCACTACCAGCAGACCAAGAACCTGCTGGTCAGCTACAGTCCGGACGCCCAGGGCCTGTTCTGAACCGGTGTCGGCGGCGAGCCCCTTAAGGGGCTCGTCAGGCCACCGCCGCCCGCATCCGGGCGAAGTCGACCACCTGCTGGGCCAGCATGTCGATCTGGCGCGCGTCCCGCTCCTCGCTGAAGCCGCCGTCCTGGTCATAGAGGACGCCGGCCGAGGGGTTGAAGGTCACCCCCAGCGGGGTCGGCCAGCCGCGCAGGGCGTGGACGATGGTGCGCAGGGCCGCGAGCGTCGTGCCGCAGGCCTGCCAGCCGTCGGCGGTGACGATGCAGCCCACGGCGCGGCCCTCGAAATAGGGCCGCACGTCGGCGCGCAGGCCTTCCAGCCCGTCCAGCGCGTTCTTGATCAGGCCCGAGACCGAGCCGTGGTAGCCGGGGGTGGCGATCAGCACCCCGTCGGCGATGCGCACCGCTTCGAGCAGCTCGGTCAGCTCCGCCGAGTCGGCGGCGGTGGCCGGGTCGTAGATCGGCAGCCTGGCCAGGAAGGCGCCGCTGAACAGGCGCGTGCGCGCGCCGGCCCGCTCGGCCGCCTCCAACGCCTTGACCAGGGTCCGCTCGCTGGTCGAGGTCGCCCGGGTGGTGCCGCCCAGCCCGACGACCAGGGGCGAGAAATGCTTGTCGTGGACGGTCACGCGGGCGACCTGGCGAACACGGCCTTCAACTCGGACTTCATGATCTTTCCATTGGCGTTGCGGGGGAGGGTCTCGCCCCAGAACACCACCTTTACCGGGACTTTGAAAGCCGCCAGCCGGTCGGCGACGAAGGCGCGCAACTCGTCCTCGCTGGCCACGAACGCCCGCTCGGCGAAGGCGATCCCGTTCAGGAACACCTCGCGCGGGCTCGCCGGGGCGGTCTCCCGCCGGCGCAACCGCGGGACGCGGCTCGCCGTCGAATCGATCATCCGCGCCGCCTGAAGGCGCGCGCCTGCACAGCGGCGAGGCATATCGGCCCTGTGCGTAAAATTCGCACAGACCAGCCCGCTCAATGAGCAAACCGGCGTCAAACCACATTCCCGGCGAGGCTGTAGCGGTGATCGGCTCAACGTGGGTTTCAGCCCGGTCTAGCCTTCGGGGGCAGACGGGTCACCGGCGCTCCTCGCGCCGCCGTGCGGGGGGGGGCTTCGGGGCTGGTTTGCGAACGACAGGACATGTGGCCGATTAAGCTCACCGGTCACGCGATCGTCCTGTGCGCCTCGGCCGTAGTGGGGCCGGTAACGAGTCCTTTACGCTGCTGGGGTTGCTGGCCGATGGAGTTTTTATGCGCGCCACGCGGATAAACCCAACACCGTCCGAGGTCCCAGTCGCGGGCGGTGGCGTCTCTCGTGCGCGGTCCATGCCCGGCCCCGGCCGGTCGCATCGGTCCTGCGTCCGCAAATAATCAACTGAGGGGATAAAACATGAAATACAAGATCACGACCTTGCTCGCGACCAGCGCCGCCGCGGCGTTGCTGTGCGCCGGCGCCGCCTGGGCCGACGACCAAGCCGCGCCTGCCGCGGCTCCGCCCGCCGCGCCCGCGAGCTGGGTCAGCGGCATCAAGCTGAAGGCCCAGGTCGAAGTCGGCGTCACCGCGAACCCGGATCAGCCGCCGGCCGGCATCAACTGGGGCCACGCCTTCACCGACCGTTCCAACGAGGTCCTGCTGAACGGCGTGTCCTTCACCGCCGAACGCGATCCGGACACCAGCTCCAAGACCATCGACGTCGGCTTCAAGGTCCAGGCGTCCTACGGCAGCGACGCGCGCTACACCCAGCTGATCGGCGAGTTCAACCGCTCGATCAACTCGATCAACCAGTTCGACCTGGTCGAGGCGAACGTCCAGGCCCACCTGCCCTACATCACGGCCGGCGGCATGGAGGTCAAGCTCGGCCAATACGGCACGCTGGAAGGCGAAGAGGTGATGGATCCGTCGGGTAACTTCTTCTACTCGCACTCCTACCTGTTCAACTACGGCATCCCGCTGAAGCACACCGGCCTGATGACCGAGACCCACCTGAACCCCAAGGTGGACCTCTATCTCGGTGTCGACAGCGGCGTGAACACCTTCCTGGGCTCGTCCGGTGGGGCCAACGACAACGTGCTCCACTTCCACGGCGGGATCGGTCTGAACCTGACCAACCTGACGATCCTGGCCACGACCCACATCGGGCCCGAAGCCTTCACCTCGAACGGTTCCTACCCGACCAAGGCCCCCGGCAACCGCTACCTCAACGACATCGTCGTGACCTGGACGGTCAACAAGTCGCTGACCGCCATCATCGACGCCAACTACACCAAGGACGATGCCGCCAAGGTCTCGGCCGGCGGCGTGGTCGGCTACCTCGAATACGCCCTCAGCCCCGACCTCTCGGTCGGCCTGCGGGCGGAAGTCTGGGCGGACAGCGACAACTTCTTCGTCGCCGGCTATCCGAACCACTACGACTTCATCAACTATGAAGGCGGCTACGGGACGTACAATCCGGCCTTCGCGTCCAAGGGCACCACCTACGGCGAACTCACCCTCGGGGTGAACTACAAGCCCCAGGGCCTGCCCAAGGTCTTCGACGGCATGGTCATCCGGCCGGAACTGCGGTTCGACGACGCTCTGTCCGGCGGCACCCCCTACGACGTCCACTACGACGCCGTCTCGGGCACCTACTACGGCACCAAGAAGAGCCAGTTCACCTTCGGCCTCGACATCGTCGCGCCGATCCACCTGTAGGCCTCTTTCCCCCAGCGCCCGGCTCCGGCCGGGCGCTACGCCTCCTCGCCCTGTCACGGGGCGGGGAGGCGTCTTTGTATCTGGAGCGGTGGGCTCTACCGCGCCACCATGGGCGCGAAGCCCAGGTGCGTGCCGGCGTCGACCAGCAGGGTCTCGCCGGTGATGTGCCGCGAGGCGGGCGAGGCCAGGAACACCGCCGAGGCGGCGATGTCCTCGGCGGTCGAGGCGACCTTCAGCGGGGTCGAGGCCGCAACCCCCGCCCGCATCCTGGCCAGGGTGTCCTCCGGCAGGGCGCGGCCGAACCAGGGCGTGTCGATGAAGCCCGGACAGACCGCATTGACCCGGATCTTGGGCGCCAGCGCGCGGGCCAGCGACAGGGTCATGGTGTTCAAGGCGCCCTTCGAGGCGGCGTAGGGCACCGACGAGCCGATCCCGACCACGGCGGCGATGGACGAGGTGTTGACCACCGCGCCGGGCGCCTCGCCGGCCTCGAGCAGGGCGCGCGCCGCGCGGATCATCTGGAAGGCGCCCACCACATTGACCTGGTAGAGGCGCAGGAAGTCCTCGGCCGAGACGGCGTCGAGATCGGCGTGGTTGCTGGCGAACTTGGTCACCCCGGCGTTGTTGAACAGGGCGTCGATGCGGCCGAAAGGCTCGGCCGCGGCCGCCACGGCCCTGCAGCCGGCGTCGTCCGCCACGTCGGCCTGGGCCAGGATGGCCTGCGCGCCCTTGGCCCGGACCTGGGCGGCCGTCTCCTCGGCTTCGCCGGCGCTGCGTGAGAAGTTGATCACCACCGCCTCGGCGCCGCGCCCGGCGGTCTCCACGGCGATCGCCCGTCCCAGGCCGGTCGAGGCCCCGGTGATCACCACCACCTTGCCGTCGAAGTCTCCGCTCATGCTCCGTCTCCCTGATCTGTAGAAAGCGGCGAGACCATAGGCGGCCGCAAGAACCTTGTCGCGGACCGACGGCTGTGCCTTACGCTTGCGCCATGACCCACGAGACCCTGACCCAGCTCGGCCGCGAGGCCCGCGGCTTCGCCAGCCCGGACGAGGCGGTGCTGGAGCGCGTGCCCAATCCCCAGGCCGACGTCATCTACCTCGCCCGCTTCACCGCCCCGGAGTTCACCTCGCTCTGCCCGGTGACCGGCCAGCCGGACTTCGCCCACCTGGTCATCGACTATGCGCCGGACGCCTGGCTGATCGAGTCGAAGTCGCTGAAGCTCTACCTGGGCTCGTTCCGCAACCACGGCGCCTTCCACGAGGACTGCACGCTCGCCATCGGCCGCCGGATCGTCGAGGTCGCCCAGCCGCGCTGGCTGCGGATCGGCGGCTACTGGTATCCGCGCGGCGGCATCCCGATCGACGTCTTCTGGCAGAGCGGCCCGCCGCCGGAAGGCCTGTGGCTGCCCGACCAGGGCGTCGCGCCCTACCGCGGACGGGGCTGAGGCGCACTCCGACCCCGCACCCCGGTCTGGCTTCATCGCCTCAGCGGGCCTGCGCCAGCCAGCGGTCGACGTCGGGCAGACGCTCGGCCTTCACCTTCGCCAGATAGGCGATGTTGGCGTCGGCCTTGCGGACGTCCTGGCGGGCGCTTTCGGGGATATTGGCCGCGGCGAAGGCGTCCATCTTGTCGGCCAGCGCCTTGTCCGAGCCCCCCATCACCAGGCGCGGCGGGAAGGTGGCGCGCGTGTCCGGCTCCAGGAGGGCGCTGATGCGGTCCCAGTGGGCGGCGGTGAAGTCCAGCGCCATCGCCGGGTGGCGGGACGAGACCGCCTCCACCATCTGGGGCGTGGTCGTCGCCGCCGGCTCGCCCGAGAGCGACAGGTCCAGCGCCCGCCGGGCCAACGCCGGGTCTTCCGCCTCGCCCAGCCGGGCGTAGAGCTCGACCCGCTCCAGCTCGGTCCGCGCCGACACCGCCAGGCCGTGTAGCTGCTCCCAGTCCGCCGCGTCGGCGTGCTGGGCCACGATGTCCAGCACCGTGCGGCGGGTGGAGGCGTTCAGGCTCGACGGGTCGCGCACGAAGGCCTCGAAGCGCCGGTGCGCCTCGGCCGCCACCGCCGGATCGCCCAGGCGGCCCAGGGCGCTCAGCACCGCGCTGCGCATCAGGGCGACGTTGTCGCTTTCGCCGGGCTTGGCGTCCCAGCCGACCCGGGCCAGGGCCGGTTGGAGCACGCCGCGGGCATAAGCCTGGTAGGCCGCCTGGCCCGGCCGGCCGTCGTACAGCCGGTCGAGGCCGGCGAGGCTGCCCGCCACCCCCTGCCAGACGATCGGGTCGGCCCCGGCGTCCACCCGCCGGGTCAGGTTCAGATAGACCGGTATCGGCTCATAGCCGGCGTAGGCCAGGGCGCGGGCGTCGTTGAGCAGGCCGAGCTGGTCGTCCGGCGACAGGCTCGCGAACCGCTCGGTCAGCTCGGCCATCGGCTGGGCGGCGTAGAGGGTGCGGAAATAGCCCGCCTGGCCCAGGTTCAAGAGCGCCGGGCCGCAGCCGGCCAGGTCCAGCCGCCCACCGGCCGGGGCGGCGACCACCGCCTGGCCCTGGGCGCCGCCGACCACCGCGGCGGTCACCGGCACGCGCCAGACCGTCGGCGCCTTGCCGGTGTCGTCGGTGGCGAAGCGGCCCTGGCTCAGGTCCAGGCGCTCGCGGCCGCCCTCGCAGCGCGCCGCCGTCTCGCTGACCAGCGGCACGCCGGCCTGCAGGGTGAAGTCGTGGGCGATCTGGGTGATCGGCCGGCCGGGCGAGACCGCGTCGATCTCGCGCCACAGGTCGTCGGTCACCGTGTTGCCGTAGGCGTGGGCGGCGATGTAGCGGCGCACCCCGGCGCGGAAGGTGTCCTCGCCGACGTAGGATTCCAGCATCCGGATCACCGCCGCACCCTTTTGGTAGGTGATCTCGTCGAAGGCGCCGCCGGCCTGCAGCACGTCGTTGATCGGGGTGATGATCGGATGGGTCCCGTCGCGCGCGTCGGTCTGCATCGCGTACTGGGTCGAGCCCTGGTTCTGCAGCCACATGTTCCATTCCGGATGGAAGTGGTCGGTGACCTTGTTCTCCATCCACGAGGCGAAGCCCTCGTTCAGCCACAGGTCGTCCCACCACGACATGGTGACCAGGTCGCCGAACCACTGGTGGGCCATCTCGTGGGCGACGGTGACGTAGACGTTCTGGCGGTCGCCCTGGGTCGAGACCCGCGGGTCGACCAGCAGGTCGCGCTCGAAGTAGAAGATCGCGCCCCAGTTCTCCATCGCGCCGAAGAACTCGCTGGAGCCCGGACCGGCGATCAGGTCCATCTTGGGCAGCGGGTAGGGCTTGCCGAAATAGCTATTGTAGTAGGGCAGGATCTGGCTGGCCGCATCCAGGGCGAAGCCGGCGCTGGCGGTGTCGCCGCGCTTGACCACCACGCCCACGTCCACGCCGCCGACGTTGCGGCTCACGCGCTCGAAATCGCCCAGGCCGAAGAACAGCAGGTAGGACGACATCCTGGGCGTCTGGGCGAAGCGGACCTCTTGCAGGCCGCCGCCGAGCGGGGTGGTCCGCGCCACCGGCATGTTGGACAGCGCCATCTGGCCGGTCGGCACGATGGCCGTCAGGGTGAAGGTCGCCTTGCGCCCCGGCTCGTCCCACGAGGGGGTGAAGCGCCGCGCGTCGGAGTTCTCGAACTGGGTGAACAGGGCCCGCTTGGTCCCGGCCGGGGTCTGGTAGTCCAGGGCGAAGAAGCCGGAGGCCTGCTGGTAGATCCGGCCGTGGTAGTCGAGCGCCAGGCTGTAACGGCCCGGCCGCAACATGTGGCCGAAGCCGAAGGTCGCCGTCTGGACCTTGGGGTCGTAGGCGATCGAGGGGGCCGCCGCCTCGCCCGACAGGGCCGCGTGGTCGATCACGATGTCCGCGTCGTTCAGCACGATCCGGTCGGTCGGCTGGTGGACGGTCAGCTCGATCCGCACCTTGCCGGTGAAGGTCAGGGCCGCGGCGTCGGGCTTGATCGAGATGTCGTAGTGGTCGGGGGTGACGTCGGCCGGCAGGACGATGCGTCCGGCGTGGGCGTCGCTGGCCGGCTGGGCGGCCGCGGCCGCGCCAAAGCCGAAGGCGGCCGCGCCCAGGGTGAGCGCGACCGTCGCGGCCTGGGCCGCGCGAAGGATTGACATGTGGAACCCGTACTGAATTCGATTTGGCCGAGACCCTATGACGCAGCGGCAGGAACGCAAGACCTGTCGTTCAGGCGGCGGTCCAGCGGCTGGTGATGGCCTCGATGTCCGGGCGGACCCGTTCCTGGGGCGCCTCGCTGGCCGTGCCGAGGTGCACGTAGCCCGAGACCCGCTCGCCGGGCGCCAGGCCCAGAAGGGCGTCGACGTCCGGATCGTAGGCGTACCAGTCGGTGATCCAGTTGGCCCCGAAGCCCATGGCCTGGGCGGCGATCAGCAGGTTCATGCAGACCGCGCCGGCCGACAGCTCCTGCTCCCAGCGGGGGATCTTGCCCTCGACCGTGCGCGAGATCACCGTGACGGTCAGCGGCGGATTGCGGATCTTGAACAGGGCGCCGGCCAGCTTCTCGGCGTCGGGCCGGCCGGCCGCGATCGCCTCCAGCCGCTCCACGAAGGCGGCCTTGTCGGCGCCGTCCAGCACGATGAAGCGCCACGGCGCGAGCTTGCCGTGGTCGGGAACCCGCGCCGCCAGCCTGAGCAGGTCGCCCAGCTGGCCCGGGTCCGGCCCCGGCTCGCACAGCAGCCCGGCCGAGGCCGAGCGCCTGAGGGCGAGGAAGTTCAGGACGGCCGGGCTGGCCGGGCCGATCGGCAGGGCGGCCCCGAACTCGGGCTGCGGCGGCAGGACTGTGCTCAAGGTGCGCCTCGTTCGGCCGGCTGCGGCCCGTTTGGAAAACCAGGCTATAGGTGTGCGCTTCGCCGCCCGAGGTCCAGCCCGCAGATGACAGCCAAGCCCCCATGGATGATCGCGCCCGGAACGCCGTGGAAGGTGGTCGAGGCGCGCGAGGTCTACGACAATCCCTGGATCAGCCTGACCGAGTACGACGCGATCGCCCCGACCGGCCGGCCGGCGCTCTATGGCGCGGTGCGGTTCAAGAACCTGGCCCTGGCCATCCTGCCTCTGCACGACGACGGCGCCGTCACCCTGGTGGGCCAGCACCGCTTTCCCATCCCCGGCTATTCCTGGGAGCTGCCCGAGGGCGGCGGCCCCCTGGGCGTGGACCCGCTGGAGAGCGCCCGGCGCGAGCTGCGCGAGGAGGCGGGGCTGGAGGCGGCGGACTGGCGCGAGGTGCTGCGGTTCCAGCTGTCCAACTCGATCACCGACGAGCGCGGCTACGGCTATCTGGCCACCGGGCTTTCGCCGGTCGCCGCCGAGCCGGACGAGACCGAGGCCCTGGCGCTGGCCCGCGTGCCGTTCCGCCAGGCGCTGGACGCCGCCCTGGCCGGCCACATTCTCGACATGCTCACTCTGGCGATGCTGCTTAGAGCCTACCATATGGCCAGGGAAGGGGCGCTCCCGAGCGCTCTGGCCAAGGCTATGTTAAACTAAACCGGCAACGATAGGCGTTGGGACGGGGAGAAGCGGTCGATGTCCAAGCAACGGCTGGAAGTCGTAACACCCGAGACGCCGCCGCCGGTATGGGCGGCGCTGCGCAACGAAGCGGCCCACGCCGCCCAGACCGAGCCCACCCTGGCCTCGCTGCTGAACGCCGTGGTGCTCAAGCACGACCGGCTGTCGAGCGCCCTGTCGTACCAGCTCGCGCGCAAGCTGGGCGACCAGGAGCTGCGGGCGATGAGCGCGCGCGAGATCGCCGACGAGGCCTACGCCTCGGACCCGGCCATCATCGACATGGTCGAGGCCGACCTGCAGGCGGTGTTCGAACGCGATCCGGCCTGCAAGGGCTATGTCCAGCCGTTCCTGTTCTTCAAGGGCTTCCTCGCCCTGCAGACCCACCGGGTGGCTCACTGGCTGTGGACCGAAGGCCGCGAGACCCTCGCTTTCTACCTGCAGAGCCGGATGTCCGAGATCTTCCAGGTCGACATCCACCCCGCCACCCGCATCGGCTCGGGCGTGTTCATCGACCACGGCACCGGCATCGTCGTCGGCGAGACGGCGGTGATCGGCGACGACGTCTCCATGCTCCAGGGCGTGACCCTTGGCGGCACGGGCGCCCAGCGCGGCGACCGCCACCCCAAGATCGGCCGGGGCGTGCTCCTGGGCGCAGGGGCCAAGGTGCTGGGCAACATCCAGATCGGCGACTACGCCAAGATCGCGTCCGGCTCGGTGGTGCTCAAGCCCGTGCCGGCCGGCTGCACCGCCGCGGGCGTGCCCGCGCGCCTGGTCAACTGCCCGGCGGGCGACAGCCCGGCGCGGACGATGGACCACACCCTGGCCGAAGATATCTATGACTATGTGATCTGAGCGGAGGCTTGCTCTCCGCGTCGATGCCGCTAGGTTCCCGGCTCAATCCCCGCCAGGAGCGCCGCCCCGTGAACGACACCGACATCAAGCGCATCGAGGCGCACCTCAAGCGCACCTTCGGCAACCCCCACGTCGCCGTGAAGGCCAGGCCCAAGCAGAAGGATTCCGCCGAGGTCGAGCTGAAGGGCGAATTCATCGGCGTCATCTACGAGGACGAGGACGAGGCCGGCTCCTTCCTGTTCGAGATGGCCATCCTGGCGGAAGACCTGGAGTAGGCGAGGGCGGTCAGGCGCGGCCCGGCGCCGCCCGTCCCCGCCTTCGCGGGAACGAGCGGGCCGTGAGCCTGACCGGCTACAGCACCCCCAGCATTTCGGCCACCAGCGGGTGGCGGACGATGTCGACCTCGCTGAGGCGGACCACGGCGATGTTGGACACGGGCTCGAACCGTTCGGCGACGTCGGCCAGGCCCGACACCCCAGGCAGCAGGTCCGACTGGTGCGGGTCGCCCGTGACCACCATGGTCGAGTTCCAGCCCAGCCGGGTCAGCAGCATCTTCAGCTGGACATAGGTGCAGTTCTGCGCCTCGTCGATCACCACGAAGGCGTTGTTCAGCGTGCGCCCGCGCATGAAGCCGACCGGCGCGATCTCGATCGCCCCCTCGCTCATCAGGGCGCGCACCCGCTTCATCGACAGCCGGTCCGACAGGGCGTCGTAGAGCGGCCGCAGGTAGGGGGCGAGCTTGTCCTCCATCTCGCCGGGCAGGAAGCCGATGGATTCGCCCGCCTCGACCGCCGGGCGCGAGAGCACGATGCGCCCGACCTTGCCGGCCTCCAGCGCCTCGACCGCCTTGGCGATGGCCAGATAGGTCTTACCGGTGCCGGCCGGGCCCAGCGCCATGATCAGGTTGCGCGCGTCGATCGCCTCGATCAGCCGCGACTGGCCGACCGATTTCGGCTTTATCGTCTTCAGATACCCCTGTTCCCGCTGCTCGCCGCCACCGCCGCCGTGGGCGCCATAGGCGTGTGTGGCGGGACTCCAGCCTCGCTCAATAGGCAAACGGCGCACTTTCCCGTCATCGAACTGGTCGGCGTCGAACGCGCCTTCGCGCACCATCCGCTTCAGAGCACGCTTGGTCATGGAGCCCTCCGAGGTAAGAAAAAAGGGCGTGTCCGCAATGGACCGCCCTTGGGGTGAATCTGGGGAGGCGAAGGAAGACGTGGGTGCGGGGCCGGGTGGGCCCGCCTTCGAGGCTGGGTGGGGCGGACCTGAGGACCGCCTGGACACCGGACGCGACAACCCAAATCTCCATCCACAGGAGGCCGCGGGATGAGCCCGCGACGGGAATTCGAGATGGCTTTCGCCCCCTCGAATCGCCCGACTAGAATGATGGTAAGCGTCTTTCAAAACGGTTAAGCAAGCGAAACCTTCCAATATAAGGTGTGTTCGGATGAATGTTTACGACTTGGGCGCGGCGGCGCCGTCGCTGCCGGAGGATGGCGAATACTGGATAGCGCCGAATGCGGTGGTGTTGGGCAATGTCGTTCTCAAGAAGAACGCCAGTATCTGGTTCGGCGCCGTGCTGCGCGGCGACAATGATCCGATCGTGGTGGGCGAGAACAGCAACATCCAGGACGGTTCGGTTCTTCACACCGACAGCGGAATTCCGCTGACCATCGGGGCGGATGTCACCGTCGGGCACAAGGTGATGCTGCACGGCTGCACGATCGGCGACAACAGCCTGATCGGCATCGGCTCGATCATCCTCAACGGCGCCCGCATCGGCCGCAACTGCCTGATCGGCGCGGGCAGCCTGATCACCGAGAACAAGGTGATTCCCGACAACTCGATGGTGGTCGGCTCGCCCGGCCGGGTGATCCGCGAGGTCTCCGAGCAACAGGCGATGGCGTTGACCGCCTCCGCCGCCCACTATGTCGCCAACTGGAAGCGCTACCGCGAAGGCCTTAAGGCCAAGGCGTAAGCCGCCCCGGCGACAAGAAACTGGAGAGGAACCCCATGGCCTACGACTTCGTCCGCGTCGACCGCGCCGGACCGATCACCACCATCATCTTGAACCGTCCGGAGGTGATGAACGCCCTGCATTCGCCCGCCCACTTCGAGCTGGCCGAGGTGTTCGACGCCTTCGCCGCCGACCCGGACCAGTGGGTGGCGATCGTCACCGGCGCGGGCGACCGGGCCTTCTCGGCCGGCAACGACCTGAAGCACCAGGCCGGCGGCGGCAAGATGGGCTCGCCGCCCTCGGGGTTCGCGGGCCTGACCTCCCGGTTCGATCTGAACAAGCCGCTGATCGCGGCGGTCAACGGCGTGGCCATGGGCGGCGGCTTCGAGATCGCGCTGGCCTGCGACCTGATCGTCGCGTCCGAGACGGCGGTCTTCGCCCTGCCGGAGCCGAAGGTCGGACTGGCGGCCCTGGCCGGCGGCCTGCACCGCCTCCCGCGCCAGATCGGGCTGAAGCGGGCCATGGGCATGATCCTGACCGCCCGCCGCGTCTCGGCCCGGGAAGGCCAGGAGCTGGGCTTCGTCAACGAGGTGGTGGCCCCGGGCGAGCTGATGGCCGCGGCCGAGCGCTGGGCCAGGCTGATCTGCGAATGCAGCCCGATGTCGATCCGCGCCTCGAAGGAGGCGGTCGGCAAGGGGCTGGACGAGCCGAGCCTGGAGGCCGCGATCAAGGGCCAGATGCGCTATCCCGCCGTCGCGGCCCTGTTCGCCTCCGAGGACTTCAAGGAGGGCCCGCTCGCCTTCGCCCAGAAGCGGGCGCCGCAATGGAAGGGCCGTTGACGCCGGCGGTGCGGCGTCACAGAAGGTGACGCACCCGTCATCATGCTTGCGCGGACCCGCGCGCCGCGCCAGCATGGGGACTGAACAACGATAAGCTGAACCAGGCGAGGATCCCTTGGACCGCTACGACTACATCATCATCGGCGCCGGCTCGGCCGGCTGCGTGCTGGCCAACCGGCTGAGCGCCGATCCGAAGACCCGGGTCCTGCTGCTGGAGGCCGGCGGCAAGGACAACTCCATCCTGGTGCGCATGCCGGCCGGGGTGGGCGCGCTGCTGCAGTCCAAGGGGCCCTACAACTGGGGCTTCTGGACCGAGCCGGAGCCGAACCTGGAGAACCGCAAGCTGTGGTGGCCGCGCGGCAAGGGCTGGGGCGGCTCGTCCTCGATCAACGGCATGATCTACATCCGCGGCCACGCCCGCGACTATGACCAGTGGAGCCAGATGGGCCTGCGCGGCTGGTCCTACGCCGAGGTGCTGCCCTACTTCAAACGCTCGGAGACCTTCCAGGGCGGGGCCGACGCCTACCACGGCGGCGAGGGGCCGCTCTACGTCTCCAAGGCCTCGTCCAAGAACCCGATCTTCTCCAGCTTCATCGCCGCGGGCGGCGAGGCCGGGCACAAGGTGACCAGCGACTTCAACGGCTTCCAGCAGGAGGGCTTCGGCCCCTACCAGCTGACCATCCGCGACGGCCAGCGCTGGAGCGCGGCGGCCGGCTACCTGCGCCCGGTCCTGGGCCAGAGGCCGAACCTGACCGCCGAGGTCGAGGCCCGCACCACCCGGATCATCATCGAGAAGGGCCGGGCCGTCGGCGTCGAGTTCGTCCAGGGCAAGGGCGGGGTCAAGAAGGTCGCCTACGCCGACGCCGAGGTGCTGGTCTGCACCGGCGCGGTGCAGTCGCCCCAGGTGCTGCAGCTGTCGGGCATCGGCGACCCCGAAGACCTGGCCGCGGCCGGCGTGCCGGTGGTCCACGCGCTGAAGGGCGTCGGCAAGAACCTGCAGGACCACCTGGACGTGACCCTGTCGTGGGAGACCCCGGGCGTCGCCTCGGCCTATGCCTACAACAAGGGCCTCAACCGGCTGCTGACCGGGCTGAACTACATGATCCGCGGCCAGGGCCCCGGCCGGCAGAACTTCCTGGAGGCGGGCGCCTTCCTGAAGTCGCGGCCCGACCTCGACCGGCCGGACCTGCAGCTGCACTGCGTCATGGCCATCATGCAGGACCACGGCAAGACGGTGGTCGAGAAGGACGGCTTCACCGTCCACGTCTGCCAGCTTCGCCCCGAAAGCCGCGGCAGCGTCGGCCTGCGCTCGGCCGACCCGTTCGACGATCCGGCGATCCGCGCCAACTACCTTGCGACCGAGGAGGACCGCCGGGCCCTGCGCGAAGGCGTTCGGATCACCCGCGAGGTGGCCGATCAGGCCTCGCTCAAGGCGATCCGCGGCGCCGAGCTGTTCCCGGGGGCGCAGGTCTCCAGCGACGCCGACATCGACGCCTGGATCCGCCGCGCGGCCGAGACCATCTACCACCCCGTCGGCACCTGCCGCATGGGCGTGGCGGGCGACGCCATGGCGGTGGTCGACGACAAGCTGAAGGTGGTCGGGATCGAGGGCCTCAGGGTCGTCGACGCCTCGGTCATGCCGACGCTGGTGGGCGGCAACACCAACGCCCCGACCATCATGATCGCCGAAAAGGCCGCCGACATGATCCTCGGCCGCTCGGCCCTGTCGCCCCTGGACGCCCCGGTGTTCAGCGACGAGCTGGCGGCGTAATCGGACCATCCAGGTCGCCGTCGGTGGGATTTTATGCTACCGTCGGCGGCGACTGCGGTGCGAGGTCGAGATGCAGAACGCCGAAAAGATCAGCGTCACCATCACCACGGACATGCTTCGCGTGATCCGTGAGAGCGTGAGCGCGGGCGAATACGCTTCGACCAGCGAAGCCCTGCGTGACGCCGTGCGGCTTTGGCAGCGCCAACGTCTGGAGGACGCGGAGCGGCTCGAGGCGATCCGTGCGCGGATTCGGCGTTCGATCGACGATCCAAGCCCAAGTCTGAACGAGGATGAGGTCGAAGCGCGGCTGGGTCAGCTGTTTGCGGACACCGCCGCGACCTCGGGTTGATGCGCCGGCTGCGGGTCGTCTATCGCCCTGAGGCCGTCGCCGACTTGGAAGGCATCTACCGGTTCCTCGTCCGGACAGGCGCCTTCCCAGGCGTCGCGCAGCGGTACGTCCGCCGCATCCGGGACCGGTGCGGCCGGATCGGCGACGCCCCGCTGGGATGCGCGCCGCGGGAGGACCTGGCCCCGGGCATCAGGCTCGCCGCGTTCGAACAGCGGGTGGTCATCGCCTATCGCATCGAAGCGGAGGCCGTGGAGATCACGAACGTCTTCTACGGCGGCCGCGACTACGAGGCCCTCTATCGGGGGCGGGACTCGGAGGCGAGCTGACGGCGGGCGACGGTCGAGGCGGTGAGGGACGGCGCGGCTCCGTCTCGGCCGCCGCCCCTCCACCCCCTGACTTTCGCCGAAACCCGCTCAGCGCGGTTCGACCACCAGGATCTCGAAGGTCCCGGGCTGGGGCGTGGGCTTGGCGCCCGGCTGCAGGGCGTAGCGGGCGGTGGGCAGGTAGAGCCGGCCGGTCTTCTCGTCCAGCGCGCCGGTGCGCGCGCCGGGCTGGGTCTTGACCGTCCCGACCACCGCGACGTCGCCCGGGCCGCGGACGGCCAGCACGTTCATGACGCCGTCCCAGGCGCAGGGGATGAAGGCCAGCCTGCGCTCGGGGTCGTAGATCACCGCGTCCGGCCCCTTGCCGATCGCGAGGGTGGCGAGGTCGGCGCCGTCCGAGGCGCGGATCACCTTGGCCACCCGGTTGTCGCAGGCCGAGATCAGCACACCTGCCTCGGGGATGTAGGCCAGGCCCGTCGGCCCGTCGCAGCCCTTCAGCGCATAGTGGCCGACCAGCTTGCGCGCGGCGATGTCGAACACGCCGATCTGGTTCTGGTCCTCGATGTTGACGAAACCCCGGCCGGCTCCGTCCACGGCCGGGAACTCCAGGCCGCCGCCGATGGCGATCGAGCCCACGGCCTTGCGGCTTTTCGGATCGATCAGGGTCACGTCGCCGCTGGCGCCGTTCATCACCAGGGCCAGGCCCGAGTGGGCGTCGAACACCGCCCCGTCCGGTTTCTGGCCGGTCGCGATCTCGGCCAGCGGCTTGCCGCTCAGGGCGTCGACCATGTGGGCGCTGCTCGTCCCGCTGTCGGTGACCAGCAGGGTCGCGCCGTCGTCGAGGATCAGGCTTTCGTGGGTGCGCTGGGCCTCGATCAGGCGGCCGGTGACCGCGCCGCTGTCGACGTCGACCGCCGTGACTCCGCCGGTCCGGCTGACGTAGAGCCGCCGGTGGACCGGATCGAAGCTGGCGTAGTCGAAGCCGCCGTCCGGGATCTTGATCCGCGCGGTCACCGCATAGGCCGGCGCGGCGGGCTGGGCCAGGGCGGAGGCCGGCGCCAGGGCCGCGAAGGCCAAAAGGGATGCGAAGGCCGGAAGCGATGTCAGGGGCAGGCGGGGCATGGGAGTCCTTTCCGGTTTCGGCGCGCGTCCTCGCGCCGGGCGCGAGGAGCGTTGCGAACGGCCTGGATCGCGCGAGCGAGGCGGTTAGTATCCGCGCCCAAACTGACGCCGCCCTGACGCCATGCGCATTCTGCTGATCGAGGACCACGAGGCTCTGCGGAGCATGACCGCCGCCTATCTGGCGGAGAGCGGCTTCGTGGTCGACGACGTCGCCTCGCTGGAGGCGGCGCGCGAGGCGCTGGACGCGGCGGCCTACGACGCCATCATCCTGGACCTGGGCCTGCCGGACGGCGACGGGCGCTCGCTGCTGGCGCGGCGCGGGCGGCCGCTGCCGCCGGCCCTGATCCTGACCGCGCGCGACAGCCTGGCCGAGCGGATCGACGGGCTGAACGCCGGGGCCGACGACTACCTGGTCAAGCCGTTCGAGTTGGACGAGCTGCAGGCGCGGCTGCGGGCGGTGCTGCGCCGGCCGGGTGCGCGCAGCGAGGTGGCGCTCAGCCTGGGCGACCTGGTGTTCGACACCATTTCCCGGGAGGCGCGGGTCGGCGGACGGCCGCTGGGCCTGCGCCGGCGCGAGACCCTGCTGCTGGAGGCGCTGCTGGCCGCGCGCGGGCGGATCGTGGTGCGCGACGTGCTGGACGAGCGGCTCTACGGCTATGGCCAGGAGGTGACGCCGAACGCCCTGGAGGCGGCGGTCTCGCGGCTGCGGCGGGCGCTGGAGGCGGCCGGGGCGGGGGTGCGGCTCGAAACCCGGCGCGGCATCGGCTATCTGCTGCGGGCCGAGGCCGAAGCGGCCTGATGCGCGCGCCCGGGGCCTTGCGCCTGCGCCTGCTGCTGGCCCTGGTCCTGGTCTGGGCCCTGGGCGCGGTGGCGGTCCTGGCCTTCCTCGCGCTGCAGTCGGCCAGCCCCAGCGAGATGCTGGAGGACGCCAGCCTCGCCACCCAGGCGCGCGAGCTGACCCACGGCATGCGGTTCGACGCGGCGGGCCGGCTGCAGTCGATCGAGCCGCCGCTGCGCTGGGCGCAGGCCTACCGCGAGCGCGACGGCGCCTTCTACACCCTCTACGACCCGCGCGGCGGCGTGGCCGCTCGCTCGGCCAACCTGCGCGCGCCGTTGCCGCTCGCGCCCCTGGCCGGCGGCCAGGCGGTCAGCCCCTTGCGCCTCGTCGGGCCCAAGCAGGACCTGGCGATCACCGCGCGCGCGCCGCACGGCTATGTGCTGGTCGCCGCCAGGGCCAACCCGGGGCGCGAGGACCTGGACCTGTGGGGCCGGCTGTCGGATTTCATGCCGGCGCTGCTGTTCGTCCTCGCGGCCCTGGTCGGCCTCGTCGTCGCCTGGCGGGTCGCGGCCTGGAGCCTGCGCCCGCTGGAGCGCGCCGCGCGCGAGGCCGCCGCGATCGGTCCCGAGCGCCTGGCCGCGCGCCTGACCACCGAGGGCCTGCCGACCGAGGTCCTGCCGCTGGCCGAGGCGGTCAATCGCGGCCTCGACCGGGTCGCCGAGGCCTATGCCGGGGAAAAGCGCTTCACGGCCGAGGCCGCGCACGCGCTCCGCACCCCCCTGGCCGTGCTGGACCTCCGCCTGCAGCGGGCCGAGCAGGGCGGCCAGATCGACTGGCCGGCGGTGCGGGCGGACCTGGCCGAGCTGAACCGGCTGATCGCGGGCCTCCTGGCCCTGGCGCGCGCCGACCGCGCGGCCCTGTTCCGCGCGCCCGAAGCGGTCAACCTTTCCCGCCTGGTCCGCGAGACGGCCGCGGCCGTCGCCCCGCGGCTGGAGGCGGCCGGCCGCGCGATCGAGGTTTCCGCGCCCGAGACGCCGGTCCTGGCCACGGGCGACGCGGGCGAACTGCGCGAGATGCTGTTCGCCCTGATCGACAACGCCCTGGTCCATGGCGCCGGCCGGGTGCTGGTCGCGCTGCGCGCCGATGCCCACGGCGCGGCCCTGGTGGTCTCGGACGAGGGCGAGGGGGTGGCGCCGGCCGCGCGCGAGCGGGTGTTCGAGCGCTTCCACAAGCAGGACGCGGTCTCGCCCGGCGCGGGCCTCGGCCTGGCCATTGTGCGCCAGACCGCGCGCGGCCATGGCGGCGAGGCCGGCTTCGTCGGCGCGGCGGCGATCGAAGTCAGGCTGGGCCGGAGCCCGTCAGGCTGACGTCAGCGTGGGGCGCCACGCTCGCGCCGATGACGTTCGAGGCCTTGTCCCTGTTCAGGCGTGTCGGGCCGGTGCTGGCCGGGCTGCTCGCGGCCGGCGCGGCCCTGGGCGGCTGCGCGACCTATGCGCCCGAGCCGCTGGCCAAGGGCAAGGATTCCGCCCTGGTCCAGCCCGACCTGCGGGGCCTCGCCGCCCGCGCCGGGCGCCTGCGTCACCCGCGCCTCGCGCCCGCCGCCATCGACCTCGGTCGGCCGCTGACGCCCGAGGCCCTGGGCCTGATCGCGGTGGTGGCCAATCCGGACCTGAAGGCCGCGCGGGCCAAGGCGGGCGTCGCCGACGGCCAGGCGTTCGACGCTGGCCTGCTGCCCGACCCGGTGATCAACCTCAGCTACGACGACAAGTTCGCCGGCCCGGACCCGTTCAACGGCTGGGGCGCGCAGGTGATCTACGAACTGACGGCGCTGCGCGACCACGCCGCCGTCCTGGCCGCGGCCCGGGCCAGCCGCGACCAGGTGCGGCTCGACCTGGCCTGGCAGGAATGGCAGACGGCCGGCCAGGCGCGCCTCCTGGCCGCGCGGATCGCCGGGCTGGAGCAGGCCCTGGCCATCGAGCAGGCCAGCCGCGCCAGCGCCGACGCAGCGCTCGGCCGCGCCCTCTCGGAGGACGGCGACCTCAAGGCCGACGACGTCACCGCCCGCCGGCTGGCGGCGGCCGACGCCGGCGACAAGGCGAACCAGACGCAAAAGGACCTGGAGGCGGCCCGGCGCGACCTGAACCGGCTGCTCGGCCTGCCGCCCCAGGCGGTGCTGAGCATAGCCGCGCCCGCCGCGCCTGCGGACGCCGCGCTCGACGCCGACGCCCTGTTCGCGCGCGCCGAGGCCGAGCGGCTGGACCTCGCCGCACTCAAGGCCGGCTACGCCAGCCAGGAAGCGGCCGTGCGCAAGGCGGTGCTGGACCAGTTCCCCAGCCTGCAGCTGACCGTCAACCGCGCCCAGGACACCACCGGCAACCAGACCATCGGCCCGGCGGTCAACTTCACCCTGCCGCTCTGGAACCGCAACCAGGGCGGCGTCGCGATCGCCCGGGCCACGCGCGAGCAGCTGCGCGCCGAATACGACGCCCGCCTCTTCGCCACCCGCGCCGACATCGCCGACCTGACCAGCGCCCTGGCGCTGGAGCGCCGGCAGAGAGCCGCGATCGTCGCCCAGGCCGCGGCGCTGGAGCGGACCGCCGCCGCCAGCGAGACGGCCGCCGGCCGCGGCGACGTCGCCCGCACGGCGGCCCAGGCCGCTCGCCAGACCGCCGCCGACAAGGCCGTGGCCCTCGCCGGCCTCGACCAGGCCATCGCCGAACAGACCGTCGCCCTCGAACTCGCCGTCGGCGCCCCGCTCCAACCGTGACCCGATGATGAAGCGCGCCCTGATCCTTCTGCTGCTGACCACCGCCGCCTGCGCCAGGCAGAAGGACGACCAGCAGCCGGCCCCCACCGCCCTGGTCACCACCGCCCAGGTCCAGCGGGCCAGCATCGACGAGACGGTGACCGCCTACGGCTCGGCCGAGATTGCGCCCGACGGCGAGCGAACCCTGACCGCCCCGGTCGAGGCGGTGGTGACCCAGGTCCTGGCGCCGGCCGGAACGCTGGTGAAGGCCGGCCAGCCGGTCGCCGTGCTCAGGCTCAGCCCGACCAGCGCGCTCGAACTGTCCAAGGCCCGCCAGGACGCGGTGGTGGCCGAGGCCGCCTACGCCCGCGCCCAGCGGCTGCGCGCAAGCGGCCTGGACAGCGACGCCGACGTCGAGACCGCCCGCGCCGCCGCGGCCGCGGCCACCGACGCCGCCCGCTCGCTGGAAGGCCGGGCCGGCGGCGCCCTGACCCTGCGCGCGCCGCTCGCAGGCGTGGTCGAGAGCCTGGCCCTGGCCCCAGGCGACGTCGCCGCCCAGGGCGCGGCCGTGGCCAAGGTCGGCTCGCTCGGCGCCGTGCGCATCCGCCTGGGCGTCGATCCCCGCGCCGCCGGCGCGCTCTCAGCCGGGGCGGCGGTGCGGCTCAGCCCGCTGTCCGGCGG
The DNA here is from genome assembly GCA_031291645.1 of Caulobacteraceae bacterium. GTDB lineage: Bacteria > Pseudomonadota > Alphaproteobacteria > Caulobacterales > Caulobacteraceae > Poindextera. The sequence continues at coordinate 21,949 of JARLIQ010000024.1, read as the reverse complement.
CGGCGAGCGGGCAGGGACGGTGGCCGGCGTCGATCCCCGGCTGGACGCCCAGACCCGGTTGGCCTCGGTGATCGTCCGCGCCCCGTCCGCCGGCCTGTCACCAGGCGAGCCGCTGAAGGGCGTCATCGTCGTGCGGGCGCACGAAGGCGCCGTCGTCGCGCCCCGCGCGGCCCTGCTCTACGAGGGCGACCAGCCCTATGTGTTCGTCGCCGCCGGCGGCGCGGCCCACCGCCATGATGTCAGGCTGGGCGTGACCGACGACCAGCACGCTGAGATCCTCCAGGGCCTTGCGGCGGGCGAGCGGGTGGTGGTGGACGGCGCCTCGGCGCTCGACGACGGCATGGCCGTGCGCGAGGCCGCGCCGGCGAAGGCCGCCAGCGAATGAGGGCCTGGCTTTCCGGCCACGTGCGCTCGGTGATCCTGGCGTTCGTGGTCCTGACCCTGGCCGGGCTTGGCGCGGCGGTGAAGCTGCCGGTCAGCCTGTTCCCGCACATCGACTTCCCGCGCGTGGTGGTCTCGGTGGACGCCGGCGACCGCGCGGCCGACCAGATGGCCATCCAGGTCACCCGCCCGCTGGAGGAGGCGCTGCGCGGCGTGCCGGCCGTCTCCCACATCCGCTCGACCACCAGCCGCGGCTCGGCCGAGATCGCCCTGACCTTCGACTGGGGCCACGACATGGTCGCCGCCGCCCTGCAGACCGAGGCCGCGGTCAACGCCGCCCTGCCGGACCTGCCGCCGGGCGTGCGCTTCACGGTGCGGCGGATGGACCCGACGGTGTTCCCGGTGCTGGGCCTGGCGCTCAGCTCGCCGCGCCGCGACCCGGTCGCCCTGCGCCTGTTCGCCGACCAGCAGCTTCGCCCGCTGCTGGCCTCGATCCCCGGCGTGGCGGGCGTCGACGTGCTCGGCGGCGACCAGGGCGAGGTGCTGGTGACCCTCGATCCGGCCCGGGCCCAGGCGCTGGGCCTGTCGCTGGACGACGTCAGCAAGGCGATCGGGGGCAGCAACCAGGTCGCGGCCGTCGGCCGGCTGGAGGATCGCCACCGGCTCTACCTGACCCTGGTCGACAGCCGCCTGGCCACGCCGGACGAGATCGGCGCCATCGCCATCAAGACCGGATCCGGCGCCGCCGCCGGGGTCGTGCCGCTCGGCGCCATCGCCGACGTGCGCCTGGCGCCCGCGCCCAGCTGGACCCGCGTCACCGCCCAGGGCCGCGACGCGGTGCTGGTCAACATCCGCCAGAGCCCGGACGCGGACTCCATCGCCCTGGTCAAGGCGGTGCGCGCGCGGCTGGCGGCCTTCCGCCCCGCGACGCCGTCGGACGTCAACGTCGCCACCTTCTACGACCAGTCCGAACTGATCGCCGGCGCGGCCGGCAGCGTGCGCGACGCCATCCTGCTCGGCGCCCTCCTGGCCGGGGTGGTGCTGTTCGCCTTCCTGCGCTCCTCACGGCTGATGCTGATCACCGCCCTGACCCTGCCGGCGGTGCTGGCGGCGGCCTGCCTGCTGCTGTTCGTGCTGAAGATGAGCTTCAACATGATGACCCTGGGCGGGCTGGCGGCGGCGGTCGGCCTGGTGGTCGACGACGTGGTGGTGATGCTCGAGCACCTGATGCGCCGCCTGCAGGAGCAGCCGGAGGGCGAGGCGCGGCAGGGCATGCTGGCGGCGGCGGGCGAGATGACCCGCCCCCTGATCGGCTCGACCCTGAGCACGGTGGTGGTGTTCGTCCCTCTGGCCTTCCTGACCGGCGTCACCGGCGGCTTCTTCAAGGCGTTGGCGGTGACCATGACGGCCGCGCTCCTGGTCTCGCTGCTCTTCGCCCTGTTCGTCGCGCCGGTGCTGGCGCGCAGCTGGCTGCGGCGCCGGGACGTCGAGGCGGCGGACAAGGCCGGCCCGCTGATGGCGCGGCTGGGCGGCGGCTACCAGGCGCTGATCGGGCGGACCCTGGCGCGGCCGGCGCTGACGCTCGTGGTCGCGGCGGTGGTGATGCTGGTCCTGGGCGGGGCGGCCTTCACCCGGCTGGGCTCGGGCTTCATGCCCAGGATGGACGAGGGCGGCTTCGTGCTCGACTACCTGGCCAAGCCCGGCGCCGCGCTCAGCGACACCGACCGGCTGCTGCGCCAGGTCGAGGCGATCATCCGCGCCACCCCCGACGTGGACAGCTATTCGCGCCGCACCGGGATGCAGCTCGGCGGCGGCCTGACCGAGGCCGACGAGGGCGACTTCTTCATCCACCTGAAGAAGGGCCGGCGGCGCGGCGTCGAAGCGGTGATGGCCGAGATCCGCCAGAAGGTGCAGGGCCAGGTCCCCGGCCTCGACATCGAGACCGCCCAGCTGATGGAGGACCTGATCGGCGACCTGACGGCCGTGCCCCAGCCGATCGAGATCAAGCTGTTCGGGACCGACCCGGCGGCGCTGCGCCAGGCGGCGGGCATGGTCGCCCCGGCGATCGGCGGGATCGATGGGGTGGTCGAGGTGCTGGACGGCCTGCGGGTGGCGGGGGACGCCATCGTGGTCAAGGTCGACCGGCCGGCCGCCGCGCTCGAAGGCCTGGACCCGGCCGCCGTCGCCACCCAGCTCGAGGCCCTGGTCGGCGGCCAGGTCGCGACCCAGATCCAGCAGGGCCAGAGCCTGATCGACGTGCGGGTGCGCGCGCCCGGCGGCCTGCGCGACCGGGTCGAGGCGATCGGCGCCCTGCGCCTGCGCGCGCCCGACGGCCACGACGTGCCCGTCTCGCGCATCGCCCGCGTCGCCATCGAGCCCGGCCAGCAGCAGATCAACCGCGAGGACCTGCAGCCCTTCGTGGACGTGACCGCGAGGCTGGAGCACCGCGACCTGGGCTCGGGCATGGCCGCGGTGAAGAAGACCGTCGCCGCCCTGGCTCTGCCGCCGGGCGTGCGGGTCGAGTACGGCGGCCTCTACGCCGAGCAACAGCGTTCGTTCGGCGGCCTGGCCGTGGTGTTCGCCGCCGCCGTACTGCTGGTCAGCCTCCTGCTGCTCTACCTGTTCGAACGCTGGAGCGTGGTGGCGAGCGTGCTGTCGGTGGTGCTGATGGCCGCGTGCGGGGTGTTCGTCGGCCTGTGGGTGACCGGCTCCGAGCTCGACATCTCGGCCCTGATGGGCCTGACGATGGTGGTCGGCATCATCACCGAACTGGCGGTGTTCTATTTCGCCGAGATCGCGCTGGAGACGGCGCCGGGCCGGCAGGGCCTGGCCCATGCGGGCCTGGCGCGGTTGCGGCCGATCGTGATGTCGGCGGTGATCGCCGTCCTGGCGCTGGCGCCGCTCGCGCTCGGCGTGGGCGAGGGCTCGGCGCTGCAGAAGCCGCTGGCCATCGCCATCATCTCGGGGCTGCTGGTCGGCGCGCCCCTGGTGCTGCTGGTCCTGCCGGCCGCCTATGCGGCGTTCAGCCGGACGCGGGAGGGATAACCGAGGAACCCTTCCCTCTCGATGGGGGAAGGGCAGGGATGGGGGTGAATCCGCGGCGGAAGGCGAAGAGCGCGCGTGGGCGCGGTCGCCCACCTATGGCGTGACCGGCGACGCCTCGCCATCACCCCCACCCAACCCTCCCCCATCGAGGGGGAGGGCCCACTGCCAATCAGCTTTCCGGCGAAAGCGGCCTACGCCTGGGCGCTCGGCCGTTGGCCGCCGCCACCCTTGCCGCGGCGGCGGTTGCGGTTGCGGGGCGCGCCGGAGTCGGGGCGGGGACCGCCGGCGTTGGCCTGGGGCCGGCGCGGCGGCTGGGAGCCGCCGCCACCACCACCACCACCGCCGTTGCGGCCGCGGTGCTGCTGCTGGCCGCGCGGCTGGCGTTCCTTGCGATCCTCGTCGCCCGAACTGCCGTTGGCGGCGGTCATCAGCGCCAGCGAGCGGTCGCGGCGACGGTCGGTGAAGGGGATCGACTGGCGGGTGAGCCGCTCGATGTCCTTCAGCAGCTTGCGTTCCTCGTCGGCGCACAGGCTGATCGCCGCGCCCTCGGCGCCGGCGCGCGCGGTGCGGCCGATCCGGTGGACATAGGCTTCCGGCACGTTCGGCAGCTCGAAGTTGATCACGTGGCTGACCGCGTCGACGTCGATGCCGCGGGCGGCGATGTCGGTGGCCACCAGGGCGCGGACCTTGCCGGCCTTGAAGGCGGCCAGGGCCCGCTCGCGCTGGCCTTGCGACTTGTCGCCGTGGATGGCGGCCGCGTCGATGCCGGCGCTTTCCAGGTGCTTGGCCACGCGGTCGGCGCCGCGCTTGGTGCGGGTGAAGACGATGGTGCGGGCCAGCTTCGGATCGCCGAACAGCTCGGCCAGCAGTTCGCGCTTGTGCGCGCCCTCGACGTAGATCAGGTGCTGGCGGATCTTCTCGACGGTGGTCGCCTGGGGCGTCACCGACACCTGGGAGGGATTGACCAGCAGTTCGGCCGCCAGCTTGCCGATCTCGCCCGGCATGGTGGCCGAGAAGAACAGGTTCTGGCGCGCCTTGGGCAGGTGGCTGACGATGCGGCGGATCGGCTGCAGGAAGCCCAGGTCCAGCATCTGGTCGGCTTCGTCCAGCACCAGGACCTCGGTCTCGCCGAGTTGCGCGGTGCGCTCGCCCAGGTGGTCGATCAGCCGGCCGGGGGTGGCCACGAGGACGTCGACGCCGGCGGCCAGGGCGCGGACCTGCGGTCCGTACTTGGCGCCGCCGAACACCACCGCGACGGTGAGGCCGAGGTGCTTGCCGTAGGTGCGGAAGCTCTCGGCGATCTGGCTGGCCAGTTCGCGGGTGGGGGAGAGCACCAGCACGCGGCAGCCGCGGCGGGGCGCGGCCTTGGGGTTCTCCGACAGCCGGTGGAGAATCGGCAGAGCGAAGGCGGCGGTCTTGCCGGTGCCGGTCTGGGCGATGCCCAGAAGGTCGCGGCCCGCCATGACGTGGGGGATGGCTTGCGCCTGGATCGGCGTCGGCTCGGTGTAGCCTTCGGCCGCCAGCGCCTTGAGGATGGGCTTGGCGAGGCCAAGGTCGGTGAATTGGGTCAAAGAGACTCTTTCATATGCGAAATCGCGCGCGGCCGCTTCCTTGCGGTCCGGCGCTGTGCGCGGGTCAGTTGGGGAGCGCCCGCGTGTGGCCTGGGCGAAGCTATGGCGTCGGTCTGGCGCTCGACAGGCTGGATGCGAAGGGGTGCATCCTCCACGCGACGGGAGCGCCGAAAGGCGGACGGCGAAGCGCCCGCACCGGTTAGATGGGTCAGAAGGCGTTGAAAGTCAATGACGCTTCGGGCGGCGACGTATTTTCACATCGCCTTATGCCTGCCTGAGATGGCCTCGGACCATGAATTTCAGAAATGCACGTGAGTCGCGGAGATTTCGCCGCGTCCGGGCGAATCTATCCATGAATTCGGCTGACCGACTGCCCAGATATTCGGCGGATGGGCGGATTCCGTCGTTGAAACAACGAGATGAATTCGCCGCGTCACCCATGTGAACCAGCACAATCCAGTTGTCGGCCGGTCCCGTGTCGTTCTTGAGTCCGCGTTTCCCGATCGGGCTGCGAAGATCGGGCCGCGGGACCGGTATCGGTCCGGGGAATGGCCCGCGAGGCCGTTGCGAGCATTCCTTGCGAGCTAAACCTGCGGGTTTGCATCAAGCAGAAAGGCGCGCCTGTGCTATGGCATGCGCGACGGGAACGACATTTTCGCGACATTGAAATCATTAAGCAGTAGATTGTCGCGCGAATTATCTATATGCCCCGCGCGCACTGAATAAGCCAAACTGGAGATGGCCAAAGATGGACGACAATGAGAAGTCCGGACTGATCGAGCTGACGGCGGACATCGCCTCGGCGTACGTCAGCAACAACACCGTGACCGCTGGCGACCTGCCGGCGGTGATACAGAGCATCTTCAAGGCCCTGACGGCGGTCGACGCGCCGGTCGAAGCGCCTGAACTGCCGAAGACGCCTGCGGTCCCGATCAAGAAGTCGCTCACCGACGACTATCTGATCTGCCTGGAGGACGGTCGCAAGTTCAAGTCGCTGAAGCGGCACCTGCGCACCAAATACAACATGTCGCCCGAAGACTACCGGGCGAAGTGGGGTCTGCCCAAGACCTATCCGATGGTCGCGCCGGCCTACGCCGCCGCCCGCTCGCAGCTGGCCAAGCAGATGGGCCTGGGCCAGGGCGGACGCCCGCCGGCCAAGGCGGCCGCTAAGCCCGCCGCCAAGCCGGCCGCCCGCGGCCGCGCGAAGAAGGCCTGAGGCGAAGCCGACTGACGCCCGCGCCGCGCCGCCGCTACCGGCTGGCCGCTGCGCGGGCGCTCGTCTAGATAAGGTCGCGCCTGGATAGGGAGTCGGGCGCGACATGGACCAGGCCAAGCCTTTCGGCGAGTTCGACTACGTCATCGTCGGCGCGGGCAGCGCCGGCTGCGTCCTGGCCAATCGGCTCTCGGCTGATCCGAGCCGCCGCGTGCTGCTGCTCGAGGCCGGCGGCAGCGACAACTACATCTGGATCCACGTGCCCATCGGCTATCTGATGTGCATGGGCAACCCGCGCACCGACTGGCGGTTCAGGACCGAGCCCGAGGCCGGGCTGAACGGGCGGGCGCTGGACTATCCGCGCGGCCGGGTGCTGGGCGGCTGCTCGTCGATCAACGGCATGATCTACATGCGCGGCCAGGCGCGCGACTACGACGGCTGGCGCCAGATGGGCGCCGTCGGCTGGTCCTGGGACGACGTCCTGCCGTTCTTCAAGCGGGGCGAGGACTACTACGCCGGCGAAAGCGAGCACCACGGCGCGGGCGGCGAATGGCGGGTCGAGGAGCAGCGCCATCAATGGCCGCTGCTGGACGCCTTCCGCGACGCGGCCGCGGCCCTGGGCGTGCCCAGGATCGACGACTTCAACACCGGCGACAACTTCGGCTCCAGCTACTTCCGGGTGAACCAGAAGGCCGGCCTGCGCTGGAACGCGGCCAAGGCCTACCTCAATCCGGTCAGGAGCCGCGATAACCTCCGTATACAGACGAATTCGACGGTCGAGCGGGTGCGTTTCGAACAGGGCCGCGCGGTCGGGGTCGAGTTCCGGCTGGACGGCGTCCGCCTGTTCGCCGCCGCCAGGGCCGAGGTGATCCTGGCCGCCGGTGCGGTCGCCAGTCCCAAGCTTCTGGAGCTGTCGGGGATCGGCGACGGCGAGCGGCTGGCCTCGCACGGCGTCGACCTGGTGCGCCATTCGCCCGGGGTGGGCGAGAACCTGCAGGACCATCTGCAGGTCCGCTGCGCCTACAAGGTGAGCGGCGTCTCCACCTTGAACACCCTGTCCCGCCATCCGATCGGGGCGATGGGCATCGGGCTGAACTACCTGCTGTTCCGGCGCGGGCCGATCGCCATGGCGCCCAGCCAGCTCGGCGTCTTCGCCCGCTCCGACGAGAGCTTCGAGACCGCCAACCTGGAATACCACGTCCAGCCCCTGACCCTGGACCGGTTCGGCCAGCCGCTGCACCGGTTCGACGCCTTCACCGCCAGCGTCTGCAACCTGCGGCCAGAATCGCGCGGCAGCGTGCACCTGAGGAGCGCCGATCCCGAGGCGCCGCCGGCGATCGCGCCGAACTACCTCTCGACCGAAGGCGACCGGCGCGTGGTGGTGGACGCCATCCGCCTCACCCGCCGCATCGTCGCCCAGGCCCCGCTGGCCCGCTTCCGTCCCGAGGAGTTCAAGCCGGGGCCGCAGGTCCAGAGCGACGCCGAGCTGGCCCGCGCCGCCGGCGACATCGCCACCACCATCTTCCACCCCGTCGGCACCGCCCGGATGGGCGCGGACGCCGCCTCGGTGGTCGATCCCGAACTGCGCGTGCGCGGCGTTTCGGCCCTGCGGGTGATCGACGCCTCGATCATGCCGACCATCCCCTCGGGCAACACCAACGCGCCGACCATGATGATCGCCGAGAAGGGCGCGGCGATGGTGCTGGAGGATGGAGCGTGACGGCTGAAAGTGCGCGCGGTTTCGACGCCCTTTAGGCCCCGACGTCTTGAATGAGGGCCGGTTCGAATCGGGTGGTTCCACCCGATCCGAACAGGTTCTAGGATCGCGGCGATGTTCGCTGGCGAGCCCTGGGCCGGGGTCGGCGGGCGTCTTTCCGACAACCAGACGCGAGAGGCGTTCGATGGACTATCGGCGATTGGGCCAGAGCGGCCTGAAGGTCAGTGAGATCGGCCTGGGCTGCAACAATTTCGGCATGCGCATCGACCAGGAGGCGACCACCGAGGTGGTGGCCGCGGCGCTCGACGCCGGGATCAACTTCTTCGACACGGCCGACATCTACGGCGGGCTGAAGTCCGAGGTGATGCTGGGCCAGGCGCTGGGCGCGCGGCGCCACGAGGTGGTGCTGGCCACCAAGTTCGCCAATCCGACCGGCGCCGCGCCGGACCAGCGCGGCGGCTCGCGCCGCTATGTGATCCAGGCGGTCGAGGCCAGCCTGGCGCGGCTGGGCACGGACTACATCGACCTCTACCAGATGCACCTGCCCGACGCGGACACCCCGATCGAGGAGACGCTGCGGGCGCTGGACGACCTGATCACCGCCGGCAAGGTCCGCTACATCGGCAATTCCAACTTCGCCGGCTGGCAGATCGCCGACGCCGACTGGGTGGCGCGCAGCCAGGGGCTGAACCGCTTCGTCTCGGCCCAGAACAACTACAGCCTGCTCGAGCGCAAGGTGGAGTTCGAGGTGATCCCCGCCTGCGAGCGCTTCGGCCTCGGCCTGCTGCCCTATTTCCCCCTGGCCTCGGGCCTCCTGACCGGCAAGTACCATCGCGGCGAGGCGGCGCCGGAAGGCACGCGGCTGGCCGCCTGGGGCGCGCGTGGGGCCCAGGCGCTCAGCGACCGGACCTTCGACCGCGTGGAGAAGCTGGCGGACTTCGCCCAGGCCAACGGCCACAGCCTGCTGGAGCTGGCGTTCGCCTGGCTTCTGGGCCACCCGGCGGTCTCCTCGGTGATCGCCGGCGCCACCCGGCCCGACCAGGCGGTGGCCAACGCGGCCGCGGGCGCCTGGAAGCTGACGGCCGAGCAGGTGGCGGAGGTCTCCGCCCTGGCCGCCTAGGCCCTGGCGGGAACCGGGCGTCAACCATTGCCGGTGAAAAGGTGGCGGCATGTCCGCCGCCGACGTCCCAGGGTCAGCCAGCCTCGTCGAACCGAAGCCGGATTCCCTCTTGCGGCTCTATCGGATGCGGCTGCCCGACACGCCGCTGATGGTGGTGATGTCGGCGACCGCGGCGACCGGCGGCGCGCTCTGGCTGGGGATCTGGCCGGCGGTCGGCTGGTTCGTGACGGTCGCGGTGCTGACCGGGCTCGACCGGCTGATCTGCTGGCGTCTCTGCCGCCGTCCCCCCGCCGACCCGGACCGCCGTCGCCGGGTCGAGGCGGTGATCGCCGCCGACACCCTGGTCTACACCCTGGTCTACTGCGTCTGGCCGGTCGCCCTCGTGGGCCACGGCGGACACCTGTCGATGATCGCGGGCGTGGCGATGATGGGCGCCATCGCGGTCAGCTGCACCACCGAGTTCGTCATCTCGCGCCTGGTCGGCGGCGCGGCCATGGTCGGGCTGGTGATCATGGCGCTGGTCGGAACCCTGGTCGGCACGCACCTGCGTGAGTGGCCGGAGGCGATCTTCGCCCTGTTCGCGGTGTTCGCCTTCTTCGGCTACGTCCTCGACCACGGCGTGGGCAGCGACCGCACCGAGCGGCGCACCGCCGAGGCCCTGGCCATCGCCCGCGCCAAAGAAGCCGAGGCCGCCGCCGCCAACGCCGCCAAGAGCATCTTCCTGGCGACCATGAGCCACGAGATCCGCACGCCCCTGAACGGCGTGCTCGGCATGGCCCAGGCGATGGAGGCCGACGGCCTGTCCGAGGTCCAGCGCGACCGGCTGGCGGTGATCCGCAGCTCGGGCGAGGTCCTGCTGGCCATCCTCAACGACGTCCTGGACCTGTCGAAGATCGAGGCCGGCAAGCTGGAGCTGGAATCGATCGCCTTCGACCTCGAGCCGGTGGCGGCCGGGGTGGGGGCCGCGTTCGGGCCCCTGGCCGCCGGGAAGGGCCTGACCTACGTCAGCGAGATCGCGCCGGCCGCGCTGGGCGCCTACCAGGGCGATCCCACCCGGCTGCGCCAGATCCTCTACAACCTGGTCTCCAACGCGGTGAAGTTCACCCAGAAGGGCCAGGTGTCGCTGGCCATCGACCATGACGGCGAGGCGCTGCGCGTGGTGGTTTCCGACACCGGGGCGGGCGTTCCGGCCGACAAGCTGGGCGCCCTGTTCACCAAGTTCACCCAGGTCGACGCCTCGACCACCCGCCGGCATGGCGGAACCGGCCTGGGGCTGGCGATCTGCCGCGAGCTGACCGAGCTGATGGGCGGGCGGATCAAGGTGGAAAGCGAATACGGCAAGGGCTCGCGCTTCACCGTGATCCTGCCCCTGGCCCGGATCTCGGCCGCGCCCGCCGCGCCGCAGGACCAGGCCGCCGCCCCCGCCGCGCGCGACGGGCTGCGCGTGCTGGCCGCCGAGGACAATCCGGTCAACCAGCTGGTGCTGCGGACCCTGCTGGCCCAGATCGGCGTCGAGCCCACCCTGGTCGAGAACGGCGAGGAGGCGCTGGCGGCCTGGGAGGACGGCGAATGGGCGCTCATCCTGATGGACGTGCAGATGCCGGTGATGGACGGGGTCGCGGCCACCCGGGAGATCCGCCGGCGCGAGGCGGCGCTGGGCCGGGCGCGCACGCCGATCGTCGCCCTGACCGCCAACGCCATGGCCCACCAGACGGCCGAGTACGCCGCCGAGGGCATGGACGGCTTCGTCGGCAAGCCGATCGAGCTGGCGGCCCTGTTCGCCGCGATCGAGGCGGCGCTGGACGGCGCGGAAACGGCCCGCGCGGCGGCCGCCTGACGCGTCAGGCGAGCTGGCGCTGGAAGGCGGGCACGTCGAAATAGTCCCGCCAGGCGGCGATCTTGCCGTCGCTGAATTCGAACACCCCCATCACCGGGATGGTCACCGTCCGCGGGCCCATCTCGAACACGTCGACGCGCTCGGTCAGCACCGCGCCGTCCGCCGTCTCGGCGAGGTGGCGGACCGTCCAGCGGACGGCGGTCGCGCCGGCCAGGAAGGGGGTCAGCATGGCGCGGATCGCCTCGTGTCCCACGGCCTCGGGCAGGCCGACGTTGAGATAGCGCGCGTCGGGCGTCATCAGCGCCAGGATGGCGTCGATCGAACGCGCCTCCCATGCGGCGATGAAGGCGCGGACGGTGTCGGACGGGCTCATGGGGCGGACCTCGCGGCGGCGGTAGCGCGAGGCTGCGGCGCCGGCGGCGTCAAGGCAAGGGCGGGGGCGCGCGAAGCGCTTGCCAGGAGTGCTTGCTCGCCGGCCACTTTATCTTATATTCGTCATATAAAGGATGGGCCAGCCATGCGCTACGACGAAGAACATAAGCAGAGGACGCGCGAGAAGGTGTTGGAGGCGGCGGCGCGCACGATCCGCGCCGAGGGACCCGACCGCGTCGGGGTCGCCGCCGTCATGGCGGAGGCCGGGCTGACGCACGGCGGCTTCTACGCCCACTTCGCCTCCAAGGACGAGCTGGTCGCCGAGGCCATCAAGGCGATGTTCGTCGACGCGAGCCGGCTCTATCGCGACGCCACGGAAGGCAAGCCGGCCGCCAAGGGCCTTAGGGACTACGTGAAATCCTATGTTTCGCGCCGGCACCGCGACGGCCGCGCGGCCGGGTGCCCGCTGGCGGCGCTGGCGACGGACCTGCCGCGGCTGCCCGAACCGGCCCGCTTGGCGTTCGGCGAGGGCGTCCAGCGGCTGACCGACCGGCTGGCCGGCCTGCTCGGCGACATCGGCTGGCCGGACGCGCCCGCGGCGGCGAGCGCCCTCTTGTCCGAGATGGTCGGGGCGGTGTCCCTGGCCCGTTCGGTCGCCGACCCGGCCCAGTCGGACCGCATCCTCCTGGCCTCGCGCACCGCGATCCTGCGCCGCCTCGGCCTGGACGCCGACGCGTGAGCGAGACCGCGCAGTCCCCGCCGGCGCCCCAGCGCCTGTCCGGCCTCGAACAGCTGCGGGCGGCGCTCGGCGAGGGCGCCGAGCCCAAGGGCATCGGCCACACGGTCGGCTTCAGAATGGTGGAGCTGCAGGAGGGCCGGGTGGTGTTCGAGGGCGTCCCCGGCCGCCACGTCTACAACCCGATCGGCACGGTGCACGGCGGCTACGCCGCGACCCTGCTGGACTCGGCGGTCGGCTGCGCCGTGCACTCCCGGCTCGGCCCCGACCAGGGCTACACCACGCTGGAGCTGAAGGTCGCCTACCACCGCGCCATGACCGAGGACACCGGCCCCGTGCGCGCCGAGGGCCGGGTGGTCAGCCTGGGCCGCCGCACCGGCTTCGCCGAGGGGCGGATCACCGACGCCTCCGGCCGGCTCTACGCCACCGCCACCTCGACGCTGCTCGTGTTCGAGCGCTAATCGGCCAGCAGGGTCTCCTCGCTCGGGATCTGGTCGCGCGGCTTTTCGAGCAGCATGACCAGGGGGATCATCACCACCGTGGTCAGGAACATCAGGTAGAAGACGTCGATATAGGCCACCATCGAGGCCTGCCGCGTGACCTCGCCCTCCAGGGCGGCGATCCCGCTGTTGGTGGTCAGGTCGAAGGGCGCGGGCAGGTAGGGCGGCCGGGCCAGCGGATTGTCCAGCCTCAGCCGCTCCACCAGCCGCGCGTGGACCACCTGGACGTTGGTGGTGAACAGGGCCTGCATGATCGAGATGCCGGCGCTGTTGCCCAGGTTGCGCACCAGGGTGAATACCCCCGTGCCGTCCGCCCGCAGCGCCGGGCTCAAGGTCGCGAAGGCCAGGGTGGTCATCGGCATGAACACCAGCCCGGTGCCCAGCCCCTGGATGAAGCCGGTGGTGACGATGGCGGATGAGCTCATCTGCAGCGAGAACCGGCTCATGCCGAAGAAGGCGATGGCGAACATCACAAGGCCGGTCATGATGATCAGCCGGGTGTCGACCCGCCCGACCAGCCGCCCGACGAAGAACATCGAGATCAGGCTGCCCACCCCGCGGGGGGCGGTGACCAGGCCGGTGGTGATCACCGGATAGCCCAGCAGGGTCTCGAGCATCGGCGGCAGCAGGGCCAGGACGGAGAAGACCAGGAGGCCGACGGCGAAGCCGAGCGCGGTCGCCGTGACGAAGTTGCGGTCGCCCAGCAGCGCCACCGGCAGGAACGGCCGCTCGGCCGTCGCGGTGTGGATGACGAACAGGATCAGGGCCACGGCGGCCACCGAGGCCTCGACCACGATCTCGGTCGAATGGAACCAGTCGTCGTTCTGCCCGCGGTCGAGGAACAGCTGGAAGGCCGCCAGGGTGATGCTGAGCAGGGCGAATCCCATGACGTCGAACGGCAGCCGCAGGGTGCTGCGGTCGTCGGGGATGAAGGTCATCACGCCCAGCAGGCACAGGACGCCCACCGGCAGGTTGATGTAGAACACCCAGCGCCAGGAGAAGTCGTCGGTCAGCCAGCCGCCGAGCACCGGCCCGACGATCGGGGCGACCATCACCCCCATGCCCCAGACCGCCATCGCCGGTCCGCGCTCCTCGATCGGGTAGGTGTCGAGCATCACGGCCTGGGACAGCGGCATCATGGAGGCGCCGAACACGCCCTGCAGGACGCGGAAGATCACGATCTCGGGCAGGCTCTGGGCCGCGCCGCACAGCGCCGAGGCGACGGTGAAGCCGATGATCGAGATCATGAACACGCGCTTGCGGCCCAGCCGCCCGGCCAGCCAGCCGGTCATCGGGGTCATGATCGCCGTGGCGATGATGTACGAAGTCAGGACCCAGGTGATCTGGTCGGCGGAGGCGGACACCGACCCGGCCATGTGCGGTAGCGCCACGTTGGCGATGGTGGTGTCCAGCGCGGTCATGATCGTGGCGAGCATGATCGAGATGGTGATCATGCCGCGGTTGACCGCCGGCTCCTCGGATGTGGCTATGCTGGCCAAGGTCTCGCGCCCGTACGACCGCCTGCCGGCCGTCCCCCCGAACCGTGCATTTCATCGCCGCGCCGCGGGCGCAATAGGGTGACGCAGGGGAGGGGGGCGGCGTTGGCCGCTTTTCAGCGGACGGACGTCTGTTCCGGCCGGTCAGGCCCGCTCGAAGATCGCCGCCACGCCCTGGCCGCCGCCCACGCACATGGTCTCCAGGCCGTAGCGGGCGTTGCGCCGCTGCATCTCGCGCAGCAGGGTGGCCAGGATGCGTCCCCCGGTCGCGGCGATGGGGTGGCCGAGCGAGATGCCCGAGCCGTTGACGTTCAGCCGCTCGCGGTCGTCCCAGCCCCAGCCCTTCAGCACCGCCAGCACCTGGCAGGCGAAGGCCTCGTTCAGCTCCACAAGGTCGATGTCGTTCCACGACAGGCCCGTGCGGGCGAACAGGCGCGCGACGGCCGGCACCGGGCCGATGCCCATCAGGCCCGGCTCGCAGCCCGCCGCGGCCCAGCCGACCATGAAGCCCAGCGGCTCCAGGCCCAGTTCCTCCAGCTTGTCCTCGGCGACGACCAGGCAGGCCGCGGCCGCGTCGTTCTGCTGGCTGGCGTTGCCGGCGGTCACCACCCCGTTCTTCATGATCGGCCGCAGGGCGCCGAGCGAGGCGGCGGTCGCGTCGGACCGCACCCCTTCGTCGCTGGCGAACACCACCGGATCGCCCTTGCGCTGCGGGATCGTCACCGGGACCAGTTCGTCGGCGAAGCGGCCCTCGGCCCAGGCGGCGGTGGCCCGGCGATGGCTCTCGGCCGAGAAGGCGTCGGCGTCCTCGCGGCTGATCTGGTATTCGCGCGCCAGGTTCTCGGCGGTCTCGATCATGCCGCTGATGTGGCCGAAGCGCTCGACCGGCTGGCTGCGCTCGCGCCCGCGCTCCAGGCGGTCGTGCAGGGTGACCGAGCCGGCTCGCGCGCCGGTGCGCATGTCGGTGGTGTAGTATTCGACCCGGCTCATGCTCTCCACGCCGCCGGCGATGACCACGTCCGCCGCGCCGGTCTGCACCATCATCGCCGCGGTCGCCACGGCCTGGAGGCCGCCGCCGCAGCGCCGGTCGAGCTGCAGCCCGGGCACCTCGATCGGCAGGCCCGCCTGCAGCGCGGCCCAGCGTCCGGTGCAGGGCGTCTCGCCGTTCATGTAGCTCTGGGCGAAGACCACGTCCTCGATCCGCGCCGGATCGACGCCGCTGCGCTCGACCACCGCCTTGACCACCTCGGCGGCCAGGCTCTCGACCGGCACGCCCTGCAGCGCACCGAGGAACTTGCCGACGCCGGTTCTGACGGGCGCGACAATGGCGGCTCTGCGGGTCATGACATCCTCCACGGTTCTGGGTTGGGGCGTCTGTTAGAGCAAAATCGGCGGGCGCCCAAGCGCCTGTCCGCGCGGCAGCGGCTGGATCGTCCGTAGGCCGACTGACCCGCCCGCCCGATTTGGTGGGGCTTCACCCGCCCAGGCCCTGGAAATGCCACGCAGGAGCAGCCAGATAGACCGGGTGACGCGCCTCTCGGCGGCGTGCGCATCGAGATCGGGGGAAGAGGGCGGAATGGGGGTTGGCTGCGCCGTCCGGTCAGGCCGAGAGCGCCGCTTCGGCCGGAAGCGCGTCGTTCTGCGGAACGACCGCCTTGCGCGTCGCCGCGGGCCTGAAGCGCCGCAGGACCGCGGCCAGGTCGCGCCGGGCCTGCGCGTCGTCCAGGCCCATGTCGGCGAACTCGCCCTCGGCCAGCGCCTCGCTCAGCCGCTCGAGCTGGATCAGGTCCGAGGCCATGCGCCCGTCGTCCGCCACCCGGTCGCCGCGCCAGGCGCGGATCTCGGCGATGGTCTCCAGCCGGGTCTGCGCCCGCGCCTGGCGCACCCGCGGCTCGTCGTAGCCGAGTTGGCGCACGCTGCGGCGGAACGGCAGGTGGTCGCGGTGGTGCTTGACGCAGGCCTCCACCAGCTCGCCGTCCTCCGCCTGCAGCGTCATCAGTACGCGCATCAACAGCTTCTCGCGCGCGGCCCAGGCCTGATAGACGGCCAGGAAGATGTCCAGCTTGTCCTTGAAGCAGCGGTAGAAGGTGGTCGGGGCCATGCCCGAACGCCGGGCGATCCGGTTGACGTCCGTCCCGCCATAGCCATAGCGGCGGAACTCCTCGCCGGCCGTGGCGACGAGCTTCTCGATCGTCTGCTGGGTGTTGCTCATGGCGCGCCTCTCGTCTCTGACCTGGACGCTACGCCGCCGCGCCCGCCGCTACGCCCCCCGACTTGCCGCGAGTTGGGTTGCGGCATACTCGCTCCGGTTGTGCGCGGTCGATCGGGATCGGCGCGCAAGAGCGCGAGCGTGATGGCGCCCGAACCCGCGGCCCCGGTCTTCGAGACGCATTTGACGGCGGCCGCCATCGGCGGCCGTGAGCGAGGCATGGCGAACTTTCCCCGACGTTTCCCGCCGGCGCGGGAATCTCAGTCGACGCGCGCCATTTCACGATCTCACGGGCTCGGCCGAAAGACCCGGACGGCGAGATTTTGCCGATGAATCGCCGATGAATGAGATCGGAGGCCCGCAAGAGGCGTTGAAGCCGATCGATCTGGCCCGCGAGCCCGATTTTTCGCTCGGTTCCGTGCTGGTGCGTCCGTCCGAGCGCGAGGTTCGGCTGGGCGAGCGCCACGAGACGCTGGAGCCGCGCGTGATGCAGGTGCTGGTGGCCCTGGCGCGCCGTCCCGGCCAGGTGGTCTCGCGCGACGAGTTGGTCGCCCTGTGCTGGCGTGGCCGCATCGTCGGCGAGGACGCGATCAACCGCTGCATCGGCCAGTTGCGCAAGCTCGCCGCCGCGCTCGGCGAGGACGCCCTGGTCATCGATACGGTCGCGCGGGTGGGATACCGGCTGGCCGGCGCCTCGGCCCGGCCGTCGGCGGCGCGGGCGGCGGAACGGCGGCGGCTGGCGCTGTCATGGTCGGCTGGGGTGCTGGCGGTGCTGATCGGAGCGGTCGGCGGCGGCTTTCTGGCCAGGACCATGCTCGGACCCCGGCTGTGGACGGTGGCCAGCGCCCGGATGCTGATCGCCACGCCGCTGATCGAGCGGCACCCCGCCATCTCGCCGGACGGGCGGATGATCGCCTATTCGGCCGGACCCGACGTCCTGACCCGCCAGATCTTCCTGCGCGCCTTGGCCGGCGGCGAGCCGGTCAGGCTGACCGACGAGCCGGGCGACCATATCTCGCCGACCTGGTCGCCCGATGGCGGGCGCGTCGCCTATGTGCTCAGCCAGCCTGGCCAGCCCTGCCGGATCATGGTCACGCCCGCGCCGGCCGGCTCGGCCCGCGAGGTCGGCCGTTGCCAGACCGACGAGCGCTCGCAGGTGATCTGGGCGCACGCGGGCGAGACCCTGTTCTTCATCGACCGCCCGGGGCCGGAGGCGAGCGACCGGATCGTCAGCCTGGACCTGGCCACCGGCCGGCGGGCCGACGTGACCCACCCGCCGGCGGGCAGCCTCGGCGACCACTCCATCGGCCTGTCGCCGAACGGCCGGATGATGAGCTTCGAGCGGACCCTGACCGAGCTCGTCAGCCCGATGGTGATCCGCGACCTGGCGTCCGGCCACGAGCGGGTGATCGCCAAGGACCCGGATCTCAGTCCCGGCGGCTGGACGGCAGATTCCCGATCCGTGCTGTTGTCCGGGCGGGTCGACGGCGACAACGTGATCTGGGCCTTTCCGGCCAATGGCGGGCGGCCCACCCACCTGATGTCCGGCCCGCTGCAGATGGGCCGGGTCGCGACCGGGCCGAAGGGGATGGTCGCCGTCGAGGTCAACACCGAGGTGTTCAACCTGGCTTCGCCGCCCAAGACGCCGGGCGGCGAGCCGCAGATCCTGGACCCGGCCAAGGCGGTGGACGGCGCGCCGGCCTTCGGGCCGGACGGGACGCTGGCGATGGTCGCCCTGCGCGCAGGGGAGGCCGGGATCTGGATCCAGCGGCCGGGGGAGGCGATGCGCGAGCTGATCCGCACCCCGCCGGGCGCCTATCTGGACGGCCCGAGCTTCTCGCCGGACGGAACGCGGCTGGCCTTCCCGATCGGCTCGGGCGGCCGCTTCGTCATCCGCGTCGTCAGCATCGCCGGCGAGGACGTCGCCTCCGCGCCCTTCGCGGGCAGCGAGATCAGCGTGCCGACCTGGAGCGCCGACGGCCGGGCGGTGATCTTCGCCGGGCGCGACGAGCGCGGCTGGCGGGTGTGGCGCGCCGACCTCGACCACCCCGACCGGCTGACGCCCGTCTCGGGCCCCGGCTGGCTCAGCGTCCAGGCCAGGGACGGGGCGCTCTACGGCGTGCGTACGGATGCGCCGGGGGTCTGGCGGATCGACGGGACGCCGCGCCGCATCACCGACCTGCCGCGCCCGGCCTTCTCCAACCAGTGGACCGTGGCCGGCGATTCCATCGCCTATGTGGACGACCCGTTCGGCGATCCGCCGCACATCATGAGCCAGCCGATCGCCGGCGGTCCGGCCAGGCTGCTGGCCGCCGCGCCGCGCTACGCCTTCGACGACGGATTCGCTGTCGATCCCCGCACCGGCGCCATCGTCTACGCCGCCGCGCGCAGCGACGACACGGACATCGAACTGCTGCGGCTCAAGCGCGGCTGAGGCCCTTCGCCGGCCATCCGGACAGGTGTCCATATCGCGCGGGGAGCGCCTCAGACGGACGCTTGACCGCCGTCCCGCCTGGGCACAGACTTTCGTCCGAAGTCCCCCGATCGGAGAGGCGGACCATGAGGATCGCAGGTGGCGTAAGGCGTGTGCGTTCCGCGGAGGAATGCGTCGCCATGTCGAGGCTGAACGCGACCGCCGCGGTGGTGGCGGGCGTGTGTCTGCTTATCAGCGGCGTCATACTGGGCCTGGCCTGGCGGGTCCTGGCCGGCTGAGCCAGCCAACGCCTTCCGCGAAATCAACGGCGCCTGCGGATGCGGCGTTCGCACGGGCCGCCAGTCGCTAGGCAACTGTTGGTGCGCGCTAAAGCAAGACGGCCCGAGTTGATCGAGATTAGCCTCAATCCAACCTTTCGCTCCAGCCGATCTAGTGATCGAGGATGATCGCCATGCCCGCCGAAATCCTGACGGACGCCTTCTTCGACAGCCTGGACACGTCCGTCCTCGGGCTTGAGGCGGCCGAGACCCTGCCGCCCGCCTGCTACACCGACGCCGGCTTCTACGAGTTCGAGAAGGAAGCCCTGTTCAACCACGAATGGCTCTGCGTGGGCCGCGCCGAGTGGGTGAAGGAGCCCGGCGACTACTTCACCACCCAGATCATCGGCGAGCCGATCGTGGTGGCCCGCGCCCGCGACGGGGTGATCCGGGCCATGTCCTCGGTCTGCCAGCACCGCGCCATGCTGGTCGCGGAGGGCAAGGGCAACACCCGCGGCTTCGTCTGCCCCTACCACCACTGGGTCTATGGCCTGGACGGCCACCTGGTGAATGCGCCGGCGATGGAGCGGACCTGCGATTTCGACAAGAAGAACGTCCGCCTGCCGGAGTTCAAGGTCGAGATCTGGATGGGCTTCATCTTCATCAACTTCGACCAGGACGCCGCCCCGCTGGCGCCGCGGCTGGTCAAGGTCGCCGACGCCATCGCCGGCTACGACATCGCCAACGCCGAAGGCCCGCCGCCGATGACCGGCCAGTTCGCCTGGAACTGGAAGGTGATGTTCGAGAACAACAACGACGGCTACCACGCCTCCAAGCTGCACCAGGGGCCGCTGCACGACTTCATCCCCAGCGAACTGGCCGTCTTCCCGGACGCCGACCCCAAGGACGCGGGCTTCCTGCGCTTCAACGGCGCCCTGCACCCGGACCCCAGCTTCAACCCGACCCAGAAGGCGGTGCTGCCGGTCTTCCCGAACCTGACCGAGACCGACCGCAACCGGGTCACCTTCGCCAACGTGCCGCCGACCCTGTCGCTGGTGCTGAGCAGCGACCTGGTGATCTACCTGATCCTGCGCGCGACCGGCCCCGAGACCATGGAGCAGGACACCGGCGTGCTGGTCGCCCCGGGCGCCATGGAGGACCCGGCGTTCGAACACCGGCTCGAGATGATCATGACCAGCGCCAGCAAGATCATCGCCCAGGACATGCACGTCGACAGCCTGGTGCAGGTCGGCCTGCGCTCGCGCTTCGCCATCCGCGGCCGCTACTCCTGGCAGGAAGGCGCGCAGGGCCAGTTCAACCATTGGCTGGTCACCCGCTACCGCCAGGCCTGGGATGGCCAAAAGCCCAAGGCCGCGGTCGTGGCGCCGGTGCGGGCGGCCTGATCCGATGACGACGTCTTCCCGCATGCCGGTCGTCTTCTTCGGCCACGGCAGCCCGATGGTCGCGCTGGAGACCAACCAGACCAGCCGCGCCTGGGGCGAGATCGGCGCCGGCGTTCCGGCGCCCAAGGCCATCCTGGCGGTCTCCGCCCACTGGGAGACGCGCGCGACCGCGGTGACGGCGATGGCGCGGCCGAAGACCATCCACGACTTCGGCGCGTCCTTCCCCAAGGCGCTGTTCGACATGCAGTATCCCGCGCCCGGCGATCCGGCGCTGGCCCAGCGCGTGGCCGATCTCCTGGCCCCGAGGCCGGTGGCGATGGACCAGGGCGAATGGGGCCTGGACCACGGCACGTGGTCGGTGCTGGTCAAGGCCTTCCCCAAGGCCGACATCCCGGTGGTCCAGCTCGGCCTGGACGTGACCCTCAGCCCCGCCGAGCGGTTCGACATCGGCCGGCGGCTCGCGCCACTGCGCGACGAGGGCGTGCTGATCATGGGCACGGGCAACATCGTCCACAACCTGCGGACCATGACCTGGAACGCACAGATGGGGCCGGCCTTCGACTGGGCCGCCCGGTTCAACGACGAGATACGCGACGCCATAGCCAAGGACGAGCCGCAGCGGGTGATCGACTTCGCGCGCCTGGGCCGCGACGCCGAGCTCTCCGCGCCGACGCCCGAGCACCTCTGGCCGCTGCTGTACATCCTGGGGGCCCGCGGGCCCGGCGACGCGGTCCGGTTCGTCAACGACCGCATCGAATACGGCTCACTTGGCATGACGAGCGTGGTGTTGGAGGATGTCGGCGCCGCCGCGCGTGACGCGGCCTGATCGCCGAATGGGAAGCTGAAATCCTGAATCGCCTGGCGCCGAACCGGCCCGAGCCCAAATCGTCATCGCCAGAAGCCATGAAGGCCTGGCAGTTCTCGACCGACAGCCACCCCCGCGCCGAGCGGCGGCAGGCCTGGCGCGAGGCGATGGCGAAGCTGCGCCTGCCGCTGATCGAGACGCCCGAGGCCGAACCGTTCCACGGCGCGGTGTCCTGCCTGGTCTCGCCGCTGGGCATGGAGTTCGCCGTGGTCCAGGCGAGCCCGCAGGAGATTTCCGGCCGCAACCCGAACCAGCCGGCCGCCGTCTGGCTGGTGGTCCTGCTGCAGGGCGAGGCGAGCCTATCCGACGGCCGCACGACGACCGCGCTCGAGCCGGGCGACATCGTC
This sequence comes from Caulobacteraceae bacterium, assembly GCA_031291645.1. GTDB lineage: Bacteria > Pseudomonadota > Alphaproteobacteria > Caulobacterales > Caulobacteraceae > Poindextera. The sequence goes on along the minus strand of JARLIQ010000024.1, from coordinate 446 downwards.
TATGGCCCGACCGGCGTCAACGCCGCCCTCAGGCTGGCCAGCCGCTTCCGCCTGCTGTTCATCACCGCGCCCCGGGTGGCGCTGGACCACCGGCTGATCGCGCCCCTGTCGCTCAAGGTCGACCGCATCCCGGGCCGCAGCGGGCTGGGCCACGTCTTCTCGGGCCTTCTGCGCGCCACCGCCGACACCCTGGACGAGCTGACCTCCGACCAGCTGCGCCCGGTGGAGCTGGCCCTGACCGAGTTCCTGGTCGCCAGCCTTTCGGCCGAGGGCTCGCCCGCGGCCCTCGGCGGGGCGGGGGCGGCCCGCGCCGCCCACCTGCACCGCATCTGCCAGACCATCGAGACCCTGCTGTCCGACCCGGACCTGACCCTCGGCCAGGTGGCCAACGAGGACGGCATCTCGCCACGCTACCTGCAGAAGCTGTTCGCCTCGGCCGGCCAGAG